>JACOZN010000010.1 GCA_016181305.1 Candidatus Woesearchaeota archaeon
CAGAAAACATCATAAAAGCAAAAACCAATAAAATAGAGAATAAGAGCAATATATTTATCTTGCCGTCTTGAGAATTAAACAAACTCCTAGTCTCCTCTTTTTTCATTAATTCACTCCTCTTTATGCGGCGTATATTTAAGGGCTATTGGTTTGGCAGCATATATTTAAATCTTTTGCTTTAGGCATATAGTTTATATACAGCCAGCTTTCCATCCAAGCTTATGCCTGAAAACACCAAACCCCCTTTTCAGGTTGACAAAATGAAATTGTATTTAAACTTTTCGCTATGTCAAAAACCATTAGTCGTAAATTTGAGTAATTTTGCTTATCGCAAACTACCCCAATGGTTTTTGAGCATGCTCAGAAATTTTTGAAATATAGACGGGAAAATACTATTAGTCACTCAATAAAAGTGGTAAAAATTTCTGACATTTAAGGGATAAATATAGAGAACTTTGAATAATCCATTATTTCCACTATTTCATTCAAAGTTCTCTTAGAGAATTTTGACAAAATTGATATATTTCAAAATTCTCTATATAGCCAAACAGCTATTTTGGAAAATATTTTTGGCAAATGATAAGGAACCAGACAAAAAATAAGATTATTGCAAGTGATGCAAAACTATGCAGTGATATTTTCTCAAAATCACTTGGCTTGATGTTCTCAAAACAATCAAAAATCGATAAACGATTTTTGGTGCGAGAGAATTCAAAGAATTCTCTGCACACAAAATTCAAGAATTTTGTTGTGCCCAGAAATTCTAAAGAATTTCTCGGGAAGAAAAATAAGGCATTGATTTTCAAATTCGGCAGGGAAAAAATAATTGCTTTGCACATGGTTTTTGTATTCTACCCGATTGATGTCTTATTTCTAGACAAAAGCAAAATTGTAGTTGATATAAAACAAAACTTCAAGCCATTTACATTCTATAAATCAGGGAGAAGGGCGATGTATGCTATAGAACTGCCGAATGGCGTTATTAAAAAAACAAGGACGGAGATTGGGGATCGAATTAAGTTTTGAAAAAAATGACTCTGATAAAAATTTATTCAATAACGAATAAAAATCAAACAAAAAGCGGAGCGATAAAAATTGGATAATAAAAGATTAAAAATCACGATAGCGACTTTTATAAGCCAGCGTGATTAAAGTAATCCGCTTGTGATTGCATTACAAATAAAAACAACAATCTTTAAATAACGACAATTAAAACTATATCTTATTTCGGGGACGTCGTATAAAGGAGCAATCCGTACAGCCTGGCTATTATCACCGGCTCCAGCATTGGAGCGATGAGTCGCAAGACGATGAATTACTGAAGGTGATACCGGTGGATTTTAGTAAGAAATTACTAAGAGCCGAAATTAGGGTTCGAAACAAAGCGAAAATCCCTACGTCCCCACTTATTTTTTCCTTCTGCCTATTTTTTCCAGAGCCCTAAACAGCGGCCTGTAGAATTCTATCAGCAGGATTATTGCCAAAGAAATCAAAATTCCAGTGATGAAATAAGGGTAATAATATTTTAGGATTTCTTTTGAGAATGGAAAATCAAACTTCCATGCTGAAAAAAACAGCAATGAAAAAACTGCAATTAATGAAATCAAAAACCATTTCAGGCTGAATTTTCTTGTTTTGAACTCTGGTTTTTTGGCTTCCTTTGCTTTCTGCCGGGCTTCCCTGGCAGCCTTCAAAGCCTTTAATCTTGCTTTTCTTACACGATAATTTTTATACGATGTTTTTATCTTATTTTTTATTTGCCGCCTGAGAATAAACAAAATGACTAAAACAAGCAATAAAACATAAATATAGTATTGATAATAAACAAATAATGATTTTACATCTGCAAACTTATTTCTTTTCAAAACAACATCAATATTCTTTGAATACGCAATATCGCCAAAATTGGCATTTATCTTTATTGTATATGTTCCCTCCGGAACATCATTGCCGGGATTTAAATGCAAGTTTACGCCGCCATACTGCTGCGGGTTCACAGCAATTTCTTTGGCATCGACAGAAACCCAGTCAGGAGCTTCCAGACTGATTTTGTAGCCTGCCTGCCTGATTCCATCATTTTTTATTTTTATTAAAATGTACTCTTCTGAATAATAATTTGTTATTTTTGAATCTGAAACAAAATCAGCCTTGTAGCAGCCGTATTTCGGCACAACCTCAATGGATAATTTTTTTTCCGATTTTATCGACGGCAGGCTTTTTATTGCGGCGCTTACAAACACGTCAAAAACGCCCTTTGCGCCTGCAGGAATATCCGCATTGAACTCAAATTTCCGACTTCCGCCCGCATCGATGGAATATTTATTTTCATCCATGCTTATCCAGTTAGGCCCCTGGATGCCAAGCTCAAACTCATTTTCCTCATTGCCCTCATTGGCAATTTTTCCTGTGTATTTTTTAACTGCACCGCCGCAAACCCTGTCATAGCCCTTTTCAAGCTCCAGGCTCAGTGAGTGGCATTTCTCGACGCTTACGTCAATGGCAAGGCTTCTTTCAATATTTCCAGCCAAAGAAGCGCCATTTACTTTTATGCTGTATTTACCTTCTGCATCACTGCCGGGATTTAAATTCAGGAATACAACGCCGCTCTGCTTTTTTGGCAATGCAAATTCATTGGCATTCAGGCTTGCCCAGCCCGGGCCTGCAGCATCCAAAGAATACCTGCTGCCGATATTTGCCTTGTTTACAACCATTATCGGGATTGATTTTTCCTCATTCTGGCACATATTGTAAGTGCCGCTGTAAAGCTCAAAATCAATGCTTTTTTCGCCCTGCTTCAAGCCATAAAATTTTCCTGGGGATAATGAGAAGTCCTGCGCATAAGCCCGGCTAATCAAAAACAAGAATACGAAAAGCACCAGCATCTTTTTTATCTGATTCATGAAATTAAATTTGACACAGTCAGTAATAAGCCTGCATTTCTTCCTGCGCTTCCTCTTCTGAACCGCTGCCCTGCACAAGCCTCTTGACGCCGAAAAATAAGGCTACTGCGACAAGCAAAACCACAAAGCCGATGAGCAGCACCCCAAGTATATTTTTTAGGTTGGCTGCCAACAGCCCTTTTCCCTCAACAACATTGGCTTTCAGCGGGATCTGCTTCAGCTCCCTGTCATTGCTTTTTATGGTTGCCACAAATATCTGCTCGCCTTTTGAAGCAGCTGTTGCGGAAGCATAAACATTAATTGTTTTCGACTCTTTTGGCTCGAGCACAAATGTGTTTGAGTCTGAAAGCCTGAATCCTGCCCAGTCTCCGCCGTCAAGCAGCAGCGTGTAGGAATTTGCGTCAGGGCCATTGTTTGTAAGCATTATAGGGTATATAGCTTCGGTGCCGTCATTTTTCATGCTCTGCTTCAGCACCGGCACGTTGATTAAAAGCCTGTCATTTACAATCTGCTTTTCCTGATCGCCTTTGCCGAGGATAAAAACAGGAATCTCCTTTACCTCGCTCTCGCTGCCGAACTGCGATGTTACCTCCGACCTCAAAGTATAAGTTCCAGTAGGCGTATTGTCAAGTATTTTCAGCACGAACTCCTCGCTTGCCTCTGTGCCAAATCCCTCTATGCTGTCTGCAAATTTTGAGGCTGAAACTCCAAGCTCGGGAATGCTTACTTTTACATTCACGCCGTCAAGAGGCACTACTCCGCTGTTCCTGAACCTTACCTTTGCAATAAGATTTTTGCCGGCCTCTGCATTGCTTTCAGGGCTCAATGAGATGCTGCTTATAACGAAAGGAAACCTTTTCTTGCTTATCTTCAGGCCATACACTTTCTCCTCTGAATCGCCTTCAGCGTCAACAACCCTGACTTTAAGCTTGAAGCTGTTCTGCTCAAAGCTGCCAATCAGCGGAAGCTCGAGCTTCTTGACTGTATTTTCGCCTTCAGATATGTCAAAGACTGCTGTTGCATCAGCCACAACATCGCCGTTTTCAAAAGCCAGAACAGCGTCTATATGCGCGTCTTCGATGTCTTCAAGCGATGTCAGCCTTACCCTCAGGTCCAGCTCCTTCTTGCTTTCCCCTATGACTACAAAATTGTTCTCGTTTTCAGCAACAACCCTGCTTTCAACTTCCACACTGTCTACTGAAATGTCCAAATTCCTTGAACTGCCGCCACCTGAAACTCCATTGCCGTTGCCATCTTTCATCCTAAGTCCATAGACTTTCTGCACTGAATCTCCTTCAGCGTCTGCAATCCTTACAGCCAGCTCAAACGAGCTGCTGTCCTTAAGCTTGTCAAGCAGCTCAAGGCTAAGCAAAATCGAGGAGCTTGAATCCTGGCTCAAGTCAAAATTTGAAGAGGCGTCTGCAACAACATTGCCGCTTCTCAAGTCCTTCAAAATCGCCTCAACACGCGCGTCTTCCAAATCCTCAAGGGCTGTGAATTCAACCAAAACATCAAAATCATTGCTTTCTTCTATGAAATTGGTTCTTGACTCGGCAACAACCTTATTGTTTACAAATACCCTGTCTATTGAAACGTCAAGCCTGCCTCTTGTCCTTGTATCCCTTGTCTTTATCCCATAGGTTTTCTGCTCTGAATTTCCCCTGATGTCGACAATCTTTACAGTCAAGTCAAACTCGTCTTCCCTCTTAAGCCCGTCTGTAAGGACAAGGTTCAGCAATACAATGGAGTTTTGCCCTTCAAACATGTCAAAAGTGCCTGTTGCATCTGACACGACATCGCCGGACTGTCTCCCCCTCAAAACTGCTTCCACGTGCCCGTCGTCAAGCGCCCTCACGGCTGTAAACTCGGCTATGACTGAGAATGCGTTTGCATCATCCATAAGGTTGCTTCTTGACTCTGTCACGACATTGCCATTGGCTGTAACCCTGTCAATTGACACGTCAAAGCCTGAAAAGCTTGATGTGCCTGCATAAGAAATACCGCTAAATAAAGATGCAAAAACAAGCAATAATGCCGTTAAAGTGAATAGTTTTTTAGCCATTTGCCCCCGCTCTTATTATATACTCTTGTATGTGATACTCTGGCAGTAATACTTACCCCTTTTTAAAGTTTTCGTTATTTTATAGTAGTTACATTTATTGGGAAAAGCGGATTCCCTGCATCAATACCCATAAAACCACCCGGCACTATATATATAAACCAAAATATATAAACCAAAAACAACTACCAAAATGCATGATAACAATAATAGGAGCAGGCCCTGCAGGCTCTTATCTTGGCTATTTGCTGGCAAAGCAGGGCAAAAAAGTGGCAATTCTTGAAGAGCATAATATAATAGGCAGCCCTGTGCAATGCACCGGAATAGTCACGCATTCAATTGAAAAATTCTTCAAGCTGAAAAATGAGGTTATTGCAGAAAAGCTGGACAAAGTTATTGTAGCGGGCAAAAGCAACAGGATAGAAGTGAACGTTGACGAAATTGTAATGTGGCGTGACAAATTTGACAAATTCGTTGCAGAGATGGCCGAGGATGCCGGCGCTGAGATTTTATTAAACCATAAATTTATCGGGATTGGCGGCAGGAATATGATAAAAGCAAGGAACACAAAAAACAACAAAATAAAAGAGATAAAAACTGACGCAATTGTGGGGGCAGACGGCCCTTATTCTGCTGTTGCAAAGGCAGCAGGAATCAACCCGGCAAGGAGCTATATCGGCATGCAGGCAAAAGTAAAGCTTGCAATGGACACAACTGCGTTTGAGACTTATTTCGGCTCAGATTTTCCGAATTTTTTCGGATGGGTTGTTCCAGAGTCAGAAAATACTGCAAGATTGGGCATTGGCTGCTTTGAAAACGCTCAGGAATACTTTTACAGGTTTCTCAAAAAAAGGACAGGCAAAAAAGATGTGCTTTGTTGGGAATCGGGATTAATACCATTGTACAATCCAAAAAAGCCAATACAAAAAGGCAATGTGTACCTGATTGGGGATGCTGCGACTCAAGTCAAGGCAACTACAGGCGGCGGAATCATTCCGTCTCTTAAAGCTGCTCAAACTTTATGCGGCTGCATCGCAAATAACAAAGACTACAACAAAGAGTTTAGAAGGCATTCCGGAAGGGAACTCCGCCTGCACTTAATGATAAGGAATATGCTGAACAAATTTTCCGACAGGGATTACGACAAGCTTCTTGGACTGATGGCCCAGGAGAAAGTAAGGAAAATATTGAAAAAATATGACAGGGACTCTCCAATACCGCTGGTTGCAAACCTTCTTCTCAAGGAGCCGAGGTTTTTGTTATTCGGGAAAATGCTTTTTGCCTAACAAAAAGCTTTTAAAACGCACTCTATCCCTCCGAAAAGGTGGTCTGAACTTATGGAAAGCAAAGAAGATGAAGAGATAACTATAGATGCTAAGAAATCAAAGATTTCTGGCACTAAGCAAATCGGAGATTTGCGAGGTGATCAAAAATCTAAGATTTTTGACATCTCCGAAAATTCTGATGAAGAATTTTCGATAGATTTCAGCAAAGTAAAGAGTTTCTTCAAAAGCAAAGGGGAAAAAAAGCCGGATGAGTCTTCAAAAGAGGGCAAAAAAGATGATGAAGAGATAACTATAGACTTCGGCAGGGTGAAGAACTTCTTCAAAAGCGAAAAAACAGAAGATGCCCATGCTCCGGCAAAGGAAAAAGATGATGACGAGCTGTCATTTGACTTTGGCAAAATAAAGAAATTTTTCAAATCTGAAGAAAAAGAGGCTGCAGGCGGCGATGACATACAGGTGAATTGGGGCAAGGTTGCAGATTTCTTCAAAAAATACGGCGTTATATTCATAGCGCTTATCCCGATAATCCTTTCAGTCTATATCAGGATGCAGGCGGGCTTGCTGCCAATGACAGACAGGTGGGCTGCAGACAGCGTGGTAAACTCCATAAGAGCGCAGATAAGGGCCTCGATTGACCAGCAGTACCCGAATCTGCCTGACTCAAACAAAAATGCGCTTGTTGACACAGAGCTTCAAAGGGCGATAAGCCAGAACAGCCAGCAGATTGAGCAGCGCATCAGGGAGACCTCAGCTTACTTCAAGTCATTTTTTCAGGACGAGAACAACAGAAACTACATGCCGGATATCGACCCGTATTACTGGTTCAGGTACGCAAAAAATATCATTGAGCACGGACATCCGGGCGACATACTGAAGGACAACAGGCCGTTTGACACCAGACAGTACGCCCCAAACGGGAGGTTTGTCTTCCCTGACATGTTCCACCCTTATTTCCTGGCTTATTCCTACAAGGCGCTGCATTTGCTTGTGCCGGACCTGACGCTTATGCGCTCGCTGTTTTACTACCCGATTTTTATCTCAGCATTATGCGTGCTGCTCGTATTCCTGATCACAAGAAAAATTGCAGGCAACATGGGGGGGCTTTTTGCAGGCGTCATGATGGCAGTCAATTCAGCTTTTCTCGGCAGGACTCTGTTCGGGCATGCCGACAGCGACGCATGGGTTGTATTTTTCCCTCTTTTGGTGACATGGCTGTTCATCGAGGCGATTGACGGCAAAAAAATAAGAGGGATTGCGCTTGCAGGATTTTTTACAGGCATGTTTACCTCGACGTGGAGCGGGTGGTGGTATGTTTTTGACTTCCTGATTGCCACTGCTGCAGCCGTTTTGGCCTATCTGGCATTGGCTGATTTTTTTGCAGCCAAAAGCATAAAGCCTGCTTTATCCAACCCGGCCATAAGGCGAATGGCGCTTGCAGGAATAGTTTACTTCATTTCAACTGCCGCATTTGTAACTTTGTTTTCAGGATGGCATACATTCAGCAGCAGCTTTGCAGGCCCCTTCAGCTTTACCTCAATCAAGGCGCCTGTGATTTCACCGACTGCATTCTGGCCGAATGTGCTGACAACCGTTGCAGAGCTGAACGAAGGCTCGATAAACAACATAATAAACTCCATGGGGGGCATTTTCCTGTTTTTCATAAGCCTTCTGGGGCTTGTGCTTTCAATATCAAGAAGCGAGGGGATAAAAAAATCTGACTTTGTGTACTTTATCGGAGCTGCCGTTTTCTACGGGATTTTATTTATCAGCTTCGGCAGCAGCCCTCCGATATACCAGTCGTTGAAGATATACACGCTGCTGGCATGGATAATGCTGCCTGTTTTAGCCAGAATAGCGATTTCAATTTACAAAAAAGACTCTTCCTATGATTTCCAGCTTCCCATACTATTGTCGCTTTGGATTGTGTCTACTATGTTCGCAAGCATCAAGGGCGTAAGGTTTACGCTGCTTTTGGCCCCTGCATTCAGTGTTGCTTTGGGCGTTGCCATCGGAAAAAGCTATACACACCTGTCCAGATGGCTGACAAAGGAATTCAAAATCCATAAAATAATAAGCAGCGGAATGCTGATTGCGGTGTTGCTGCTGGTTTTTGCCAACCCCATAAAAGGGGCAGTTGCAGCTGCAGGCTCTGACATACCGATAGTCAATGACGCATGGTACAATGCATTGAGCACCATAAAGAACAACTCAGGCGAAGATGCCATAATCACGTCGTGGTGGGACTTCGGGCACCACTTCAAGGCGCTTACAGGGAGAAGGGTTACTTTTGACGGCACTACCCAGACTGCCACTGCGGCGCATTGGGTTGGCAAGCTGCTGATGGTAAGCGATGAAAGAGAGGCTATTGGCATTCTGAGGATGCTCGACTGCGGAAGCGACAATGCATTCAACAAGCTGTTTGAAATCACCAATGACTCCCACAAGGTGCTTAAGATACTAAACAAGGTTATACTTTTGGACAGGAATCAGGCACAGAAAGAGCTGAAAGCTCTCAAGCTGGATTCAAAGGATATTGAAAAGATACTTTCATTCACGCATTGCAGCGAGCCAGAGGCGTACTTTATTGCATCCAACGACATGATAGGCAAAAGCGGGGTATGGGGGCATTTCGGCAGCTGGAACTTTGAAAGGGCTGACATCTGGCAGAATGCGAGAAAAATGCCGCAGGAGGAGGCTGTCAGCTATATGATTAGGAAGTTCAATCACACAAAAGAGAGGGCAGAGAATATTTATTTTGAAGTCCAGTCTATAGAAAGCGACAACGAGGCAAATGCATGGATTGCGCCATGGCCCAGCTATGCAGGATTAACCGACTGTGTAAGGAATGACAAAAGCACCAAAATGTATGTGTGCGGCAACGGGCTGCAGGTGAACTTAAGCAACTATGATGTTTTCGGAATCGGGCAGCAGGGAATTGTAAGGCCGAAGACGGCGGCGTTCACGTCAAAAGACGGGCTTTTCAGGAAAGAGTTTGAAGGCGCAACGCTTGACTTTGGAATAACCTTAGTGCCGAAAAGCGAGAATGAGATTACAGGCATCCTGTCAATGAAGGAACTGGTCGGCGGCATGTTCACGAGAATGTTTTACATGAAAGGGCACGGGCTTAAATATTTCAAAGTGATTGACCATCAGCTTGTATTTCCCGGCTCCCAGCTTGAAACAGATATTTATGTGTATAAAGTAGACTGGGAAGGCGGAAATGCCACAATAGTGCAGGATTACGCCGATACCTTAGAGAAGATCAGCAAAGAAGAGAGCAGCGAAGCCACAGAGCCAATAAACAGCGCTGCAGGCAATTCTTAAATGGAAAAAGGCAATATCTGGGCTGTGATTCCAGCCTATAACGAGGAAAAGAGCATTGCCGGCATAATCAGGAAGACAAGGCAGTATGCAGGCACAGTTGTAGTTGTCAACGACGGCAGCAAAGACAAGACAAAAGATGCCGCTGAAAATGCAGGTGCAGTAGTGCTTACACATGTGATAAACTTAGGCAAAGGAGCTGCGCTGAAAACAGGCTGCGACTATGCTGTCAGGAAAGGCGCCAGGCGCATTGTCGCGCTTGATGCAGACGCGCAGCACAACCCTGAAGACATTCCGAGGTTTGCGGACAAATTAAAAAAATATGACATTGTATTCAGCTACAGGAAGGCAAGCAGGAAAATGCCTTTTGTGCTGCGCTTCGGAAACTGGTTCATATCGAATGTTGTGAAGGCATTGTACGGCATAAGCCTCAATGACACGCAATGCGGATTCAGGGCTTTTTCAGGAGAGGCTTACAAAAAAATAAGGTGGAACGCACCTGACTACTCGATGGAATCCGAGATGATAACAAGGGCGGGAAAGCAAAGGTTAAAATATGTGCAAATACCCATCGAGACAATATACTCTGACAAGTACAAAGGCACCACTGTCATAGACGGCATGAAAATTGTGCTGAACATGTTTTGGTGGAAACTTTTCAAAAACGGGAAATAGCGCAAAATGGCGAAAATACTCGGAATCCAGATAGCAGGGATATTGTTTGGGCTGTTCATGCTGTATTACTCTTTTCTGAATTACAAAAGAAAAGAGTTTAATGCAAAGGAGTTTGTGTTTTGGATTTTTTTATGGGCTGCGCTTGTTGTTATTGCGCTATTCCCTTCTGTACTGGACCCTGTAATAAAGCCATTGGGCTTCTTCAGGGCGCTTGACTTCCTTGTGATGACCGGGTTCCTGTTTCTGACTCTGGCAATTTTCTATACATACACTGTTGCGAAGAAGAATAGCAAGCAGCTTGAGTCCATCGTAAGGGAGATTGCGATTAAGGGCAGGAAGAAATAAAAAGATTTTTTTGGTGTATAAGTTTAAATAGCCTCTTATCCTACCAATATTATGGTATTTTTAATCAAATTCATTGACAGGCATGCAGGCAATTTGCTGTGCAGCTTTCTGGCACTGTTTAATAAAAAGAAGTTAATTGAAAGTTCAAAGATAAATAAAATCTTAGTTGTCCAGCTTTGGGGAATTGGCGAGACAGTTCTGGTGCTGCCTGCGCTTGAAGCCCTGCGAAAGAATTTTCCAAATGCCGAGATTACCATTCTGGCAACCGCAAGAAACAAGGACGTTTTTTTTGGCAACAAAAGCATTGACAGAGTCTGCCTGATAAATCCAAATCCGTTTTCAGTTCTTAACTTTATTTTCAAAAATATAAAAAAGTACGACTTGGCTGTGGACATGGAGGAATACCTCAATATATCGGCAATTATCTCTTTTTTTGCGGCAGAAAGGGTTGTAGGGTATTCCCACGGCTCAAGGGCAAATCTGTACACTGACAAAGTCAGGTACAACGACAAGCAGCATGCTGTGCAGACGTTTTTGGACTTGGCGAGAACTCTTAATATTGTTTATGACACAAGCAAACTGCACAAGCTAAATTTTTCTAAAAATGACAAAACTTTCATTGATAAATTTTTAAAAAACAATAAAATTCAAAGCAATGACTTTGTTGTATGTGTTGCCCCGGGGGCTGCCGAGTCGGCAAAAGCAAGAATGTGGCCGTATGAAAGGTATGCAGAGCTTTGCGACGAGATAATAAGCAGGCACAGGGCGAAGGTAATTTTTATAGGGAATGCCGGCGAAATTAGTCTGGTGGGCAGCATACAGCAAAACATGGAGAACAAGGAAAAAACTATCAATGCCGCCGGAAAGGTTACATTAAACCAGTTATTCTGCCTCATAAGCAGGTGCAGCCTTTTCATAGGCAATGACGCCGGGCCAATGCATATTGCAGCAGCGCAAGGCGTGAAAACTATCGGGCTGTTCGGGCCAAATTTGCCTGTGAGGTTCGGGCCTTACGGGAAGGGAAACATCGGGCTGTACAAGGGCTACAACTGCGAGTTCAGCCCGTGCATTAACGTGCACAAAGGGGAAGTGCCAGACTGCCTGTATCCCAGGAATTCCAACGACTACCAGAAGTGCATGAAGAACATCAGCGTTGATGATGTGCTGAAGGAAGTGGAGAAAGTGATTTAAAATATATATAAAATACCATTAATAAGTAGTTACAGAACGATAGATTTATAAATTCTAGTTTCTTTCATATTTTAAATGTGTGGGGTTTTTAGAAAGTAAAATGGAAGTTCAACCAACCAGCAAGTACGCACTAAAAGCTAAACAATCGGCTGAAAGATTGGGATTGGGTTTTAGAGTATATTCTTATTCTAAAATACTGGAGGCGGTTGCTCCAGAAACAGACCCTATCAGAAAGTGCTCTGAAGTAACAGGTACAGAGTTTGGGGAACAACTTAAGTTTGCCCTTGCATCTGATATAAAACTTGACGGAATAGAATATGGGCATCCGGCAATTGGAGTTGTAAGCTATAATGACAGAATTGATTTCAGGAAGATGGCTGAAGCGCTGATTAAGAGAGGCATACACCCAAAACTTAAGACAAATCAATTTTCCACTCGAAAAGCAGACCCAGCAAAACTGGGAATAGAACCAGGCTATATTGGAATTAATCAAAATGCAGAATATCCTGGAGTTAGTTTTGACTTATCTGAGCGACCATATCGAGCGTATGCGCCAGTTCCATACATATTCGATCTTTCAATACAAAACCTGCCTAGAATATGTTTTCCAACAGGAAAGGGCAAAGCTGATGAATTAGTAGTTGTTTCTTCTAATGCTCCTTTAGAAGACAGATTAAGACTTTTTTTAGCTGGATTTATTGGGGAAGAAAAGTTTATTCTTGATGAAATAAGGCAGAGATAGCTATACACATTGTTTAATTATTAAATCAGAATTAACCACCGAAATGCATATATTCCCCATATGTAAAAAATCCAACCAACTGCTTCATTCTCGCCAATTTGGGAAACAGGTCTTTTTCGAGGCTGCTTACGCTCTCAAACAATTCAAATATTTCGGGCTTGAATATATAGATTCCGGCATTGACGATATTGGTTGAGTAATGCCTTGGCTTCTCCTCAAAATCAACAATCAGGTCCCCGTCAAGTATTGCTGTGCCGTAGCTGCTTGGCTTTTCCCTTGTCATCAGGCCCATTGCTGCAAGCTTTTCCGAATCAGAGTGCTTTTTAATCATCTTGAGCATATCAAAATCGTTGTAAGTGTCGCCCGACATGACAACAAAGCTGCCGCTTATCTTTTCCTTTATGGACTTCAATGCATCCGCATTTCCTCTAGCCTGCCTTTCTATGATTTCTGCATTTATTTTTGCGTCTGAGATTTCGCCCAAAAGCAGGTTTGTATTTTTGGTGTGCTGCGTGATTATGTACAGGTTTTTTATGCCGTGCCTGTGAAAAAAATCAATCTGCTGCCTTATCAAAGACTTGCCTTTTACCACCTTTAGTGCAACTGGCTGATGCTCGCCCTTGAGCAGAAGGACTGCTACGCTTACAGACTGCTCCTGAAGCCCTTTTTTGAGGAAGTACTCAATTGCCTGGCTCCTGCTCCTTATCACAGAGCCATCCACCTTTGAGTCAACGAGCCTGAGCAGTGAGCTGTCAAGCGATATTGCTATTTTTGGCTTTGCCATGGTATTAGGTATGAAAAAGTAGTAGAAAGTATGACTATTTAAACTTTTGTATTTTATTGACTAAAAATGCCTAAAAAATCGAAAGGTTTAAATATAAGTTTTAATTAAAGTATGAAATATTCATACTAAGGTGTTGCTGATGCAGAATAAAATAAAAGCAATGATTGAGGAAAGCGCTGAAACAAAAAAAATGTGCGCAGAATTGGCGCCGCAAATAGAGAGGGCTGCAAAAATAGTGGTTAAAACATTAAAAAATAAAAAAAAAATCCTTTTGGCAGGCAACGGCGGCTCTGCAACACAAGCTAGTCACATAGCCGCAGAGTTTGTCGGGAGGTACAAGCTTGAAAGAAAAGGTTTGCCTGCAATTGCCTTCACAGCTGACTTGGCAGCGATAACTTCAATAGGCAATGACTATGGATTTAATGCCGTGTTTGAAAGGCAAATTGAAGCCTTGGGTAACAAGGGGGATGTGTTTATAGCTTTGTCCACGAGCGGAAATTCTCAAAACATAATCAATGCTGTCGAGAAGGCAAAAAAAATTGGCATTAAAGTCATCGGGCTTCTTGGAAAGAATGGCGGAAAAATGAAAAATAAATCTGATGTTGAAATGATAGTTCCATCTGAAAACACTCCCAGAATTCAGGAAGCTCATCTCATGATTTTGCATATTATATGCGAATTGGCTGAAAAGGAGTTGTTTGGGAAATAAAATGCTGGACTTCACAAAAATAAAGACAATCTCTATAAACCAGAGAAAGAATAAGGTTAAGCTAAGTGATTTAGTTAAGCCTGCAAATTCCAAGATATTGATTGAGTCAAAAGAATTTGATGATTTGGTAAAAAAAATGATTTCTGCTTACAGGAACAAAAAGCAGATAATTCTGATGATGGGCGCACATGTCGTAAAAGTCGGCATGAGCCTTTTGATAATTGATTTGATGAAAAAAGGGATTATAAAGCATATTGCAATGAACGGCGCAGTCCCGATTCATGACTTTGAGCTTGCGCTCATAGGAGAAACATCGGAGTATGTTGAAAAGACAATCGAGGACGGCACATTCGGAATGACAGAGGAAACAGGAAGGACATTGAATGAAGCAATAAAAGAAGGCGCAAAAAACAGCTATGGCATGGGCTATGCAATCGGAAAGAAAATAAACGACTTGAACCTGCCAAATAAGGAGTACAGCATCCTGTACAATGCCTACAAGCTTGGAGTTCCGGCAACCGTGCATGTTGCAATCGGCACAGACATAATACACCAGCACCCGAACTGCGACGGCGCTGCCATCGGAAAGACAAGCTACCACGACTTTAAGGTTTTTGCTGAAAGTGTGAGCAGGCTCGAAGGCGGTGTTATCATTAATGCAGGCTCGGCAGTCGTGCTGCCTGAGGTTTTTTTAAAGGCTCTTACAATCGCAAGAAACCTTGGATTTAAAGTCGAGAAAATTACGGCTGCAAATTTTGACATGATAAACCATTACCGCCCGAGGGAAAATGTCGTCCAGAGGCCGACTTCGCTTGGAGGGGAAGGATTTGTAATAATTGAGAGGCATGAAAAAACCATTCCTACACTGCACAGGAAAATTGTTGAAAATATCCGATAAAATCGTAATAAACAAAGCTGATAAAAATAATTTGCTGACGAAATAAAAAAATAAAAATCACGAGAGCGACCTTTAGATGCTTAGGAGAAGAAGGTAACCCGCTTGTGATTCCATTACAAACAAAATGAAACAAAGGCTGCTGAAAATTTTGGAGAATTTCAAGAACAAGAAAATACTTGTGATAGGCGACATAATGCTCGACAAGTACCTCTGGGGGGACGTGTCAAGGATAAGCCCCGAGGCGCCTGTACAGGTTGTGAATGTATTGGGGGAAACTTACGAGGCAGGGGGGGCTGCAAACGTCGCAAGCAACATTTCAGCGCTTACAGGAAAGGCTTTTATGGCCGGAATTGCGGGAAATGATGATGCAAAGGACATTTTATTGGGGGAATTAAGCAGGAAGGGCATTAACACAGATGGCATTTTTCTTGACAAGGGCAAGCCCACCACGCAAAAAATAAGGATAATCGGCAAAAGCCAGCAGCTTCTAAGGGTGGACTACGAGAAGAAAGAGCACGTGCACAAGGAAATTGAAGATTCAATAATAAAATTCCTGGAAAGGACTATAAAGGACGTGGACGTTGTTGTGATATCCGATTATGCAAAAGGTGTTATAACCCCGGATGTCTGCAGCAAAGCGATACGGCAGGCCAAAAGCAGCGGCAAAGCCATAATTGTAGACCCAAAGCCGAAGCACAAAAACCTGTATGAAAATGTAACTTTGATTACTCCAAATAATGCCGAGGCAAGCGAGATGACGGGAATAGAAGACGGCGACGAATCTGTGGCTGAAATGGGGGAAAAATTGGTGAAAACCCTTAACACAAATGTCTTGATAACAAGAGGCGAGAAAGGAATGTCCCTGTTCGGTCTGGACGGGAAAACCGCCAGCATACCTGCAAAGGCAAAGGAAGTCTACAGCCTTATAGGAGCCGGAGACACTGTTGTTGCGGCAATAGCGCTTGCAATAGCCTCAGGAGCCAGTTTGGAGGAGGCAGCCACCATATCCAACATTGCGGCAGGCATCAAGGTAGGGAAGATTGGGACTGCTTCTGTCAGCATCGAAGAGATAAAAATGGAAATTGAGAGCGTATGACATCGGCTGTTTTTGTTGACAGGGACGGCGTATTGGTTGAGGACAAGGGCTATGTCCACAAGCTAGAAGACTTCAGGATGATTCCAAATGCGGCTGAGGGGCTGAGGCTATTAGGAGGTTATAAGCTTTTTATCATAACAAACCAGGCCGGGCTTGGAAAAGGCATATTTACTATGGGAGATTTTAACAAGTTCAGCAGCCATCTGCTTAAGGAACTTGGAAAGCACAGCATTAAGATTGAAAAAATGTATTTTTGCCCCCACAAGCCCGAGGACAACTGCGAATGCAGGAAGCCAAAGACAAAGTTTTTGAAGGACGCCGAGATGGAATTTGGCATTAATTTGAAGAAGTCATTCGTCATAGGGGACAGGAAAAGCGATTTTGAGATGGGAAGAAGCATGGGATGCAGGACTATACACGTGCTTACCGGAGACGGAGTAAAGCACAAAAATGAGGTAACTCCCGATTATTTTGCAAAGGACTTGGTTGATGCCGCACAATGGATAATTGAAAATGACAAAAAATAAGATAAAAACAATCAGCCAGCTGGCCCATATATCCCTGAAACTTAAAAGGCAGAATAAGAAAATTGTCACAACTAATGGTGTTTTTGACATACTGCACCTGGGGCACGTAAAATGCCTTGAAGCTGCAAAAAGGCTTGGTGATGTCCTGATTGTCGGGGTTAATACTGACGCTTCAGTCAAAAAAATCAAAGGCGACAAAAGGCCGGTTAACGGCGAGAAATCAAGAATTGGGGTGCTGGCAGGGCTTGAAAGCGTTGACTATGTTTTTCTTTTTGGCGAAAAGGACCCAAGAAAATGGCTGGGCAAAATAAAGCCAAATGTCCATGCAAAGGCTGGCGACTATAAGCTGAATGAAATCATTGAAAAAGATGTTGTTGAGAAAAACGGGGGGAAGGTTGCATTGATTCCAGTGCTTAAAGGGCACTCAACAACCAGCTTGATAAATAAAATTCTAAAAGCCGAAAATCAATAGTTTTTTAAACATTTTGGGGTTTTTCTTGTGTATGCCAAAGCTGTCAGTTATAGTCCCTGTTTATAACGAGGAAAGGACAATCGCAAGGGTTATTGAAGAGGCAAAAAATACAGAAATAAAAGGCATGGCAAAAGAGATTATTGCAGTTGATGACTTTTCAACAGACAACACAAGGGAAATGCTGAGAAGGGCAAAAGGCAAGCATGTAAAAATCCTCTTCCATAAAAAGAACATGGGAAAGGGCGCTGCGGTTAAAACAGGCATCAGCAACTCAACAGGCGACATTATACTTATCCAGGATGCTGACCTGGAGTACAGCCCAAAGGAATACGGCAGGCTGCTTGAGCCGATAATAAACGGAAATGCGGATGTTGTTTACGGCTCAAGGATAAATGCCATAAGGAAGAACCTCAAAAAAATGTACAAGCTCCACTATATCGGGAACGTGCTTTTGACGCTGCTGACTAATTTGCTTTACAATGCCAATATAACTGACATGGAAACAGGATACAAGGTTTTCAGGAAGGAAGCTGTAAACGGCATAAATTTAAGGGCAAGAAGGTTTGACTTCGAGCCTGAGATAACAGCCAAGCTGCTCAAGAAAGGCTATAAGATACATGAAGTGCCGATAAACTTTTTCGGGAGAAAATTCAGCGAGGGCAAAAAGATAACATGGATTGACGGGCTCAAGGCAATATACTACCTTTTCAAATACAGGTTTGCTGATTAAAATGAAGCCGGACATCACAATGTTTTTTCCAGCATATAACGAGGCGGAAAACATCCCAAAATTGGCCGAGTCTGCGGAAAAAGTCCTGAAGAAAGCTGCAAATAATTACGAGATTCTTGTTGTTGTATATGAAGGCTCGACAGACGGCACGATAGATGTGGTGAAAGGGCTGGCAAAAAGAAGCAAAAAAATAAGGCTGGTTGTGCAGCCAAGGGACAGGAAGGGAATAGGGTATGCAAATATTATGGGCTTTAAAAATGCGAGATATCCGTACATATTTTATGCTGATGCCGACAACCAGTTTGACCTTGGCGAGTTCAGGAAATTTGTGCCTTACATAGGCAAGTACGACATTATAGCCGGGTACAGGATAAACAGGCAGGATCCGCTGATGAGGATAGCAGTGTCAAGAATCTACAATGCCATTATGCGGCTTTTGTTTAACGTGAAAGAGCGCGACCTGGATTGCGCGTTTCGCCTGGTGAGCAAAAGGGTTATTGACAGCATCAGCCTTAAATGCCGCACAGGGGTTGCAACAACAGAGCTTTTGGCAAAGGCAAGGGCAATAGGCTTTAAGATAAAGGAAATCGGGGTGGGGCACTACCCGAGGAGATTCGGGCAGCCTGTGTTTGAAGGCAGGTTTCTGAATTTGCCGAAGCCAAGAGTCGTCATAGACCTGCTGAAGGAAATAAGAATGCTTTACAGGGATTTGGAGCAAAAATGAGGTACTCCATTGTGATACCTGCACATAACGAATCTGAAAATCTGGTGAGGCTGCTGAAAAGCGCCTGTTCTGCACTGCAAAAAACAAATGAAAAATTTGAGATTATAGCTGTAAATGACAACAGCACTGACGACAGCCTTGAAATGCTGAAAAGCCTGAAAAGGCAGATAAAAGAGGTTGTAATTGTAAACAGGACAAAAAACCCAGGGGTCGGCTATGCAATAAGGGAAGGGCTTGGCAATGCAAAAGGCGATGTGATTATAACAATGGACGGCGACTTGAGCCATGACCCTTCTGAAATTCCAAAATTTCTTGGGCTTCTTAACGGCTATGACATGGTTTGCGGCTCAAGATACATAAAAGGCGGAAAAGCTGACATGGCTTTGGGCAGGGTTGTGATAAGCGGCTTGTTCAACTTTGTTTTCAGGGTTCTTATAGGGCTTCCAATCAGGGATTTCACATCAGGATACAGGGCATACAAAAGGGAAGTTGTAAAAAAAATAAGGCTGAAAAGCAAGACATTCGGCATTTACATAGAAATTCCCATAAAGGCGCACCTTGCAGGGTTCAGGCTTGCAGAGATTCCCATAAGCTATCATAAAAGGGAATTTGGCAAGTCAAACTTGAACTATTTCAGGCAGGGTCCTGAGTATTTCAAGGTTATTTTTGAGGCGCTGAGAATGAAGTTTTTTTGGAAGTGATTATTCTTTTACAAAAACAAATCCTTTATCAGTCTGCTGCCATTTGCCTTTGACATCGTAAACAAGCCACGAATACCCAATGTAATCGACTGGCTCAAAGTTCTGCTTGAGCCATTGGTAGCAAACCCATTTCTGGAACTGGAGGCTGTTTGCAGGGACAAGTATTCTGCCTGTGACAGGCTGGCATCCCGGATCAACCAAAACATCTTTATTTTTTTGCACGTATTTTTTTACCGAGTCCAAGTCCTGCTCCCAATCCAGATTGGAGTCGATTGTGTACTTGTAGCCGTTTTTCACGCCTGTGAATTCGTTGAAATAGGCAAGATGGTGGGGGAACACAAGCAAAGAGCTTGCCAAGTACCATAAAGCCGAGGCTGCTATTAATGCTGTTACAATTTTATTTTTTGGGATGCCCTCTTTCAGTATCCTGGCTGAAAAGAGGCAAAGCAAAGGATAGGCTGAAAGCACGTGCCTGTAGCCTATGGCGAGCTTGCTGAAAAAAGTAAGCATGAAAAGTATAAGGAAAATGTATGAAATCATGAATATCTCCGGGATTGTGAGCTTCCTGAAATATAAAAACCCCAAAAAGATGAGAACAAAAATTGCAATCGGTGTTTTTATCAACAGGTGCAGGATGTAATAGCTCCTGAATCTCTCTGCAATTTTCCCCCAGAAGAAAAATCCCCTTACTTCGTCCTTTGCCTGCCACTGGGCCTGGTCGTGCCCCAGCACATACTGCTTTGGCAACGGGATTGGAACCCAATTGACTAGATTATTTTCATAAAGATTCCTGAAAGCGGAGCTCATGAATTCCTGCTTGCTGTATTTGCTTAACGGCGTGAAAGTGCCCTTGAAAAGGTATGCCGTGTTTATTATCAGCAAGCCTATTACAAAAACAATAAATAAAGACAGAACGATATCGGATATTTTTTTTGTATTTTTATTCTGAAAATTAAACAAAAAATTTGCATTAAAATCCCTGAAAAAATAAATCATTAGGCAGTACAGGATAAATGCCGGGATTAAAAAAACTGAAAGCATTTTGGTTATTTGCGCCAAACCAAAGCCTATTCCAGCGATAACAAGATTTTTCTTTGTTGGGTTGCTGATGTACTTCCAGAAAGTGTACATTGAAAGGAAAATAAACAAAGCTCCCCCAATGTCTGCTGTGACAAGGCTTCCAAAAGCCAGCATGTTTGGAGAAAATGAGTACAAAAACAATGCAAAAAGCCCTGCCTTCATCCCATACAAGTCCCTTGCCCAGAGAAAGACAAAATAGCCGAGCAAAACCATGAAGAGCAATGGGATGAGCCTTGCTATAATGAGGAGATTTTTTGGGAATAAGCCGGGCTTGCTGTTGATATAATCAATTTGCGTGCCCTTGTCAAAATCAATGAACTTGCTTTTGTCCTTGACGAACAATAAAGGCAAAGCAGCCAAAGTCGCAGTCAAGGGAGGGTTGTTTATTCCAATGTCCCAAATGCCTGTCGTAAGGTAGCGATAGCCTGAATTAAGATGAAAGGTTACCTCGTCAATTGTCCTGGATTTAGTAACGGCAATATAAAGCCCTTGCACAAAAACCAAAAAAAGCAATAATGCCACTATGTGTTTTGATTTCATTTTTAAATCGTTATGGTTAAGTTTTTTGAATCACTTAAAGTATTGTTTTTGGTGGTAGCATTAACATTGAACACCCCAGATGCCGTGAAATTATAATCAATATAAATAAACATCTGCTCGCTCGGCTGCAATATGCTGTTTGAAGTGGCATTTATGACATTGCTGTTTTTAGTGTCAAAAGTCCAGTTGACTCCTGTCAAATTTGTGTTTAAGGAATTTCTAATTATAAACTCGAAGATTCTTTTGCTGCCTGATTCATTTACAACGCTTAAATTATAAGCCTGTATATGCTTTATGTCTAGTGTTATGGTTTTAGAATCTGAATATGTTTGGTTTGTAACAGAAGCAATGGGGTTGAATGTTCCGGTTTTGCCATAGTCATAGTTTACAAATATGAATACTGTTTCATTCGGCTTTATAGAGGTGAATTGCTGGGTTGAGTTTATGATGCTCCCCTCTGCTGTTGTCAATGACCAGTTTACATTTGTTAGGTTTTGCAGCAGATTATTTTGAGCCTGTATTTCAAATATTACATTGGTTACATCAATGTTAGCAGCGCTGAAGCTTGTTATTGCCAAATCTCCTACACCAACAGTAGAACTCAAAGAAGATGATATTGTTGTAGACTGGCTTAATCCAGTTGCATTTGCCTTTACATTGTAGCTGCCTTCATCAGAGAAGTTGTATTGCAAGTAAACAAATGCTCTTTCTCCTGAGGCCATAGAGCTTATGTTTGAAGTGCTGTTAATTACATAACTGTTATTTGTATCAAACCACCATTGAACATCTGTAACTGCTGTATCTCCATCGTTCAAAATAACAAATTCAAAGATTTTTAATGTTCCATTGGTGTACATTGCGGTTATTGATTCTATAGCCAAAGAAACAACTGTTGGAGGAGTGTTCTGCGCAATGTTGTTGCTTTCATTGCTTTCATCAACCAGATTGTCAAAGTCAGCAATAGCTGTGAATAGAGAAGTATTTGAGCTATTTGTTGCATTAAATCTATAAGTTATATTTTCACCAGCACTTAAAAATGCCAAGCTTCTGTTATTGTTATAAGTGATATTGTCAAATACTTCCAAAAATACATTAAATGCTGGAACATTGCCTATATTACTTAAATTGATAGTTACATTGGTTGTATTAGTTGTTTGGTTAAATATAATCTCTATAGCTACTTTTAAATCCGGCAATGGCGGCCTTTCGTAATCAGTGTAAAAGCTCTGGTTTGTAGTGTAAGCATTAAAGATTATATCCTTTGTGTCATTGCCTATGGCAAGCTTTGCAAAGCTTAATACATAAGGACCATTAATTTTAGTTTTATAGATTTCAGAGCCGTTAATCAAGGTTTGAACTGTCTGATTTCCTAAGGCTAAAGTTTGGGTTTTATTAAGACTTATAACAAAGTTATTGAATTGGTCATATAAATCGTAAGTTATGTTATAAGTGTCTGCTATTTTGACATTTATAGTAAAGTTGATTTCTAAGAATTCTGACAAGTTGTTAGCATTTGTGTCTAGTCTACTGTCTGTAATAGATTTAATGTAAGAAGTTTTTGCAAAATCTTCATAGTTATAAATTGAAGTATTTTGATTAAAATCAAATATTTTGTTGCCAATAACAATAGTATCTATAGTGAAATTGCTACTATAATGAGTGCTTTTTATTGTTTCATTATCAAAGTCTATGGAAACTACTTGAAAGCCATTGATTAATGATTTTTCTTCAGTTTTTGATATTTTTGATGAGTTATAAGCTAAGGTGACGGTTATGTTTGTGGTTATCACTTGAGTTGAATTTATTGTTAAATTAATTCTGATAAAATTGTTATTTATATTTTCATCTGTTATTTTGGTTATGTTTGTACCTGCTTCGTAATTCAAATAAGTATTTGTTTCAGTTTTATATTTTCTGAATATCAAAGTTCCATTAATATCATTAATTGTTAAAGTATAATTAAACTTATTTTGTGATAAAATTTCTGTACTAAAACTGATAATAGCGTAATTGTTTGTTGAATTAATGTAGGTTGTAGTATCATTAATTAAAATTATATTTTTATCTATTATTTCTACAATAAAAGTATAATTATCTGAAGTTGCATTATTAGTTGTTATATTTATTATTAGCGTGTCGTTTAAGCCATTGCTATTTTTATCAATCATATAGTCTGTCTGATTAGTGACATTTAAGTTTCCATTGTAGTAGTTATAATCAAATGAGTCTATAAGTTGTTGAACGGTCATGTTAGCTGCTGAAACTGCTTGTATAGTTATAAATAAGACAATTAAGTACAATATTGGCTTTATTAATTTATTAATCATTCTCAAATAGTCTCGTCTGCTTTATCGTATCCTGTATTAACTTCCAGATAAGCCGGAATTGGTTTCTGAATAAAAGGTCTCAAAACATAATTGTTTGTTTTTGGCTCTGATGTCTGGTTGTTGGGGATTCTTTGATTGATCAATCTATTGTAAAGTAAATAGATTTTCTGTTTTTTGATGAAGTTTTTGGCTTTCATTTTTTAACCCCACTTAAAGGGTATCAAAATTACCAATCCTAAAAAAAACTGAAAAAGTGATAATAGTAGTAAAGTCAAGATTAAGATAATGTATATAACAAATAAAAATCCACTAAAAAATATACTAATTTTTCTTAATTTATATTCAAAACATGATATTAATATAATCAATAAAGATAAGTTCAAATTAAATGGAAATTGGTTTAACAAAACTCTAGTCTCTAAATAAATTATTAATAGTGGTAAACCGCCTAATAATAATACTAATAAAAAATTAAATTTAATAGTATCAACCAAAGAATTCTTTTTTATTTTTTTTATTAATTCCATTTTTTCACCCTGTTTTATTTAACAATAAAAACTCATAACTAGTTCTATTTTTACCATTTACTAAATCTGTTATAATAGATTTAGTTATAAATGAATCAGCAAGACTTAGTAAACTAACTGGAGCAGCATGAGCACCTATACTTAAATAATAGAACTTTTGATTTGAATTTACATTAGAGTATATAGCATCTTCATCTTCTTTTGTAACTACTAAATCTGTTTTGGTGAAATAAATTGATGGAATACCAAATATATTTCCATATGGTATTGGTGTGGTTCCCCTAATTAAAACAAATCTATTAACATTAATATTGTTTCCTAGTTGATTGTCAGAGTTACTTTCAATAAAATTAAGGTATTTATCTGCTAAATTATAAGATATTGCGCCATCGGATAAGGATAAGATTCCAGCTGCCGTTTTACATTCTAAATCGGTACTCGACGATACCTCAAGAAGAGCTTTCCCTACATCATTTGGAGAAATATGATTTTTAGAAATTAACTTTTGCCTTAATTGATTCGCATATTTCCCCCAACATTTAGAATAAAGTGATTCATTTATAAAAGCCCCCGGACACCCAACTCCAACAAAAGTATCAACAGGAGTACTAGCCAAATCCATCAACTGGTAACTTCCAGTTGTAGTATCAAAATAATATCCTGCATTATTCTTTCCAGCAGACCAATTCTTTAATGAATCTAATGCCACTCTACATCCATTACTGAAGCCAGCGTAATCAAGTTTATTCTGCCCAGAATACTTCTCTACACCGGCAATCAACGCAGTCCAGTAATAATCCACCAAATCCTCATACTTGTAATTAGGACAGGTGTCACAATCTTGTGTAGGACCTCCTGTTAATTCTATTAACCATGTATCTCTTGCGTTTTCTGGGTCAGAAGATAGTTCTTTGCCAAAAGATTCCCATGTTAAAAGATTGCTCCATAACCCTCTTGCTAAAACAACAGGTTTTGCATTTTTTACAATTGCATCTTTAAAGTTAGCAGAATAATCTGTGTTTACATTTTTCAGTCTTAAAGTAGTGTTTTGCCCATAAGAAGTACCATCTGTTGTTTTTACTGTCTTAATAGCAATCTCAAAATTATTGTCATTCAATATTCTCTCAACAACTGCTTTAAAGTTGTTGCTTCCTCTTTGATTGTAGAATGGTTTGTTTTCAATGCTATGGAATAAGTCCATCACAGATATTCCAGTCACATCAAAATTATCTAGAATAATGGTTCTCTCATCAAAGGAAGAACTTCCTTCTGTTAAAAATAATGATTGCGCTGATACCAGCTTTTTAACAGCGGCAATATCACCTTCTATCTCCTTGCCATAAGCTACAACATATCTTCTGTTAAAGTCATCTTTGTTCCAGAAACCTCCTGCAATCCCAATATAAGGTGTATATCCAATATAAGCGTTATTATATTTGATTGACTTACCATCAAAAAAATAAGGATTTTGCATTCTACCAATAGTTTTAGAAGTATAGGGATTTACTTTATCTTTAAAAGTATCACCATTCTTTCCCACTATTATGTTCAGATAATTTGAAGATAAAGAAGGTTGTTTATCGATAAATAGCTCCAAATAACTTTCTATAGCTTGGTCAGCTTTATCATAACCTGTTTTAACTTCCAAATAAGCCTTTACGGGATTTCTAATAAAAGGTCTTAAAACATAATTGTTAGTTTTAGGCTCTGATATTTGGTTGTTTGGGTCAACATAGATGTTTAAATAATCAACATTTGTAGTATCAAGATTTACTACAATTTCTGCTGTAGTATTTGTGTTAGATACAGGTACAATGCTGCTATTTTCTCTTTCAGTTAATCCTGTATTTTTATTCTGACCTCTAATTGTAACATTAACATTTGAGTTAATATTTTCAGTATGAATTGTTACATTAATGCCATAAATATTGCCATTGACTTGTCTAACTTTTATATCGCTTAACGAAATAAATAAGTCAGATGAGTTAACACATATATTGCAGTCAAAAATAATTGTGTCGTTGTCATTTTGGAAATCCAAAGATGATTGCTTTTGTGAAGGAGTGCATAATTTAGAAGCGTTATGCGAGCAATAAGCTGAGATATTGTATTTTAAGCCACACGCAGCATTTGTGAAGTTTATTTTATGCTCCCCATTATTGTTTGTAGTCCCATTTTGAAGATTATTGACTTTGATTATATCATTTTCTCTTGGCTTGCCTTTAGAATCAACAGACACAGCATAAATGCTTCCGCTGCACAAAGAAACGCATGGGTTAGGTACAACTTGATTTTTGAATGAAACTATTTGCCCAGTCAAATCAGGATTACACCGTGTTCCTGAGGAGCAGCTTGGATTAGCATAGTTAACCCAGTCGTCTGTTGGTGGGTTGCCAGTTATAGAGCCTCTTCCTTGTATTTGATAGGCTAAAGCTCCTTCACATATTGAACGTTTTATGTCAAATACATAATAACTTGGTGAGTCTGATGTTGCTATTTGGTCTTGTGCACTAGCACAATAATGGTAAGAAACAACTTCTGCATACCTTGGAAATAGTTGTTGGGAGGTATTGGCTATGCTATGATTTATCCCTATGCCACCTTCCTGACAAACATCTCCTGAACCACCCTCATTGCAGACTTGATAGAAAGCTCTATAGCTAGAAGTTGTGCCAAAACTAGATGAAAAAGTAGCACAATCTGTCTTTGCAGTTGCATTTTTATATCTGCATTCATCAAAATCAGGTACGCCGCTTAAATCCGAATCATAGTCAAAACATTCTGCATCTAAGCCTGCCTGCTGGTCATAATTATGTACTTTTAAGACTCCATTGAGCCAAACTTTGCCATCAGTTGTTGTTGAACCATCTAAACTAAAATCATCATGCAATACGGCAGATGCAGAAAGTAATTTAATTGTTTGATTTTCGCTTATTTTGTAGAGATATTTATATTGGTTACCATCCCTGAATATTTTAATCCAATAATAACCATTTGCAAAATCGACGTCATCAACCGTACCATTAGCTGTTTTCCATAATTGATATTGATTTGGATCGCTAAAGTAATTTGTTATGTTATAGACTTCATAATAGTATGTTTCTCTTATGAAAGTGTAATTTGTTGTATTTAACTTAACCTGCACCAATCCATACCCAAATAAATCATCCTTTCCAGATTGTCCTAAATCCAAGGCGTCATTCCTTAATTTTGCCCTTATCTGCTCATTTGTTAAGGATTTATTAAAAGATTTAATCAAGGCTGCAACTCCTGCAACATGAGGGGCAGCCATGGAAGTGCCTGATGAAACAGAGTATTGATTGTTTAATGATGTTGAATTAATGTCAACTCCCGGAGCAACTAATTCCTGCTCAAAGCCATAAGACGAGAAAGAAGCAAGATTGTCATTTGAATCAACTGCTCCGACTGCTATGACTGTATCATATTTTGCAGGATATAAAATATTGTCTGTTCCTTCATTTCCCGATGCGGCAACTAAAACAATATTGTTATTGTAAGCTTCCTGCAGGACTTCCTTAAATATTTGGGAATAAGAATTGAAGCCGAAGCTCATGCTTGCAATGTCCATGCTGTTATTTATAGCCCATTCAATGCCTGCAATTGCGTTGCTTAAGTCTCCTATAGAGCCTTGCATTATCTTAACGGAATATAAGCTTACTTCTGGAGCGACTCCTACCAATCCTTCATCATTCAATAGAGCGGATATAACCCCAGCTACCGATGTGCCATGACCATTGCTGTCAAAATAATCGTTGTCAACAAACGAAACTCCCCCAGCAACAGCCAAATCATTATGCGCTCCAATTCCAGTGTCCAAAACAGCAACTTTTACATTAGAGCCCTTGCTTGAATTCCATGCAGAATCAGCCTTAATCTTCTTAATGTTAAATGGGATATTGTCACCTAAAACTTTCACCTCTTGTTCCAATTCTATAAACTCTATTTCATTGTCTTCAATCAAATCTTCTATGTCTTCTGCTTCGCCTCTTATCTTAGTTACTTTAAATTTTTCAATTTTCTTCTCTAAAGTAACATTAACCAATTCATTCTCATCTATTGAATCCTTGAATTTAATTATATAATTCTTGATTTCTTTTTTGTCTTTAATATTTTTGAGATATTTTTCAGTTTCGTTATTCAGCTTGTTTTTATTTAACTCGACTATTTTTGTTAAATTTTTTATTGGTATTTCTGGCAATGTTATGTTTGTTGTTTTATTTAATGTTAAGTTGATGCTTTGGTTCGTAGTTAAATTATCTATCAGTAAGCTTAAATTAGTGCTTTGGTTTATAGAAATATTTTCTGTTGGAATAGTTAAATTTGCTGTTTCATTTATTGTTGTTTGATTTAAATTAATTGATTCATTTAAATTTATAAAACTGGAATTATCCGTAGAATTAAGCACCTGTGCACTTACAAAAACAACAGCGCCAAAGAGCAAGGCAAGTAATGCAACCAAACTCAACTCGCCATTTTTGTTTTTTGACACTTTTGGCACCTCTTTTGAATCACCTCCAGCTACTTAGTTGCATTAATCATTAATTCTATAGTCTTAGTTATGTTTGTGCTTGTTATGTTTGACATCTCTAAAATATATAGCACAGGAGTCAGATTAAACATATTCACATGCTGCTCTCCTTTAGTTACATAGTTAAATGCCCATGCTTTACTGCCTTTCTTTGCCATTCTATCGAAAGTTCCTTTAGTTTGCCCATTTGATAGATTTCTGGCATAAATCTGCACTTCTGTGTAGTTAGTGTAGCCACTTAATAAGGCATTTTGAATGCCAGCACCTATTGCTGAATCTCCGCTTGTCTCTAACCCCATTATTGTTAAACTTAAAGGACCGCTTGTGCTTTTCCCAGATTCATTCATGTTTCCAGAAGAGTCTTTGCAGCTTAGATAAGCTATAGAATCCTCATAAACCATCTCGTCTTCCGGTTTTAAATCGCATGCATGCTCAATTGTGCCTTCTCCTGACGTGCAATTCCTCAAGCTACCTATTTGGGTATAGTTCAAGCTGCTAGTTGCTATAGCACAATATGCAGCTTCGCTTGTATTAAAGTAAAGCGTTGGCGTTGTATCGCTAGTGCTGCAAGGATTTGAGGGATTTGTATTCCAGTTTGTGCATGAAGAGCCTTGATCGCTATAATTTGTTATAGTAGGTGGTGTTGTGTCTGGGGTTATAGTCACATTTAAGCAATTACTTCCATTATACATGCACATTACATCAGTATCTACTGCACAGCTTCTGCTTAATATAACAACATCAGAAAAGTTTAGGTTTTTACCGCCTCCTACATGCGAACCTGATTGGTATTGGACATTAATATGGAATAAACAAGGTGGCAAGTCAGCGACTGTGATAGTAGTAGCTGCTAATAATACCCCATCTCGCAAGTAGCTTAAATTTGTTCCTCTTAAATTTAAGGTGTGGTGATGCCATCCGCCACTAAAGGTATTATTTCCATTAAAAATTTTATCGGCTGTGTTATATTGCAGATTAATATATCCATTTGGTGACTCGCTATGAATTCCCCAATGAGGTCTTCCTGCTGAATTATCTTTGTCTATACAATTAAACAGCCATTGCTCACTTGGCGCTTCTGCTGCAAAATCAACATCATGCTGAACCCATCCCATAACGCAAAAATCCCCCGCAAAACCATAGTCATTAGAATTATTTTGCGACGTCATATATTGATTTGTATGGTCTAAGAAAGCAAATGAGCCATTTGGCGTTGTATAAGAGTCTGGAACTGCATATTTAATGTTTGTCCCAGTAATGGTTAAAGATTTTTTAAGCGATGAATAATCAATTTGACTGCCACCTGTTGCATTCATTCTAAACCATCCCGTAAGATTGCTTTGATTCATATTAGGGACTGCTGATTGATTATTCAAACCAAGAGCATTAACATCGAAAATAAAAAGTATGAAGAACAATGCCAAAACCAAAATAATTACCTTTCTCATTTTCCCACCTCCATCAGAGCCAATTTGCTTAGGTAGAAAGTAGGATCTTCCTCAACAAAGTCTTCTCTGGAATTCTTATAGAAAACCCTTACTTTATTATCACAAATTTCAAATTTCTGGCAGCTTTTCCCGCCTTTGCAGTCAGTAAACTGCCCTTTAAATGCGCCATCCTCATTGGAGACGCAGGTTACAATCAGGCAATTGTTTTCAGTATTTTGTATGCAGGCTCCCCATTGAGAAAAATCGATTTCTTTTTTCTCGACTACAGCGCCTTTATTGATTGAAACAATAAACTTATCATGAGGCTTGCATTCTGTTAAGTTCCTTGCAAAAGTAATTTCACCTGTTTTGCATTGAAAATTCCAAGTTGATTGCTGCGGAGAGCAAGCTGTATTTGACCCAGAGGTGTTCAAGCACAGCGTATAGTTGTTGTAATAGGTGCAGTCTCCGTATAATGGCTGAATTTCATCATAAAAGCTTGTAGTGCATGTTTCTTGCTGTTCAATGCTTATTGTTGGAGTTGCTTGGCTTGTTTTGCTTACTACACTGGTTATTGGGCTTATCTGGCTTAATGCAGTTGCCATCAGCAAAACAACTATCACGAACATTAACACAAATAGATTTATTTTTTTCATAGAAAACCACCTCTGGCTTTGATTATAAATTGAACAAGATTATTGGGCATATCAAAATTTAGAGAAAATAGCCTATTCAGTATTTCCCTTTTTTTAATGACTAACCACCCTGAAGAACTGCCCTAATCTTGACTTATTTAAACTTTCCTATTTATTCTCCTATCTGTAGATAATTTTAAATACCTTCTTCATAATCCAGAGCATGGAAATGACACAGCAAAAAGGATTTCCGGTAACAGACGCTTATGACTCGATGTTCGGAAGCGAGGCTAAGGAAGAGGAGCATTTTTTGCCGCATATACTTCCATTGAGCCTGAACAAGCAGCTAATCCATTCAGTGATGGAAAAGGCAGGCAAGGGGAAAAAATGGGTGCTTGCCTTTGTCATAGGGACAAAGCCATGCTTCTACAAATTCTATGGCTCGATTGTGGCTGCGAACAAGGCAGGAATACCAAATTTCATAATCAACTCCAACCAGCATTATGATGATGTGCTTACAAGGGGCTTGACAGAATTCAATCTGCAGAATCATGTTGCATGCAACCTTGCAATAAGGGGCGACCTGGCGCAAAAGTCCGCTGAATTGATGATGAAGGTAAGCTGGCTTGCAAGGCACCTGAAAAAAAACTGGCCTGGGGTTACAGTTGTGCCTGTTGTTTTGGGCGACACGATAATGACTGCGATTGTGCCTGCTGCATGGATGTTCTCAAGGGTTGAAAAAGCAATACAGGTTGAAGCAGGGCTGAGGTCAATGGCTCCTGAAGTCATGAAGCGCTACAAAAATGTCGACATTCAGACTTTTATAGACCAGCAGTTTTACGGCAAGTGGCTTTTGCTGAGGAACGAGCCTTTCCCCGAGCAGTGGGATACCTACACTTCTGCTGCAGGCTCTGAATTTTTATTTGCGCCTGTAAGCCTCAACAGGGAGCATTTAATCAGGGAAGGCTATCCTGAAAGCAGCATATGGGTTGTCGGGGGAGTTGTAGTGGATGCGCTTGAGCTGAAAAGAAAGGAAAAAGCAGAGAAAAGCGTTTTTGATGTTTTTCCGCAGCTTGAAAAGGGAAAATGGATTAGGGTGGATATACACCGAAGGGAAAATCTGACTCCGACAAGGTTCAAAGCCATAATAGGCGCTGTGCAGGAGCTTGTAAAAAAGGGCTATAATGTGAATTTCATAGAGATGAGCGCCACAAGAAACGCCCTTGACTACTACAAGATGAGGGATTTGATAAACAGGCTGAAAAAGCAAAAAAATTTCCTGCATACAAACGTGTGGCCCGAGTACTCAAATGTTGTGGAGTTTTTCGAGTCAAAAAACTGCATGGCTGCATTGACAGACTCTGGCGGCGTGCAGGAGGAGCTTAACCTGATTGGGAAACCGTGCCTAACATGCAGGATAAGCACAGACAGGCCTGAGACGGTGTTTGATACCAAAAGCAACATTCTTGTCCCGCCAATAAGCAGCGATTACATATTGAAGCTGATAACCCACATAGCAAAAGATGAAAGCTTGCTCAAGAAAATGGCAAATGCGAAAAGGCTTTACGGCTCCAATGTGGGCGGCAAGATAATGCTCGTTCTCTCAAAGCTGATGGCGAAAGGGGAAAGGCCTTTCAAATGGTCGCATGAGGCGCTGGGGTTATGGAAAGAAAAGGACAAGGGTGTGGAATATCTCTAAGCTGAAGATTTTGCTCAAAGAGCACATATACATAATAATCCTGCTTTTATTGTCAGTCTTGTTTTTTTACAGCATTTTAAGCCACAACAGGATTCTGAACAACATACATTACATCAACGACATGACATTCCTGTCTTATAATGTCAGGGACTCGGTTTTCAGCCAAAAATCGCTGCATTTGTGGACTCCTTATTTTTACTCAGGGCAGCCTTTGATGGCTATACCGGAGAGCTATCTTTTTGACCTGAATTTCCTGTTCATTCTGATATTCAGGAACATATACCTTGCAATGAACCTTGCAGTGATATCATATTTTTTCCTTGCCGGACTGGGGATGTACTTATTGATTATAAGCTTCAAAAAAGGCAGCAGGGCTGCTTTCATCTCTGCATTGGTTTACATGCTCAACGGCTTCATGCATTCCTTTATAATTTCAGGGCATTTGAATATTCTTGAAAGCTATGCGCTCATCCCATTTGTATTTTTGTTTGTGTACAGGGCCGTCAAAAACGAGAAATGGCTTTCAGACTCCATAATAGCAGGATTGTTTTTTGCCATGATGGTTCTTGCAGGAGGCATAATATTTTTTATTTACACCGGGTTTTTGATAGGAATTTTTTTGGCTTTCAGCATTGTAGGGAGAGGCTTCCTGAAAAGGCTGCTGAAGGTTTTTTTAATCGGGAGCGTGCTGCTGCTGGCATTGGTCGGGTTTGCCGCAATAAAATTGCTGCCGGCTTTGGAATTCGAAGGCATTTCAAACAGGAACGCCGGAGTTTCATACACGGAATACCTGGGCTATCCGGTCAAATTAGCTGACTCATGGCATGTGTTTGTCTCAAATATAGGCTTTGACGGGCTTTCAGGGGCGTTGGGGATTGCCGCGTTTATTCTGCTGGCTATGGGCATTTTTTCATATAGGAGCAAAAACGTCATTTTCTTCCTTATTGTGGTTGCTGTTTCCATAATGCTTGCCTCAGGCTCTTTTTTGGCTGAAATGTTCTACAACTATGTCCCCGGGTTTGGCAAGATGAGGCACATTGAAAGGGCCATGGTCCTTTTTGTCTTTTCAGCGTCAGTGCTTGCTGCATATGGCTTTGAGAATTTGAACACCAAATTAAGCAAAATTAAATTCAAGAATGCAGCTTATCTCTTTGTTGTCGCTTTAATAATTATCGAGCTTATTTCACTGCACAAAATGCCTTCTTCTGTCAAGGTTATAGACGCAAAAGACATCCCAATATTGGCGCATATAAGCAAGGACAAGGATTTCTACAGGACAATTAACATGGGGCTAAAGGAGATTATCGGCGCCGCAGGCTACAACTATAATGCGCAGCTTGGAATACCTGAAGCCAAGGGCGGCGGAGGCATATGGGTCAACGATTATGCCAGCTATCTGGCAGTTGCGCATCAGTACGCGCCGAGCAAGCTTTTGGGCATCTTGAACGTGAAATACGCGATATCCGACAGGGAGCTTGACATTCCGAACTTCAAGCCTGCCGGGAAGTTTGCAGAATGCAGGGAATGCGCTGTGTGGAACGCATTCGGGCCTTACCTTTACGAGAACCTTGAATTATTGCCGAGGGCTTATTTTGTTGAGAACGCGATTTTGGTTGTCGGCAACAAGGATGCCTCAAGGCAGCTGATTTACTCCTTAATGCTTGACGGCAAATTCAACCCGAAAAATACTGCTGCAATGCAGGGAAAGGAAAGGATTGAAGGCTATGAAATTAATTTCTTAAAAAATTTTGATGTTGTTATATTAGCGCCGGGCTCTGTAAGCCAGGAAAGCGTTCCCATTCTCAGGGAGTATGCCCAAAATGGCGGCATTCTGCTGCCTGACATCTTAAGCGGAAAGAATGCTGTGTCGAGCGAGGAACTGGAAAATGCATTAAGCAAGCTGAAGGGAGGCTATGCAGAAGCCAAGATAACAAAATACTCAAACAATGAAGTAGAGGTTGATGCAAAAGGCAGGGGCTTCCTTGTATTAAGCGAGGTTTTTGCCCATTACCCCGGATGGAAGGCATTTGCAAATGGAAAGGAAATCGGGCTTTTGAAGGCGGATAATGCAATAACGGCTGTACTTCTCAACAATTATGATAGTATCATCTTCAAGTACAATCCAAAGTCTTTTAAGCTGGGAAAAGCCATCACTGCTGCAACAATAATCATTGTGCTGATTTATTTTATAGCAGCATTCTACCTAAAAAGGAAAAATGGACGATAAAAAATATGAGAGGATTGAAGCTATCGCATTTGCGCTTGCACTCATTCCATTATTGGTTTATTCTGTCCATGTTACCGACTGGAAAAGCTCGTATCGCGAGATGTGGTATGTGTGCCTTGACTACATGGGGCAGGGCGCTTTGTACGGCGGGCAGCCGTTCTGCGAGCAGGGCGGTCCTTTTTTGTACCTGCCTCAGCTTATTTTCAAGAAGCTCTTTGGGAATTTCCAGATTTTGACTGGTATAATGATTACAGCCCTGTATATAGCTGCTTTCTTTTTAATGACTAGGGTTTCAAAAAAAGAAACCGGAAAGCCAAACTACGCTTTTATCGGGCTGCTTGTGCTGGCATGGCTTTACCCATGGAGCAGCTCCTACAACTACCCGTTTGGCGGCATGATTCTGTTTTTCGGATTTTATATTTTGTATTATTCTGCCCTTAGATTTAAGGAGGTAACTGCAGGAATCCTGTTCGCAATTGCCGTTTATGTCAATATCGCAATGCTGATGCCCATACTGATAATAGCTGCGTTCTATGCGTTCAGAGTTGGCTTGGTAAAAATTGAAAGGAACGAATCAAAGAGCTTCAAAGTGTCAATAAGGTACAAAAAAATAGCCAATATTTTCATAATATTCATTCCTGTTCTGCTGTTTTCAATCCTGTTCAGGCTGATGTATCCCAATATATTCAAGTACATAATATTCGCGCATCTTGAGGAGCCCGTACTTACATTCTGGCAGGCATTAAAGGACATGGTTCCTTTTGGATATGTAAACCAGTCTGTTTTCATAGTATATGTTGTGCTGGCTTTCTGCTTTCTTTTGTTCATCAGGACATTCAGCGTGATTCCTGTGCTTGGCGCACTTGAATTCTGGGTGCTGCTGAACGACCACCAGCATTTTGGCGGCCTGTATTTCGGCAGAAACCACTTCCTGACTTTCCTGTTTATTATACTTACTTTTGCAATACTCAAGGAGAAGGTGAAAAGGGCATCTTTTGAAAGAATTGCATTGTATTGCGGGCTGTTTCTTGTCATTGTGTATCCTGCGATAGTTCCACTGCCTTTTGCGCATGATTTCATAGGCAAAAAGCTTGATACCGGGATTTCAAACTTCCAGAAAGAGGTCGGATATGGAATTAATTTTGTGCCAAAGCAGGATGGCAATATTCTTGCAGAGTATCCCGAGCTGCTTACAGGCTATGATTTTGATTTTGACATGGAAAGGCTTGATGTTGCATCTGACACTGAATACAGGATAAACATAGACGAGTTTTCAGGGCCGAGGCTGGCAAAACTGGGCGTTACAAATTTAACAGGCTGGAGCGCCCTGAAGCTTGACGAAGCCAAGGCAAAGGCAAATGAGGAAAGGCTTGCTGAAATAAGAAGCCTGATGCATGTCAAGAACTACAGCATGATTGCCATTGGCCCAAGGTCAGGCGCCACTTTGATTGCACAGGCATTTGAGGGCATGCCTCCTGAGTTCAAGGGGCAGTACTGCAAATTGATTGCGCCCAATATGGAGCATCTGCCTGTAACAAGCATACATATTGCGACGATATACCTAAAAGACATAAAAGACTGCCAGACAACATTTGTCAGAATGGTTGACTACTATGGCAGGATATTTGACAGGATATGCAAAAAAAGCAGGTTTGCAGCCAATAATGTTGTCAATATAATCTTAGGGGCTGTCGGAAGGCAGAAAAATTGCGATAAAGGGGGCAATTTTGTCGATAATTTTAACCACATTGCTTTCTTTCCCGAGCATCTGGCTTTTATTTTTGGAGCAATGGCTTTGTTTTTGATTTTGTACATTCCTGCCCTTAAGAAGCACAATAAATTCACCAAAAAATCGCGCATGATTTATTATATTATTATCATTGCGATGGTTGCTATTGCGGCTTATCTCGTGATGAAGTCATACTCTGATTACAGGGAGTTTTTGGGGATTGTGGGGAGCGTGAGGTGAATTTATCATATAGCAAAATTTAAATATTGCTCGAAAAAGCCTCACTTAATTGATTTTCAAGGGGTGCTGAAATGAATGTCTTGATAACAGGCGGATGCGGCTTTATAGGCTTCAACCTGTCAATGTTCCTGAAAAAGAAGGGATTCAATGTCATTGCAATGGACAATCTTGTAAGAAGGGGCACTGAGATTTCCAGAGCCGTGCTTGAAGACAACGGAGTGGAGTTTGTGCATGGCGATGTAAGGAACAATGAAGACTTCAGCAATGTTGACAGGAAGATAGACTTGATATTGAACACTGCGGCAGAGCCCTCTGCAATCGAAGGCTACAAAAACCCTTATTTTGACTTCACCAACAATTCGCTGTCAGTCATCAACATACTTGAGCTTGCGCGAAAGAACAAGATAAAGATAATCCAGTGGAGCACGAACAAGGTTTACTCAGGCGACAAGATAAATGCCATAAAGACAAAAGAGCTTGGAACAAGGTTTGAGTATGATGACGAGCTTTACAAAAACGGCATTGACGAAAGCTTTCCTATTGACGGTAATGACCATTCCATCTATGGCCTGACGAAGCTGACAGCTGACTTGTTCTGCCAGGAATATGCAAACGCATTCAACCTGAACATCATTGTGAACAGATTCAGCTGCCTTGGGGGAGAATGGCAGTGGGGCCTGCCGAAGCAGGGATGGTTCAGCTGGTGGCCTATTGCATTTGCCTACAAGTTTCCGATAACTTACATAGGGTGGAAGGGCAAGCAGCTGAGAGACGTGCTTTACATAAAGGACATCTGCGAGCTTGTAATGAAGCAGATAGACAGTATTGATGATTTTAAGGGGGATGTTTTCAATGTCGGCGGGGGAGTGAAAAACACAATGTCGCTGATTGAAGCTACGAATTACCTTGAAAAAAAGCTCGGCTCAAAGCCCGCCATAAAAACAGAGCAAACACCGAGAAGGGCTGACCAGTGCGTTTATGTAAGCGACATAAGAAAGGTTTCAAAGACATTCAACTGGCAGCCAAAAGTGAGTCCTGAAGCAGCGTTGGACAGCATCCTGAAATGGGTGATGGAAAACAGGCAAATGCTTGACAAGGTTTACAAGTAAAGGTTTCTATTATGAGGCATAGCTTATCTGTCATAGTCGCGTGTTACAACGAGGAAAAAAACATAGCCCGCACTTTGAAAAGGATAAGCAAGATAGTCCCTTACGCCGAGATTATTGCAGTTGACGACGGCAGCGCTGACAGCACTTCCGAAGCTGCAAAAAAGGCAGGCATAAAAAATCTCAAAGTTGTATGGTACAGGCAGAACATGGGCAAGGGCTATGCAATAAGAAAAGGGGTTGATGCTGCAAAAGGGGCTGTGCAGGCGCAGGTTGACGCTGACTCGCAGTTTCCGCCTGAGGAGCTGCCAAGGCTGATAAAGCCGATTCTTGATGATAATGCCGATGTTGTCTTTGCATCGAGGTTTGTTAAGGGGAGCACTATACAGAAAGGCTCGCTGACAAAAATGAGGAGGCTGGCTAATTTTGTAGTCTCGGGGTTTACGTCAATTTTGGCTGGAAAAAGGTTTACAGACGTCAATGCAGGGTTCAAGGCATGGAAAACCAGTGCAATAAGGGACATTGATTTTCGGTGCAGGCATTTTGCATACGAGCCTGAAATTGCGATAAAGGGCATTGACAAAGGCTACAGGTTTGTCGAAGTGCCTGTCAATTACAAGGGAAGGCAGAAGGGCATCAGCAACGTTAAACTTTTAAGGGACGGGATAATCATACCATTGTATTTATTAAGGCTGAAATTATCGCTTGTGAAAAAAAGGATTTTTGGCTGACATGAAGCTTTCAGGCTTGCTGGAAAACGCATATTTGATCCTGGTATTCTCAGTCTTATTGCTCATCGGCAATGCAAATTTATGGAATCACCAGCTGTCGCATGATTTTCCTTATGGATACCTTGCGTCTGACGCGTTCCAGCACCAGATCAGGGCTGACGCAATAAAGGACGCAGGCAATTTCAGATACGAGGCAAGCTACATATCGCATGGCTTTGAGAACGCAGTCGGAAGATACCCCCCGGTCATTTATCATCTGGCTGTAATGTTTTCATATCTGTCAGGGCTGCAGGTTTATGATGCAATATACTTCATTGTTTTTCTTTTTGCGTCCTTAGCTGCAATGCTTATGTATATCATAATTAGAGGCGCTAATAAGAACGCTGCATTGATTGCCCTTCCAATGTCATTGCTGATATTCGCAAACCCAAACTACCTTGGCTTTGCATGGGGGCACTGGCCTTCAATACTCGGGCAGTTTTTCCTCATAGCCCTCTTCTGGGGCATTCACAGGATTGGCATAGAAAAATCATTTCTGCTCATCGGGATTTTTTTAAGCGCTATAATCATGACTCATACCTCTGAGATTGTCTTTGCAGGGTTTTTCATTCTTGCTGTTATGGCGGCAAATTTTCTGCTTAAAAAATTCAATGCCAAGGACATAAAAAAATTGGCATTTGCCGGGATTTTAGCATTGATATTAACAGCCTATTATCTGATAATTTTCCTAAACAGCTGGTTTGTTGTACAGCCGTACCAGTTCAGCGTAAAGCCAGTATGGGAGGGCAACCCGGGATTTTACCTTGCAGATTTCAAGATTTTGCTGGTGTTCATCCTGATTGGGCTGCTGCTTTTTTTTGCCACAATTAAAAACACCAATGCTGCTTTTCTGGCAGGCATAAGCATGCTGGTGATGGGCTACGGCAACTATTTCGGGTTTGACTGGAGGGCTTTCCAATTGAGGTTTTTATGGCCGATTTATCTCTCTGTATTTTTTGGATTTGCTGTCTATTATATTTTGAAATTTTTCATAAAGAACTGGAATCTTATTTATTCAATCCTGGCAAGTGCGGTTTTTCTGGCGCTTTTATTGGGCTTGGTTAATGTTCCTTTTATTCCACATTACCAGAAGCTTGAAACTCGGGGCATAATGGATGGATTTCATTGGCAGGCTTTAAGGTGGCTGAGCGAGAATACCCCAAGCAGTGCAAAGATTTATTTCTTTTACGGCGACATCTACAGCCAGGATGCCCTGCTGAGGAACTCCAAAAGGGTGCATTCTCAGGTTGACCCCAATGATTTTGTAAATGCAATAAACAGCAGGAAGGTTATGAGGCAGTATGCAACAGAGCTGCCTGGAGACGGAGGGGGGGGCATTGCCTACAGAAAGTCATTTTTATCATTCGGGCTTTATAACAACGAGGTGCCTGAAGACTATTTTTGGGGAAAAAAGGACATATGCCGGTTTGACTATTTTGTTTTTGACAAAGCGTCAAATCAGCAGGCGCTGGCGCAGTATAATTTAATTATAGCAAAAAAACTGGTGGAAAAAAAATCCGAGCCGGTTTTTGAAAATCAGATTGTTGCCATATTGAAAAACAACAAAGTAGGAGGCGACTGCATTGAGGAAGGAAACTTTTGAAATGATGAGAAAGGAATTGGCTAAACTGGGAATTTTATTTCTGCTGTTTATTTTAATATTCAAGATAATATACTTCAATGAGAGTTTTTTTGTTGTGTTCAGGGCAGTGATTGCAATTTTCTGGATGTTTGCATTGCCCGGCTATTTCCTAATGCTTTACTGGCATGAGAAGCTTGAGTTTCTGGAGAGATTGATTGCCGGGATTGCATTAAGCGCTGCAGTGATTGGAATCAGCAGCTATTATGCTGGTTTGATAGGGCTAAATATAAAATACCATACGATAATTCTGCCTGCTGTGTTGATAGTTTTAGGAATAATCATCAATTTTAGGAAGCAGTAGAATTTAACTTTTTTTCATGTATTTCTTAGCCATGAAAGCAATTACAATCAATAAAATGAAGGTTATTGCTATTGCAGCCCTCAATGAAATTACCAAGCCAAGCAAATAAACAACTGACGGGAATATGCCGACGCCTATAAAGAAAGCAAAGACTATTTTTTCCTGCGCAGATAAATCAAAATTGTTTAGTATCAGATAAGCTGGCAGGATAAATAACAAAATTGTTCCTGCTATTGTCCTTAAGCCTGTTATTCCGAGGGCTGCAAAGAAGAATATTGCTGTTAAAGCCAAAATTATTGCCATGAATATTTTGTTTTCTTTCATTTTAGCCTGTAAATCCTTATGTTATTTTTGTCATAAAGCAAAGTATATTTTTTCAGCTCATTTGATTCAAACTGCCTCAGTTTTTCAATGCCTGCCCTGTCATTCAGAAGGATTAAATCAGTGTAGTCAACCATAAGATAATCCTGTGCTGTTGGCAGGTTCTCAAAAAAGCGGTTTAGCCTTTGCGAGAAAACCGCCATCCACGGCAGATGCCTGTACAATGGCTCCGGAACCCCGACAACAGAGACATTGGAAGTTGGAGGTATATTGGCTCTTGCCCATTCGCTTGCCTCGTATTGTGATGGGGTAATCCTGCCAAGCCCTGCATAAGCATTTTTTAATGTTTCAGCGCTTTTTCCATTGATTGAAATTATTAAAACAGCAATTACTATGAATATGCCATACTTGATATAATCTTTATATTTGGACTTGATAAATGACGCCAAAGACAATGCCCCTATTGCTGTAATAGGCGCAAATATATGCGCGGATGCTGAAAGCGAGCGGTGTAAAAATGCTGCCTTTCCGATTATGTCGCGGTGCAGGACAAGATACAGGCTGACAAGCCATGCAAGCATGAGCAAGTCATTTCCCTGCCTTCTGAACGCCAAAACAGCTATGCCCAGAAGCAGGAAAGGCAAAGTCCACAAGCCGTGCATTTCCCCGAATGAGAAGTATGACTCCGGGACAGAGCCTGTGAAATCCTTTGGATTCGGAGCCCAGTGAACAAGCCTTGAAAGCCCGAAGCCCTTTTTTGCCTCTTCCCCCTTGACACCAAAGCGCGCAAACGTGTTGCCTGTCTGGTATGGGAAGATTGCGAGCATTACAATTATTATCAAGGCGCACAGAAGAATGTGCTTGAAATTAAACGGCGCTTTTCTTTCCTTGATGAGCAGGAATACGAACAAAACAGCTATTCCGAGCAAAGAGTGAAATGCCGCCAACTGGTGCATGTAAAGGTTTATCCCGAATAATATTGCTGTTAAATAAAGATAGACTGTTTTTTCCTTTCCATCAGCATAGGATGTATAGTATCTGTAAAAGCAGTATAGGATTAAAGGCACATATGCATATGCAAGCCTTTCAGGCCACTGCCCCCACAGGAAAGGCAGGAAATCAAGAGGCGAGAACACTAAAAACAAGGCTGAAAGCAAAGCAGGCAAAAACCCGAATAAGGAGTTTATTACAAAATACACTGATATTATTATTGCTGTTGAGAAAACTGCATTGAGGATGTAAATTGGCACTATTCTTTCGCCTGCTACCGCCTGTATTACTGCAAATGCCGTATGGAATGGCGGGTAGTACCACAATGTGTGCGGCTTGTAAATGTTGTCTGTGCCGTACCTGAAGTCAATGTAATGGGGCAGGTTCACAAGCGACTTGTCATTGACTGCCATATAATCAGCGACTTCAACATGGGATATTGCATCGTACTCTCCGTAAGGCAGCCTGTTTTTCTGCAAAGGCTGGGTCCAGATGTATATTGCCGATAAGTAAAGGGCAATGAATATGAGTGTTTCAAGCCATGACTTGTTCAGCTTCATGAAAAGCCCTAATTTACAGGTGTTTATAAAGATTTAGCTATCAGAAACCTTTAAATTAAGCCAATATTTCTTTTTATGAATGAAAATTTTGATAATAAAGCTCGGCGCAATAGGGGACGTGCTGAGGACAACCGCCATATTGCAGGGCTTGAAAGAAAAGTACAGGAATTGCTATATTAGCTGGGCAACCAAAAAAGAGTCTTTTGGCATTTTGAAGAACAATAAATTCATTGACAGGATATTTTTGATTGGCAATGGGGCAAAAAATGAGCTAAAAGAAAAAGAATGTGATTTAGTCATAAGCTTGGATGATAATTATGAAGCTTGCGAATTTGCTTCTGGTGTAAATCCAAAAAAATTAGTTGGGGCTTACCTAAAAGATAATAAAAGAGCCTATACAAAAGACTCTGCCTTGTGGTTTGACATGGGATTGATTTCAAGGTTTGGGAAGAAAAAAGCTGATATCCTAAAGGCAAAAAACAAAAAAACGTATCAGGAAATAATGTACAAAATGCTCGGGCTGAAGTACAAAAAGCAGGAGCCTATATTGAACTTGACTAAAAAGGAGCTTGATTTTGGCAGAGAGTTTGCGCAAAAAAATAAAATAGGCAAAAAAGATTTGGTTATCGGCATTAATACAGGTGCAGGGGGAAGATGGCATGACAAGAAGCTAAGCATTGAAAAGGCTGCTGAGTTGGTTGATGAATTGAATAAAATAAAAAATGCAAGGTTATTGCTTTTTGGCGGCCCTGAAGAAAAGGAAAGAAATGGGCGGATAAAAAAATTAATTAAAACAAAAATAATTGATGCTGGCTGCAGCAACTCATTGATGGAATTTGCCTCTTTGGTCAATTTATGCAATATCTTGGTAACTTCTGACAGCCTTGCAATGCACATTGGAGTTGCCCTGAAAAAGAAGGTTGTTGCATTTTTCTGCCCCACAAGCCCCTATGAGATTGAATTATACAACAGGGGGATAAAGATAGTGCCGAGAAAAGGGTGTGTCTGCTGCTACAAAGAGAAATGCGATATTACTCCGGAGTATGATGTGGATGAGATTGTGAGGGGTGTGAAAAAGTTAATTTAACTTTTTTTCTTAAATATAAGCTTATACCAGAAGATTACACCAAATCCAAAAATTACTAATAATGTTGTACCGGCTACAAATTCCCTGGTCTTTAGTTTTGACAATAACTGGGTTGCACCCCTTCTTGCAATTTGATTTAAACTTTCATTTTTCAATGTTAATCCAGAAGTTTGAGTCGTTTGTGCTGCTACTTGAGGCTCTATTTTTGCATTCTTCGCTTCGGTTATTGATTCTTCTTCTTTTACTTCACATTTTTTACTAGTTATCAGAGGTTTTGATTCTTCGGGACATGGAGTTTCCTGTGAATGCTGAGGAACTTTGACGAAGTTGCACTGCCTTGTTTGTAGTCCATCAATGCAATCACTCCATTCACTACATTGCCAATCCATATTGCAAACATAACTAATGCCGCTGCCGCCTCCACCACTTCCGCCTCCGCCGCCTCCAGAGCTGCCACCGCCAGAAGAGCTTCCTGAACTGCCACCGCTACTATCCCCGCTACTGGCAGGCGCCTCTTGGGTAGTATAGGTGCTAAATTGTGTAACATTAAAAATCAAAGTACCATCTGAATAATTCACTATTTTGCATATTGTATCTGGGCATTCAATGCCATCTTTCAAAATTTTTGGGGTTGTATTGTATGTTAGATTATATAGATAAAGTGTGGAGCTTTTGTTTAATGACGGAATAGCGCTGCTGTTTATTTCAATTCTATTGCTGGAGATTTTTATATATTTACTAATATCTGATACTCCATCCAGACTTACAGCTTCGGCAAATTTTATTTTGCCAGAATCAACTTGTTCAAAAGTCAGGTTCTCTATCCTTGACATATTGACTTGGGTAAAATCCGTTGTTTCGCCTGAAAAATTACCTATTACAATTAAAGTGAATCTTCTTGTTCCAGTTATGCTTTCAAAACCTGCGGCATCTGTACAAGCAATACTCCAATTATAGTATTGTATACTTTCAATAGTTGTTGAAATATTTATTTTAATTTCTATCCAATTCATTATTATAGAGAAGTAGTCTGTCTTATTTACTTTGTTATTGAATATTAAAGAACAGTTTGCCAGTGGTGATGCATCAGTTATAGAATATGCAAATGTTAATTCTTTTGAAATATTATTTGAAATATTTGAATTATCTACACTAAAAGCGCTATTATTTACTGGTCTATTAATATTAGAAATTATTGGGGGGAGTCTATCCAGAGTTATTCTTTTGGATGATACCGCTGTAGTAGAAGCAGTATTATTTATCCTGAAGCTAATGTTATAAAAATGCTGGTCTGCATTTGAAATGTTCCAAGGATAAGAACAATTCCCGCTTAAATAATCAGCTGAATAATTTGTAGTAACATTGACAGTAGACCATTCTACATTGCAATCACCATCTTCAGCTATACATAACTCGCAAGAGTTATTAGCATTAAAGCCAACCCCAGAGTCTGAAAAATTAGCAAATAATACCAAGTTATCGATTGTAGTTATATATGAGGATAGAGATTTATCAATCTCAATGATAGGAATCGCTCTAACGTATAAAACTGACACTAACAAAAATAGCGAGGCAATTAGCAGCAAGGCTGGTTTCTTCATTAAAATTCTCCTCTTATGGAAAAACAAAAAAAAACCACTTTTTAGTATATAAAATGAACAATTTATTTAAACTTTCCTATAAAATTTAAGAGGATAACTAAATTTATAAATGCCCATATATGCCATTGAAATAGATGAAAACCTTTGTAATGATTCCAACATACAATGAAAGCGAGAATATAAAGAATTTGATAAATAAAATTCTAAAATTAAGGATAAATAATTTGCATATTGCTGTAGTTGACGACAACAGCCCTGACGGGACATGGAAAATAGTGCAAGACATCTCCAAAGCCAAGAAAAATGTCCATCTTTTATTGAGAAAAAAAGACAAAGGAAGGGGCTCGGCTGGAAAAGACGGCTTTATTTACTGCCTGAAGCATGGTGCTGATGCAATAGTCGAGATGGACGCAGACATGTCGCACAATCCCAAATACATTCCCGAAATGCTGAAAGGGATAAAAAACCATGACATTGTGCTTGGCTCCAGACGGGTTAAAGGCGCCAAAGAGGTCGGAAGGGGCTTTATAAGAAGATTGATAACTTATATTGCAAATTTATACATAAGGCTGATGCTCGGCATAAAAGTCAGGGACTGCAACTCGGGATTCAGGTGCTTCACAAGGGAGATCATGGAAAAGATACAGCCTGAAAAGCTTGAGTCAAAAGGTCCCTCGATAGTGCAGGAAGTCTTATTCAAGGCGCACTTAAAAAACGCAAGGATAAAGGAGATTCCGATAGTTTTTGTCAACAGGACAAAAGGGCATTCAAAGCTTGGGATTCCGCAATTAGCTACCGGGTATTTCATGGTGCTGAAACTGAAAATGCTGTCAGTAATGGGGAGAATATGAAGATAGCGATTTTAACCCCGACATTCTCGCACTACAGCGGGATAGACAGGGTTGTGCAGCAGCAGGCAGAAGAATATGCAAAAAAAGGGCATAAAGTTGCTGTTTTTGCGCTTGAAGGCGGCATAAAGCCAAAAAATTTCAGGCTTGAGCTGCTTGGAATGCCAAAAAGCCTGTTTTTGCAGAGATTGTACAGGCTGTTTTTCTTCCTTGATTTCATTAAAATAAAAAAGGCTGCAAAGAAGCTCAAGAATTACGATATTGCCATATCGCACCAGTACCCGATGAATTTAATAGCCTCGAGGGCAAAAAAGTATTACAAAACAAAGTACATTTACCACAACCACGGCATTGGCTATGACTATCTGTTCGGCAGCATTTTTGAAAAATTATACATGAAATTGTTTGGGTGCTTTACAAGGCTTTCCCTGAGAAATGCCGATTCTGCCTTTTCTGTCAGCAAATTCCTGAGAAACGAGCTGATGGGGGAAACAGGAATTAAGAGCAAAGTTTTATACAATAAAATCAATCCAAGATACAAAAAAAAACTGGATGGCTCAAAAATAAGAAAAAGGCTGGGCATAAAAAACAATGAAAAATTATTATTCTTTATCGGAAGGCTGTCGCCGCACAAGAATGTGCACACTTTATTGAAGATTTTTGAACTGGTTAATGAGGAAATGCCAAGCGCAAAGCTGCTTATCATTGGAAAGCCGACTTTCAGGGGCTATTTCAGGAAATTGAAGGCAATGGCAGGCAGGAATGTAATCTTTAAGGAGTCCATAGAAGACAGTAACCTGCCTTATTGCTATGCTGCATGCGACTTGTATGTGACTGCATCTTTATGGGAAGGCTTCAACCTGCCGATTGCAGAGGCGCAGGCATGCGGCAAGAAGGTTGTTGCATTCAGCATCGGCTCGCATCCTGAAGTTGTTAAAAATGGAGTTTTAGTAAAAGAAGGCGACATTAAAGGATTTGCAAATGCCGCAATAAAAATACTGGAATCTAAACAATAAACTTAGGCTTAAACATATATTTCTCGCTGAAAACTTTTAAAATGTAAGAATCATCTGCTTTTCTGAATTTCTGGGCTTCTTTTCTTTTTTCGAGGATTTTATTGAAATTGAATAATATATAGAATACCGCCTTTATCCTTGCAAAAGCAATAGCAAACTGGAAGCTTAGGATATCCTTTGTTATTGCAATAAGCCTCATAAGCAACGCATAAGGCAAATATAGGACTATATGCCTAAAATCCATTATCCTGAAAAATGTAGTAAGCAAATTCCTCTCCATCAGAAATGCCGTAAAGGCTTTGCTTTTTTTCCGGGTTGTGACTGCATGCATATGGTACATCACAGCCTTCGGCTCAAAGACAGCCTTTTTGCCGCTGAGCCGTATCCTCATCCCCAAATCCAGATCTTCCGCATAGATGAAATAATCAGGCTCAAACAAATATCCAAACAAATCAACAAAATCCTTTCTTATCAAGCCGACACCGAGATAAGGAATCTCTCTGGAACTTCCATTTCCTCTTATATGCCCGTTGTAGAATGCCCTTGAAACCCACGTGCCTCCTGATTTCAGCTTTCTGTCATAAAAATTGACAAGCCTTGGCGCAGCCATCGCAACCTCTTTATCGGAGTTTATGGATTCAACCAAAAATTTGATGCAGTCCTTGTCAAGCTCCATATCATTATTGAGAAACAGGATATACTCCCCATTGCAATGCTCCAGGGCAGAATTTATGCCGGAATAGCCAAGATTTTTTCCATTTTCAACGAGCTTTACATTTTTGTAATTCTTTCTGACAAGCTCCTGGCTGCCGTCGCTTGAGCTGTTGTCTGCAACTATTATTTCATAGTTTTTAAAGGATGATTTTTTAATAGAATCAACAAGCGCCTTCAGAAGCCCTTTGCCGTTGTAGTTAACTATTATAATTGAAACTAAGCCTTTTTTCATTTTTCTTCTTGACAACCCTGAGCGTGAAGTCTATTTTCACTATTATTTCGCCGAGCAGATAGCTCATTAAATGCCTTAAGTCCAAGACATTTGGAAACAATGACTTTGGCACAGGCAGAGGCGGAATAATCCATCCTATTTTTGACGGAATCAATTTGATTTTCTCGAGCCTGAAGCCCGGGTAAGAGTCGTATTTCCTGTCGGTTTCAGTGAAAAATTTCATGCTGTCGACGTTAAAAAAATAGTAATGGTTTGGATAGAATGCCCCTGACGAGTGCCAGTATGGCACAATAAGCCTCACAACAGCTCCGTGCTTTGATATGCGGTGTATTTCCTGCATTGCCATGAACAAATCTTTCAAGTGCTCAATCGCGTCCCTTCCGTAAACCTCGTCAAAATAATTGCTCGGGAAAGGCCATGGGTACTTGTCAAGGTTGTGCACTATGTCAACCCCTTTTATTTTTGACTTGTCAAGGTTGATGTAGCCTTTTTTTATGTCTGCGCCGCACCCAAAATTAAGCTTTTTCATTTTATTAATTCTGCAGGGTAAGTGTCCGGGTTTTTTGGATTGTAGGGCGTGTCAACATAGTACAGCAGGTAAAGCATATCCTTGCCTATGTTCTTGAACCCGTGCGCTGTTCCTGCCTTTATCCTGACCAGCTTCAGTTCATCTTCACCAAATATGGCTTCCTGCATTTTGCCTGTTTTCATGTCCTTCAAAACCAGCTTCATCTTTCCCTTAATGACGCAATACCACTCGTTTTTCTTCCTGTGGTAATGGTTTGCCTTGCACACGCCAGGATGCGCTGTTGTTATGTTAACCTGCCCAAACTTGCTGCCAATAATTTCAGGCTTGAATATTTCAGCAAGCCATCCCCTGCCGTCCCTATGCACTGCAATGCTTTTTGTCTCCAAGCTCATTTTATTCTGTACTTTTTCCATCTTTTTGTCGAAAGGCTCATGTCAACTGTCAATGGCGGGCCGTTGTACTCTTTCAGCGCCATCCTGCCGACATTCCTTGAGCCGGCAAGCAGCGCCAATTCGTACATGCTCATTCTCTTGCCGCCTGCAATATGGATGATGCCTATTGGCTTTTTTTTGCAGACATCACTGATGCCTTTTGCCACCCCCTCAGCAAACAGATAAGTCCCGAACCTGTCAGTGAACGCCTTTGGGTACTTCCACTGCTGCTTTGGCGCAAAATTTGTCCTTATGATGCATGTATTGCCGTATTGCCTTGTTGCAATCTCGCCGCATAACTTTGTAAGGGAGTAGTAATTTTTCGGGCTCGGAACATCGTCTTCTGTGTAGAATTTATTGTGTTCTCCTGCAAAAACGCATGCTGTTGACATATAAATAAGGTAGCAGTTGTTGTCCAGTTTTTTTAGTGTGTTGACTATATTTTGCGTGCCCTCTACATTTACAGCCCATGCTTTCTGCTTGTCTTCCTCGCACTCTCTTATGCCGACTAATGCTGCCGCATGTATCAAAATGTCTGGCTTGTAGCTTAAAATTACCTTATTGACAGACTTTGGATTAGCTATATCCATTTCTTTATGTGTCGGGCAGAATGAATTCCTGAATACTTTTTTTAGCGACTGCCCAAGGGCTCCTGAAGCGCCTGTTACTAAGACTTTCATGGCACGAAGTACTTTGGTGCCATATTTAAAGCTTATCTTAGAAGTGGCTTTGTGTAGAAAGTATGTTTTGCCATCTTTATTTGTGAGCATCTTTAACAAATGTTATTCAGCAAAAAGGAAATTGCAATGGGAATTTTTGCAATAAATAATCTGCTTAACATGCGAACTGATGGCAAAACCGATTTAAAGCGACTTTTACACAAAGCCTTAGAAACGTTTATAAATCAAGGACATGTCTTTTGCCGAATGAAAACCATAACAATAGTGGGCCTGGGCTATGTCGGCTTGCCTGTGGCATGCCTGTGCGCAGAAAAGGGCAACAAGGTTTACGGGCTGGATGTGGACAAGAGCAAGATAGAGCTAGTCAACAAGAACCAAAGCCCTATTGATGACGAGTACCTGATCAGCAAATTAAAAAACCTGAAAAAAGGCATATCGGCAACAGCCAACCCGGCTGAATGCATACCGAATTCTGATGTCATCATAGTATGCGTGCCAACCCCTGTAGACAGGAACAATTCGCCTGACTTGACAGCCTTGATGGAGTCTGTTTCAGCAGTCTCGAAGTTCATCAGGCAGGGCACACTTTTAGTAATAGAATCAACAATTTACCCCGGCACGATTGAGGAAATTGCCGTTCCGATACTGAAAAAGCAGAAGTTTGACGCTTATAAAAACGACATTTTTGTGGCGCACTGCCCTGAAAGGATTGACCCGGGCAACAGGAAATGGAATGTTGAAAACCTGCCAAGGGTTGTTGGAGGAGTAACAAAGGAAGCTGGAAAGAAGGCTGCCGAGTTTTACAGGAGCATAATAGATGCAGAGGTTGTTGAGCTTAGCAGCGTCAAGGCTGCTGAAGCAACCAAGATAATGGAAAACACATTCAGGGATGTGAACATAGCATTTGTCAACGAGATGGCGCAGAGCTTTGACAGGGCAGGCATTGACGTAATTGAGGTCATTAAAGGCGCTTCAACAAAGCCGTTTGCATTCATGCCGCATTATCCGGGAGCTGGGGTAGGGGGGCACTGCATAAGCATTGATCCTTACTATCTGATTGAAAAAGCGAAGCAGCTTGGATTCAACCACAGGTTCTTAATGCTCGCAAGAGAGATTAACAGCAGCATGCCGCACTATACAGTTGAGCTGCTGGAAAATGAAATGAGAAAACTGAAAAAAACAATCAAGGGCGCAAAAGTCGGGGTGCTTGGCATAGCGTACAAAGCGAATGTTGATGACATCAGGGAAAGCCCTGCATTTGAAATCATAAATATACTGAAAACCAAAGGCGCTGATGTTTTTGTCTTTGACCCGCATGTGGGCAAAGGAAGCAACGTAAAAGATATGAACGAGCTGCTGAACAAAAGCGACTATATTATCCTGGCAACAGACCACATTGAGTTCAAAAACATGGACTTAAGCTTGTTAAAGAAAAACAGGGTATTGGCAGTTATAGACGGCAGGAATTGCCTGGACAAGGAGAAGATAAAGGAAATGGGCATACTTTACCACGGAATTGGAAGGGGCTAATAGATGAAAAACTTAGCACCAGATTTAACTAGGCAGAGATTGTTAATAGAAGGATTCTATAAAATAAAAGTGGATAGAAAAATAATAGGGAATTATTTTAAGCATATTACAAAATCATTAAAGTTAAGGATATATGGTAAACCAATAATTTTTTCTCCAGGGGGCATTGGAAAAGAAGAAAATCAAGGCTATGATGCTTTTGTACCGTTAATTGATTCTGGTATTGCAGTTTATATATGGTCAAATGCAAAGTTTTTCTCAATAGTGATTTATACATGCAAAAGTTTTAATGATAAAGAAGCTATAGCTGCCACAAAGAGGTTTTTCAAATCAAGTAAGGCAGTTTTTAAGAGTTTTTAATATAATTAAATCAATTATTCTTCATACTCTCTAGAATCTTCTTAATCCCTTCCCTTACCATTGTCTTTGGCTGCCATCCGAGGCTTTTCATTTTTGAGATGTCGGGAATCCTGTACTCTATCTCCCTTTCTTTCAGCCTTGTTTCCTTCCCGAACCCTACTTTGACAATTTCGGACTTGCTTTTTGCCAGTTCCTTTATAATCTGCGCCAATTCAAGTATTGTTGTCGGCTGGCTGTTGCCTATGTTGTACGCTTCGCAATTTTTTCCTTTTTCTAAGACTTTCATGACTCCGTCTGCAATATCCCCGACATAAGTGAAGCATCTTGTCTGGGCGCCGTTGCCAAAAACCTTTATCGGCTCGTTTTTCAATGCCTTGTTCAAGAAAATTGGAACAACCCAATTGCTCTCCTGCCCAGGACCGTAGACATTGAAGAACCTCACAATCCTAATGTTCGTGTTGAACTCCTGATTGAAGGCTTTTGCATAAATCTCAGCAGCAAGCTTTGATACTCCGTAAGTTGACACAGGGCCTTTCACGCTGTCTTCTTTTATCGGAAGCTCTCTCGGCTCGCCGTACACTTCAGACGAGGACGAGTAAATCATGCTTTTGACTCCCGCATCAATTGCCGACTTGAATACATTGACAGAGCCCTCAAGGTTTATCTTCATGGTTTCCAGGGGCTTTTTGTCGGAGTTGTCAACTCCAAGCAGCGCGGCAAAATGAAAAACTGCGTCGCATCCCCTGATGTCATCGGCTATTTTATCAAGAATTGACTTCTTCACGAACTCGAGTCTTTTATGCCTTATCCCGGGCTCTTTCAAATCAAGAATTTTCACGCTATGCCCGTTTTCAAGAAGATGGCCTGTTATGCAAGTGCCTATAAACCCAGAGCCCCCAGTTACTAATATTTTCATTGGCACGGCAAACTTTGGATTATTTATAAACTTATCGAGGGGATTTTCTTGAATAGATTTATAAATTGATATTTTTTACAGGGTATAATGAGATACCTGAAATATGCATTGCACGGGCTGAAGCCCTCGAATTTCTACAGCATCAGTTCAATTTCCCTGAAAAATTTCCTGAATAAAAAATACAATGCTTATTCAAGCGACGTGCATATAAAAGCAGCCATGGAGTGGCTTGTCAATGCGCAAAATGTGGCAGGAGATGGAGGGGTAAGCGCAATGTACTCCCTGGTTGGGGGCTGGGCTCCCTCGTATGTTGAAACAACAGGCTACATAATATCAACATTCTTCAATTACGCGGAAATCTCAAAAAATCCTGCATACAGGAAAATGGCAGTAGAGATGGCTGAGTTTGAGCTGAAAAACCAGCTGCCAAGCGGGGCTTTTCCTGGGGCAGGCAGGAAAGATACCCCAATTGTGTTCAACACAGGGCAGGTTATTTTCGGGCTGTGCAGGTCTTACCAGGAGACAAAAGACGAGAAGTACAAAAAGGCTGCTGAAAAAGCAGCTGACTGGCTTGCATCAGTAATGGACAATGACGGCTGCTGGAGAAAAAATGACTATCTTAATCGCATACACACTTACAACACCAGAACAGCGTGGGCGCTTCTTAATGCGCACAAGATAAGCGGCAATGAAAAATACAAAGAAGCTTCGATAAAAAACATTGATTGGGCATTGGCACAGCAGCTTGAAAACGGATGGCTAAGCAACAACGGATTTTTTCCGGAGCAGGAGCCGCTGGTTCACACAATAGCTTATTCCATAAGGGGTATTTTGGAGTCTGCAATATACCTGAGGAAAAAGAAATATCTTGAGTCTGCAATAAAGGCGGCAAAGCCGCTTGCAGAAGCCCAAAGGGAGGACGGCTCGCTGGCCGGGAGCTTCAACAAAGAGTGGGAAAGCAGCGTAAAATGGAGCTGCCTGACAGGGAATTCGCAGATGTCAATAATCTGGCAGAAGCTGCACATGATAACAAAAGATGAAAAATTTCTGGATGCTGCCAAAAAAAGCAATGCTTTCATGAAAGGCATGCAGGACATAAATTCTACAAATCCTGCAATAAGGGGCGCTATCCCGGGCGCTTTCCCGATTTACGGGTGGTATGCCCCGCTATGCTTCCCGAACTGGGCTGCCAAGTTCTTTGCAGATGCCTTGATGCTGGAAAGCAACAGGAAAATAGCTGAAAAGCTTGCCTAGCCTTTTGTGCTGTAGATTGTGATATTTTTCTTTGCCAACCTTTCCATGCAGTCTGCAACATCCCTTGCCTTTATGACCCTCAATTCTGTGCCGAAAAATGGGAATATTCCCATGAGATTTTCCTCCAGAAAGTGCTTTTCAAGCATGTTGTTGTCCCTTATCCTGTACAGATTCGGCAAATGCCACCTTGCATAGATTACTTTTTTGCTCCCGTTATTGAAAGTGACAAGAACTTTGTTCGGCTTTGTCCAAACCTTGAACGGAAACTTTTTGTACCTGTCCTCGACGATGTGGATTGAGGAGTTTGCAAGCTGGTCAACTCCTATAAGGAAGATTTTTGCATCCAATTCATAAAGCCTGTAGAACGGGCTTTTGCCTGCATAAGGGCTGCTGCATTTTTCATGCCCGCCTGCAAACCATTTTGCATTTTTGCCCTTGGCTATCAATGAGTGTGTCGGGGACACGCTCCTGAAAACATTTTTCATATGCCTGAATGTCTCGGGAACGCTGCCTGTGTAGCAAGGGGTTTTTTTAACGTCAAAAACATACATTTTCTTTTTTTTGTCATAATGCAGGGCTGAGAATGCAGGCATAACCAATAATCCTTTGCTGCCTATTACATCAAGAAAAGAGTCAATAAGGGCTTTTGCGCCGCCGTCAATGTAGCCAATCCTGCTCAATGACGAATGCACTATGACTGCATCGCCTTTTTTAAGCCCTGCCTTTTGCAGCTCTTTCTTTATGCCTTCTTTTGTTATTTTGCCCTGAAGCTGTATCCTGAGCAGCCTTGCTTTTTTTACAATGTTGCCGTAAAGGAACTTCTGGACTGCAAAAGGGAGAAAATGCTTTATCCGTGCCTTTATCCTGCTTTCTCTTACTTTGCTTTCCATATAGCCTGCAAATTGCGCCTTATTTTTAAAATTTCCTAATAGGGCAAATGAGGTTCTGGTGCGTTAAAGGTTGATTTGCCCTAAAATCAACAAAATGGTGCGTTATGGTTGGTAAGAATTAGAGTTGTGAAACATCATTCACTTCATTAATAATTCTTGAGACTTCTTTCATTTTGTGAGGATTAATTGCCAACTCCTTGTTATTATTAGAACTTTTTGATTGGAGAAGGAAGTTGTTGATAAGATATTTTAAGGCTATTTCAGTGAGACCCCAACGCTTGAGTTGCGTTATCTCAACATGGATTCCTCCAATCCTATGTTTATTTATTAGTTTTCTAAGTATGTGTTTCATAGAAGCTAAATCATTATTATCTATAACCATACGCACACAACACCTGTTATTATATATAAAGTTTTCCTATTATTTTATACAACATTGCTTAAATTAAATAGAAATATTTAAATAGTAGTATGTTAATACCACCTGTATGTCAAAAAAAACAATACAAGTAGATACTTCTCTTTTCATTAAGGCAGTGGGAGATTGCATTAGAAATAAGATTTTAGAATTTTTTATTGAAGGTAGAGAATTTGACTACCCTATAAAATATTTGGCAGAAGAAATAGGAGTCAATAGGAATACCCTATATAAGGCAATAGACGAATTATTATCAAGTAAATTGATAGCTTTTTCAAGAAGAATTGGGTCATCAAAATTTTACAAATTAAATTTATCCGACCCGATTGCTTTGGACTTTGTTAAATTATTTGACAAAATTATCAATATAGAAATGGAGAAATATATTGAAAGAGAGAAACCCATCTTTGGTAATGATATAAACTTTACATTGATTACTAAAGATTATCCTGAAATGGGCGAATCTAACATAAAATATTGTAACATTAAAGAAGGATTGATAGAAATAAGAGAAACGGCTTGATGTGTATTGAAATGAAAAAGGAAAAACAGGAAAACAAAAAAGAAGAAAAGCCAGATATGTTAAGGCCTCAAAACCACGTTAAAATTTATGCAACAAATTCTTTCTTAGGATGTAGCAAACAGGATTTCAGAATAAACCTATGTAATGAAAAAATAAGGAATGAAAAAAATACTAAATGGGGGTATATTATAGATGCTACAGTAATCCTCACACCAATGGGTGCGAAGAAAACATTTAACTCTTTAAAGAAATGCTTAGAAGAGTTTGAAAAGGAGCATGGTAAAATAGATATAGACCAAGAAGAAGACAAAATAAAATTTGATTAATTTTTAAAAATAAATTAGAGCTAATGACTTCTGCTTTTAGGAATTACTACAATTTCATAAGACCTCATTCAACTTTAGGAATAACGCCAACACTTAAAGCTGGGATTGGCGTTGAAATGGAAGGCAACAGATGGATGGCTCTTTTGAAAAAGAGTTTTGATAGCATGGGGTGATTATAATGAATGAACAAGCAGATTACTATCTTAAAAAGGATGATTATACTTTCATATTTAAAGATATTTTTGATATAATTAATGATAAACATTTAGAATTAAGAAAAAAATTGCTTACTGGAGAAATTTCCAAAAGTAAGTATGATGAGGAATATTCTAAAGGAATTGATATTATTGGAAAAGCGTCAAAGTCGAAAAACACGAAAAAAGAATTTATCAATGAGTATTTAAAGTTTAAATTTCCTGAAAAAATAGCCAAAGAACAATGGAAGCACGAAAGAGAGCATTATAATAAAATAAAACAGAAAGGAAACAAAGCTGAAATTAGAATTATTTATCTTATAATAAGGGAAAATTTACAGAAGGTTGGTTTAATTCCAGTAACTCTGGATTGGAGCTTTGACTCATTAGAAGGGTGGTCATTAGATAAGTTTAGAGAACATTCTTTAGAACTTTTAGATGTTAAATCTTTAAGTGATATGGATATAAAACAAAAAGAAGTATTAAGCAACCAACCATAATGCAACAAAAAGGCAAAAAATGACAAAACAACCGCTTACGCACCAGAACCGCAAATGAAAAATTTTATAAACCGACCTGATTACTTCGGGCTATGGCAAAAATAACAATTGTGGTGCCTGTTTTCAACGAGGAAGAGGCGATAAAGAGCGCTATAGATGATGTAAAGAATTCGCTGAAGGGCCTCAAGGATGATTTTGAGATAACAGCAGTGAATGACGGATCAACAGACGGCACAGGAAAAATACTGCATTCCATAAAAGGCATAAAAATCATCGAGAACAGCGAAAACAAAGGCTATGGGTCCTGCCTCAAGCGCGCCATAAGGGAGTCAAATTCAGACTATATTCTCATAATAGACGGGGACGGCACCTACCCGGCAGGCAAAATACCGGAGCTTGCAGGAAAGTCAAGGCAGAATGACATGGTTGTCGGCGCAAGGACAGGCAAATACGTGAAAATGCCTTTTTTCAGGAAGCCTGCAAAATGGCTTCTGAAGCACTTTGCCCAGTACCTGACAAAGACAAAAATACCGGACTTGAACTCAGGGATGAGAATATTCAGGAGGGAGATTGCAGCGAGGTACATGAACTTGTTTCCGGACGGGTTTTCGTTCACGACAACCCTTACAATGATTTGCCTTACAAACGGGTTAAAGGTCGAGTACGTGCCGATAAACTACTACGATAGAAAAGGCAAGTCAACAATCCACCCAATCAGGGATTTCATCGGCTTCAGCAACCTCATATTCAGGCTTACAATTTTCTTCAAGCCGCTGAATGTCTTTATCCCAATCAGCGCTGTTTTATTTCTGGGAGGCGTTGCAAAGCTTACAAGGGACTTCATCCTGCTCAACCAGTTCGGGCTTGGGGGGGCGCTGCTCATACTAACCTCTATCCAGATTGCATTTTTGGGCATACTGGCTGAATTGGTGATTAAAAGGACATCTGTTTGAATTAAAATGTGCGGCATCTGCGGCTTTAATTTCGAAGACAAAAGGCTTCTGAAAAGCATGGCTGATGAAATAAGGCACCGGGGCCCAAATGCAGCAGGCTATTTTACCAGTAAAAATGTATCGCTCGGCAGCAGAAGGCTGAGCATAATTGACCTGTCAAAGGCAGGCAACCAGCCAATCTACAATGAAGACAAGTCCATTGCCCTTGTCTACAACGGGGAGATTTTTAATTTCATTGGGATAAGGGAGGATTTGGGAAAAAAACACCGATTTATATCAAATACAGATTCTGAAGTCGTAGTGCACGCGTATGAGGAGTACGGCATTGACTGCCTGAGCCATTTCAACGGATTCTGGGGATTTGCATTGTACGATAGCAAAAGGAAAATTCTTTTTCTTGCAAGGGACAGGCTTGGCATAAAGCCATTGTATTATTACTATGACGGAAAGAAGCTTGTTTTTGCGTCTGAAATTAAGGCTATATTAAAGGATCCCGGCATCAAAAGAAAAGTCAATTACAAAGCGCTCAGCGACTTCATTACATACAGGTATATTCCGTCTGATTTGACAATATTCGACGGCATAAAAAAGCTGAAGCCCGGGCATTATGCATTGCTTGACCTGAAAACCGGAAAGCTGAAGGTTGAAAAGTACTGGGATGTTCCATTAAAAACCAAAAGCAGGGGCAAAGCTATTGTTGAGAAGGACATCATAAGCCTCTTAAGGGACTCTGTGGAAAAAAGGCTGATAAGCGATGTCCCTCTTGGAGTTTACCTAAGCGGAGGCATAGACTCTTCAAGCATAGTTGCCATGATGAAATATTTTACTAACGAGATAAGCACCTTCTCGCTTGCATTCGAGCATGACAAGATAGGCAATGAGCTGGGCTATGCCAAGAAAGTTGCAGAGCATTTCGGAACAAGGCACAAAGAAATTACAATAAGCACGAACATTGTGAAAGACTTGCCGAAGATTGTGTGGCACCTTGACGAGCCTATGGCAGACCCTGCTGCTGTGCCGGTCTACTATCTGTCGAAAGAGGCGAAAAAGAGCGTGACTGTGATACTGACCGGGGACGGCGCTGACGAGCTTTTTGCAGGCTATGACCAGTACAAATTTCTGGCTTTGGGGCATAAGATGAGGTTTTTGCCGCATCCGATCAAGAAAATGCTGCCAGCATCTGCAAAGATGATTCCAAAATCCATGCTGGACAAAATCTACAGGTATTCGTCTGCAACAGGCGAGCAGATGTTTGGCAGGATGGGCAGGATGCTGCTGAGCATCAAAACCAACAAGGCAAAAGCCTATGCAGAGGTGGTTGGTGTTTTTGACGATGATGAAAAAAAAGAACTGCTTAATTTTGATTTTAGAGATAATTACAATGCAATAAACAGGGGGTTCTTCTCCAAAGGTGATTTTTTAACACAGCTGGCCTATTATGACGTGAAGAATTACCTGGCAGAGGACCTGCTTATGAAGCCTGACAAGATGTGCATGGCGCACAGCATAGAGGCAAGAGTCCCTTACCTTGACTACAGGCTTGTTGAGTATTCTTTCAGCATACCTTCCAGTTTAAAGCTCAGGAACAGCAAGACAAAATACATACTGAAAAGTGCGCTGAAAAATTATCTTCCAAAAGATATTATTTACAGGAAAAAGCAGCCGTTCCAGATGCCACTGGATGAATGGTTTTCAAAAGAACTGAAGAGCTATTTTTTAGACTTGCTTGAAGAGCCAATAAATTCAAAGCTGTTCAACAAAAGATACATCAAGAAGGTATTTGACAATTATGAAAGCTCAAAGCTCTATTACGGAAGGCAGCTGTGGAGCCTTGGGATGTTTAACCTTTGGCATAAGATTTTTATTGATGGGGAGAAAATCAACGCTTAAACCTGTTTTCCATGTACCACTCGCACAATATCCTGAGCCCCTCCTCAACTTTTGTTTTTGGGCTGTAGCCGAGAAGCTTTTTTGCCTTTGAAATGTCTGCATAGGTTTGCTTGACATCACCGGGCTGCATTTTTTCCTTTACAATCTTTGCTTTTTTGCCGAGGTTTTTCTCGATTATGCCTATGAATTCCCTCAGCTCCACAGGATTTCCGCAGCCCAGGTTTATAATTTCATATTGGGCATCCAAATCCATGCTTTTCATGATTCCGGAAACAACATCCGCTATGAAAGTGTAGTCCCTTCTTGTTGAGCCGTCGCCGTACATTTCTATCTGCCTGCCGTTGGCAATGCTGTCAACAAACTTGTAAGGAGCCATGTCAGACCTGCCGCAAGGCCCGTAAACTGTGAACAGCCTAAGGCACACGCTTGGAATCCTGTAAAGCGAGCTGTATGTGCAGCACAACAGCTCCCCTGCTTTTTTTGTAGCAGCATAAGGGGATATCGGGGAATTTGTAATGTCATCTTCAGAAAACGGCACTTTGTCCCTGTTGCCGTATACGCTTGAGCTTGATGCAAAAACAAATTTTTTAATTTTATTATGCCTCGCAAGCTCCAGCAGGTTCAGGGTGCCCCTCACATTGACTTCCTCGTAAATGAAAGGGTTCTGTATGCTTGGCCTTACGCCAACCATGGCAGCAAGATGTACTATCTTGTCAATCTTGTTCTCGGAAAATATCTTCTGCAGGCCTGCAAAATTCCTTATGTCCTCCCTGTAAAGCCTGACTTTAACATCCTTTATGTTCTGCTCCTTGAATTCGGGATTGTAATAATCGTTGAAGTTGTCCACTCCGACAACGCTGTGCCCCTGTCTGACAAGCTCTTTTGAAGCCCGGCTGCCTACGAATCCTGCTGCCCCTGTAACCAGTATTGCGCTCATTTTCTTTTGTAGATTACGACATTAGTTTCGTTGTTTTCATAAACCTTTTGGAAATAAGGCAGGTAGTAAGCCATTGCGTCCTTTTTTATCGGACTGTGGACTTTGCTGTTGATGTCCAGAATATAGCCTATTTTTTCCATGGGGGGCTCAAGGCTTGGCACAAGGTTGTAGCCTGTGCCTCTTGCAGGAAATGACTGCCTTCCAATCCTGTAGCCAAGGCACTGCCCGGGAACAATAAACAATGCGTTCTTGCCAGTGTTTTCCTCAACCCACTCAAAATCCTTGTCAAGATTTTTCCATTGATGGGTTATTACTGCGGATTTGACGGCCTCTGAAACAGAAAATACAAAAATGAATAAAACCAGAAAAGCAACTGCAATTGTCTTATTCAGCTTGAGCAGCCTCTTGATTCCGAATGCCCACAAAATGCCGAGAAACGGCACAGCTGTGAGCATGTACCTTGTTGATGTGTTGCCGTAATTGAACTGGTAAAAGTAGAGGAAGAACAGGTAGGGCAGCACAACCCAGAGCGCAAGCCGGAAATTTTTATTTCTGAAGCACTTCTTTTTGAAAATGAATAAAAGCGGCACCAAGGATATGATTGTAAAAACAACCCACAGGGCTATCCCGGTACTGAACAGATTATTTCTGAACAAAAACAGATTTTCGTATTTTCCATCCGGGACTCCAAACAATGCAAGATGAACCTCTATGTAAGCGTCCTGCACATTAAGCATGTAAGCAAGCTTGTCGGGCTTGAAGTCGTGGGCTGACTTGTAATAGCCGCCAAAAAAGGAATTGAGAAACGGCCAGACCGGGTTGTGCAGCAGCGTGTAATTTCTTGCATACCATGGAGATGCAACCAAAAATCCTATCATGAAAAAAACGAGAAATTTGCCAAAAAAATTTTTCCTGTATTTTCTGAAGATAAGGTAGGCAAGGGCAGGCGCCATGAACAAGGAGTTTATCCTGCCAAGCAATGAAAGCCCGAATGCAATGGACGAGAAGTAAAACCTGCCAATAAGCAAAAGGTAAAAGCTAAGCAAGGCGAAAAACGCGCCTGCCATGTCTATGTGCGCTGTTGTCGAGTGGTAGGTGCTCAAAGGCAGGAATGATGTGAATATTACTGCAAGCAACGCTGTGTATTTGTCAAAAAGCCTTCTTGAAATCAGGAATGCAAGCACGACCATGCCGCTCCCGAACAAAGGGCTCACCATGCCTATCCCAAGGCTGCCTTTGCCGAATATCCCGAATAAATTGTAGAGAACTGCCCCTGCAACATGGAACAACGGCTCATGCGCAAATATCTCCCTCCCGATGTAGTCAAAAAGCGGGAACCTCAGATTCTTGGCGAGGAAGCTTGCCGCAGAGGCGTGGTAGCAGGGATCGCCGCCCTCGATTGTGTAGGAAGCGATGGCAAACCTCAGGATAACGGCAAAAATGATTATGGATATAGTTAATTTCGAAATGAAATCTTGCTCTCTGAAATTTTTTATTATATTCATCTATCCTCGGCATTGGCGCATGTTTTATAATGTTTTCGGAAACATTTAAATAGTAAACTCTATACTTTTCGGCTGATGAAGAGGATAAAGGTTGTTGTGTGGGACGGCGACAACACGCTCTGGAACGGGACTGTTTTCTATAAGGACAAGGAGAATGTAAGCCTGAAGCCCGGCACAAAAGAGGCTTTGAAGGAGCTTGACAAAAGAGGCATAAAAAGCACGATATGCAGCAAAAATTATTATGAGGACGTTGAGTCGATTCTTAAAAAATTTGAGATTGCAAAATATTTCCAGCACCCCCAAATTGGGTGGGGGCTGAAATCAGACGCGATAAAGAATCTCGCAGGAACGTTCAATGCGCAGTTTGACGAGATGATCTTTGTCGACGATGACCCGTTCCAGCGCGCAGAGGTTGCATCGCAAATACCGGGCATAAACATAGTGCCGATTGACGACCCGATAGACATACTCGGACTGGAGGGGGTCATGCCCCTGAATGCAAGCGAAGAGGACAGGAAAAGGGTGCAGCTACTGAAAGAGCAGAGGAACAGGGAGGAGGCTGAAAAAAATTTCAAAGGGGATTACAGGGATTTCCTGAAGCAGTGCAGCATGGTCATGACCGTTAGGCCGATAGAAGAGGAAGACTGGACAAGGGTAACCCAGTTGCTGAACAGGACAAACGAATTGAATGCGACGGCAAACAGGTACACCCTGGAGCAGCTAAAGGGGTCTTATGAAAAAAATAACGATGTCATAATGGTTGTTGAATTAAAGGACGTGTTTGGGGACTACGGAATCATTGCAGAGACTATACTGGAAAACAGGGATTACGGGTGGTTTGTAAGGGACTTGGCGGTTTCGTGTAGAACAATGGGCAGGGGCATTGGAAGCGCATTGGTTGTTGCTGTGCTGAACTATGCAAAGGAAAACGGCATCAAAAAAGTTGTCGGGAGGCTTGTCGAAACAGAGTCAAACTGGCGCATCAGGCCGCTTTACGAAAAGCGCAATTTCAGGAAAATCTCGTCTGACGACAAGGCAACATCGTATGAGTTTGACCTGTACAAAGACGAGATGCCCGAGTACCCCCCGTGGATGAAGGTTAATTTCCTTATGAAAGAGATTGCGAAGGAATAGTTTTGTTTTTTATTCTATTATTTTAATTTTTATTTGGGTATCGCGCACCTCACATTGATGCAAATAAGCTTGTAAAAATTAGTTTATACAATTGAAAATATGCCAAAAAACAAGAGATAGTATTATTTGATAGTATTATTTATTTTCTATATTGTAAATTACTCTAAAATCCGATTTATTTTCCATATTGTTTTCAATATTGAAGTTAATTTAACTTGCTTGTAAGAACCTTAAAAATCCTTTCTGCTGCTTTGCCGTCCCAAAACTGCGGTATTTTGGCTTTAACGGCATCTCCTTTGATAAGCCTTTGGCATACCCTGGTAATTTTTGCCTTATCTGTGCTTACTACCATGTTAGTGCCTTGGCTTATGGTCACGGGCCTTTCCGTGTTGTTCCTTAAAGTCACGCAGGGCACTCCAAGAACAGTAGTTTCTTCCTGAATGCCTCCTGAGTCAGTAAGCACAAACCTGCTGCCTGACATGAGGCACAAAAAGTCAAGATAACCCAATGGCTTTGTTATTATGAGATTATCGATGCTTCTGATTCTTTTGTCCAGCCCAAATGACTCCAGGTTTTTTTTTGTCCTTGGATGCAAAGGAAATACTATTTTTATTTTTGCGCCTATGGCTTCCAGAATATCCAGTATGTTTTCAAAGGACTTCCTATTATCTACATTGCTTGGCCTGTGCAGGGTTAAAACACAATAACCTTTTTTACGCAGCTTTAACTGCCCAAGTATTTTGGATTTTTCAGCTTTTTTCCTGTGGCTCAGTAAAGTGTCAATCATCACATTGCCGACAAAAAAGATTTTGTCCCTGCTTATGCCTTCATTTAAAAGGTTTTTATTCGCGCTTTTTTCAGTTGTAAACAAAAAATCGCTTATTTTGTCCGTGCGTATGCGGTTGATTTCCTCGGGCATGGTGTTGTCAAAGCTCCTTAATCCTGCCTCAACATGCGCAACCTTAATGCCCAATTCATGCGCTGCCTCTGCCCCGGCAACTGTTGAATTTACATCCCCCACAACAATAACTAAGTCGGGCTTTTGCCTTTCAAGCGCAACTTTGATTATTTTTTTAAGAAAGCTTCTTTGCTCATCCACTCCAATGCCCGTTTGGCAGACTAAGTGTTCATCCGGTTTTGGCAATCCAAGCTCCTCAAAAAAAAGCCTGCTCATGGAAAAATCATAGTGCTGCCCGGTATGAATCAAAACATGCCCTATTTTATGCCTCTTGAACTCAGTAACCAGCGGAGCTATCTTCATAAAATTCGGCCTTGTGCCGACAATGCTTGCAATTTTCATCGGGAAAAGCAACCCAAATATATTTAAATAGTTTCCTATTGCAGGATAGCATGAAAAAAACCAGGATAGCGAGCGTAATCCCGCCTCATGTAACAACGCAGTCATTTGTAAACCTCTCAAAAGTCTATTCCTACATCTCAAAAAAATACAATGCCGAGATAACGGTGTTTGCTGATGACAAGCTGGATTACAAGCCAAAAAGCCTGAAAACAAGGAGGGTTTTCGGGATTGACGGCCATTTCGGGCTGTACAAGATTTTGTTTTTTCTTGGCTTGCCCAGGTTTTATTATCCAAGGCTTGTAGAGGAGCTTGATGGCTTTGATGTCATAGAGTCAAGCACTCCGGAGTTTTACATCTATGCCCTGCAGGCTTACCATGCAGCAAAGAGATATAAATCGAGGCTGGTTTTAAGAACAAGCCAAACGACATACGATTTTTTCCTGTTTCCGTACACAAAGTTCATAGCGTTGTATTTTGCGATAAAAGCCTGCAGATTCGCGTCGTGCCTCTGCTTCACACATCCTGAATCAAGGGACGCATATAAAAAAATGGGGCTGATTAAGGGAGATGCAGGCAAAAAAATCAGGATTATAGGGCACGGAGTTGACACAAAAATATTCAGGCCGCTTAACCTTAAAAAAGACGGCAAAAAAACAATCCTGCTTTCAGTGGCTGCCATGATAAAAGTCAAGGGGCACCAGAATATAATAAAAGCCGCCAAGATTCTTGCTGATAAAAACCACAAAAACATTGAGCTGTGGATTGTCGGGGACGGAAACTACAAAAAGGAGCTTGAGGAGCTTGCTGAAAATCTTGGGATAGCAAATCATGTGAAGTTTCTTGGCGCTTTGCCGCACAGCCGGCTTGTTGAAATTTACAACAGAGCGCATATATTTGTTTTCAGCAATCTTACAGATGTGACTCCTGCTGTGAGCGAAGCCATGCTGTGCAGCCTGCCTGTTGTGGCTGCCAGGTGCAGCGGACTGGCTTTTGTAATCCCTTCTGGAAAGCATGGAATTATAACAAAGCACAATGATGCAGAGGACTTGGCTAGGGGCATAGAGAAATTAATGGCAGATAAAATGCTGCAGAATAAACTGGCTAAAAATGCAAGAAAATATATTTTGGAAAATTTTTCCATAGAGAAGGTTGGCGACAAGCTTTACAGGGCCTATATTGGGAAATAAAGGCGAAGAAAGCTTTAAATAGTACTATTCCACCCATAAAACAAAATGAGAAGCAGAAATTTCAGATTTTTGTTTGTAATTGCAAGCTTTGCAGGCCTGGCTGCAAGCGCCTCTGCATACATAGACCCAAGCACAGGAGGGGTTTTGCTCAACACAATATGGCCCTTCGTTGTTGCCGTTTTCTCCGCGATACTGGCTTTTTTTGTGAAGTGGTTCTGGAAGCCAATCAAGAAAACTTTTGGGAGACTGAAAGGCGAGGCAAAGGGCAAATAATCACTCTGGATTGTAGAATTTTCTTATGCTTTTATTCTTCACCCATTTAATCGCTTTTTCATAATCCTCATTGGTGTCGAATTCCATCCAGCCGTGCTTGATTGGCACAGGATACACTTTCTGCCCTGAATTTATTATCAGCTGGAGCATGTCAGTCATGTAAAGCTTTTTGAATGACCTGGAGTTCATGAACCTTTCATCTTTGCCCCAGTAAATCCTTTTGCTTTTATTGTATAATTTTTTCAAAACAGCAATGCCTTTTTCTGAGAACTTTATTAAGCCGACGTACCTGAAATTTGCCTTGCTAAGGGGGCAGTCTGGAACGCCAACTTCGACAATGCTGCCGTCTTTTCCAATTACAAGGCTTTCTGTATCCTCCTGCCATTTTTTGCCAAGCCTTGCCTTCCAATAATCCAAGTAATCAATGTCAACTGCAACCCCTATGTCAACAGGCGCTTCAATCACCTGCTTTGCGATTCTTTTTTCATACAATATGTCGCCATAGCACACAAGAATGCCGTCATTTAATTCTTTCCCGGCGCACATAAGGCTGGCAACCATATTTGTGCTTGCGTAATTCGCATTGTGGCAATAGTCTGCATTCTTTATTTTTATTTTATCTTTCATGTAACCTGTTACAATGACGATTTCATTAATGCCGCAGGCTCTCAAAGTTTCAACCTGCCTTTCAATCAGCGTTTTTCCGTTGAAATTGAGCATGCACTTAGGCAGAGTCTTTGTGTACTTGTCCAATCTTGTGCCCATGCCAGCTGCGAGGATTATGGATTTCATCTGAAAACTATTTTTCCCAAAACAATTTTCCTTCAACAAAAGCCTTGACCAACTTCTTATTTGTCTCCTTATCGCACCCTTCCCTTTCAGGATGCCAAAGAATGCCTGCAATCATGTGCTTTGGATGGTAAAACCCCTCTATAATGCCATCATCGGAAACTGCAAAAGGCTTTAATTGCCTTGACAATGTGCTTTTGTCAACGCCCTGCTTGTGGTAGGAGTTCACAACAAATTTCTTACTGCCAAGAAATTTTTCAGCTTTTTTGTCCATAATTTGAACATCATGCTTAACGCGCACATGGCTAATGCCTGTTTTTTCCTCAATGTCCTGAACAAGCTTTCCACCGAAAAAGACGTTGACAAACTGCCCTCCCCTGCATTCCCCAAGCAAAGGCAATTTTCTTTTCAAAGCAATTTCAATAATCTTTTTTTCAGTGGCGTCTCTTTCATTTGAAAAATCCCCATTTTTGGGCTTGGCGCCGTAAAGCGCAGGGTTTATGGAATTGCCGCCGCTCAGGATTATTCCCTTTATGGGCATCTCCTTAAAATATTTGTCCAGATTCCTGCTTACATTCGGCACAGGAACCAATGCAATGCCGAATTTCTCGTAATACCCGATGTAGTCATTTTCAAGGGCATCTCGGCAAGCGCCTTTGTCCATTTTCATGCTTCTTTGGGAGATCGCTATGAGCATCATGCACCCCTGATTGGCTCTATTTTATGCGCCTTGCAGTCAAGATGCACGGAATCGGCATTGACCAAATTGTCAAATATTACTCCGCAGCCGATTGCTGCAGGAATCCCGAATTCAGCGCACCTTATTGACATATGCGAAGCCACTCCGCCGTATTTTGTGATTAAGCCTGCAATGTTTCTTGTAAATACCCAGTCATAGCCCGGGTCGCCGCTCTCGATAAGGACAACCTTGTTTTCTATGTCACCAACGCTTTTTCCGTCAAACTTGCTTAGGTTTACCAGCTGGGCATTTACATTCTTTGCAGTTATGTAGTTGGGCCTTGGTGCATAGTAAGTAACAACATCCAAGTCACTTTCCGAGAAAATTATAGGCGGCAGCTCAATTTTGTTATTCAGCTCCCTTTCTTTTCTCCTTGAAGTTATTGCCCCTTTCCATTTCCCGGTAAGCTCCTCCCTGCCAAGATTTGCATTGCTGAACAAGGCATCAGCATCCAGCATGGCAAGCTCCTGCCTTGTAAAGCCCATTTCCTCTCCGGCAAGCGCTATAAGCTCGAGCGCGTCGCTCAGGTTTTTTGTGAACTGGAATTTTGAGAGCTCTCTTGCCTCCAAAGCTGATTTTGTGAATTCAAGCAGCTGCATTGCATCAAATTTCAGGCCTTCCTGCTTCAGGATTTTTGTAATTCTCTCATAAGCATCATTGTCTACTATAAAAGAATCTGAATGATCTTCATGCAAATCAAAGCTTAGGGTTTTCAATAGCCCGGGGTTTGACTCGTACCTTGGGCTTGTAATGTCGTAAGAGCCAGGCCTTAAGTGGTAGTATTTCTTTACGAAGTCGTCATGATTCATCGCGCCTGAGCCAAGCAGCCTGAAGTCCCTGCTCATTTCCTTGGCGACAGTGCTTATGGAGTTCATGAAATTGTCATAGAAGACAGAGCCTATTATGCTTTTGCGCACAAGGCTTTTCAATATTATTTTGCCGACAAATGCCAGCCTTGCCAGCCTTGAAAACTCAACTGTGCCCTTTTTCCTGCAGTCGCCAAGCAGGAATTTTGCATTGCCAAGCATGGCTTCAACTGAATTGCCATGGGCTGAATTTTTCCTTATCCTTTCCCTGTTTGATTCCATTTCCTTGAGGCGCTTCAAATCCTCCCGGATTGATTCTTTGGAATGCACCACAAGGCTGTTGGTTAGCTTTATCAGTGCTTGCTTAAGCTCTTCAATATCCTCTCTTGCAAAGCCTGATTTTGAAAGCTCCTCTGACCTTTCGCCAAACGCCATGTCATAGCATGTAAACAAAACCTCAAACTCCACCTTGTCCTGCATATCCGGATTTTTCTCGAGCTTGTCGAGATAAAAGTCAACGAGCTTCTCGCGCAGCTTCTGCGACAATGCAGCAGGCACGAATGAGTTAAAAGTGTTCCTAACGTCGATATAAGGCTTGTTGCCGAGCAAAACAACAAGCTTTGCCGGGTTTACATTATAATATCCCTGCGATGTCCTTGCCTCGTGCCATGCGCTGCCTGTTATGAGATAGTCATAAAGCGAATAGTCAAGATAATTCGGGTTGTCGCCTATTATTTCAGCAGGATTCCAGTCCGGCATGTCGGCAAGGATTGTCCTTTTCCCGGCAAGATGGGGCTTTCTGGCTGAAAGCTCGGCGAACCTAGCCTTTAGCAAGTCAATCCTGCTTTTGACTTCAGCATCGTCAGTCTCGTATTTGTTGCTTGTTGTCAATGGCCTTACCTGAAAGATTATCACTTCGTTTTTGTTGTTTACTGCAAACTCTATGTCAAGCCCTATATTCGGGGCTATGCCTTCTATCTCTTTTACAGCTGCCAGCAGGTTTTGCATGCTGCCAGGCAGCGAGCTTATTTCAGCAAACCTTGATATTTTCATTGTATTGCTCTCGACGCCTTTTGTGACTGTATCTGATTTTCCGGTTGAGCTGTCATAATTGACTACATAATAAGGAGAATTTTTTTCCAAGGATCTTGTAAGTATCACGCCGCTCATTACAATATTCTCTGTCTGCTGCTGAATAAGGACTTGGTTGAATGAATTCTCGGATGACTTGTGCTTGTACGAGCTTATTACTTTCTTTACAGCAGCCTCGATCTCCTTTGAATCTGCTGAGCCAACATTAAGCTCTGTTGCAAAATAGCCTGCCATTGAGCTGTCAAGAGTATCTTCGTTGACAGCAGAGCTCCTGACTGCGATTTTGAAAGGCTGGAATTCCTCTTTTACTCTTTTGAGCAGTTCGTCTTTTTTGTTCTTCCAGTCTGAGACAGAAAACACATATGATTTTTCAATCCTTGATTTTTTAAGCAACGGCTTGAGCGCAGTCAATGTGTCTGCTTTTGTCGAGATTATAACCTTGTTGCCTTTTTGGTACTCCTTGTCAAGCTTGACTTCCCCCTTTATCAATGACTCAAAGTGGATAACATCCTTCAGCTTGTCCTTGCTTTCTATAAGCTCTGTTATGATTTTATATGTTGAAAGCCTTCCATAATATGGATGTTGTATGACTTTGCCGCCTATTTGGCTTATGTATTCAGAGCCGTGCACATAGCTTAAGTCAGAGCCGTGGACAAGTGTTATTTCTGCATCAGGGAACTCCTCGTGTATCTTCTTGAGGTTCTCTGTTGGGTCTCTTGAGTCCTGCACCATAACCCTGTCAACGCAGTTGAGGCTTGAAATTATGGATTTTCTTTCCTGAAGATTGGCAATCGGCTTTGCCCTGTATTCCTCCACAGCCTTGTCAGTCAGCACACCAACTATATTATAGTCAGAAATAGACTTGGCAAACTGGATTGAATGCAGATGCCCGTAATGAAACAAATCTGCTGCAACTCCGCTGTATGCTATTCTCTTTATAGATGCTCTTTTTACCTCTACTATATCGCCTTCCCTGATGCTTGAGCCTGTAGGAATTGTAATGCACAGCTGGTTATTGGATTTGTTTTTCCATACTATCTTTTTCATATTTCACTAGTGAGACTAGTAAAACTATTTAAAGATTACTATTTATGATGTTATTTAATATATAGGTTAAAATATAGATGTTTAAGAATAGAATAGTTATGTTAAATTAAACCTTTATTTTTCAAGCTATTATAAACAATCCCAGCCACAACTTTGCTGCCATAGTTGGAGTAGTGCCCGCCGTACTTGTTGTCATCAGAGTAGATGCCATTCAGGTCCTTGCGGTTAATCAAGTTCTGTGTAAGGTCAATCACATTCAATTTTTTGCCTGCACTTTCAATGAAATCACCATAATACGGCTTTTTTCTTTTCCTGTTGAAAAGCAGGTCATCCTTCTGCGGCATCAGTAGGAAAACAGGAACGAATTTGTTTTTCCTGCCGTAATTTGAAAATTCCTCGAGCAGTTTTTCAAACAGCTTTACAGCGTATTTGTTTTTTTGGTAAAGCCTGCACCTCAGCTTCAGGTTAACCAACATAATGACTTTCATCGGCGCTGGATAAGGCTGGAGCTTGCCTTCTTTCCTGAACAATTTGTCCCATAAAACCAAAAATATAAGCGGGATGTTCCTTAAGGGGCTGCCCAGAATCGATACAAAATACGGGAATCTTATCATCTCTTTCCTGAACTTGTTCTCGTAGAAGTAATCGTGCTTCCTTATCCGGGGCAGGTATTTTTTGTAAACAAGAAATTTTTCCTCGCTGTCTATGAAATTCTTGACTAATTTCAGCTTTCCGTTTTTCAGGATAAACCTCGGCTTGAACCCGAATATGTTTCCAAATTCATTGTAGTGCTTCCACATGTCCATTATCCTGACGATTGTCGAGGGGACAACAGCCATTATCACTATTTTTGTCCTGTTTCTTGGATATTCCCTTTTCAGCCTCAAAAATGCCTGATCAATGCCGTAATTGCCGACTCCAAAATTCAGTACATTGGTTTTTGTAAGCTCTGAAAGATGCCACTGGCATGTCTCGTTGTCATTAACCTGCCTGCCGAATATGAAGGAATCGCCATAAAAGGATATTTTCTTTGGGAGCTTTTCATGCCCGGGGTTGCTTCTTGAGCCGTTTTTGCCAATATGGTATTTTGTTATCCCGAACTTGCCGATTTCATCTTTTTCAGTATTGGGCTTTCTTGCCCAGCCAATCTCAGGATCATAGCCGTGGCTTATGAACTTTTTGAGCCCCTCCCTGCTGAATTCAGGATGCTCGTCTTCGGGAGTTATAAGCCACTGGAAGCTTTTCTTCAGGCTCTTAATCAGGAAATACGACAGGATTTCCAGAACTAAAAGCGCTATGATATAATAGGCAAAAAGCCTGTAATATTTTATGAAAAGAAATATGCCTGCAAAAACAAGGACAGTGCATGCAATAAGCCTTTTTGTTTCCATTTGCTGAAATTACCGATTTATCTGTTTTTGTTTAAAAAATCAATTATGAACCTGGCGCCTGCGGCTGAAGAGCTGCCAAGGTTGAAAACGTGCTTTTTTCTTGCTTTTATAATTTCTTTCCTGTACTTAGCTTTTTCTTTTATCAGCTTTGCGGCTATTGAATCAATCTTGCCAACATTATCCGGATGCAAAACAAACCCAATTTTGTTCCTTATTTTGATGTCGATAGGCTCTGTGCTGAATTTTCTGTATTCGGGGTTGTTTATTTTTATGGGAGTGTCTATGAACAGCACAGGCCTTTCTGTCCCGAAAGCATACTCATATACAACCCCTGACCAGTCGCTTATCATTATATCGGAGCTGTAAAAATTTTCAAGCGACGAGACATTCTCTTCTGCCATAAAATTTTTGAAATTCCTGAATTCATCATAAAGCGCGTCCAGAAATTCGGGATATTTTTTCCTTGTCATAGGGTGAGGCCTCAGAATCACTTCATAGTTTGACTCGAGCAGTTTTCTTACCAGTTTGCTGCCGCAGATGTCCAGCATGCTTGTCCTTTCCCCCCACGGGCCCCAGCCAGGCGCAACAAGTATCCTGGCCTTGAACTTTGTTTTCCTTTTTTTGCCTGCGCTTTTCCATTTTTTGTAGTCCCTATGTATTTTGTCCAGCCTGTAATAGCCGAATTTTACGATTTTTCTTTCAGGCAGCTTGTAAAGCTCCTCCTCATTCCTCAGCTCCCTGATATGATGGGGGCCGACTGCAAACATTATGTCATAGTAAAAAAGCCCTCCATGCCTTATTACATGGAAATAGCTGCCGATGTTGTGGAACAAATAAGCATGGCTGGCTCCCCTGACGGACTTTTTGATATGGAACTGGTTCAAGTCAGGCATTGTCATCAGCACAAGCTTTGAGTCCAGAAGCAGCATGAAAAATCCAAGCAAATGCCTTATGTAGAATGCATTAACGTTCTTTCTTTTGCTGTGCAGCATAGGGTCATTGCACTCTGATGTGACATAGCACAGCTTCATGTTGTGCCTGCCTGCAAGCTCGCCTATAATCCCCTCAAAAAAGGTGTAGTATGAGCTGTCTTCGGAATAAACCACAACATCCCTCTGGGCTTTGTCTAATTTGAAGAACCTGCGAAATTCCCTGAATTCCTTTGCAAACAGAGTCCATTCTTTCATAATAATTGGTTAATTAATTTTGTTCGATTTTCTCGAGCTCTTTCTCCAAAAATCTTCTTTTTGTTATATTTACGTTATAAAGATTTAGTTTCTCCTGCGGGTCAGCATTGATATTAAACAGGGAGGAGTACATCCTGTTTTTCGGATCTTCCGGCTTTATCAGGAGAAGCTTCCACCCATCGTCAAAAATTGCCTGCTGCACGCTCTCATTCAGTTTTGGCCTTCCATAAAGCTCAGAAATCACGTAACTGCCGACAGGGCTTTTGTTAGTCTTAATCAGGGGGAGCAGGCTGGCGCTATCCACATTCCCAGGCGATTCGGTATTTGCCACGTCAAGCACTGTTGAAAATATGTCAATTGTGCTGACAGTCTCCTTTATCCTTTTTGGAGGCAGTTTGGCAGGGTAATAAATCAGCAAAGGAACGTGCACGTTCTCGTAGTATAAAGTATGGTGCATAAAGCCGCCGTGGTCGTAGAACTCCTCCCCGTGGTCTGCCGTGATTATTATCATTGTCTTGTCCTTCAAGCCCAGCTGGTCAAGCTTGCCAATCAGCTTTCCTATGCTGCTGTCAACAGAGTAGATTTCAGCATCATAAAGCGCTTTTGCCATCTCTATTGTTGAGTTCGGAATCGGCAGGTACCTTTCAATTGCGTAAGAAGGCTTTGGCCTGTAAACAGTTGCAAGCTGTATGTCTTTGTTTGTTTTCCAGACGTCATAAAGTGTTATCCTTTCATTGGAGAACATGCTCCTGTATTGCAGGCCGCGGTTGTAGGGATGATGGGGCTCGATGTAATGAACCCACAAAAAGAATTTGTTGTTTGAATTCTTCTCCAGAAACCTGAAAGCATCTCGGTTTATTTCCTCGGCTTTCCTCTCGCCGTCAGTCCTGAAAATGAAAGTGCGCATTCCGGGCATATAGTCAAGCAGCCTCTTCATGCTGAACTTATTGTAAGTCTGCGTGTATTCAAAAAAATCAAGCCTGTCCCTGTATTCCATAAAGCCCTGTCCAGCCCCGTACTTTGACTTGATGTAAACAGCGCTAATCATGCCTGTTGTCACATAGCCCTTATCTTTCAGCAGTTCGCTGATAAGAAGCTCTTTTTCATTAATCACCGGATTCCTTAAGGTAGTATTATGGCGGTACTGGTATCTGCCGGTTAAAACAGACGCCATTGAAGTTTGGGTGTCCGGGCCGGGAGCTATGGCATTGTCAAATACAACAGAATGTTCCGCCAATTTGTTGAGATTTGGCGTGGTGTTCAGTTGATAGCCATAAAGAGAAAGGTGGTCAGCCCTTGTCGCGTCTATTGTTATCAGGATTATATTTGAGTAGTCTTTAAGCCTGCTGTCTGATTTGTAACCCGGGCTGTAATGCAGCATGTACACGTCAATAAAAAGCGACACTGCAGCAAATACAAACATTGCAAAGATATAGTTTCCCAAAAACTTTTTTACTCTTGGCTTTTTCAGTTGCAGGAGAATCTGTGACAAAACATTCTTTCCTTTTAGGAAAATGGCAAAGCAGAATATCGCTGAAACTGCAACAACAAGCAGGCTGAGGCTGAACGATGCAGGCTCTATTATGCTCAAAGGGCTCAGCAGGAAGTTGTTTACAAGCACCAGGCCATAGAACATCAAAATAAACGATATTGTGCCAGCAACATAAGCATTCCTGGCTTGTTCCTGCTTTAGGGGTTTTCCGAACAACCAAACAAAAAATCCAAAAGCCAGAAAGAACAGCACAGACGCAGCAATCGATATAAACAATGCCTGGTAAAGCTCGAACCATTCGAAGCTCCATGAGAATATTCTGGCCAGTACATCAACTGTGCCGATTAAAGAGCCGGCCAGCAATCCTGCTGCGGCTGCGAGCTTTAAATGCCTTGTCAATTTCATTAAACATTACCTTTTGCAGGCTTAATATGAGTCGATAAAGCTCATAGCAAAAGACAGGCATTTTAAAATGTTTTGCTTTGATTTGCAGGACATAATTTGCACTTACCTTTCCAGAAGTATGTTGGCATACCTGCTTCCCTGGCATAATCTAATCAGCGAGGAGCTGCCAATCGGCTCTGTCCGCTTCTTTTTCTCGTTTATCAGCCTGATTTTGAATCCATGGCTTTCCAGCCTGCTTAAGAACTCCTGAGGGGAATCGCCGCATTTCATCAAGCCCTTTGGATAAAACTCGCACACCAGCCTTATGACTTTACTTGACTCCAGCAATTTGGCCATGCCCTTCACTGCCAGAAACTCGGCGCCTTCAGCGTCAATCTTGACAAAATCTGGCTTTGCCTTGTTTCTGACGAAATTGTCTATCGTTATTGAATCCACTTCTATGGGCTTGCTTCCCGCGCCAAGATCTGACATGCTGTGGTCTCCCTTATAGGCTTCTGACACAAAAAATTTCACTTTTCCGGATTTGTCAGAAACGGCTTTTTTGACTGCTCTGACGTTTTTGCAGCTGTTTGCTTTTATGTTTTTTACGAGCAGCCTGTAGTTCTCAGGCTCCGGCTCGAATGCGTAAACCACCCCATTTTTGCCAACCAAATCTGAGAAAATTAAAGTGTAATAGCCTATGTTTGCCCCTATATCATAAACAACCATTCCCTTTCTGACAATCCTGCCCAGCAGCTTTGCCTCAAAAGCCTCAAGCGCAGAAAACTTCCACAGCAGCAGCGCGAAAATCCTGTCAAGCGTGCCTGCATACATTTTGTGCATGCCGACTTTTACCATGATGTCTTTTCCAGGGCTAAAATGCCTGTTGACAAAACTGGCTATTTTTTTAGCCATGCCACTGGAAGCAAGGCTCACAATAAATCCCGAAGCGCCATTCAGAACATTGAAGCCCATTTTGGTTTTTAGAATCCAGCATTGTATATAAAATTATTGAAACAATGGCAAAACGCATTTGCATTTCCCTGAATCCTGCGTTTTTCACTACAAATTCAAAAGGGCAAAGTTTTAAAATAGGCGTTTTTTATAGGGTATTTTTGACAGATGAAAACAAAGCCGTTGGTTTGGGGGCATAAAAGCAGCACTTGGCTTCTGATTATTTTAGCTTTTGCCCTTGCCCTGAGACTCGTGTTCTTTACAGGCACTGACGCTTCTGACCCGCTGGCTTATACAAAATACGCAGACATGCTTGCGAAGGGCGAGCCGATAAATGTTGAGAGGGGCGATGCATTCAGGATAGGGCTGCTGCTGCCTGTTTCTGTGCTGTACAGGATATTTGGATTTAATGAGTTTTCATCAAATGTGCTTGTTATCCTGGCTTCATTGGCTTCAATAGCCCTGATATACAAGTTTGGGGCAATGCTGTTTAACGAGAAAGCCGGCCTGCTCAGCGCATTTTTGCTGAGCTTTTTCCCATTTGACGTGCTGTATTCTACAAGGCTTATGACTGAGCTGCCTTCGGCATTTTTTGTTTCATTGGCTGTTTATTTGTTTCTGAAATCTGAAAAAACCGCAAATAAAAGAAAATCATATGCTTACTGCCTTTTCTCGGGCTTGGCTGTTGGAATGGCGTACCTGATAAAGGAGCTGTCTGTATTAATCATCCTATTTTTTATCGCCTACACTATCTATTATAAAAAAATAAGAGCCAGATACTGGCTGATTCCATTGGGATTTGCAATAATATTTTTTGTAGAGGCGCTTTATTTTTTAAAGACGGCAGGCAACATGCTCTTTAGGTTTGACACTATAACAACGGCAACATACTCCATAGTGCTGGAAAATTATGGCAGGGGCAGCCTTCCATTTTCCCTTTTCCACTTCTTTTACATTGCGTTCACAGACAGCAGCTTGGGGTTGTTTTACCCGTTTATATTCGTGGCAATATTTTTCTGCATAGCCAGAAAAAAGAAAGATACCTACAACCTGTTGTTATGGTTCATACCTTTGTTTTTGTATATCAGCTTCGGCTCAATCAGCTTTACAAAATACATACTTTTCCCGGTTACAACACGGCTGTTTTCGATAGTCACCTTTCCGGGAATTTTGCTGCTGGCATATTTACTTTCGCAGGAAGATAAGCTAATCAAAAGAACGCTGATGCCAATCATCTTAATACTTCTTTTCGTGACATCAATAGGCTATATACATGTCTCGCGCCAGAAATCCTTAATCGACAGTGAAAAGGCAGCGTACGAATTCGTAAAAGGGCTTGACAACAGCATATACACTGACGAAAGGACTTTTAATATTTTTGATTATTTATCAGGCTACGATCTGCCGGACAACATCAGGAAGTTCAGCCACTACGAGCCGCTGAACCCGCAGAACACAAGCGCTGTGGAGCTCGGCAAAATAACAGATTCTTATGTTGTAGTAAACCGCAAGCTGGTAAATTTCTATTTGTCTTACAAGAAAGGCGCCAAGTTTCCCGCTGAAATTTTTAACGTGCCAAAAGAATGGATTTTAAAAAAAAGCATTGGAAAAGGGGAAAACAGCATTGAGGTATATTACATCCCTTAATTATTCCATGATTGGCTGGATTTTATCTTCTTCTATTCTTGCAGCTTCTTTTCCCTGTAATACACCACAATCAGGTTGTCAATCGGCTTGTTGTGCCATATGGCTTCCAGGCCGCATTGCCCGCCCAGCGCTATCATATCCCTTAGGCGGAAATAGTAAAGGTGCTCTGTCGGCATTATGTGCTTCCAAGCCCTTCCCTCTTTCCTGTGGTTGCTGCATTCAAAATCATGGGTGCCTATGGCTATCACTCCGCCTGCAGCCAGCCTTTTCCGCATCTCAATTAAAAGCCTGTCAGGACTTACCAAATGCTCTATTGTGTTGTAGCATGTTATTGCATCAAACTTTTCAAGCGGATAATTTTCCAGCGTGCTTCTTATAAGCTTTACATTGTATCTTTTCCTTCCCTCTTCAAGGGTTTTCTCGCTTAAGTCAATTCCAACTGCATCAAATCCTGCATCCTTGGCGGCCTTCACAAGAAAGCCCATTGAGCACCCTACATCAAGAAATTTTCCTTTTGCCTTGAATTTTGACAAAAATTTGATTCTTTCCCTTGATATCTCCATAAACTCATTAAGCCTTTCGTGTATGTCCTTCTCGCCGACTGACACCTGATAGCTTTCCCAGTAATCTCCTGCATACACATCCTGGAAATGCCCGTCCTCAGGCATGGGAAAAACAAATGCAAAGCCGCAGCCGCTGCACTTCACAATATTTTGCCTTTCAAAATCATACACAATCTTATGCTCTTTTGAGCCGCACAGAAGGCAGCTGCCTTTGCCATATTTTGGCTTTTCCATTAGTGGTTCATCCCGTACCATTCCAATGTTTTCTTTATGCCTTCCCTCAGCTTTGTCTGCGGCTCCCAGTTCAGCTTTTCCTTCATTTTGTCCACGACAAGTATTTTTTTCATGGCTCCGTCAGGCTTTTCCGGCTGCAGGACAAACTCACCTTCCCATCCGACAGTTTCTTTTATTATATTAGCCAACTCAATCACCGAGATGCCTTTTGTCACTCCAATGTTCATTATCTCATTGCGCTCAAACTTGTCAAGATTTTCAATGGCTTTCAGTATTCCCTCGGCAGCATCCTTCACATAAATCCATTCCCTTACAGGCTTGCCGGTGCCCCATATCTCAACAATTTTTTTGTCCTGTTTTTTTGCATCGACAATTTTTGTGATGAAAGCCCCCAGGGCATGCGACTTTACAATTTCAAAATGGTCATTTGGGCCGTACATGTTCGGAAACACCAGATGTATGGGCCTGAATTCCGGGTTTTTCTGGCAGTAGGCAAAGCAGTCTCCCCAAAACATCTTTCTTGGAAGCCCGTAAGTAAGGACGCTGTCATGTATGGGGCCGTCCCAGAACTTTGACTCCTCGTATTCCTCCAGATGCCCTGGGTAAGTGCAGTTCGGCATTATGTTAACCAGATTATTGACTTGAGATTCGCTGCAAGCCCTGACAACACTCAGTCCAATGCTGACATTGTCCTCGAATACTTCCACAGGATGCAAAGCGTTGTATGCTATTCCGCCTACATGCGCGGCGCAGTGAACCACTAATTCGGGCTTGAGTTTATCGACAAATTCCTTGAATTGGCTGTAGTTCCGGATATCAATGCCTTCCCTCCTGCTGCATGAATGCACGTCAAACCCCCTGTTTCTGAGCAATTCCACTACATTGCTGCCCAAAAATCCGGTTCCTCCTGTTACAAGCACTTTCATTTTAGCCATTTTTGTTTTTTTCATAAAATTCCCTGATTGAGCCGCAGATGTATTTTATCTGCTCGTCTTTAAGGCTGTAAAAGACAGGCAGTGACAATCCTTCGTCATAAGCCTTGTTCGAAACTGGAAACTCATCTTCTTTGTAGCCAAGGTGCGCAAGGTAGGGCTGCCTGTGCAATGGGTAAAAAAGGCGCCTTGTCTGAATGCCTTTGCCCTCAAGGAAAGGTATCAATTCCGCTAATTTTTCCGCCCATATGTTCACCCTGAAAGGGACAAAATTTGAAAAATCGTTGCCTTTCAAGAAGCTTACATTTTTAACATCTCGAAGCAGCCTGCGGTAAAGCTCATAATGCTCCAGCTTTACCTTTTCAATCTTTTTGAATTTCCTGATCTGGGCTACGCCGACAGCGCACTGCAAATCTGTCATCCTGAAGTTCATTCCCAGGCCCGGGTGCACAAATGTGCCGCTGTGCGGCCTTCCCTGGTTTCGCAGCAGCTTGAGCCTGCTGTAAAGCTCTTCATTGTTCGTGAGCACAACAGCGCCCTCTCCGGTTGTTATTGTCTTGTCTGCAAAAAAAGATATTATTCCCAGGTCGCCTATTGCGCCGACATGATTTCCCCTGCAATAAACTCCAAAGCCCTGCGCCGCATCCTCGAGCACCTTTATGCCGCGCCTGGCTGCAATTTCCATAATCTTTCCCATGTCGCAGCTTCTGCCGTAAATATGCACGGGCATTATGGCCTTGGTTTTTGGCGTTATTGCCTGCTCTATTTTACCTGTGTCTATGTTTAAGTCATCATCAAGAACATCGACAAATTTTGGAACAGCTCCCCTGAATATCACAGGCGATGCCGAGGCGCTGAAGGTGAAGTCCGGCAAGATTACCTCATCGCCTTCCCTGATGCCCAATGCCGCCAAAGAAAGGTACAATGCCAGTGTGCCGTTGCTGGCCAAAACAGCGTACCTTGCTTTTGTGAATTTTTTTATATCCTCCAGAAACTCCTCGGAAAAAGGGCCTTCTGTTATCCACCTGGTTTCTATGACTTTTTTCAGGTTGTTCAGCTCGTCTTCGTCAAAATACGGCTCCAATTGGGGAACTTTGTATTTCATGCAGTCACCTTAGCTTACAGACAAAGTTTATTTTCCAGTCATTTTCGGCAATTTTTTTGCTTGGCTCCTTGTAAGGGAATGCCTGCACGACTTTCAGGCCTGAAGCATCAAGAGCACTCGCAATCTCGTTGTATGTGAAAAAGTTGATTACAATGCTGGGATTGGCGCGCTCTGCAAGCCTGCCGTTCTTATAAGCTTTTATGTCATACTTCAGCGTGCAAACCTGCCTTAAAAAATCAGTCTTTGGGATTGCTTTCCTCTCAATTTTTAACCCTTTCCATTCGATTGTCTTTGTTTTTATTTCCGGGGGATGCAGAAAAACAGCGCTGCCGTTCCATGCATCGAAAATGAATATTGAGCCATTTTTCATGTTTTTAGCCACTGAACTGAAAAAGCCCACAAGATTCTTGTACGGGCCAAGCGCATTCACGACATCAAACAAGGATATGATTACATCAAACGGCTCATTTACATCTTTAAAGCTTTTGCACTCAAAATGCAGCCCTGTGGACTTGCCTCTTGCAATGCCAATCATGTGCCTTGACACATCAAATCCATATGCCCTGTAGCCCATCCTGGAAAATGCAATGGTGTGGTTTCCGGTGCCGCAGCCCACATCAGCCAGCTTAAGGCTTTTTTTCCCTGAATTTTCTTTCTTTAAATATTTCCTTATGACAGAATCTATTACTCTGGCTTCTCCATCATAGTCCTTGCCCTTGTTTATCAAATCGTAATACTTCGAAAATGTCCCGCTGTAATTGGTGTTTTTCATGCCTATACCCTGAATTTGAACAGTTTCATTGCCTTCAATGATATTTTAAGCAGCATCCAGCCGTGCTTGATGGCATTGATTTTTGTTTTACCATACTTCCTCGGCAGGTATGTTATCGGGACCTCAACCAGCTTAAGGTTGTTCTTCATGCACCAGAATATCATCTCAAAATCGCCAAAAGGATCCAAGTCCCTGAAAAAGTTTTTTTGCTTCTCAAACTGCCTGTACCTTTCCCTGGACATGGCTTTCACTCCTGAAAGCGTGTCTGTAAACCTCTGGCCAACTATCCATGTGAATATTTTTGCGAACATGCCGTTTCCGAAATAATTAAGCTTTGGCATGGCTTTTTTGTTCATCCTGTAAACAAGCCTTGATCCCTGTATGTACTCGCCGTAGCCCTTTTTATAGATGTCCCAGACATATGATATTTCTTCAGGAGGCGTTGTGAGATCTGCTTCCAGAAGTATGATAAAGTCGCCTTTTGCATACCCAAAGCCCGTGTAAATTGCGTCTTTTGGGCCGATGCCCTTCTGCTTCAGCAGCTTTATGTCCTTTTTCGGGTATTTTTTAATCATCTCCCTTATCTTGCCGTAAGTATTGTCCTTTGAGCCGCCTTCCACAAAAATCAGCTCTGTATGCCCTCCCATGCTTGGCGTTCTTTTTACAAGCTCCTCTATGTTGCCCTCTTCGTCCTTGCAGGTCAGGACAACAGACACATTTTTTGCATCTTTAGGGGCTTCATTCAGCCTGAAAATAAGGAATTGGTTGATGCACAGGCCGTTAATTAAAGGCAGCTTTGCAAGCACTTTGTTTAAGAATGCCGACAGAATCGGGATATATTTGGGCATCAGCCCGAATTTGTCCCTTTTTATCAGCTGGTAGCCGTTGATGTTTATGATATTCTCTATGTCCTTGACGGCAAGCTCGTTTATCTTGACTTCAGGCATCTTGAGCCTCAGCTTCTCTGAGAGCCTGAGCAAAGGAGACCAAATCCGGTTGTACTCGGAGATTATTATCCTTGTGTCATGATTGCAGGATTTTTTTATGTTCTGCAGCAGTTTCTGCATGTTGGTTATGCTTAAAATGCCGGATATTATTATATAGTCAAATTTCTCTTTTGTGCTGAAATCATCATAGGCTGAGCATACAAACTTGATGCCGGGATAGCTTTTTCTTGCAGCCTTGATTGTTTCATCGCTGAAATCAACTCCGACTCCGTAAGACGGATTGAGGCTGCCTATTATGTAGCCTATGCCGCAGCCAAGCTCAAGAACCCTGCTATTCTCGGGCACCACGAAAGAATAGTATTTCAGCATCTGCCCGTGATAATATTTGTTTTTCCTTATCCACTGGTGCCTTTCTTTCGCGTAAGAGTCGTAATGCTCCCGTATATTCCTTAAAAGATTCCTGTCTATCATAAGAGTTTTTGCCCCCTAAAAAAGCCAAAATTCAGACATTTGAATAAACCCTTGGCACCTGTATGACTTCCATTGCGCGTATAAGCTCCTTGATGCCCTTGTGTATGTCTATGACTGTGCGGAAGCCAAGGCTGTTGATTTTTTTATATGACACTTCGTAGTTTCTTTGGTCCTCATCCTTGCCGCTGTCGGCAAAATGCAGGTAGTAATCCTTGTATTTCTTTAATATGAGGGCTATGTCCTCCTTGCTGTAGTTCATGCCATTGTCCCCGACGTTGTACACCTGCCTTGCCATCTTACCCCTGTTTTCCAGAGCGAATATTACGGACCTCGCTATGTCCCTTACATGGATGAAAGTCCTTTTGAATTCCTTTTCATAAATTAAAAGGTAGTTGTTTTTTACCATCTGGTAGACAAAGTCGTTAATCAGCAGGTCCAGCCTCATTCTTGGGGAAACCCCGAATGCAGTTGCATACCTGTATATGACTACATTGCATGACTTGTTTGCGAGAAAATGCCTTTCTGCATTTGTCTTCGTCTCGCCGTAAACTGTCAACGGGCTTAAAGGCGTTTCTTCAGTGCATACTTCGTCAGTTACAGCGCCGTAATTGCTTCCGGTTGATGTGAACACGACCAGCTGCTCAGGGCTTACGTTATCGGCAATGAATTTTGACGAGTCCTCGTTTATCTGCTTTGCAAGCACAGGGTCTTTTTTGCATGCCGGATAGCCCACTATAGCGGCTAAATGTACTATTGAGTCGGCATCTGAAATAGCTTTCTTCAGCGCATTTCCATCGCGGACATCCCCTTTGATAAAATGGAAGCTGTCATTATGGAAAAGCGGCAATATGCCGTCGCCGCCATACATAAGGCTGTCAAAGACTGTGACATCATAGCCTTTCTCCAGCAGCATAGGAACCAGCACAGAACCTACATATCCTGCCCCGCCGGTAACAAGCACTTTTTCCATAGCTCTTGGTATTGAATGCGCTCTTTTAAAGTTTTCGATAGGGCATCGTCTTGGGCTCGGCATTCTGAACATTGACAAGGCGCAAATTCAAAATCAAAAACGTTTAAATAAAGACTGGGCAAACCACTGAAAATGGAGAACTACACCAAGTTTGCCATCAGGGGCGCTGCCATAGTGTTTGTCATTTCAATTATAGCAGCCTTTATGGGATATATTGTCAGGATACTGCTGGCAAGGAATCTGAGCATAGAGGACTTTGGCTTGTTTTACGCTGTTGTCTCATTCCTGGGGCTCATAGGGGTTTTTAAGAGCCTTGGGTTTGACAGGGCGCTGACAAAGTTCATTCCTGAATTCGAGAGCAAAGGCAGGAATGACCTGATAAAAAGCTCAATAATCTATGTTTTGGCTATACAAGTTGTGGTAAATTCTGTCGTCATTATTGCCGTTTATCTTCTCTCGAATTACCTCAGCTCTCATTTTTTTCACAATGCAAATGCGGGCTTTGTGCTTAAGCTGATGGCAATAGCATTCTTCATAGACAGCTTTACGATAGTGCTGAAGTTTGCTTTCCAGGGATTCAGGAAGATGTGGTATTTCTCATTGGTGGATTTGGTCAGGATGCTGCTGATCATAGGCATAATTCTTATCGGGCTGAAAACTGGCTTTGGATTGAAGATTCCTGTATATGCCTATATACTAACGCCGCTTATTCTGACGATAATTTTCGGCTTTATTTTTGTGAAAAAAGTTTTCCCAAAGTTCTTTGAGTCAAAATTTTCCTGGAGCAGGAGACTGTTCAGGAGGATATCAAAATACAGCATATTTGTGCTGGCAAATGATGTTGGCGGCGTTATTTTGGGAAATACTGATGTGACAATGCTGACTTATTTCACTGACTTGAAGAATGTTGCCTTGTACAGCGTTGCTTACCCGACAGCAAGGGTTCTTCTGTACTTTCCGAGGGCTACAGGGCAGGTGCTGTTTCCATTGACAAGCGAGCTGTGGGCAAAGAAAAGAAAAGACCTTCTCAAGGCAGGCATCGAATCATTATACAAGTATTCCATAATAACAATAATACCAATAGTTTTTGTGGTGTTTTCATTTGCCGACCTTATAATAAGCACGTTATACGGGAAAGATTACCTGCTCGCGGGCAATGTGATGAAAATACTTGTTTTGGGCATCATGTTTGCAGTCATACACCATGTCAACGGAAATTTTTTTGCAGGCATAGGAAAGCCGCAGGTAACGAGCAGGATTGTTTATGCGGCTGCTGTTTTCAACTTTGCCGCAAACCTTGCAATGATTCCATTTTTGGGCATACTGGGGGCTGCCATCACGACTGCAGCAGGATATCTTATAATGATGGTTATGGGGCTTATTGAAATCAGAAAATTCATCGCAATTTCTTACCCCATAAAGCCGTGGCTGGGCACTCTTGCTGCAGGCATTGCTGCCACAGCAGCAATATGGCTTCTGAAGGAAGCAATTTCCCTTAATGTATGGCTGGAAACAGGAATAATTTTAGCAATATCAGGGCTTTTGTACATAGCTGTGCTGTTTCTGCTTAGGGTTGTAAAGGTTCAGGAATTGAAAGATTTGTACAAAAGAGTGTTAAAATAAGGTTATTTTACATACCCAAAGAACTTCCTCCTTACCAAGTCAAAGTCGTCAAACCTGTATAATGCAAAATCGAGCTTATCCAGCAGATTAAGCCTTTTGAGGTGGTGCAGTGCAAGCAGGTGGCTTGAGCATTGGCATTCCTTTAGATATGAATCAAGATTATCATAAAGCGCTGCAAACCTGTCCATGAAATCTGAGTTGGAGAAGAAAAACAAGTCAGACAGCCCTTCGTTGTTGTGTGGGTAGCCAATCGGCTTTTTTGCATATTTGGACATGTCTGCTTTCTTCGCGACATCCCAGTATTGGCTGTTTGGGACTTCCTTTCCGTCGGGGCTTACATACCTGTAAGCATGGGGAGCGTAAAATCTGCCCAGATCATAATTCTCAAATGTAACATCGCTGAAAAATGCCAAGTCAAACCTTGAGATGAAAACGCAGTCGTACCTGAAATTGTTTTCTTCCTCATATTGTCTTTTAAGCCCTATGGCTTTTTTAGTGCTGTACCACCTGCTGGAAGTGGCGTGCTTCATGTAGGGGCGCTTGTCAATTATTTTTTTCAGGAAATTCGGCTTGTCAAAGATTATCTGCTTCTCAAAAAGGCTCTTTTTCGGCTTGTATACCTTTTTAATTTCGTCCTCAAACTGCACGCTCCATGTATGCAGGAATACATCACAGTCATTTTTGTCAAGAATATGCTTTTTGTAGTGCTCGTAGCCTATCTTGAAGTCAACAGGCATTCCCTCGTATTTCTCACTTAACCCTCCTGCCAGTCCATGCAAACAGAATGCAACTTTCATCACAACCACTTTGTAATTCCTGCCAGATTGATTGTTCTCTTTACTGCGAATGCTCTGAATCTATCCTGCCGTCAGGCCTTCCGGCATCGTCCTCTATCCTTATCACATCATCCACTTCAGGAGTCGAGACTTCCTGCAGGATTACATCAGTCAATGCTATCACGCGGTGCTTTCTGGGCGGCTTGACTGTAAAAAAGCTGCCTTTTTCCATGATTTTTTCCTCCACAATTCCTTTGTCGTTCTCGAGCCAGACTTCGGCCTTTCCGTCTATTATATAATTGGTTTCAAGCTTTTTTTTGTGGTACTGGAAGCTTGTCCTTGCGCCCTTGTTGATGCAGATCCGCTTATAGCAGTATTTTTCGTTTAATTCCAGCCAGATCTCCTTTCCCCACGGCTTCCTTACGATTTTTGGGAACCCGCCGCCATCAAGGTTTTTTTCTGCCATATGCTGATTGGTAATGCCCGATTACTTCCATTATGCTGTTTATTATAGTTTCCTGGATTTCCACCCTTTTTTCGAGCAGCCCAATTATCTTTTTATAGCCATCAGAGGCAAAATGGTAGTGCCCTGCCATAAGCGCGCACAGGAACTTGTTTTCAGGATTGCTGCTGTGCATCCATTTCTTCCATTTTCCTCCCCTGTAAACTTCCTCGGCGAAATCATCAAACTTTATCCCGTATTCAAGGCATTTGCCCAGCACAACGCTTGTCTGCACCACCCCGAGCTGCGGCGCTATGTTCATAGCATCAACAATGCCAATCCTATCGGAAATCTCTTCCCTAGAAAGGTAGTCTGCATTATGCTCCTTTAATTTGAGGCTGTTTTCCTTTAAGATTGGGCGGACTTTTTCTATGAATTTTTTGTTGAAATTGCCGACCTGGCTGATTTCCTTTACAAGGCTGCCTGTCTGCACCACATAAAACTCAGGATTGCAGAAACCCTTGAAAAAGCTGATTTCTTCCCTCAGCTCCGGCACGTTCATAAACCCGAAATTCATTCCTGTGTTTTCATCAGTGCCGACTTCCAGAAGAATTTTGGGGTTTAATGACAGGCACCTCTCAATCGCTTTTTTTGACTCTTCAAACCTCTCGTCCTTGCTTCCCTTGAAATGGCAAAAATCTATATGAATCAGGTCGAAGCCGTTTTTGATATCGGTTTCAATGGTTTTGTAAGTGTCCTCCAAATCATAAATTCCATTAAAGCCGGGCCCGCAATGGTCCCTGCACACCTTGACGCTGCTGAAATGATATTTTTTCCCCATTTCATTCAGAAAGCCGGCATACTGGCTTGTTGTCCAATTGTTGACATATCCTCCAGAATGGTCTATCTGGTTTTTTGAAGCTATCAGCATCAGCTCTGTTCTTTGGTAATTTGAGTACCTGAACGCAGCTTCTATAATCTCAGAACTTAACGGGCCGATTCCAAGGTTTGATTTGAGCATAAGCTAATGCCTCATGGCTTTCTTTTTTAGCCAGATTCCTTCAGGGATTTATAAAGCATGCTCTTTCCAAGGTAGTACAGCATCAGGTCAAATGGGTCGTTGTGCAGCGGCGCCATGTTCAGGAATATGAGGGAGGTGAGTATTTTTACCTTGCTGATATCAAAATTGTTTCTTTTCAGGAACCTTTCATATTCTTCCTTTGCCTCGAGCAAATCGCTTTTTATGTAGTAATTGTAATAGACGCTTGAGCCGCTTGTGTCAAAAGAGAACATGCCCTCTTTAATTAGCTGGTAAGAGATAATAACGCCGCCGTAAAGCTTTGCAAGGTCATAGTACAGGTCGCCTGCCTTCATAAACCCACCAAAGTCCTGGCGCCAGTCCAGCAGGATAAATTTTTGAAGGTGGCTTTTCTCGTCTCGGGCAGCCAGAATATTGTCAAACTGCAGGTCTCCGTGGAACATTACAGGGATTCCGTCGCATACGCTGTCCCAGTTTATTTTCTCCAGAAGCTCCTTAAGCATCGGGACTGATACGCCGTTGATGTTGTTTGAATGGTCAATCACCCCTGTTTTGCCGTAAAAGCGCTCCAGCCTGTTCATGGTCTTGTCGTAGTAAAATTTGCGGCATGCTTTCCTGAATTCTTCAAGCTCCTCTTTCTGCAGCTCCGGATTCTTCCAGAGGTTTGTTTTTGCCCAATAAAGGAAGTCGGTGACTATCTGGGTGTTAAGGACGCTGTAGAGCACGTTGCCGTCTATTTTTCTGTACGCAAAGAAGCTGCCTTTTTGCGACTCTATCCCGGGCACAAGCCCTTTCAGGTAGCGGGCGCGCTCGCACCTTTTTCTTGTAACTTCAGGATCTGCAAAATATTTTATAACCTTGCCGTTGATAAAGTAAATGAACCCGTCTGCCTTGCTGAAGTCAAATTTCTGCTCCCCTCCTGAAAAGTTCTTGTTGGTCTCCGCATAATTTTCAAAAGTCCCTGTGTCAAACCATGTGAATCCTATCGGGACAAGCTTTTTTTCTATGAGCTTCTTGAAGCCGTTTGAAACCTGGATTTCCCCGCTTACCGGCTCCTTGTTTTTTTCCAAGGCCTCAAAAAAAGCCCCGTAATCATAAACACCTGCAAGGCCTATGAACGCGTACTTGTTGTCTGTTTTAATCTTGTCGTCCAGCTGGTAAATAAGCTCGTTCCTGATTTTCACAGTGCAGTATTTCTCTGTTTCCTTTACAGGCGCTATGCCAAACCAGTTTTTGTCTGGAACAGGCACATCTTCAAGCACTATTGTGTCGGCAGCAAAGAATATGAAAGGGCACTGGAGCAAGTCCCTGCACTGCAGCAAAGAATACCCAGGACCGGTCCCGGGACCCATGTACCTGTCCACTGCAACAAAGCTGAATTTTCTCTCAGGATAAGCTATTGACAGGTAGTCTATTACAGTCTCCTTCTTATGCCCGACAGCTACGACTATCTCTATATCTTTTGGAAATTTCTCGACAATGTAAGAAATCACGCCCTTGAAATTCACAGGGAGTATTGCCTTGTTGACATGGTTGTAGATATCGCCCATTCTGCTTCCTATGCCTGCCGCCAAAATGCATACTTTGTAGTTCATCATTTTTGCTCAAAATTTGTTATGCCAAACCAATGCATAAAATGTAAAGTTAGTCTTTTTGATTTGTCAAAAACCATTCATTATCAGGTAGTATGCTTGCTTTTATAAAACATTTGCATGATTTTGGACACTCAAAATTACGCTAATTTTACCTTTGGTTTTCACACAAAATTCCATGATATGTATTCGTTACAATTCTTCTATTTCAGACGAGTGGAATTTTGTTGTTTAAAGCTGTCTAATGCCTGCCTGATGAAACTTTCCGGCAGCTCTTTTCCTGCGTATATCCTGAACTGCTCAGCAGCCTGGTAAACTGCCATTTTGCAGCCGGGTATTATTATTTTTTTTTGCCTTAAAGCCTCGTGAATAAGCTGTGTTTCGGGTATTACAACGTCCATTACTGCATAAAAATTTGAAACCGTCTTTTTTGAAACAGCGGTCTCGCTTTTGCTGTCCATTCCAATGCTTGTTGCATTAACCAGCAAATATCCTTGTTCTTTTGCAATGTCTTTCCAGCCTATTAAAGATGCTTTCAATGCTTTTGCAAGCATCTCGCCATTGTTTTTTGTCCTGTTGGCGATTGCCAGTTTCCCGCCAAGCTCCTTAACAGCGTGGCCTATTGCCCTTGCCGCCCCTCCTGCGCCGAGCATGAGCACCTTTTTGTTTTTGACTGAAAGCGTCTTTTGCAGCGCCGTTTTTGCGCCGTAAAAATCAGTGTTGTAGCCCTTTAATTTTCCATTCTGGTTCAATATTGTGTTCACTGCGCCTGTCTTTTTTGCTGAATCGTCAAGAGCATCAACCATGCCTGCAGCACGAGCCTTGTGGGGCATTGAAACGCTGCAGCCATGAAAATTGCGCCTGACTAATCCAATCACAGGCTCAAGCTCCCCATAGCTGACTTTTAGCGGGAAATATATGTAGTTAAGCCCGAGCAGCGCATAGCCTTTATTGTGGAATTCAACTCCAAAAGTGCCTGGCTTTTCGGCGATTGAAATGCACTTTTTTGTGTTTTTGTCGAATCTGGCGGATGTCATTTTGTCGGATGAATGCCTTTAAATACAATTCTCAGCGAATATATGGTTAATTATATTTTACCCCATCCACGATAAACTCCATCAATATTTAAAGATTACTCTCTCTTAGTGCTGCAAACTTTGGAGAGACAATAGAAATTATTGCATACCCTGAAGCTGCTCCCACAACTGACTTTCTATCGCGGGCTCTTTCCCAGCGAGATTTTTGGCTTCGGACTTGTCTTTCTCAAGATTGTAAAGCTCTTTCTTTTTACTTGTCTCGTTGTATATTAGCTTCCAATTGTTTGTGCGCACAGCCTTAACGTTATGCTTTTCCGGAGAAGGTGTTGGTCCGCCCAAGCCGCCTGTTTCTGAGTATGCAATCCTGTCCTCTTCTTTTCCGTGAATAATATCCAAAAATGATTTTCCCTGAACCGGCTTGTAGCCGTTTTTTTCTATTATATCAAGAATTTCAAGTATGGTTGGCATTAAGTCAATGCTCCTTATCTGGGAGTTTATTATTTTGCCTTTTGGGAACTGCTTCCCTATTGCATAAAGAAAGCATCTTATTGTGTAATCATAAAGATACACTCCATATGCCTTTTCGCCAATCCTGTCTCCCACACTCACTCCATGGTCCGTGAAAATAAAAATTATTGAATCGTCCCATAAGCCAAGCTCTTTTATTCTGCCTAGAATTATCTTGAGGTAGTCGGCGCTTGACCGCAATGAGTTTAGATAATTCTTAAGATTTGCTTCCTTGTTCTTAAAGTATTCCTCATCAAAATCAGTGTATTTCTTGATTACATTTTTGAGAAGCTCGGGGTGAATCTTGACATAATCCAGGTAGAGAAAAAAAGGCTGCTTTGGCTTTATCTGGTTGAGGACTTCCAAGTGCCTTGCGGTTAAGTCATCTTTGAACTCATCGTAAACTCTTACCTTGTCAAAGCCCTGGGTTGGAAGCACATTTTCATTGTGAATGTCTGTTTCTGTGCAGTAGCCATTGCCTTTGAGGTACTGCGCCAGCGTGAAGCACCCCTTCTTGTCAAAGCCGAAGCTTTTGTAGTAGCCGTTGACGCCGTTTGAATTGCCGTACATGCCCGAGAATGTGGCGTGCAAAGAAGCGATAGTATAAGGAGCGTAAGTAATCATTGACGGGAAGAACGTTGATTCTTTTTTCAGCTCCTCGTAGATTGGAACTTTGCCTATCAGGTCATGCCTGGCGCCATCTACCAGAATCATAATTACGTTCGGTTTTTTCTTTTTGAAGAGGCTCAGCATTTTAATTGAGGCTTTATTCCATATAGCCCAGCTCTCTCAGCAGCTTTTTTGATTTATCATCCATGCTTGACAAGTCAGCATCACCTTCATTGCTTTGCTGCTTTAAAAAATCCAGCATCTTTTGTTTCATTTCAGATGCAACTTCTTTTTCTTTATTTATCAGATTATTTGTCTCATTGGGGTCGTCCTTTAGGTTGTAAAGCTCAAAAATATCGTTTTGTGGGTGCGGAATGTAGATGAGTTTCCAGTCTCCTATTATCATCGTACGCCATTTTCCCCTTATTCCCGGGAAGAATATTCTCTTATGCCCCTTGAAATGCTCTTCAAGGCTCTCGGCAAAGACAAACTCCCTGCCTTTTAGGGTTTCTCCCTTAATTAAAGGCAGCAGGCTCATGCCGTCCACCCTGTCAATCAAAGGCACGTTGAGCATGTCCATTATCGTGGGCATTATGTCGATGTTCTGCACTCTTTGCTTTATAATCTTGCCCTTTGGAACCAGTTTTGGATGCCTGAATATTAAAGGTATCCTCAAGCTCGGCTCATAGAGGCTTGCAGCATGCTGGAAGTAAAAATCATGCTCGCCGAAATTCTCGCCATGGTCCGATGTAAGAATGACTAAAGTTTCATCTTCAAGCCCAGTCTCCTTTAACGTGTCCAGGATTCTGCCAATCTGGGTGTCAACATATTTTATAGCTCCGTCATAATGCGCTATTGCATGCTCCATCTCCTCTTTTGGAAACTTGACATGCCCGAACAAGATGTCGCCTCTTGCCAGTTTCCCATCGGCTAATGTGTTGAAGTCGTGGCTGCCTTTATAGCCGGAATCAAACATATGTTCATAGGGCTTTGGAGGCCAGTAAGGCCAGTGCAGGTCTATGGGATGGTGGCATAAAAAGAATTTTTCATTGGAGTGCTTTTTTATCCACCTTATCGCTATTTGAGTATGCTGCTCAGTCAGGCCAAGAAAATTCTTGGGATTTAATATTTTATAAATGCCCCTTTTGATTTTGTTTTCAATTTTCCACGTGAGCGGATTGAACTCCTGAAACCCTTTTTTCATGGCTGGCTCGCTCAGAACGTCTACATCAAGGTATGCATTCCTGAAGCCGTGGCTTTGAAGTATTTCAGGCAATGTTGTTACAGACTCATTGAACTTGTTGTTGGAGACAAGCCTTATGCCATGGTTATGCGGATAGACTCCTGTGAATGCGGACAATATGGATGAATTTGTCCATGGAAAAGGGCAATACGCGTTCGAGAAGCTCGTGCCTTCTTTTGCCAGCCTGTCTATGTTCGGGCTTGTAGCCCTTGCATAGCCGTTTGCGCTTAAATGGTCAGGGCGCAGTGCATCCACTATAAACATGATTATGTTCATTTTGCCTAAGGGCATATTCACTAGTTTAAAAATCTATATTAAGCATGCAAATCAGCCGGTTCTGCGATTCTTTAATGCCGCCAATACTTTATAGGGAACTTTAAGTTTTCCGAGAACCTGCCCTTCCCTTCCGTGAAAGTCAGAGCCGCCTGTCTCGAGAAGCCTGTATTTTCCGGCTATATTCCGGAACTTTTTGTTGATTTTGCTGCTTTGCGCAAAGCCTGTGTGGTATCTTGAGCTTTCATAATTGTAGTATGTCTCCAGCCCGTCTCCGCCGTTTTTTATAAAGTATTTTATGAATTCTTCAATGCTGAAATTGCTGTACACGCCGGGATGAGATATTAAAGCAAAGCCTTTTGCAGAGTGTATTGCATTTATCGCCTGCTTTATGCCTATCTTGTTTTTTCTCTCAGCATAAGCCTTTTTGCCCACTGCAAGGTACTTATCAAAAATCTTATCTATAGAGTTTACTTTATCGGGGTTGTTCTTTAGGATTGCTTTGGCAATATGCGGCCTTCCTATCTCGCCTTTTGCGAGTTTCTTGACTTCTTGGTACGTGATTTTGAAGCCCAGTTTTTGGAATTTTTTAATTATGTCTTTTTTTTGGCTTTCCCTGTATTGCTGGGCTTTTCTCAACAGGGAATTTAAGGATTTGTTTTTATGGTTGATAAACAATCCGAGAATATGTGTATCCACAAATCCTTTGTCATCGCAGCTTATCTCAACACCCGGAATAACCTCTATGCCTTTTCCCTTGGCGGCGCTTAAAGCCTCGTCTATGCCGCCTACAGAGTCATGGTCTGTTATTGCTATTGCTTTCAGCTTTTTCCTCAAAGCCAGCCTGACAAGCCCTTTCGGGGTTAATGCCCCGTCAGAAGCTGTTGTGTGGCACTGGAGGTCTATGTTTTTTGGCATTTTTATTTTTGATATTATTTTAATAAGCCGGCGCAAATACAGCCGAGTAAGCTGCTTTTTTGCCGCAATGCACGCATTTGCCTGACTTTATCGGACGAACAACCCTAACTGAATTTTTGTTTGCCTTTTCCCTTATCTGCTTTGCGCAGCCTATACTGCCGCACCATAATGCCTCTATAAACCCTTTCTTTCCGGAAGCAATTTTCTCAAATTCCTGCCATGAGCCTACTTTTGAGATATGGCTGCTGTGGAATTCTTTGGCTTTCCTGCAGAGGTTGTCCTGAATTGAATTTAATGTTTTTTGTATTTCTTTTAATAATAAATTTTTACTTGTCTTGGTTTTTTCCAATGTGTCCCTTCTAATTAATGTAAAGTTATTTTTTTCAGATAAAACTATGATCGGGGCGCCCATCAAAATCCAATAGCCAATTTTTTCATTATTGCTTTTTTTTGACTCATCATTAAAAACCCTGATTCCATTATTTTTTAATAAATCAAACATTTTTTCATTGAAATCCGCAAAAACAACTTGATAAGGCGCGATTTTCGGCGGAATTACCAGCCCTTTGTTGTCGCCATGAAGCATGGCTAATGCCCCGATAACCCTCGTTGTTATCCCGTTGCAGGCTTGATAGGCAAACTCGCCTTTTCCGCTTTTATTCCTGAATTTTATGCTGAATGCCTTGCTGAAATTCTGCCCTAGATAATGCGATGTTGCAGTCTGGACTGACTTGAAGTCAGGCATCAGCGATTCAAGGGCAAGCGTGTATTCAGCGCCCGGGAACATCCTATGCTCCGGCTTAAAGCCGCTTATTACCGGCATTGCAAGGCAATTTTCATGCAAATCCCTGTAGACATCCAGTATCTTCCTGACATATTCGTCTGCCTCTTTTTTTGTGGAATGGACTGAATGGCTTTCCTGCCACAGGAACTCGTTGCCTCTCAATAAAGGCATATTCGGCTTGAACGACTCCCATCTCATCACAGAGCAGTATTGGTTTATGCACAGAGGAAGATGCTTTTCCTCCTTGACCCATTTTGCTAGGGATTCATAGATTATTGCCTCTGAGGTTGGCCTTATCACATATTCCTCCTCAAGAGTGCTGTGCCCTGCCTTGGACACAACAAGAACTTCCCTGAAGAAATCCTCAAAGTGCTTTGTCTGCTTCTTGAAGGACTTCAATGGAATGAGCGCAGGGAAGTAATATTCTTTAAATCCCAACGGCATTAATTTATTGTCTAAATAGCTCTTTATCAGGCTCCATATCATAAGGCAGTATTCATGATAAACGACGCAGCCTTTCACTGCAGAAAAATCAACAAGCTTGGAAGCTTCTATAACTTCATGGTACCACTTCACAAAGTCTTCTTCCTTATTGGTTTTGACAGAAATCATATTGGCGAATCAGCGCTGAACCTTTATATATTCTTCACCCCTTCTTGTTGTGTAGCTTTCAAAATAGCCTATTACAATCCTGTAGTATTCTTCCCCGCTTTTCAGCGGAGTAACCTTTTCCAGGATGCCTGCTGCAACTATGCTTTCCCCCTTGAAAGCCTGCAGCATGAAATCCCTCGCGTATGTTACAACTTTCTTTACATTGACATCAGGACCCTGGATTACTCTTGCATTTTCCAGTTCATAGTAGCCCGGGCGCACAACTCCATTGTAATCATCCTTGACTTTTCCTTTTACGGTAGCCATTCCCATGGGGGTGTATTTTTCATCACCCCACTTGACGGATAATTCATCAGGATTCTCAACGCCGAAAACCGAGACAACTGTCTCTCCAAAATAGACGTCAATAAATTTCCTCCTTGAATGCCAGATAAACTCGTCCTCTGAAATGAACAGTCCGGCATTGTAAGAGGCGAAGTATTTCTTCCACTCCTCAAGGCTTTTCCATCTCAGCCACGGGTGCTTTGCATTTTGTATGAAATTTATATATTTCCAGTAATTATCCTTTCCAAAAACTATTATATCAATATCCGACCTTCCATAAGTATAAGTGCCAAGCAATGTGGAGTTGGTTACTCCCAAGTCAGAGGCTTTCAAGCCGCTTTCCAAAACTAAGCTTAAAAATCCATGCGCCCTCTTCATGTAATCGTCCATCTCAGAGCCTTTCATCGCAAGGATTCTTTTCACGCCGTCTTTTGGATTGGGAAGCTTTGCTATCTTGTTTCTTGGAACCCCCATAAACCACGTTTTATGCAGTGGGCTGTCATACATGTAGTCCGGGTACGCTTTTCTGAAGTCATCTATGTACGACTTCAGCCTTTTCTCGTCAACTGCCCAATAGTCAAACCTTCTCACGTCGCTGCCATGTATGTTTCTTTCCTGGAATCCCGAGCAGTCTATCTTATGCCTTGGAATGTATTTTGGCTTTGCTATCACAAAGCCGTCAGGATGGTCGTTTGCATAGCTCTTCAGCTGCAGTCCATCATCGCTCCACATTATCATGGACTCGTAAAAGTGCGTCATTTTGCCTCCTGTGAATTTGCTACAAATTTGCTTTTACCCATATATTCCAGAAACTCCCTTACATTGTGAATTTCAAGAAGGTTTGTCCTTTTTGACTTGCTGTGGAAGATGGACGCTATTATGGCTATCTGGTCCGTTTTTCCTATAAATCCCTTTTTTAGCGCCTTCATAATGACTTTCTTTTTGTCGTTGTTTGATATGTCATCAGTGTCCATATCAACATGCAGCGGGCATATGCCCCATAACAGATGAAGCTGCCTGAAAATTTTCATTCTTGAGGTTGCCGCTATGGTTTTGCATTTCAGCCTTTTGCCCGATATCATCCTTGCAGAATACCCCCCCGATGTCATTATAAGCAAGGCGTCTATGCACAAAATCTTCTCCAGCTCTGAAACTGCATCGCCTATGAATCTCGTCAAGTCATGGCTTGCGCTCCTGGAAGCTTCTTCAACTGCAATCTCAGCATTCTTTATAATTCTGGAAAGTGTTTCGACTGATTTGAGCGGGAATTTCCCAGCTGAGGTTTCATCCGACAGCATTATGCAGGATGCACCTTCAATAACGGCATTTGAAATGTCGTATACCTCCGGCTGCATCAATGGTTCTCCTGAAACCGAGGAGTTAAGAATATTGCCCGATATTATGACGGGCTTTCCATAAGCGCTGCACTTATTGATGACTTCTTTCTGGAATTTCGGTAGGGCTTCAATGCCAGCGCCTGCAAAACTGCTCCTGTCGAAAACAATTCCGTAAGCCTCATCAATTATCTCTTGATTATTTTTCAGCGATTTCCTGCCAATTTTTGCTATTACCTTGATTTTGTCGCCTATGACTTGACTTATATCGCTATAGCCCAGAAGCCTGCTGACTTGGCGTATGTCCTCTGCACTATCAGCCGGAACAATAACAAAATCTATGTCATTTTTTACGGCAAACTTTATCCAGCTTCTGCTTTGCTTTGCGCTGATGTCAAGCAGTATCGGGATGTCGCCTGACGCGTGCCTGATGTTGTGGATTATGCTGAGCACAGCCTTGTCATCTATGCCTGAGGCGTCAATCCTGGCAGCGTCCATTCCGCTCCCAACCAATTTCCTGACTTTGGCTGGGTTATTTGAAGCCGGCCCTATGGTGCACATGACTTTGGTTTTCTTTTTTCTTTTTTTGTTTTCTTTCTCTTCAATTGCATCATAGAATTCTTTGGCCCTGCCGGATTCATTCACCTCGTAGAAGAGCGCGTTATTCCTGCGGTTTGCAGCAACATTGCCGGATTTTTCCAGACTCTTTAACACCTTGAATGCGCTTCCCACGCTTATGCCGAGCATTCTGGCTATCTGGTTGATATTGTAGCCATTTCCGTGGTTCTTGTATAAAAACTCGAAGATTTTTGCCTTGTTGTCCATTTTAAAAGTGAATAATAATTATAAAAAAGTGAATAAAAAGCGTTTATAAATGTTTCTATTTTTAAGGATGTTATTCACTATTTTGGCTGAAATGCTGCTGACAGCCCTGCCGGAGGAGGAAGCTGCCTTAAGAAAGGCTTAAATAGTGGGCGGGAAAACACAAAATTATGGAAAAAGCCGATAATATAACTTATAAGGCGATAAGGGCAAAGCAGGCTGCTGACTTAAAATCAAAAAGCATAAGGTACATGGTTTACAGGCGCTTCTCAACGCCCTTTACTTATGCATTTGTAAAGTTGGGAATGTCGCCAGCTTCTGTGTCCATATTAAATTTTTTTGTTCCTTTGGTGGGCTTTTATTTTTTAATAAGGGGCTCTTACGCATCGATGATTATTGGATTATCTTTTTTCATGTTATTTAAAACGCTTGACTGCTGCGACGGCGAAGTTGCCAGGATACAAAACCCGAAGGCAATGGACCCCATGCACAGAAGATTGGAAGGGGCTTATTTCGATGGGCTCTCAAATTACATATACGCTGTTTTTCTGGGGATGGGCCTTGGAATCGGGCTTTCTGAGATGTACGGCAGCAGGCTTTTTGTCAGCCTTGGGGTGATTTTGACAATTTTTTTGACGCTTGAGGTAGCAATAATTGATGTCATGAAATCGTATTTCAGAAGAGGGCTGATAGAGAGGAAATTGATGAAGATAACTGATAAATATGCGATGGAAAAGCTGATAGGGAAAATAAACAGTATAGAAAGTGGGGAAGTAAGCATATTCAAAAAATTGCTTCGGGTATATCCGACACCAGGCTTGCTTTATGCAACTGAATTTTTTGCACTTGTATTGATTGTAATAACATTGGCGGAATATGCCATGATAAAAAATTTTAATGCGGGGTTTATATTTTATCAGTTTAGCATACTTGCATTATACCTTTTAATAGTGACTGTTGTAAGGGCGATGAACATTTCAATATTTGTATATAAAATGAAAAAGCACGAGTACATGACAAGTTTGCTGGAAGAGCTTCAGGGCAAAAAGTTATAGGTTTCTTGCTACGGATTTGCTTGATTTTTTATGCTTTGCTAAAATGACTGCCAAGTACACAATGGCGCTCCCTATCAAAATGTAGATTGAATGGTTTGGCCATATAAGGTTGAGTGTGTAGTTCTTGTTTGTAAAAGGAAAAAACAAGCGGGTGCCGACCTCCGTAAAATGCCTGATTGAAAGGTCTGACAGATAATGGCTCACGGAGCCCAGATTGAAGTACAGGACGATTTTTGTTTTATCATAATTGAATAACGGGATTGTAAGCATGCTTAACAGAAGGGACATGAATGGAGTGTGAAATGAAACAAAAGAGACAAGAGCAGGGGCTTTAAAGTAGAGGTAAAACAGATTCATTTTTGACAGCAAATCAGGCGTAAGCGCCCCGAGAATAACTATGCTTTTTTTCTTTATATTGAACAACTCCGCCAATATAAGCCCTATTATCAGATGGGACATCAGGTCAGGCATTTTTGAAGCCCCCTGAAGTGAGCTTCCACTCCCTTAAGAATATTGCAAGAAACAGGATGATTGCAACGAATGATATTATGTACAGTATGTGGTTGTAGTTGTAATTATGGTAGTCAATCATTTCTATAGTGCCGTCGCCCCTGAAATTTGCATACAAAGCCGTTTCGCCCAAAACAGGCTTTTTGATGCCTGAGCCTGAGATTTTTAAGTCCGTGCTGCCGATATTAAAAACAAAATGCCCCTGGCTTATGTTCACTACCCTCCCCATAATCTCCATCTTATGCCCGTCGTATTTTTCCGGGCTGCTCAGGTAGTTGCTTATGGTGAAGCCGTCCTTTGCCTTGCCAAAAGTCCTCAGATTGTCGTAAACAAAAGCCCCTATAAACAAAGCCAGAACCAAAAGATAAAGTGCCCTGCTGAGATTCCCTGATTTTTGTGCCATGCAGTTTTAATTAAACCCGTTTGCATACTGGTCAAGCCAGAGCTTCAATATAAAAATTGTCCACAAGCCGCTGGTATAGTCTTTTTCCTTATTGTAGTGCAGCCTGAGCAATTTGTCCAGGTAATTCCTGCTGACGTACCTGTCAAGCTCACTTTTCTCTGACAAGCTTCCCCTAACCAATTCTTTTAGTTCTTTCCGCATGTAGATCTCCAACGGGAATGTAAATCCCTGCTTTTTCCTGTAGATTATGCTCTTAGGGAGAATACCAACAAGTGATTTTTTAAGTATGTATTTGGCTTCATTTCCTTTCAGCTTCAGGCTCGTGGGTATTTTTGCCGAGAACTCCATGAAACCATAGTCAAGGAAGGGCGCCCTTGCCTCAAGGCTTACAAACATTGATGACCTGTCAAGCTTTGTCAAAATGTCGTCCACGAGATAGGTGTTTATGTCTGCATTGCTTATATTATCCAGATAGTCCGGGTAAACAAAAAATTTTTTGCAGTAATCAGAGAAATCAAAATTGCCCAAAAAAAGGTTTTTTCTCAGATCGGACCTGAAATTTGCCCTTAACTCGGCATATTTTTCATATTGATTTAATTTGATGAACTCAAGATAGTTTCTTAATTTTCCGAATGGCAACGATAACAGTGGGCTGATAAATTTTTTGGGCAGGTAATCCTGCAAAGCCAGGAGCCTGTACTGCAGATACCTCTCATAGCCCAGAAAAGACTCGTCACCGCCGTCCCCCGACAACGAGACTGTGACGTGCTTTCTCGCGACCTTGGAAACAAGATATGTAGGAACCATGGAAGGGTCCCCGAACGGCTCATCGTACTGCTTCACAAGATTTGGGAGCAGTTCCCTGACGTCGTCTGCATCAAATGAAATATCATGATGCTCTGTATCAAACTTCTCGGAAACCATTCTGGCGTATTTTGACTCGTCAAACTGGCTGTAGTCAAAGCTGATTGAAAATGTCTTCAAGTCGCTCTTATATTTTTTAATGCAAGCAACAATTGCGCTGCTGTCCAGCCCGCCTGACAGGAAAGCCCCAACAGGCACGTCTGCTACCAGCCTTCTTTTTACAGCCAAGTCCAAATGCTCCCTTATTTTTTTTACAAAAAAATCCTCGCTTTCGTTTATTTTGTCTGAAAAGCCCATCTGCCAGTACCTTTCTATGCCTATTTTGGAGTCCTTAAACAGCAATGTGCAGCCTGCCTCCAGCTTGTTGATATTGTTAAAGATGGATTTATTTGCCGGCGTATAGCCATAAGTCAGGTAAAAATAAAGCGCCTCTTTGTTTATTGAGGCTCTTATTCCTGCCCCGAGTATTGACTTGATTTCTGATGCAAAAACGAGCTTTTTGCCGTTGTGAAAGTAAAAAAGCGGTTTTTTTCCGAGCCTGTCCCTTGCAATAAAAAGCTCCTTCCTTTTTGAGTCCCATATCGCAAAGGCAAACATTCCGTTGAATTTTTCAACACATCTTCTGCCGTATTCCTCATATGCATGAATTATGGCTTCTGTGTCTGTGCCTGTCCTGAACTTATGCCCTTTTTTTTTGAGCTCCTGCCTTAGCTCGATGAAGTTGTAGATTTCACCATTAAACACAATCCACTTTGTGCCGTCCTCATTTGAAATAGGCTGCTTTCCCTTCTCACTCAAGTCAATGATGCTCAGCCTTCTGCTGCCAAGGCTTACGCGCCTGTCAGTATAGAAGCCTGAATCATCAGGCCCCCTGTGCCTTATCTCGTCAGACATAGCTTTGATTAATCTTTTGTCATTCCAGTTGAACCCCACAATGCCGCACATTTTCTTTGAAAATCCCAGATAAGTATAGTATTTATAAATATATACTTACCGCCTAAGGCAGAATAGAACAATTAAACAACTTCAAATATTACAATTCCATTGTTGCCGAAAACCGGCTTGAATTTTCCTGAGCTTATGAAGTCGCGTACTTTTTCATTTGTTGCATTAATGCCGAATTTTCTTGATGCCTGCCCGTCGATAACTATGTACCTGTATTTTTCTTTTTTAAGCCACTCGTAGCTTTGCCCGGCAGTCTCGTTAAAGCTGCTGCGCTGGTAAACTCTGACATTTTCGCACCAATGGCACGTAAACTTGTCCATGCCTACAACCACAGCATTGTTTGAAAACGTGAAGACTTTTGCTCCTGAAGGCAGGTTGTCTTTAATCCATACATAGCCCTGTATTTCTTCAGCTGACGTCCAGAAAGCCCCGGCCGGCCATCGCTCATCGGTATTGACTGCATATTTTTGGACAAAGGAAGTCATTATAACGCCGTATGCGGCCAGCGCTACCACAGCCAGAGATACAAAAGCCAGGATTCTGCCTGATTTGACAAAGCTGCCGGCAAGGTTCCTTGCAAGCCCTGCAATCATGCTCATACCCTCGCCTGCCAGCAGGGAGGCAGGCACTGCGAGCAGCGACCATGCCCTAAAAGGTGACAGCTTGTAATAAAAAGGACCTGCATTGACGGCGTAGAAGCTGAAAATAAACCACAATAAAACCACTATCAAGTGCTTTTCCCTGAATTCCGCTTTTTTATAGCTGATTATGGCTAATAGTGTAAAAACAAACAAGGATATTAACAGGATAAAAACCATGAATCTCTGGTCTGAAAGGAACTCCAAAAACGGGACAGTGCCCCTTTCAAGCGATTGAACATCCTTTTTCTCGACAAACTTCACATAATTCTGGGAAAGGAAAAACAGCAATATGCCGCTTATGATAAGAAATGCCGCTAAGACCATGGCTTTATTTTTTTTGAGCTCCCCATAGTATTTGCCAACCAGCAGCACAAGCGCGGCAAGTACAAGCAAAGAGAGCACAAGCCCTATCCCTATCGGGTTGTTTACCATATTGACGCTTTTTGCAAAAACAAAATCCGCCATCGTGTAAGCCCTGTCTCCGGTGCCAGGCGTTGTCAAAACAGTAGTTCCTGACAGCCCCAAACCGCTTAAAGTGCCCCCAAAGCCATGCTTCATTATCATCGGCAGCCACCACAGAATAAAGGACAAAAGAAAGCCTGCAAGCGCGGCAGCAAGCCCGTAAATTAAAAATTTTTTCTCGGTTAAAACCTTTGCAGCGAGGTATATTACTAAAAAAATACCGAAATAAGCACTATGAGAGGGCGATGAAGTTACAGTTGCCGCTATTGCTACTGCCGATATTACCCACCATCTTTTATCGTCTTTAACCTTTTCTATTGAATAGAATGAAACAAAAAAAAGCGGCATTGTGATGGATATTGCCCATATAAAATGGCTTAGGTGGGCAGGCATGGAAAACATGGCAAAAGCCGCGAACAATGCCGCCCTGGGGCTGTTTGTGAGGGCTCTTGCAAAAAAATAAAAAAAGATTATGCTCAATGACGCCAGAAGCGCGTTGAAAAACTTTAGTGTCCAGTAGACTGAGCTGTTTGTCTGGTGCATTATGCCCAAAAGCATGTCGTATGCAGGCGGGTAAGGGTCAGTATAGTGAAACCCAAAGGCGGTTTTCTCGAAGGCTGTTTTTTCAACAGCTATGTACTTGACTCCAAGGGCATGGCTCCATGAGTCATCATCCTCAAGATAAGGATATGAAAATGCGCCTTTTGCGTACATATAGAATGACATGAAAAACAGCACCAGGGCAATGGCAGAGAAAAGATTGATTGAAAATTTCGGAATCTTCAGAACATTTGCTTCTTTTTTGTAGCGGATATAAGCCCTCAGGCAGACAAGCAGAATGGATGCAAGCAGGTAAATCCTCCAGTCAATCGGTATTCTGAGAAGGTTCAGCAAAAGCCCGAGCGCAATCACAGCGCCTATGCCTATGCCGACCCTCATTATGTTCCTTTCAAGAAAATCCTCCGATTCCCTGGCTAGCAAGCCTAATCCAAAGCCAAAACTCCAGGTATATGCAAAAAATAGTATTATGCTAAGTACGTACATTAACTTCCCCTGCTTCAAAAAATGACATGTATATAAAAAGCTTGCCCATCAGCGTGTTCTTATAGCAAGGTATTTAAATAGTCTGCTGTTTGTTTGGTATATGAAAATCGTTGTTACCGTACCTGCGTATAATGAATCAGGCAGCATTGGAAAAGTCATAAATGACATAAGGAAAGTCATGAATTCAAACAAATATGACTATAGGGTACTTGTTGTGGATGACGGAAGCACCGACAGGACGGCAGAGGCTGCAAGAAAAAGCGGAGCAATTGCCTATTCCCACCCAAAAAATTACGGGCTGGCTGAAACTTTTATAACCGAGATAAAGAAATGCCTTGAACTTAAGGCAGACGTAATTGTGCATATAGATGCTGACGGGCAGTACCTCCCAAGCGAGATACCAAATCTGGTAAGCGAGATAAAAAAGGGCTATGACCTGGTGCTTGGAAGCAGGTTTAAAGGCGAGATAGAGTCTATGCCTCTCGTTAAAAGGATTGGAAATATCGCTTTTTCCAAGGTTGTGTCCCAGATTACAAACATGAAGATTACAGATGCGCAGACCGGGTTCAGGGCGTTCACAAGCGAGCTGGCAAAAAGCGTCAATATAAGGTCCAAGCATACGTACACCCAGGAGCAGATAATAAGGGCAGTGATGCAGAAGTTCAGAATAAAGGAAGTTCCTGTCTATTTCAGGAAAAGGAGCGGCAAAAGCAGGCTGATAAAAAATACTTTTGGCTATGCTGCAAGGGCATGGATAAACATCATCAGGATTTACAGGGACTACGAGCCGTTAAAATTTTTCGGGCTGTTGGGCTCTTTTATATTCTCAATAGGGTTTCTCATAGGATTGTATCTGGTGTACCTTCATTTCACAAGCGGAATAGTGGGGCATTTTGCCTTGCTCATGCTCGATGTCCTGATTCTGAGCATAGGGCTGCAGATAACAATATTCGGGTTTTTGGCTGACATGGAAAAAAGATAGAAATTTTGAGAGCACTAGCATTTACAGAAAATAAAAATACTTAAAAACAGGCATTTGTTTCTATACCAAATGAAGATACTTGTGTTTACAAGCAGGTACACTGCAGGCAGGGACATAATAAGCGAGGATTTCGGAAGGCAGGTCAGGATATTTGAGCAGCTGGGGAAGCTCGGGCACAAAATAGACTTTTTCTGCGTTGACTACAAGAGGCTTGAAAACAAAAGCTTGTATTTGCATGGCATGAGGATTTTCATAAAGCCTTTCAAGCCGTTAAAATTTTTTAGCCTGTTGTCTGAATTAAGAAAAACCATGAAATCCAATAATTATGATATTCTTATAGCCACTTCTGACCCCTTATGGGGCGTTATAGGTTATTTTATGTCAAAGAAGCGCGGAATAAAGTTTGTATATGATGTCCAGGACAACTACAGGCTTTACGAAAGCTACAGGATTCCTTTTTTCGGGCTGTTTGAGAGGCATGCCGCGAGAAATGCCGACTTGGTCATATGCGCAAGCAATGCGCTCACAGACGATGTGAAAGGCATTAGGAAGAAAAAAACTATAACAATACCTAATGGCGTTGACATGGGGGTTTTCAAGCCGCTGGACAAAGCCAACTCCAGAAAAATGCTGAAACTGCCTCTTGATGCAAAAATAATATCATACATGGGCTCTATACAAAAGCTGCACGGAGTTGACATCCTAATAAAAACATTTGAAGAGCTGAGAAAAGATGTGAAAGGGGCAAGGCTTATGCTTGCCGGAAAAGTGATAAATGCAAATGAGGGTTTTGACTTGAGAAAAAAATATATCATATACCTTGGCTCACTGCCGCAGAAAAAGGTTGTCTCTGCAATCAATGCCACTGACGTTGTTGTAATACCATACCCCAACAACAGCTTTACAAGGTATATGCAGGCTCCCTACAAGCTGATGGAGTTCATGGCGTGCAATGTGCCCCTTGTTATTACAGATGCAGGGGAGATGCACAAGAGCATGAAAGACAAAAAGCTGGTTGCAAAAGCAGGAAGCATTGACGATTTAAAGGAGAAAATAAAGTACGCGCTTAGACTGAAGAAACTCAATTCCAGAGATGTGGCGGCTGAGTACGACTGGGAGAATATAGCATCTAAATTGAATGCTGTGATAAGGGATATGTAATAGTTACTTATTTTAATCAAAACAATAAGTTTTATAAGCCACTATATAATTCTGGAAAATGATTAAATTGGCAAATATAGGCGTCATTGGATGCGGCTACTGGGGGCCGAACCTGATCAGGAATTTCAGCCAGATAAAGGACTGCAAAGTTTTATGGTGCGCTGACCTGAGGGATGAAAGGCTGCAGCATATAAAAGAGGCTTACCCAAGCGTGCAGACAACGAAAAGCTATATGGATATCATCAATGACAAAAATGTTGATGCTGTTGCAATTGCAACTCCTGTATCATTGCATTTTGGGCAGGCAAAAAAGGCACTGGAAAGCGGCAAGCATGTTCTTGTTGAAAAGCCAATCACAAGCAATTCAAAAGATGCTGAAGAATTAATCAGAATAGCAGAAAAAAGCAAGAAAATTCTAATGGTGGACCATACTTTCGAGTACTCGCCTGCTGTAAACAAAATAAAGGAGATAATTGACTCAAATGAGCTTGGAAAAATATTCACGATAGACATGATAAGAGTTAATCTTGGACTTTTCCAGAAGGACATAAATGTTGTTTGGGATTTGGCGCCGCATGACATTTCCATATTGCTTTTTCTGCTGAGGAAAATGCCTCTCAGCGTCAGGGCTGACGGCGTTGATTTTGTGCAGAAAGGAATTGAGGATGATGCGCATCTGGCTTTGAAGTTTCCAGACAAGGTTATGGCGCACATGCACGTAAGCTGGCTTGACCCATTAAAGATAAGAAAAGTTACAATTGTGGGCAACAGGAAAATGCTTGTTTATGACGACACTGCCCAAAATGAAAAGATAAAGATTTATGACAAAGGTGTTAATCTGGAGAAGAACAGCCTGCCAAGGGACGAATACTACAGCACATGGGAAGGATTTAAGCTTGTGTACAGGAGCGGAGATGTCAACATACCGAGAATCGAGGAGAAAGAGCCATTAAGCATAATGTGCAGGCACTTCATTGACTGCATAAAAACTGGAAAAAAGCCGATAAGCAACGGCAATTCAGGCTTGAATGTAATAAGGGTTATAGAAGCGATGCAGGAATCGCTGAAAAACAACGGCGCAGAGGTTCATTTGAAATGAAAAATCAAATCATCAGCAATGTAAAGCTCGGGAAAAATGTCATGATATACAATTTTGTGAACATATACGGCTGCGAGATAGGCAACAACACAAAAGTAGGCAGTTTTGTTGAAATAAGGGACGGGGTTAAAATAGGGAAAAACTGCAAGATACAGGCGTTTGCATTTCTGCCGCAGGGCGTCATTCTCGAAGACGAGGTTTTCATAGGGCCGCATGCATGCTTTGTCAATGACAAAGTCCCAAGGGCCACGACAGGCGGAAGGCTAAAGGAAATCGGGAAGGACTGGAAGCCCTTGGCTACAATAGTCAAAAAAGGCGCTTCCATAGGCGCAAACGCGACAATACTCGGAGGTATCACTATAGGAAGAAATTCAATTGTTGGCGCTGGCGCTGTCGTGACTAAGGATGTTCCTGACAATTCCATAGTCGCTGGAAATCCTGCAAGAGTCATAGGCAGAGTAAAAGATATAAAATGATAAAATTTGTTGATTTGGAAGCGCAATACAGCTCGATAAAAAATGACATAGACAATGCAATAGGCAAAGTTCTTGAGTCAACAAATTTTATACTCGGCGAAAATGTCAGGGAGTTTGAAAATGAGTTTGCATCTTTCTGCAATGAAAAATACTCTGTAGGGGTTAATTCAGGCACGTCTGCCTTGCATCTTGCGCTGCTTGCAAAAGGAGTAGGCAAAGGTGACGAGGTTGTAACAACCGCAAATACTTTTATAGCAACTTGCGAGGCAATATCCTATGCAGGGGCTATCTCAAGGCTGATTGACATAGAGCCAGACACTTACAACATGGACCCAAAAAAGCTTGAAAAGGCTGTAACTGCAAGAACAAAGGCTATAATTCCTGTGCATCTTTACGGGCAGCCGGCAAATATAAAGGAAATTATGGAAATAGCAAAAAAGCACAATATTGCTGTGATTGAGGATGCGTGCCAAGCCCACGGTGCAGAGCATCACGGCAAAAAAGTGCCGGTATCAGGAATCGGGTGCTTCAGCTTTTATCCGGGCAAAAACTTGGGCGCTTATGGGGAAGGCGGCATGATTGTAAGCAATGACAGGGAATTTGATGAGAAACTAAGGGCTTACAGGGACCATGGACAGACTAAAAAGAATGTCCATAAATATATTGGCTACAATTACAGGCTTGAGGAAGTCCAGGCTGCCATTTTAAGGGTTAAATTAAGGCATCTTGCCAAATGGACTGATATGAGGAGGAAAAATGCGCTGCTGTACAATGAGATGCTTGAAGGCTGCGATATTGCAACGCCTGTTGAAAAAAAATATAACAAGCACGTCTATCATCTGTATGTGGTAAGGGCTAAAAACAGGCAAAGGCTGGCTGAGCACCTAAGCTCGAGAGAAATACAAACGGGAGTTCATTACCCAACTCCAATACACCTGCAAGAGGCATACTCGCATCTAGGCTATAAAAAAGGCGGCTTCCCTGTTGCAGAGCAGTACGCAGATGAAATACTTTCTTTGCCGATGTTTCCGGAGCTTACAGAAGAACAAATAAGCCATGTGTCAAAAAGCATAAGGGACTTTCTAAAATGATTGTAAGATTTATCATAAAACTCATAACAAAGCTTTTGTCTACCGGGTATTTTTTAAGGCTGTTGTTTAATGTCGACATTGGCGAAAACAAGATGAACTTTCAGAGCGGATTTGCTTCGCTTTTGATGAAAAAAGCCATCAAAAAATATGTTAGAAAGGGCGAGAGGGTGCTTGACATAGGCACCGGCCCGTATGCCATCCACAGCATCTGGATGAGGAAAAACATGGATATTGATGCGGTTGCAACAGACATCAATGATGAATACATAAAAAATGCCGTGAAAGTTATGGCCATCAATAAAGTAAGTTTCAAAGTAATTAAAAGCGACTTATTTAAAAACATAAAGGGAAAATTTGAATGGGCAATTTTTAACCCTCCTGATTACAGGCTGGTGGAGAGGCTGCTGGATGAGGCTCCTGCAAATATCAAATTAATACTCTCGATGAATCTTTTCTACATAAACCGCAGGAAAGCTGAAGGAATAATAAGAAACAGCAATTACAAAGTTATTGATATCATGGCAGAGTTTCTTAACCCAGCCAAGGTTTTCATACTGGAAAAAAAATCATAGTATCCTTATGTGCTTTGCATTTGACGGCACATTATACATGAATATATTCCTCCCAACTGGCTTGAATTCTACATCATGGTAGTCCTTTTCGTCCAGCGTGAATTGAATCTTCCTGATTTTCTTGTTTATATTATGGATTAAGGTTATTTCAGTGAAAAAATCAGGAGAAAGATTATTTATAAACTCAATTATGAATTCTTTGCCCTGCTTTTTAACTCTGCCGATTGTCATATTCTCCCTGCACTTGTAGTATTTTATTATATCGTCTGCGCCTGCAAACCAAATGTCGCTATGCTTTTCAAAAAAACTGAACATGTCCCTGACATATTGCGGGCATTCCGCGTTATAATCCGGGACATGCCCTGATATAAGCATGTAGTCCGAGCCGTTGTTGTATCTCTTGATGAATTCTTCCCTGATTTTGCGGCAGTTGCCCTTGTCAAAAAACTCGCCAACACATATTCCCCAGAAAAGCCTTGAAGGAAGAAAAAAATCAATCGGGGCATTCGGCACAGGCCAGTGCCTTATCCATTGCAGATTCTCAGATGCTGAAAATGCAGCCTTTTCCATAGTACCATTTCCGGTGGCAAGCCCATACGGGGATGCATAAGAAAATATATGGGACAAAGGCGTTTGGCATTTCCATTTATCCTTCCAGACTTTCTCTGATTTTTCGATCTCGTTTATTATTTCCGCTGAATTAAGCCTGTAAATTCTTGGGTGCGTATTGGTATGCGGCAGATACGAAAAATTCTCATTTTCAAACTTTTTCCTTAACGGCTTTCCAATCCCGAACAAGCAAAGCAAAGTGCTTAACAGCGTGGAAATTTTTGGATATTTTTTCAGGCAGAATATTTTATTCCCAACATAGCAGAACCTGTGGTAATTAATCCCGTATAATGTCCTTGTTGCTATGGCTATCTGCGCCCATTTTGGCAGTTTTCCCTCTGCCCTGTAAAGATAGTCGTTAATCTTGGCGTCGTCGGTAATTGCATTGAACGCCATTTTTTTGTTGTACTTCCACCTTGCTATGAAGGCGTTTGACACCGGCTCGCTGCCCATGTGCAAAATGCTTTGTATCTTTGGCTGGTAAGATAATGCAGATGCTATGCTTTCAATATTTTCCTTTGAACTGCTGAGGCACATGCCTATTCTCCAATACGCCCTAAGCGAATGAGGCGGGAAACAGCCCTGCGGCTTTCCCGTGGATTCTTTTTTGGATTTATCCAGCCAGTAAGGCTCTTTCGGCTCCGGCATGGAATGCCAGCATGCGCCGAAAAAATTTTTGCCTTTTTCTACATGGATGCCGTCATTCGGCAAAGCCATGTAAGGGCACATTGCAAAGAACAGGCTTCTGCCGTGGAAATATGCATAATAGGGGTGCTCCAAAGTCATTATGCTGCTTTCTTCCATGGCATTGGTGTAAAATGCGCTTGCTGGCAGTTTGCCAGTGTAGTTTTCCATCCTGTACCACAGCAGAGGATCCAAAAAATCAGCTTTAGAGCTGTCTAAATTTTTTGCCTCGTCAAATTTCAGCACAATCTCGGCTTTTGACATCAAAATTTTGCCGTCGGGGCTCCAGAAATAATGGGTTATTTCAAAAGGAAGAAAGCCTTGATTTTTGCATTTGTCACCTTCAATTTTCATTGCTCCTTCAATTTTTAATATCTTTAATATGCCCGAATCAGAGATAATGTCAAATTTTGCGTCTTTCACGTCTTTTTGAAAAAATAGATCTCCTCCTGATGCTGCAAGGTGCAAAGGGCCGTATTCTTCATTATCTGCAGTGATTTTTTCTATGTAATAGCCGTTCTTGTTGAATAAGGCTGATATTTTCCCGGCGGAAACTGCTAAATGAGAATCATTCTCAAGCGAGACTGTCGTGTCCGGCTTCTGGCGCTGGCTCGGCTTGTTGGAGATTTTATAGACTACCTTTAGGTATTTAACATTCTCACTGTTTATTATGACAGCTATGTGGCTTTCATTTATATCATTCAGGTAGCTGAATTTTTTAATGCAGCCTTTCTTATGAATCAAGTCAAACAGCAGCTTTCTGTTGCTGCTGTCAAGAACTTTTATGCTTCCGAAATCAACATCATGGGGCAGCTTCAAGTCATCAAAACTGACAATCAGAACAGAGTTTTTGTTCAATGGGTGGGCATTTAATATTATGCTCTCTTCTTTCATTTTACCGACTCTACAAGCCTGTTGAATTTTTTTCCGATTAAGTCCCATGAATAGGCTCTTTTTACATGATTATGCCCGTTAAAAACCAATGATTTCCTGAGTTTCGGGCTTGACAATAATTTTATTATTGCATTTGCCAGCTCTTCAGAATTTTTTTGCCTTACCAGCAAGCCTGTCTTATTGTGCTTTATAATGTCCGGAATGCCGCCCACATCGCTTCCTATGACGCAAGTGCCTGACGCCAGCGCCTCAAGGAATGCAACCCCGAGCCCTTCTGTATCGCCGCTTTCCGTCACAATCGAAGGGCCCACAAACAAATCAGCAGATGCATAGTACTGAGGCAGAAGCCTGTTCTCCACCCTGCCGGCAAATGCTACATTATTTCCAAGTCCAAGTTCTTCCACAAGCAATTCCAAGCTTCCCCTTTCAGGCCCGTCCCCTGCAATAACAAGCTTTGCCTGCGGGAATTTTTTGACTACCTGGCTCATTGCTGTTACAAGGTACCTGTACCCTTTTTTTTCAACAAGCCTGCCGACACCCAGAATAAACTCTTTTTTTATTCTAAATTTTCTCCTTAATTTATCATTTTTGCCCCTTTTCCTGAAAATTTTCATATCAACTCCCATAGGTATCAGGTTTATGCCTTTTTTATCGAATATCTGCTCCAGCTTGCGCCTGGTAAAGGCGCTGTTGGCTGTGCAATATGCGGAGTTTTTTATGACTAATGTGGCTAAAATCCTGAGGATGGGGGACTTGATGGGAAAGATATCGCCTGCATGCGCTGTAGCAATGTATGGAGTCCCAAAAAGCTTTTTGCACAAGTATGCGGCAACACCCTGAGGGATTATCCAGTGGGCATGTACAATGTCAATTTTTTCTTTTTTTATCAGCTTGGCCATGCTGAAAAATTCCGACAAAAAAAGCAGCGGGAGCTGGAATACGGCAATTTTGTGCCTTTTTAAGTTTGCCAGAATTCCCCCTTCATAGCAGACCTTTTGGAGCCTATACGGCACAAAATATGAAAACCTGTAGATTTTGACATTGCCAATAATTTCATGTTTTTTTGCATTATGGAAATGCGGCGCCAAAGCTATTACATTATGCCCGCAGCCTGCAAGCTGCCTGCACAATTCAAAAACAAAACCCGGCTCGGTGTCATTTTTCCATCTCGGGAATGTCGTGGCTGCCTCGAGTATGCTTCTTTTTGGCATGGCTTATAAAAACAAGCCATGGTTTAAAAATATTGTCAAAATGATATTTGCCAAAAACAAACTTTTAAATAAGCTGTCGGGAAACTTTAAGCCATGAACGGAGTAAAAAACATAGCAATAAACACTGCCAGCCTGATAATATCAGAGGTAATCACAAAGATCGTGCAGTTCCTGATATTTGTGTTCATTGCCCGCTCTTTGGGCAGCGTTGTATTTGGAAAGTTCAATTTTGCCTATTCTTTTTCCATGATTGCCGTGCTCCTTATGGACTTGGGCATAAACTACATGCTGGTAAGAAACATGGCAAAAAACAAGAAGCTCGCAGGCGATTACATAATTAACTCCTTTGCGATAAAAATCATATTGTCGGCCATATCCTTCGCGGCAATATACTTTATTTTCAGCATGTCAAACTATCCTGAAGACACCAGAATGATAGTTTATATATTGGTGCTGTTTGCATTTTTGAGGTCTTTCACAGAGCTTGTATTTTCCGTGTTCAAGGCTTATGAAGCAATGCATTACGAGGCCTTCCTGAAAATTCTGAGGATGATTGCCACGCTTATATTTGGGCTTGCGGCGCTCAAGATACGCAAGGACATTGTGCTTTTGGCCATAATCTTCCTGCTTGTTGAGGGCGCAGTTTTCATCATAAGCCTTGTGATTGCCTTGTCTAAGTTCCTGAAGCTTAAGCTTTCCCTGAGCTTCGGTTTTTCCAGAGAAATCCTAAAAGAGGCTTTCCCATTCAGCCTTTCGTTTGTATTCGCCAGCGTATATTTCTACATTGGCAGCGTAATGCTTTCTGCAATGAAAGGCGACAGCGCAGTCGGGATATACAGCGCGGCATACAACCTTACTTTAGCTATTCTTTTCATTCCAGGAATGTACACATTTGCCATCTACCCCGTCATTTCAAAAAACTTCGGCAAATTCAGGGACAGGGTAGTGCTGATATACGAAAAATCATTCAAATATATGTACATAATCGGGCTTCCGATAAGCATTGGATTTTTCATGCTCGCAGAAAAAATCATATTATTTTTTTATGGAAGAGAGTTTGCAGAGTCAGTGCTTGTGCTAAAGCTTGTATCATGGTTTGTTTTCATAAAGTTCATAAGCTTCATTACAGGCATAATATTGTCTGTGCAGATACAAAGGCTAAGGGCATTTGCACAGGGTGTCACCGCAGTGCTGAACCTTGCGCTTAACTTTTTGCTGATACCAAAATACAGCTACATTGGGGCTGCGGTTGCAACGTTAATAAGCGAAACGGCGCTGTTTGCGCTTACTTTGATGTTTGTTTCAAAATATTTCCATGTTTTTGACATATTGAAATTATTGCACAAGCCGCTGCTAGCATCTGCAATCATGGCGGCATTTATTATTTATCTAAATATAAACCTGTTTGCAGTCATGGCAGTCGGGGCAATAGTATATTTTGCGGCATTATTTTTGCTGAAAACATTTGATGAAAGGGACTATTCCCTGATGAAGAGCCTGGTAAAAATCGACAATGGGCAAGAATATTAGACTATGGGCGGAAAACGGGAATTCAATTCTTGAGGGAATAAGAAACAGGAGCGTGGAAAGCCATGTTGCTGCTGATTTTCTGCAGAAGGAACTGCATGAGGCAGTTTACTCGTATGTAAACGGCGGGTTTTCGAAAGCAGGGTATATCCTGTACCCATTTGTAAAAGGCCTTTCAAAGGATATTTTCAACAAGCTAAGCGATGTTAAGGCCGCAGCTGAATTTCTGGATGAATCAGGCTGCGATTTCAGCAATTCCCTGAGCCTGTACAGGAATACGAAATTGAGCGGGAAGAGCGCGCCGGTTTTTATATCGAAGCTTTACCAGGATTTCTCAGAGATTGAAAAATCAGGAGTGAAAAATAAGAAAGTCAGATTCAAGAAAATTGATATCAAAGATTACGACAAGAGGGATTCTGAATACCTAAAGCCTGTAATTGGGCTCAAGGACTTTGCAAATGACAGCTTAAGGGATTTTGCTGTTGATATGCATATACACGGCAGCATAGCCACCAGAGACTATGTAAAGGGCTGGAGCGACCTTGACACGCTTATTATAATAAAAAATGGCGTTATAAACGACCCAGAACTGCTGGCTGAGCTGAGGAATACCCTTTACAAATCAAAAAAATATTTTTATTTGGTTGACCCTCTGCAGCACCACGGGCATATGGCTGTAACAGAATATGACATGGAATATTACTGCCAGTCATTCTTTCCGCTTGTCTTGTTTGATTATTCAAAATCGGTTTTTGGCAGCAAATACCTGAATTTCGGCGTAAGGGACGACAAAGCTGAAAGGATGGAAAGATTTCGTGTATTTTCAGGCTATTTTAAAAGCCTTTATTCAGGCAGGATAAAAAGAATGGGCTGCTACGAGCTTAAATTCCTGCTGCACATGATTTCCCTTTTCCCGACAATGTACCTCCAGGCAAAAGGCATGCACGTCTACAAGAAGTTCTCATTCGGGATAGCCAAAAGGGATTTCAGCAAAAGCGAATGGAATCCAATAGAAGCAGCGACAGGCATAAGGAGCAGGTGGAAAGCGCCGGCAAAAATGCCTTTCACAGCAATGGCTTCGCGCATAAATCCGTTGCTGGCTTACCAGGCAAATGCAAAATACTGGGACATGACAAATAATATCAATAACCTGAACAGGGTGAATGTCCAAAGCCTTGTAAATGGAATGCACATATTGTCTGAAAAAGCAAAAGCTAGGATAGAGGGCTTTTTTAAATAGATTCTATACCAACATTCTTTAATGTACTTCTTATGTAAAAAAGCGCCCTCCTGAACAGGGAATTGCTCGTTATTATGACGTACAGCAAAATCATCTTGTTTTTCAGGCCCTTTTCTGTCTTGTACCCTAGTGGGAAAAAGCATGGAAAGTGGGAATGCTTAAGGCTGTTTGCCAATTCGACCTGCTCATTAAGATTTATTATTCTCTTCTCCAGAACCTGGTCCAATTTTTCCTGAAAGCAATTTATGCTGAGCCTCCTTCTGATGTACCTGCTCAGCCTTCCCTTGGCGCTTGAATAGCAGCAAAGCTGCTTCAGAAGGCTTATCGGGAGTATTGAGTAGAAATTCTTGTGCTTAATGAAATGGCTTATCATCCGGGATATGGCCTTATCAGGGTGCCACTCAGCTGTAAATGATATCCTTGCCTTGTAGCCCCTAAACAGCACATCACGCTGCTTCGCATGCAGCAGGCTGTTTTTATCCCTGGACAAGAATGCGTCAAATTCCTTTACAAAGTCTGATGATATGTAAACTGACTCTTTCAGCAGGCCAAGAAGCATGTCTTTTCTGATGTTGTCATCCATATCAAACCAGTTTTTCCTTATATGGCTTATTTTTTCAGAGAATTTTTTCCATTCAGGCTTTTTGACGCCCGATATGTCATGAAACATTCTGAAGGTATGGCTTATGGCGTTAAGCCTAAGCAGGCACATCCTTATGTTGATTTTTTTTGACAGAAGTATGTAAAGAAAGTCCACAGGAAAATGCCTTAATGTGGTGTCTGTGACAAGATACTTCTTGATTTTTTTAATTTCTGTATCTTTTGGCTTGTAAATCTCTATTTCTTTGCCGTATATTTTTATGTAGTCCGAGCTCGGATATATGTACCTTATGTTCTTGAATATATTCTCGGTAAAAATCAGGAAGGGGTGGAAAACAAGGTATTTTGAATCATCGTCTATGTAGTTTTTCTTCAGGAGGGGCGGCAATTTAGAGCCTTCTTTAAGCACAAATATCAGGTCGATGTCCGATATTCCAGGGGCGCTTACCTTGCCGAATCCATAAACCGACAGAATCCGGTGCTCTTTTTGCACCTTCTTTTTTATCCTTCCAAGCACCCTGCCGTAATCTTCCAGCCTGTACTTTACAGGGTGTCCGTAAAAAGAAAGCTCTTCTTTTTTTAGATTTCTGATGTAATTATTTTTTATTTCCATGCGGCCAAGAATCCTACCTGAACCTTATTGGGTTTCTCTTTTTCATCTCCGTGTACAGATAATCAAACTCCTCTTTGCTTATTTTTTTGGTGTTGATTTTTTCCATTACCATCCCAAAATCATGATTTCCCGAGCCGATCCTGAAATAGTCAATAACCTTAAAGCCGATAAACTGGAAGAATGTCTCGTAAAGGCTGCTGATGTAAGCGCCGTGGCAGTGTATGCTGTAGCCGTGCTTTTTTGTCAGATTGGACATCACTGCATACAATTCCATGCTCCGGTAGACATTAGAATGGGCATCGTCCTCGATGCCCGAGTTGTCATGCAGAAGGCTGTCAGAGAATGTTATGTCAAACTCCTTGTTTGCTTTTGAGCTGAAATTCTGCAGGTCAAGGCTGCCGGAATTCTCCTTCACAGGAAGGGCTGAAGCCTCGGCGCCAAGCTTTTTGAGGAAATCCAGATGCTCTCTCTTTGAATCGTTAGGCGCCAGCTCCAAAACAGATATTCCTGACATTGCGCCTGCGGTAATAAGCGCTTTTTTTAACTCGTTGACTTTTAAATCCTCCATCTCAAATATCTTTTTTGAGAGGTTGAACTCCACAAACGGCTCTATAACGCTGAAAAATCCGCCTAAGTCGTTTTTAACAAGGAAGGAGCAGTTTATCGTGAGGAACAGCAGAGGGTCGTAGCCTGAATCCAAAATGCGCGGAAATTTGCCCTTTTCAAACAGGGCAATTCCGTTGCCAGTGTTCTCATAGAATATCTGCACCTTGCTGCTTATGCTGTCATCAATACCGCTTTCAATCCTTACTTCCATAAAACAGGGTGCGGCAACTCGGTTTATAAAGCTTTTCTTGACTCGCTGCGTAATAAACTGCCATAATAAAAAAGGCAAAAGAGGCCATATTTGCCGATTATGCTTATGCTGCGCTGATGAAATTCTTCAGCTTTATCTTGCTATCCATGCTCAGGCTGTTATAGATTCTGAGCTTGATGTGCTCCGGCAGAGTGTAAAGATACGTCAAAAACAGCGGAAAATTCCTGTATTTTTCAAAGAATTTTATAGCCGAGTCTTTCAGCAGGAGTTTTACCAGGAATTTTGGTATTTTGCCGCTCTTCCATCCCTTATGGGTGCCCGAAATCCAGAAAATGAGATTGTTGAGGTATATGTTGGTTGCTTTCTTCACATGGTAATTCACGTTGAAATAGTCTGCAGTGTAGCCGGCATCCTCCTCCTGCTTGATAACGCCGTCTTCCTTTGCCTTGTTGTACAGCGCAATGCCCGGGAAAAAAACAAGATTGTAGGAGTCAAGCCTGAAAGGCTCGGGCAGGCTCATTGCCAAATCTATTGTCTGGAGCAGGTCGTTCCTCTCCTCGTAGGGGTTTGAGTATATGAGCTCGTATCTTGGCATCAGCCTGTCCCTGAATTTATTGACAACCTGCGCTGCTTTCAGGATATCTTCCCTGAATATCGGCCTGTTGTAGTACTCAAGGGTTCTTCTGCTGCCGGACTGCACGCCTATCAGAATTTCCTTCAGGCCGGCGTCAACAAGCAGCCCCAGCTTGTCCTCGACAATGTGCTTGGCAATCCCATAGCACCTGAAAGGGAGATTGATGTGCTTTTTGTACAATTCGTTGAAAAGTGCCAAGTCTTCTCTGGTTCTCATTACAAGGCAGTCGTCAGTGAACCAGATTTTATTCATTGACGGCAGGTTCTTCTTTATCTCGAGAAGCTCTTTTATGACATAGGGTATGCTTTTTTTCCTGACTATCCTGAACTTGCCCGAGTACAGCTCATTGAACGTGTGGTTGCTGCAAAAGGAGCATGTGTAAGGGCAGCCGCGCTGAGTGTAGACAAGGACAAGGTTTTCCTTGTATTTCTCGAAAAAATAATCTTCCTTCATCTTAACAAGCTTGCCCTCGACAAGTATGTGCTCATCATCAAGGTTGTAGTCCGGAATGGGCAGTGCATCCAGGTCATTATTCAGCGGCCTCAGCTCATTTTTTATTACAACACCATTTTTCCTCAGCCACAGGTTTTTAATGTCTGAAACATCCTGATTTTTTTCAATCCTCTGGACGAATTCAAGCACGGCAAGCTCGCTTTCCCCCCTGAAAACATAGTCGACTGACTCGATGCACTTGTCGGGATTCATTGTGGGGTAGGCGCCTCCCCAAAGCAGTATCTTGCCTTTAAGCACATTGAACAGCTGCTTTGCCCTTTCGGCAGTAAGCGCCATCGAGGTAACGCCGACAATATCAGAGTCTTTTGTCAGCTCCTTAACCTGCTCAATAACCCTTTCAGAGTATACTGCAGAAGAAAGTATGTTGCCGTCTGTTATTTCATTGCTTGTCGTAAGAAAAATCATCCTGACTCTATGCCCGTGGCTTTTCAGGAGAGAAGATATCGACCTTAATCCATGATGTGCTACATCATTGTCAACGCTTATGAGGGTTATATTCATCCAAGCCACCTCTTTAAACTCATTCTGGAAATATATTGATTATTGTTTATAATACTTTTCCTTTTTATACTGCCGGTAATTCGTCCCAGTTCAAAAAATGCCAAGCCTGTCAACTATCTTTTCACCATAAGATCTTATAAAGTTGTAGCGCGACAATTTCCATGCAAGATACCCAAGCGGCTTGCCCAGCATGTTCTGGAGCGTCCATTTCTCGGCTTCACTTGTGCATATCCTGTAAGCCTTTACCCTTTCTTCTTTCGGGAAGTCGTCTGTTTCGTATACTATCCCCATATCCTCGGCTTCTGTCTTGAGCGTTCCAAGCGTTTGCGATGCTTTTGTATGTGATGTTTCTATGTCCATCACAGGCTTTGCATTCTTCTTTGCCCACTCATACAGCTCTGTCTGCGGCATTGGAACTGCATGGCTGTACCTTGGCATGTCAATTCCTGTCCTTTTGAAAAACTCTATGCTGTCCAGCTCTTTTTTGAATGTAGAGCCGGGCAATCCTATTATAAAGAACCCCTTGACTTTTATCCCGGCTTCCTTGCAGATTTTTATTGCATTTTCTATTGTTGATATGCGAGACGGCTTCTTTATGTTTGCCAATACATCGTCATGGACAGACTCTATGCCTATTGACACCATTGTGCATCCTGACTCCCTCATCTTAACCATCATGTCCTTGTTGACAGAGTTGGCTGTCAGCCCCTGCCCGACAACCCACCTGATTTTCAGCTTTCTTTTTATTATATCGTCACAAATCCCTATAACCCTGTCCTTGAACAGCCCTATATTGTCATCCATAACCTGAAAATTGTCAATGCCAAGCCTTTTGTTGGCATATTCAATCTCATCAACTACATTCTTCGGGGACCTGTACCTGTATTTAACGAAAATTGAGGGTATAGTGCAAAAGATGCATTTGTGCGGGCAGCCCCTTGCTGTCATAATTGGCAGCTGTATTCTTTTTGGGTTTTTGTTATAGTCCCTAAGGTTGAAAAGGTGCCATGCAGGGAAAGGTATGTCATCAAGATTTTCAGGTAATTCCCTTGGGTTTATGGTTATTTTCCCTTCTTCCTTGTAGCCCAGCCCGGGGATGCTTTTCCAATCCTCGTTTTTTTCATATTTTTCAAGGAATTTCGGAAGAACAAAGTCGCCTTCACCAACCACAACAAAGTCAACATCAGATTTGGGCAGTATGGACTCTGACAATGTCGTGACTTCGGGGCCGCCGGCAATTACTATGGCTTTTGGATTTTGCGATTTCACCTTTTTCATGATTTCAAATGCGTGCTCCAAAGTCAGCGAAGCCAGGCTGATGCACAGCACATCAGGATTAAACTCCTCCAATACAGAGTTAAAATTTTTTTCAACTTTTCTGACCCTTAAATCCAGGATGGCTACCTTATGCCCTGCTTTCTCAAGAGCAGCGGCCAGGTAAGCCTGCGCAAGCAAAGGCCTTTTTGGAGCATAATTCTCCATTGAGTCTTTTGGCTGTATAAGTAGGACTTTCATAAAGGCTTAGTCATACTGCATGGTATAAAAGTTTTTCTGTTATTTGGGCATATAAGATTCGTGCAATATGCGCTGTTAAAATCACAGAAAAGTTTATATAAAGAAATGCAGTATTAACAATTGTGAAGATTTCATGAAAGTATTGCTTGTATTGCCTCCGAATATCGGCAGGTACATAGTAGCCACTATTCCGCATGCAGGAATAGCGTATCTTGCGGCTTTTCTGGAAAGGGATGGGCATAAGGTTGAAGTGCATGACATGAGGATTGATGCTGACGACAAGCACCTTGCAAGCAAAATCGAGAGCTTCAAGCCTGAGCTTATAGGTGTTTCTTCAGCGAGCATAGGCTATAAGATGGCTTACGAAATAATCAACTCCATTAAAAGAAGGTATCCAAATATACCTGTGGCAATGGGCGGCTCTTACGCATCCACAGTGCATACAAAAATTCTCGAAGATACAAAGGCTGATTATACTGTGTACGGCGAAGGGGAGATGACTTTCCTGGACCTTGCTAATGGCACGGAGCCAGACAAAATAAAAGGGCTTATATGGCGCAATAATGATGAGGTTGTAATGAATCCCCCATATCCTCCGGTAAAGGATCTGGACAGCATGCCATTCCCAAAATTCGAGAAATTCCAGCTTGACAAGATGCTTGAGAAAAGAATTCCCATAGTAAGCTCGAGAGGGTGCCCAAACAGATGCACTTTTTGCTCAATCCAGCTTGTCATGGGCTATCCGTTCAGGTCAAGGAGCCCTGAAAATGTGCTGGAAGAGATAAAATACTGGCATAATAAAGGTTATGACACATTTGAGTTCAGCGATGACAACTTCACATTCAACATGCCAAGGGCTGAAAAGATATGTGACTTGATAATTGAAAGCGGAATGAAGCTAAAGCTGATTTTTGGCAACGGGTTAAGGGCTGACAGGGTCAATGAAAACCTGCTTCGAAAATTAAAGGCTGCAGGCTGCATCTGGATAGGGTACGGGCTGGAGACATCAGACCTGCACAGCCTTGAACTGCTAAAAAAGGACCTTGACTTAAACCAGCTGAAATGGGCTGTGCAGGAGACAAAAAAGCTTGGCATAAGCGTGCAGGTTCATTTCATAATCGGAACACCGGGCTCTACATTTGACACTTTTATGAGGGACATAAAATTCGCCGACAGCCTTGATCTTCATCAGGTAAGATTCTTTAACATGGTGCCTTATCCAGGAACTGAGATGTATGAGTGGGTAAAACAAAACGGAAGGTTTTTGCACAAGCCGGATGACTACCTTAACAATCTTGATTACTGGGGAGAGGAGCCTGTCTTTGAAACTGAAGACTTTACACGTGATGAAAGGATAAAGGCATTCCGCATTGGGCAGGACAAGGTTATGGAGCTGCATTTGAGAAGGCATTTCGGCAAAAATATTGGCAAGCTGGGCTACAAACTCTATAAAAACAGGCTTGTAAAAAAGTACGGCATGAATGCTGCAACAAAGGCATGGATTATGCTTAAAAGATTAAGGATAAAGCAACAATGAGCATTTTGTAGTTTACTTCTTAAAAAACTCTATTGTTTCGGCCAAACCTTCCCTTAGCCCGATTTTAGGCTGCCATTTAAGCTCTTTTTTTGCTTTTGCTATGTCCGGGCACCTTACATGGGGGTCGTCTTTAGGCAGTGGCTTGAAGATAATTTTGCTGCTGCTTTTTGTCAATGCCTTTATCAGTTCAGCAAACTCAAGTATTGTATGCTCTTCGGGATTGCCGAGATTGACAGGCTCGTTTAAGCCTGAAATCATCAGCCTGTATATGCCGTCTATCAAATCAGTTACGTAGCAAAAGCTTCTTGTCTGGGCGCCGTCTCCATAGACGGTTATTGGCTTGCCGTTCAGCGCCTGTGTTATAAAATTAGGGACAACTCTTCCGTCATCTTTCCTCATTCTTGGGCCATAGGTGTTGAATATTCTCACTATCTTCGTGTCAAGCCCGTGTATCCGATGGTAAGCCATTGCCAGCGCCTCTGAGAATCTCTTTGCCTCGTCATAGCAGCCCCTCACGCCGATAGGATTTACATTGCCCCAGTAGCTTTCGGGCTGCGGATTGACTAATGGGTCGCCGTAAACTTCGGATGTTGATGCAAGCATGTACTTTGCCTTTTTTGCCAATGCCAAGCCAAGAGTGTTATGGGTGCCGAGGCTGCCAACCTTCAGGGTTTGTATCGGTATTTTCTGGTAATCGGCAGGGCTTGCTGGGCTGGCAAAATGAAGCACATAATCCACTTCCCCGTTAACGGCTATGTGCTTGCTTACATCATGGTGAATGTACGTAAAATTGCTGTTTCCCCTCATATGCTCTATGTTTTTCAAGCCGCCTGTTACAAGGTTGTCCATGGCTATGACTTTGTACCCTTTGCCCAAAAGAAGCTCGCACAAATGGCTTCCGATAAACCCAGCTCCGCCTGTAACCAATGCTGTTTTCATTTCAGTTTATTCCCTGTAATGCCTGTCTGCTTTCTTCAGCTGCTCAATGCTTCCTATGTCATACCACTTCTTGTCAGTCACGTATGAGTGCACAATGTCTCTCTTGTGCAGCCATTCTATAAAACTGCCGGTCTTGTCAGGGTTGTTGCCCTGTGCAATGTATTTGCTTATTAACTGTATTGTTTTTTTCGGGAAAATGTATATCCCTGTGGATGCAAGCGTGGATTTCGGAGAGAGCGGCTTTTCCTCAAAATTCACAACAACGCTGCCGTCAATTTCGACAATGCCATAATGCCTTGCCAGCTCAAAGTCCTTAACGTCGTGAAGCACTATGACATTCGACTTTCTCTTCCTAAAAAAATTGAAAACATCAGCCAGCGACAGCTCAAAAAGGTTGTCGCCCGCCACTATTATTATGTCATCTTTAATATCCTTTGAATTTATTGTGTAATATACGTCACCCAAGGCTCCCAGCCTGTCCTCGTTGCTCTTGGTTCCGTCATTTACAATTTCAATGGGCTTTTCAGAGCCGAAGCCCTGAAGCCATTTTTTGAAATGCTGCTCGAACTTGCTGTTTGTAACTATGTAGATTTTGCCGATGGACGCAATCTGCTCCAGTTTCCTTATTATGTGCGCTATTATTGGCTTGCCTGCCACGCTCAGCAGCGGCTTCGGCATGTTTTCCGTCAATGGATACAGCCTTGTTGCATAGCCTGCAGCCAGTATTATCGCATCCATTTACAGCACTTCCTTTCTTCCTATGCTTATGTAGACAAAGCCTTCCTTCCTCATCTCTTCAGGATTGTAAATGTTTCTTCCGTCTATAATCAGGGGATGCTTCATTAGCGGCTTTATCCTCTTCAAGTCCAGCTCCTTAAACTCTTTCCATTCCGTAAGGATTACCAATGCGTCAGAGCCTGCTGCAGCCTCATATGGGCTGTTGCAGTAAGTTATTCCATTGAAAATCTGCCCTGCCTTCTGCATTGCCTCTGGATCATAAGCTTTTATTTTTGCACCTTCTTTCTGCAGCTGGGATATGATGTCTATTGAAGGCGCCAGCCTCATATCGTCTGTATTTGGCTTGAAAGCCAGCCCCAGAACGCCGATTGTCTTGCCCTTGACAACCCACAATGCCTTTTCTATCTTTTTCATGAAATTATCCCTTTGGGCATTGTTGATTTCCTGGACTGCCTTAAGCAGCCTGAAATCATAGCCAAACTTCTCAGCTATCCTGACAAATGCATCAACATCTTTCGGAAAGCAGGAGCCTCCGTAGCCTATCCCGGCATTCAGAAAAGACCTGCCTATCCTCTTGTCAAAGCCCATCCCTTCAGAAACCTTCTCAATATCAGCGCCTGCCAGCTCGCAGATGTTTGCGATAGCATTGATGAATGATATCTTTGCAGCTAAAAATGAGTTCGAGGCGTGCTTTATGATCTCGGCGCTTTTTATGTCCGTAAAAATAATAGGGGCGTTTAAAGGGGAATACAGCTCTTTCATCACATTTCTTGACCTTTCATTTTCGCATCCTATGACTACCCGGTCAGGGTGCATGAAATCGTTAACAGCGCTGCCTTCCCTCAGGAACTCCGGGTTGCTGACAACATCAAAATCCGCCTTATGCACATTATACGCCCTTATGGTCCTTGCAACCTTTTCCCCGGTTTCGACAGGGACTGTGCTCTTCTCGACAATAACCTTGTACGAGTCCATCGCCTCTGCTATTGCCCTTGCAACGTTCTCAACATAGCTCAGGTCAGCCTCACCGTTTTCCTTTGGGGGGGTGCCGACGCATATAAAAACCACACCGCATTCTTTGATGGACTTTTTCAGGTCGGATGTGAATTCCAGCCTGCCGGCTTTTTTGTTATTTGCAACAAGCCCGTCCAAGCCGGGCTCGTATATCGGTATTATGCCCTTGTTCAGGCTTTTTATCTTTTCCTCGTCTATGTCGACGCAAACAACCTCGTTGCCCAAGTCGGCAAGGCACGTGCCTGTAACCAGGCCCACGTAGCCCGTCCCCACAACTGCAATTTTCATAGGCTTTTGCAAAGCAAAGCAGATTTAAATATCTTACTATTATCCTACTTTATACTACTCCCTAAAAATGGCGAAATAAAATCGCAAACAACAAAATATATAAACAAAACTTCCCTAGTTTTTATTATGGAAACGAGGGACAAAATTCTTGAAATTGTAAAGGCAAAAGGGCCTGTGCTTCCTGTGCAGGTCTCAAAGGAGATAGGAAGCAACATACTGATGGCATCTGCCCATCTGGCTGAGCTTACTGCAAGCGGCAAGCTTAAAATATCGCACATAAAGGTAGGCGGCTCCCCGCTTTACTATCTTTCAGGGCAGGAAGAAATGCTCCAGAAATTCACAGGCAACATGAACGACAAGGAAAAAAAGGCTTATGATTTGCTGAGCCAGAGCACGGTTTTGAGAGATTCGGAGCAGGAGCCTGTTGTAAGAGTTGCATTAAGGGAGATAAAGGATTTTGCGCTGCCACTCAATGTAAATTACAACAACAATAAAGAGATATTCTGGAAGTGGCATATGACGAGCAATGACGAGGCAGAGCAGCTTATTAAACAAAAACTGGAAATTTCAGAAAAACCCCCTGAGAAAAAGGCTGAGGAAGCCAAAGAGCAGAAAATTGAGGAAAAACAAGCCCAAAAACAGCTGAAAGAAAAGTCAAAAGAGCCAAGAAGATACAAGCCAAGGGAAAGGGAGGATATTTTTTTGAGGGATTTGACTAGGTTCTTTGAGAGGAACAAAGTAAATATTGTGAGCAGCGAGACTATTAAAAAAAATTCAGAGATAGACTTTATTGTGGAAATCCCGAGCGTTGTCGGGAACCTGCAGTACTACTGCAAGGCAAAAAACAAGAAAAGGATAAATGACTCTGACTTAAGCAATGCTTACGTGAAAGGGCAGCTGAAGAGGCTGCCTGTCATCTTCCTGTCCCAGGGGGAATTAAGCGCGAAAGCCCAGGAGATGATCGGGAAAGAGCTGAGCAATTTAACTTTCAAGAAGATATAAAATGGGAGTAGCCTTAACAGAATTGCTGATTATAAAGGAGACGAGCCTGGAGCATCTTCAGAATAAAATTCTGGCGGTTGATGCCTCAATGTGGCTTTACCAGTTCCTGAGCTCTATAAGGCAGCGTGACGGAGCTCTTCTGATGGACTCCAAAGGAAAGGTCACATCACATTTAATGGGATTGATGACAAGAATTTCGAACTTGTCACAACAAAGCATAAAGCTTGCTTTCGTCTTTGACGGCGAGCCGCCCAAGCTTAAGCATCTGACTCTTGAGAAGAGGAAAGAAATAAAGATTGAGGCAGAGAAAAAGTTTGAGAAAGCAAAGGAGAAGGAAGACACGGAGCTTATGAGGAAATATGCCTCAAGAACCTCAAGGCTTACAGACGGAATGGTAGAAGAGGCAAAAAGGCTTGTGGAGGCTTTTGGGCTGCCTGTGATAGAAGCGCCTTCTGAGGCAGAGGCCCAGGCATCATTGATTGTAAAAAATGGCGACGCTTTTGCGCTTGCAACAAACGACGCAGACTCGCTGCTTTTTGAGGCTCCAAGGATTGTTAGGAACCTGAATATGGCAGGCAGGAGGAAGAAAACGAATAAACTGAGCTTTGATACAATAAAGCCCGACATGGTAGTCCTGGAGGAAAATCTAAAGCATCTTGGCATTGGCCAGGAGCAGCTGATTGCGCTGGCAATGCTGATAGGGACAGACTACAACTCGGGAGGCATAAGGGGGATCGGGCCGAAAACTGCATTGAAGCTTGTCAGGGAGCACGGCTCAAATTTTGAAAAGCTGTTCGCAGAGGCAAAATGGGATGATTTTTTTGATTTTTCATGGAGAGAAGTGTTAGAGCTTATAAAGAACATGCCAGTTGACAGGCACTATAAACTTGAATGGAAGAGTGCAGACGAAGACAAAATAATGAAGCTTCTTGTGGACGGGCATGACTTCTCTGAAGAAAGGGTAAAAAGCCAGATTGAAGGCTTGGCTAAAAACAGGCTGCAGAAAACCCAAAAGGGATTGGGCGATTTTCTCGGGTAGGCTTTTGGTTATGCATGCAAAAATATCATGCCTTCACTTTTCTGAACAGGTAGTGGTTATTGCCGAGCAGATTCCTTTCATCAACTATGTAGACGTTTACAAGCTGCAGGTTAAGCTTCCTTGTGCAGAAATCAAAGACTTCCTGGGGATGGGCAAACTCGTAAGGCAGCCCGCCAAGCCAGTCTATGACATCGTGCCTGAATGACATTCCCCTGTTCAACGTGCTGCTTTCTTTCTCGAGTATTATTCTGAATGGATTCCTGAGCTGCAGTATATTCTTCAGGAAAAAGCTTCCTATGACTGCATATTCGAGAGATTTCTTAAAAATAAACGGCGACAGATTGTATAGTTTCTTGAGCCTCAGCTGGCTCTTCGAGCCCCTAAGCCCTGTCTTTTTGTTGTAGATTGCAAAATAAAAATAGCCATTGTCCTTAAGCCTGCCTGCCGCGTTCTCAATCGCTTCCCACATTTTTCCCGTATGGTGGAAAACGCCGAACGCATATACAATGTCAGCCTTCGGGAGCCCTGCAAGAAAATTCTTGTCAAGGGCAGAGCCGTGATATACCTCCCAGTTGCCGGGGTTTGATTCTTTGCTTCTCAGGTATTTGCAGCACTTGACTGAATGGGGGTCGATGTCAAAGCTGATGACTTTTTTTGCGCCAAGCTTGAAAGCGCTTAAAGAAAAAATTCCTGAGCCGCATCCCACATCCAGAAATATTTTGCCTTTTAAGTTCTTGATGCCGAAAAAGCCCATTATTGACTTCTTGGCTATCTCCAGGCGCTTCTGGTTAAAAGACTCTGCAACGTAGCTTTCCCAGTTTTTCCCGAACGAAAAAGTCACTTTTTCCATTGAGGCGCGCTTCACCAATAAACTATTTAAATATATTGATTTCCGGAAATTATATGGAAAAGATAAAAGTGCTGGCTCTGATAGGCTCCTTCCCCACGAAAATTAATCCTAGCGCTGCAATTTTCGTGCTTAACCAGCTGGAGCACATGAAAAAACACTGCCAGTTCAAGGTTGTCGTGCCATACGCCTATGTGCCGAATTTCAAGCATGTTAACCCGTTCTACAGGTTCTCAAAAATCCCTTTAATCGAGGACATCAGCGGCATAGAGGTTTACAGGCCAAGGTACCTGCAAATTTCAAGGTTTTTCCTATTTAGCCCTATTTTAAGGAGCGCGGCAATGCTCATTGAAACAGCAAATATTTATCTCTCGGCAATCTCTGTCGTGAAAAATATTGAAAAAAAATGGAAATTTGACGTAATACACATCCACGGCCCCATATCAGAGGGCGTGCTCGGGGTATCGGCAAAAAGAATGTACAAAAAGCCCTTGGCCATAACTTTCCACGGCGAGGATGCCACGATACTTTCAAAAATGGGGCTTTTAAAATTTGTTTGCAGAAGAACCCTGAAAAACTGCGATGCATTCATATTTGTGACAGGCTACCTGCAAAAAGCCCTTGGCCAGAAACTGCCTGGCGAAAAGGTGGCTATCATACCAAGCGGCTATATGGTAAGCAGGTTCAAGCCCATGGGCAGGGAAAAATGCGCCAAAAGGCTCGGGCTGCCAAAGCGCAGAAAGACAATTATTTTTGTCGGCGGCTTTACCGAAAGGAAGGGAGTTGAATATCTGCTCAAAGCTGTGGGAATAGCATCAAAACAGGGCAATGATATAACGTGCCTGATGGTGGGCGGCGGGAAGCTCATGAAAAAGCTGCAAAGTCTTGCGCAGAATCTTGGAATTGGGGGCAATGTGATTTTTGCAGGCTACAGGGCTCCCGATGAAGTCCCTCTATGGATCAATGCGTCTGATTTGCTTGTGCTGCCAAGCCTTGACGAGGGGCTTCCGAATGTTGTTGTTGAGGCTCTTGCATGCGGCAAGCCTGTTGTTGCAACAAATGTAGGGGGCATTCCTGATGTTGTCAATGATGATGTGGGCTATCTTGTCAGGCCAAAGGACGAGAATGAGCTTGCCAAGAAGATAATTATGGCTCTTGAAAGGAAGTGGGACAGGAAGAAACTGATGAGGAGAGCCAGGCAGTTCAGCGTGGCAAAATCAGCAAAGAAATTGGTGGACGTTTACAAAAATATGCTTAAAATACGGTAAAAACCAAGAAACGTGGAATTTCTTTAATTAAGATGAAAAAGAACCTGAAATTTTACCTGAAAGATAAATTAAGCAAAAGAGAGCTGCAATTAGCCCCAACCTCCTTTGATATTGTCGGCGATATCCTTATTTTTTCTGAGTTTCCGAAACAACTGACTAAAAAAGAAAAATTAATTGGAAATGTAATTTTGGAAAATTATAATCATATAAAAACAGTCCTCAAGAAAACCAGAAAATACTCCGGCAGGTTCAGGACTCCGAAATTAAAGGTCATTGCTGGCGAGAAAAGAGAGGAAACAATTCACAAAGAGAACAATATCTTTGTAAAGCTCGATGTTGAGAAGGTTTATTTCTCTGTAAGAATGTCGTCAGAAAGGAAGAGGATTGCAGGATTGGTTAAGCCTAATGAGTCAGTTTTGGTGATGTTCAGCGGCTCTGGCGTTTATCCACTGGTTATTGCGAGGAACTCTAAATGCAGGGAGGTTTATGGAATTGAAATAAACCAGATTGCACACAAGTATGCTTTGGAAAATGTCAAGAAAAATAAATTAGATGGCAAAATAAAATTATTTTTTGGGGATGTTAGAAAAATGATGCCAAAGCTGAAGAAAAAGTTTGACAGGATTCTTATGCCGCTGCCAAAAGGTGGTGAGAATTACCTAGATTTGGCTTTAAAATATATAAAAAACAAAGGCATTGTCCATTTTTACGATTTTCTGCATGAAGATGAGTTCTACAAGGCAGGAGAAAAGATTAAAGACTCTTGCTATAAATCAAAGAAAAGGTGCGCCATCATTAAAATTATCAAATGCGGCCAATATTCCCCAGGATTTTACCGGGTTTGCGCCGATTTTTTTGTTGATTAATGTTTTTGAGCTGTTTTTGCAGCTCTTTTACCTGTGCCTTGGATTGTCAAGACTTGTTGGTTTTTTCATTAATCCTTTTCCTGGGGTTTATCAGCCTGATGAGTTTAAACTGCTCACCTCCGGATTATTTGTCATTAAAATCCTCCATTATGTTTGAGTCCAAAACACCGATTACAAATTCCTTGCCTTTTTCCATAACAAAATAAAAAGTTGACTGGGTATATAAAGAAATGTGGTGATATATAATCACCATAAAATTTAAATAGCTTTATGGATTATATTATCCATATGGAAAGCGTGCTTTACAAAATCGGTATGACGAGGAACGAGGCAAAGGTTTACATGGCTCTTCTTGACCTGGGAACAGCCCGAGCAGGGCAGATAACGGAAAAATCAGGCGTGCACAGGAGGAATGTCTATGACGCAATAGACAGGCTTATGGAAAAGGGGCTGTTAAGCTTTGTCATAGTGAACAGCAAGAAGCTATTCAGCCCGGTAAACCCGAAAAGGTTTCTTGAGCTGATAGAGGAGAAAAAATTCGAGCTGGACACAATAAAAAAGGATTTTCAGAGGATTCTGCCTGAACTGGAGCTTAAAGCAACGATGCAGGAAAGGCATGATGTAAGGTTCTACAAGGGCACGGAAGGGCTAAAAACAGTTTTTGAAGATATAATAAGGACAGGAAAGGGCTACATTGGGTACGGGCAGGGGCAGCAGCTGGAGAAGGTACTAAAGCGTTTTTTCAGGCTTTTCATCATAAAAAGAGTCAAGGCAAAAATAAGGCTGAGGCTGATATACGACGAGGCTTCGAGAAGAACCTTAAAGAAAAACCCGCTGAGCGACATAAAGTATATGCCTGACCAGTACAGCTCCAGGGCGGCTTTGAGAATTTACGGCGACAAGGTTGCGATACTGCTGCTTTCTGAGGAAGAGCCACTGGCAATAGTCATAAAGAACAAGGCAATTGCGGACGGGTACAGGAAATATTTTGAGGTTATGTGGAAAGCCGCAAAGAAATGAAAATCGTGTACGCTCATAAGTTACATCCGCATATCATCGCTTGCGCTCAACGGGTGTTCATAAAATCATCGCGTACACATGACTGGTAAATGTATGATGTTTTTAAGATTTTCCTAAAATCAGCCAAACATGCCTATGTAGTCTTCACCTTCTATCTTTTCTTCCTGCTTGACCTTGTCAATGGCTTTCAGAAAATCTTCCCTTGTTACAAATGTCCTGTCAGCCCTGATTGCAAAATAGCCTGCCTCTGTGCAGACTGCCCTTATCTCAGCGCCGCTGAAGCCTTCCATTTTCACCGCAAGCGGCTCAAGCTTGACATTCTTGCCAAAGCTCATGTCCTTCGAGTGTATTTTAAGTATGTCAAGCCTTGCTTCCTTGTTGGGGATAGGGATGCTGATAAGCCTGTCAAGCCTTCCGGGCCTTATGACGGCAGGGTCGAGTATGTCTTTCCTGTTTGTAGCCCCGATTACCTTTACATTGTCCAACGGCTTGAAGCCGTCCAGCTCCGAAAGCAGCTGCATAAATGTCCTGTTGACTTCCCTCTCGCCTGAAGTGCCAACCTCAATCCTTTTTGCCGCCAATGCATCCATCTCGTCGATAAATATTATTGAAGGGGCTTTTCTCCTCGCAAACTCAAATATCTCCTTAACAAGCTTTGCCCCTTCGCCTATGAATTTCTGCACAAGCTCTGAGCCGACAACCTCTATAAAGGTGGAATTTGTTGATGCTGCAACAGCCTTTGCCAGCAGAGTCTTGCCTGTGCCTGGCTCGCCGTGCAGCAGGACGCCTTTTGGAGGGGTGATGCCTATTTTCTTGAAAAGCTCGGGCTTTTTCAGCGGCAATTCCACCACTTCTTTTATCTCCTGTATTTGACGGCTTAATCCCCCTATCTCTTCCCATGTAATTGTTGGCTTTTCAACGATGACAAATTTCTCAACATTAAAGCGCCTTGTGATCGGGACTTTTTTTATTATTGTAAGGTTCTTCTGCTCCACCAAAACCAAGTCGCCTGACTTGAGCTTTTCGCAGTCGCTTGATATATTGACTAGAAACTGGTTGCCATTTGGGATTTTTATTAAGCATGAATTTCCCAGCATCTCCCTTACCTCGCACACCATCAACGGAGAAGCCCTGAACTTCTCTATTTCCTCCTTTAGGCGGTTGATTGTTTCCTTAAGGATTCTGTTTTCTTCCTCATACGGATTTGATGACGTAGAATAAGAGTACATTATGCTGTCAATGATGTTCTTTGGCTTTGCTTCCTTTGCCGGCATTTTGCTTTATTTAACTAAATTCTGTATAAAAAGGTTTGGGTTTAAAATTTTATCTTTCCTTTGCCCATTATTAAAACCCCGTCAGCGTAAATTGTTGGGTTTTTAATTACGGCATCGACATGAAACGGCACGTCAATTTTGCCGCCAAAGTGCCTGTTGTTTCCGAAGGCAATGTGGCATGTTCCAGCTGCTTTTTCGTCCTCCAGAACATTGCCTGTTATTTTGGCTTTGTAGTTCGTGCCTATGCCTAATTCAGCAACATTCCTGTAAAGCCTATGCTTTAATGATTTTTTAAAAATGCCAGCTGTTTTTCCCCCGTTAACATCAGCAATAAATCCGTTCTTGACTCTTATTTCAATATTTTTGTCGACTTTTCCAATGCCTCCAACGCTTGCATCAACTATGATCTTTCCATTTGTTTTCCCCTCAAGAGGCGCTATGAAAATCTCGCCTGCAGGAAGGTTTCCAAAGGCGCCCTTTTTTGTGTAGATTCCGTCATCCCCAAGCCATTTCCTTCCTTTTAGATAAAACTCTATGTCCGTGCCTTTTCTTGTTGTTATTCTTATCTTATTTTTGTTTTTTAATCTTGAAGTGAGTTTTTTGTTTATTTTCCTTAGCTTGTGAAAATCAATATTTAATGCCCTTTTCATCATATCAATTGTAATGCCCGGCATGCTTGCTATTCTCGAGCCTTTTTTGCTTGCACTATGCCTTGCCTTCGTATGGCTCAGTGATTTTGTTGTTGCTAATAGAATGACATTGTACTTCAGCATTTCACCTGCAACATTTCTTGGAGGCTCTGTGCCGTGAGACTCCGGAATTGGGACGAGCATTAGTTTTGATTGCTTTGCTATTTTCAATGAATTCCTGTATAATTTATTTCCTATCGGCTTTAGCCTAGAATCCGTAACAGTCAGGCAGCTTTCATCCGGCTTTAGGTTCATGCAGTCTTTAAGTATTATTTTGCACGCCTTGTCAATTGACATTTTAAGCTATAAACCCCCCATCCTTTAATATCCAATGTCTGCTTCCATTTTTATCAGTCCCGTAAACATCAAGCTTTTGCCTTGGCGCATTAAACACAATGTCCATGTGGTATTCCGTGCTCCTGTCAGGCTCAAAACCCGAGCCAAGGGCAATGTGCATCATTCTCGCTATTTTCTCGTTTACAATAAGGTATTCGCAAAGCCTTGCCTTTGGATTCGTGTTAATGGCAAACTCTCCCACTCTTCCAAAATTCTTTTTCTTCAGTTCTATGATTTCCTGCGGCAGGCTCTTGTTTTTCTCTGATTCCAGCAATAACTTCATTGCGTCATCTTTTCTCTTGTTGATTTTATCAATAATGTTATCTGGCCCGTCAATTATCCTGTAACTATCTCCGTAGCACTCAACAACAAGCGGCTTTTTCTCATCTAAATGGTAGCTCTGGTCCACATGAACAACAACATCCCCGACAAAAATTCCTTTTATGTATTCAGGAGTTACAAAGGCTTCTCCGCCCGGGATGTTGCCCATGCAGCCTGCCTTTATGCCGGTCATTTTCAGGTAATCCCTGCTTATTTTTTCCCTTACATCCGTGTCAGAGCGCCTCACCCATCTTCTTGAGCCGTCTGGCTTTACCAAGCCGACTTCAAGCTTTGTAACATACTTTTCTTTCAGTTTCCCTTCAACATAGATTATATCACACGAGTCCATCTTTTCCTTCAGCCTTTGGTTTCTTGCCCTTATATCGCTCCAGTCCACTAAATTTGTTTCAATAAAAATATCAATCGGGATTGTCTCGGTGAAAGCAACCCTTGCAATCGGGTTTCTGTCATCATATCTTGTCTGAGGGTAGAAGTCAAGCTTGTAAATCATCTGCCCGGGAGTGAGCCATCGGGTTTTTTTGTTCGGGGAGGGATAGCCAACTATTTCCCCGAAAAGATGCTTGCCGGGGTAGCCTTTTGCGCTTATGGAAAAAGACAAGTCAATTGGCTTTATTCTATCAAGTTTTAATAGTTTTGATAACCTTTTATATTTAATAAAAGGCTCTTCATCAATCCCTTTTGAAAGCTCGCAGCCAAGCAATGTCGTCCTTAATTCTGAGGCTCTTTCACCTTTCTCAAGCATTGAGCCCCTGAAAGTATACGCGCTCATTGTAGGCTCTGCGGATTTCTTTGCAGCTTGCGTCATAGCCCAGATTATTGAATAAGAATCAAGATAATCTTCCAAAGGATGCCCGATTAATTCTTTGGACGGTATAAGGGAGAATCCGATTCCAACCCTCTCGCCTTTTTTCAGGGCATATACCTCTCTCCATAAAATTTCAGAAGTTTGCATCAGCTCTTCCATCCTGTAATCCTCAAACCATTCTGTGTGGAAGGCTAAGCTAAAAGGGCCTGTAAAATTATTTTCCTTGGCTTCAATGATAAAATCCGGCTTTTTGAAGATTTTTATGAACTCACCATTTGCCTTTTTGTCAACCTCTTCGATAAAACCCATTAATGCTGCTGTTTTTTCATTGTTTATGCCTTTTTCATGCTCTTCAGAAGCTTCCCATACATCCTTTAAGGCATCCAATCCCTCTGACTTTTTGTTTATTCCAATGCAGCTCACATCTGCACCTAACTCGTGCAAAGCCCTGGACAATGGTGCAATTGAATAGAAAGCTTTTTTGCTGCTTATGTCAAAAATAACTAAGAAATTCCTTCCTTTTGCACTTTTTATTTTATTTTTATAGTCTTGAACAGCAGAATTAAACTCGTCTTCATTATATTTCATTTTAGAAAGTGTATTTAAATGATTAATAAATCTTTTGATGTTTTTGTCAATAAGACTGGCTTGTTTTTGAACAACAAAGTGTCCTCAATCCTTATCCCAAACCTTTTCGGAAAATAAATTCCAGGCTCTATTGTGAAAACCATGCTGTTTTTTACCCTGTCTTTTGAATTTAATGACAAATTGGGCATTTCATGGATTTCAACACCAACACCATGCCCTAAGCCATGGGTAAAGTAATTCTTGTACTTTCCGAGGCTTTTGACGACAAAATCGTAAAGCTCAGAGCATTTTTTATTATTTTTTACTTGGTTTATTGTATTTTTTTGTATTGTTAATAATAAATTGTAAATTTCCTGTTCTTTTTTGCTCGGCTTGCCAACATAAATAGTCCTTGTCATGTCAGAACAGTAGCCTTTGTATTTTACCCCAAAATCTATGACGCAGAAGCCTTTTTTGATTCTTGAGTTGGATGGCTCATGGTGGGGAATGCTTCCGTTGCTTCCAGAAGCTACAATTGGGCTGAATGACAATTCCAAGCCCAGTTTTTTTGCCTCGTATTCGAGAAAAGCACTTGCTTCTGATTCTGTCCTGAACTTTTTGAAGTTTTTAATTGCTTTTTGCAGTATTTTATCAGCATAAGCGCATGATTTCTTTAGAATTTTGATTTCTTTTTCTGTTTTTATTTCCCTTATTTTCAGGCATTCAAAAGCTATGTCTCTTGCCTTGATTTTTTTAAACTGCTTTTTGAAATGCCTGTAAGAATTCAATGTAAAACTGCTTTTATCTATAGCAATGTTTTTTGTATTTAATCTGTTTTTTCTGGCAATTTTGTATATTGACTCAAAAAATCTCTTCTTTTTCATGGAATAAACCTTTTTAATCATTGATTTTTCAGCTCTTTGCACTTCCATCTCGGGGACAATCAGAAAGGGCGCATGTTTTTTCGGTATAACCAGCGCGCCAAGCCCCTTATAACCAGAAAAATAGAACATGTTTGCATTGATTTTTGACGAGTCTGAATTATAGAATAGGGCGGCATCGCTTCGCTTTTTCCCAAGAATTGGCTTCAGCTCATTTATTCTCATTGCAATTCAAAACTATTATAAACCATTTAAATTTTTCCCTTGCCTATGCAGAAATACAGGCTTAAAAACGGGATTACCCTGATTTTTGAGAAGAATAATTCTAAATCAGTTGCTTTGGAAGTGATGTTCAAGGTCGGCTCTAATTTTGAGAGCAAGCAGATGGCAGGCATTTCCCATTTTCTGGAGCACATGCTTTTTGAGGGCACGAAAAGCAGGAAGGGCTCAAGGGAAATTGCGAACGAGATAGAAAAATACGGAGCGGAATTCAACGCCTACACAACAGGCGACAGGACTGCATTTTTTATAAAAATCATCAACAAGAGATTTGACAGGGCGCTTGACATTTTGTCTGATATGGCTGCCAACCCTGTTTTCGGCAAAAAAATCATTGAGAAGGAAAAGAAGGTTATCCTGAAGGAAATCAACATGGTTACAGACGACCCAAGGCTGCACCAGTGGATTCTGTTCCAGAAGACTTTGTTTGAGAGGCATCCCGCAAAAAACCCTACTTACGGCAGCATCGAGGCTGTAAAAAGCTTTGACAGGAAGCATGTCACCGGCTATTATTTCTCGCATTACCTGCCAAACAACATGATTATCTCCATAGTGGGAAACGTCGATGGCGCCAAGGCCAAAGTTGAGAAGTATTTCGGCAGACTGAAGCCGGGCAAGCTTGTCAGGAGGCAGCCTGTTGAAGAGCCTTTGCAGAAAAGAATCAAAAAATTCGTTGAAAAAAGGAAAACAAACAACTCTTATATGGCTTTGGGGTACAAGACTGCGCCCAGAATGCACAAAGACAGCTATGTTTTTGATGTCATTGCAGGGATACTGGGCAGGGGGCAGTCAGGCTGGGTTTTTGATGAGATAAGGAACAAAAGAGGGCTGGCGTACCAGGTTGGCGTGAACAATGAAAGCGAGACTGACTACGGGATGTTTGCTGTTTACTGCGGCTTGGACAAGAGAAACATAGAAAAGGCGAAAAAAATCATATTGCAGCAGTTCAGAAGGCTTGAGAAACTGGGCAGAAATGACCTGGAAGAAGCCAAGACTTACATCGAAGGGAGCAATGCGCTTGAGACAGAGGACAATTTCTCAAGAGCGGACAACTTAGCTGTTTGGGAGTCAATAAAGGATGCGAAGCTTGCTGATTCTTACCTGAAGAAGATAAGAAAAGTCACTATAGATGATGTCAGAAGGGTTGCCAATAAATACCTTAATAATAAGTATACGATGGTTGTGATAGAGCAGAAATAGATTTTACTACTTTATAGTTATTAATAAGCAAAGGTTTTTAAATAGTTGTTATGTTTCTTAATTGGATATAAATGCCAAAAGAAATTTATCCAGAATTGGATGGAATTGCCAAAATTATTTTTGCTATAGACGGGAGTATAGCTATTTTGTCTCCTTCCAGAGCCTCTAAACCAGATTATAAAAGTGGGGAGGAATGCATCTTTTGTCCACCATCAAGAGGGAGTTTAGCTAATCCTGTGATTGGAAAAGATTTGCTGAGCGAGATGAATGAACGGGGGCTGTATATTATGGATAACGCATTTCCTACATTTTCATCTCAGGAAAAAGTAGCTAGTATAGATACCAGGTATATGCCGCATCCTGGGATTTTTCACGATTTAAAACCAGCCGTAGGCAGACACCTTGTAATGATAGAAACACCCCATCATAAATTAAACCCTTTTTCAGATTCCAGAGAAACTACCGAATATTACAGAAATTTAGTTTGGGGGTACATTCAAATGCTAAATTTCCTCAAAGATCAAGGGTATAAATGGGGAGGCGTTGGAAAAAATAGGAATGGTGTGGAAACTTTGAAAATGCCATTTTTTTCTGAATTAGTAAGGTTATTCTTTCCGAATTATGGAGTATTAGATGCAGGTTCATCACAACCGCATCCTCATTCACAAGCTATAGGATTGAGCTTTGTGCCTAATAAATTAGAAGAATTAGTAAAAAGCAGTTTTGAATACGAAAAATTTTTGGCTAAAGATTCAGAGGGAGATATATTGGCAGGCTGTAGTAATTGTTTAATGGCTAGAGAATATATAAGCAAAACACTCGTATCAAATAAATACTATACTGTTTTTGTTGCGGAAGTTCCATTTGGCACAAATCCTTACCATGAAGAAATAAGAGTTTATCCCATAAATCATCAAAGTCATTTTGAAGCCATGAGTACTGAGCAGGCTTTGGCTTTAGCTGATATTCTGCATAAGACTATGGCTATTCTGGGTAAGAATAAGGACATCGGCTACAACTTTGAGGTAAGGCAGGGCCCCTGGATAAGTGAATATGATATAAGGAAGTCTCATTGGACCTTTTCTATATATCCTGCACATGATAGAAAAACCGTAAAACATATAGGATTTATACCACATTTAATTGGAGCATCAATAATTGAAAGTGACACAGATGCGCTTAGGCAAAAAATTTTAGATGGAAGATTATGATTTTATCTCGTCACTTCAAACCCTTTTATCGTTTCAAGAAGCTTCTTTAGTTTTGTATCTTTCTGGAATTTTTCCCTTACTGGCTTTATCATTTCATTGATGTAGTGAGCAACTGCATTTTTCAGATCCATTGGGTGGATTTTTCCCTCCCTGTAGAGCTTTTCCAGCTCTGCATAGTTCTCTATGACTAAATCGCCGCCAAACTTTTCCACCCTTTTTATTTCCATTGTGCTGAACTTCTCGAATATAAGGTATTTTGAATATTCGAGCATCGGGTTTTCTTCTATGATTTTAGCAGGGCAGTAAGCCTTTGCTATCTTTTTCTTTATTTCTTCCTCTGAGTCGTTCATGAAAATAGCTTTTTCAGGGTTTGTTTTTGACATTTTCAATTCAAGAATCCTGTTTTCATCGTTTGTCTTTGGAGGCTCTCCCAGACCCATAAGCATATGATGCGATACAACAACAGGCTTCCAATAACCGAGCTTTTCCCCTATTTCCCTTGCCAGTATGTTTACTTTCCTCTGGTCCATGCCCAACTGGGTTATGTCCGCCTTCAGATGGAAAATGTCAGCGCACTGCATCGCAGGATACAGGATTTGAGAAGCCTGCTGCACATCAGCTTCTTTCCTGCCCATTATCTGCCCGCACCTTATCATTCTCTGGATTGTGGTGCTTCTTGCGACATTCACGACTTTTTTCCAGTATTCTGCATCAGAAACAGCATCGCTTGTCCACAAAAATTCAATCTTTTCTGTTTCCATTCCGCAAGCTTTCCATACTTCAACCTGGTGCTTGCCGACAAGCTTTATTTTTTCCAAATCTCCGCCCATCTTGTTGTTGAGCCAGCCAAACCAGTCTGCAACCCACATTTTGAACCTGCAGCCTGCCTTTAGCATCTTGTTGACGTTTATTGCTCGCATTATGCCTTGGGCGATGTGGAGGTTGCCACTTGGTTCAAATCCGTCATAAGCGATTGGGTGTTCTTTTGTCTTTAGAAGGTGCCTTAATTCGTCTTCTGTAATGATTTCCTCTCCAACCTGATTTATCAATGCTATCCTGCTTTCAAAGTCCATAAATAGTTAATTTTTTGATTGGTATTTAAAGGTTTTTAGAAAGAGTATTGTTAATTTTAATATTATTTTAAAATTCAATCTGCCTTCGGCAAAATCTAGTGCTCGGAGGCACGGCAATTAATGCCATTATTATTACTTTTCGTTTACAGCCTCGCCTGTTTATTTGACTAAAACAGCAAAAGCGGATTACTTCAATCACTAATACTTTTAGAAGTCGCTCTCGTGATTGATTTTATTTTTTATTCTGTCAATGAATTATTTTTATTTCATTTATCTTAATGCTATTTATTGTTTTGGAGAATAAACTCTTTTTAGAATCATCTGGCTCGCTATTCCGAGAGAAACTCCAAGAGTTTCCAAAGCAAAGAAAATTATCATGCTGAAGGGCAGATTTGAAACGTAAGTGCTGAATCCAGTGGCATCTGAAACAACATTTCCAGTTGGCATTATGCTTGCAGGACTTCCATTATCGCCATAAATAGGAAGCATGAAGTAAACCAATAAAGCAATTAAAGCTCCTATGTAAGCGCCTTCTTTCATAATTTAATTTGTTTGATATTTAGAATATAAAGGTTGCGGTTTGGGGTTATATTTAACTTACAAGCTTTTTGAAATCTTCATCTTTCCATAAGAATTTGAAATCTTCATCTTTTTTGGCGTCATCTTTATGTTTGCTATCAAGTTCTATTGCTTTTTTTAAATTAAGAAGCGCTTCTTCCTTTTTATTTTTTATTGAATAATAACAAGATATATTAAACCAAACATTTGGATCTTTTGGGTCTAGTTCTATTGCCTTTTCAAATGCTTTTAATGCTTCCTCAGGTTTATTTAGTTTAAAAAGGATAACACCTTTATTAACCCATAACGTATTATCTTTTGGGTCTAGTTCTATTGCCTTTTCAAATGCTTTTAATGATAATTCATAATTTCCTTTTTTGTAATAATCAACACCACGAATAAAAAATCTGGCAGGGGCTTCTATGCCTAAGATTTCTAGTTCTTCCACTCGATGTTTAATTTGTCCTATATCTTCTTTAGATACTTTTTCAATTGATATATCCTTAATTTTTTTTATTGATTCATTTACCTCATTTTCTGCCCTATTTCTAATTTCTTGTATTTCTCTTAGATTTTTTTCTGCCTGTTTTCTTATTTTACTCCATTTACTATACTGAAAGAATCCCAATCCAATTGCTATTGTAACTAAAATAGCTATTAATGTGACTAACACCCCCATGCCAGTCACAACTATATTTAGGGTTGTCAGCGACCTATCAAAATTTCTTTGTGATTCTGCCAATATACTTTCTGGGGATGCTATACCCTGATTTTGTTTATAATCAATCGGTTTATTTATAATAGCAGTTTTATTTATTGTAGTATTTTTTTGTGCGAATATTGTTTGAAGTAACAATACAAAAATAAATACAAAGATTATTAATTTAAGATGTTTCATAAGTTACCCCTATGTATTAACTTTCAAGTAATGTATTTAAAATTATCTATAATAAACTCTTAACCACTGGACATCTTCACGCAAACTATTTAAACCAATTCTACAGCGAAATTGCCATGAAAATCTCTGTCTCATTGCTGTCAAGCTACCTGTACTGCTCCAGAAAGCTGTTTTTAGAGCAGGTATTGCTGTTGAAAGAGCCTCCAAAGGAAAGCCTTGTGCTTGGCTCTATAAGGCATGAAACATATGACAATATAAACAAGGCAGAAGAAGCAATTGTCACTTCAATAGCGAAAAAGACGCCTCTTGCAGGCCTTGAAGTGATGTACAGGCAGAAATACCTCCAGATTCTAAGGCAGGCTATAGCCAACAACAGGCATAGGCTTGAAGATGTGAGTATGGGCATGCTGGATGCATACAGGAGAAGCTCTGCCTTTATAAGCGACGAGTCAATGACAAGGGCAAGCAACATCTTCAGCTTCATAGAATCAAACAACGTTTTTGGAGATGAATTATGGCAGAGGCTGGAGCCAAAGATACTGTCAGAGCTCAGGGTTGAGTCAGAAACTCTGAGGCTAAAGGGCATAATTGACCAGGTTCATGTTTATAATGGTGAATACGTGCCTTTTGAGCTGAAAACAGGCAGGACTCCAAATGACGGAGTATGGCCTTCTCATAGAATACAGCTTGCAGCCTATTCATTGCTTTTGCAGGAGCGCTTCAAAAAGCCAGTCAAGGAAGGCTTTGTTGTTTACCTTGACACCAAGGAAAAGAGGCACATTGCAATAAACCCTTACATGAAAGAAGAGGTAACCCAAATAGTAAATGAAATACTGGAACTGCTGGAAAGCAGGGAACTGCCTGATTTTTGCAATAATGAAAACAAGTGCAGGAAGTGCGGATTAGAGGCTACTTGCTATAATGAAGAGGAGGTAAATAATCTGCTGAAAATCAAGGTACAATCCTAAAAATAAAAACATTTAAATATAACTTCTCTTACAATCCTTGAGTAATGACTATAGAGGGATAAACAAACAAAGCGAGGTTTTCACAATGCCAGAAGATGATAAGAAATTTTCAAAGCAACTGATTGGAAAGACTGTTGTGAGCAAGACGGGCAAGAGGTTTGGAGAGGTTGGAGATATTATTTTCGAGACAAGAAGCGGCGAGCTAATCCATATGGTGCTTCACAACCCGACTTCATACACAGAAAAGCTTGAGCTTGAAAAGGACAAGGAAGGGCATATTCTGATACCATTCAGCGCAGTGATTGCAGTCGGCGACTTCATGGTTGTTGCTGAGGAAGATATTATCTAAACATTTTTAAACATAGTTTGTTTTCTCGGGTTCTCTGAAATAAAGGGCCAGAAGGAGATAGTGAAAAGAGTAAAAGCCTTTGTCGAGCAGCAGAATCTGCCTCATTTGTTGTTTGCAGGGCCTGCAGGAGTCGGCAAGACAAGCCTGTCATTAGTCATTGCAAAAAAGCTGTTCAAGGACTTGTGGCACCAGAATTTTCTTGAGCTGAATGCATCTGATGAAAGGGGCATTGACATCATAAGAAACAAGGTAAAGGACTTTGCGAGGACAAGGGCCATAGGCAATGTTCCTTTCAAGATAATTTATCTTGACGAGTGCGATGCATTGACGAGAGAGGCCCAGCAGGCTTTAAGAAGGACAATGGAGAACTACACCCAGACATGCAGGTTTATCTTGTCTGCAAATTACTCCTCAAAAATAATCGAGCCCATACAAAGCAGGTGCGTTGTTTTCCGCTTTAAGCAGCTGGACAAAAAAGACATCATTGAAATCATTGAAAAGATTGCAAAGGACGAGAAATTAAAAATTGACGAGAAGGCAAAAGATGCATTGTATGAGATTTGCGAAGGAGACTGCAGGAAGCTGGAAAACATCCTGCAAAGCTCTGCTGCAATTGCAGAGCACATAACAGAGGATTTGGTGCATTCAATGGCTTCAGTGGCAAAGCCAAAAGAGATAAGGGATGTCTTGGAGCTTGCATTGAGCAACAAATTCATTGACGCAAGGAACAAATTGCTTGGTCTGATGCTGAGCTATGGGTTGGCCGGCATTGACGTAATAAAGCAGATACAAAAGGAAATTTTGGATTTAGGCATAGACAACAAAGCCAAGATGATTCTGATAGAGAAATGCGGCGAAATTGAGTTCAGGATGACAGAAGGCTCTGATGAGTTTGTGCAGCTGGAAGCCTTGCTGAGCCAGTTTGCCCTTGTCGGGAGTTAAGGGGCATCAGCCAGGTGCTTTATCAAAACCTTTTTTTCTTTGCTGTCCAGAATGTTGTAAGTCAGCAGTATTCCCATTGTCTTTTCCAGATCAAGCCTGTCTGACACCAGGTCAGCTGTGCATGTTACTGTTCTCTTGTTGCCAACAAGCTTTACAACGCCCTCAAAGCTGTTGTCCAGGCCCCCGCACTTGAGATTTGTCACAACAGGGTCAACAGGTATCTCGAGCAGCTCGACTCCCACATTGTTTTCAATCTCCCTCCTCATCCTTGGGTCGCGCGGGCATGCAGCGTCAAAGCCGCTTGAGGGTGTTCTCTTATCCCTGCTCCAGAATATGTCTACATTCCCGTTTAAAGAAATGTCAAAGCTGAAAGTAATCTTGTCCTTGCCTACAACGCTCTGCCTGAAATTTGACACCTGCACAGGCGCTGAAGAGCTGTATACTGTCCTTGTCGAGGTTGGTTTGCATATTGCATTGTCCCTCACGTTTATCATGTCCTTTAGCATGCACAGCTTTGTGTTGGCTTCTGTCCTGTAGTTGTAGCAGGCATCTGCCCTGAAAGTGAATTCTGTGTTGCCGCTGAATTTCCTCGGCACGAAGCTGTCGCCGCCTTTCGGGAATGTGACAAATGTAGTTGTTCCTTCCACTATATTGCCTTCTGCATCCCTTTTTCTGGATTCCAATGTGTCTTCCGGCTGGTTGTCGGACAAGTCAGAGAATGTCTTGCCAAAGTCGTTTGGGTCAAATCCTACTAGGTTGACCCTTATGGCATTGCTGTCAACTTTGAACTCGCCGTCATTCTTAAGCTTTACAATGACGTTAAACGCGAACGAAGAGTCGTCAGTTACTTCGGGGGGCGGGCTGTCTTTCTCAAAATCCATTGTAATGCCTGCTGTCCCGCCTATGAAAGGGGTCCTTGGCGCTCCTCCTGTTGCAGCGCCGCTTTTCTTGCAGGCAGAAACTAAAAGAATTAAACAGATAAGCAATGCAATGACATAATACTTCTTATTCATTTTGCCTCTTTTATTTTGATGAACTATTTATTTTAATGTTTATATATAAAGTTTTTGGTTTGTTGACTTAATCCGCATATCTTGTACATTGATTTGTTGTTTTATCGAACTCGAGGCAAATGTCGGTTTCCCCGCTTGGTAAAGGCTGGCCTTCATATGACGGGCTTGGTGATGTGCTTGCCCCGCCTGAAGAAACACCTGTATCCGTGCTGCTAACGCCAGTCACCTCCCTCTTTATCTGAATTTTTTTCTCTATTGTTGTCCTATAAACATAAGACAGTTTGATTTCTAAAGGGGTTATATAAGCTGTTTTGCTAGAACTGTACTCGTTCCTTGGTAGCTCACAAATTATTGAACCTTCGCTGTTCTGAATAAGTTTTATGAAACCTGACTGGGATTTAACCTGCCCATCAACGAATGGGCTGCATTGCAATGGCTTGTTGCTTACTTTCACATTTATTAAATAAACCTTGTCTACATCCTCTCTTTGTAGCTTGCTATCGCCAAAAGGGTTGCACTTGTCTTCCCCTAATACGTACGGCTTGAGCACGTCCCCATTGCCAACATTCTTTATTGTTATCCTAAACTGAGTTTTTGTGGCAAATGCTTCTTCATTGACTGCTGTAACAGCTACCGGAGCGCCTTGGTTGGATAATGCAGTATCCTTTACTTCGCAAACCTTTTTTTCCTTTATTGTTGAGTAAGGATTGGGGTCAATGCAAACTGATGGGTTTGCAGTTGTCTGGTACTCATAGCATGCAGTCGCTTGTATCACTGGTTCGTATTTCTCAACATTTAAATTCTCAGCAATTACCCTTCCTTTGAAAGTTGCAAAATCCAACCCTCCATTTGGGTTGATTGAAGTTTTTCCCTCCAGTGTTTTTCTGCTCAAATCTTCAATTGGGGGCTTAGGCTCAAAAAAATCCAATATGTTTGGGTCGTAGCCGCCTAGATAGATTTTGCCGTGAAGCCCAAATGGCTCAAAACCGCTGCCCTCTCCAAATTCCGGATACGCTCCCTTGTTCCTTACTTCCATAACGACATCAAACCTGTTCAACTCTGAGTCTGCACCTTTCTCAACATGAATCCTTTCAGGCGGGTTATTTGGGAGAAAGCTCATAGCAAGCCCTTCTGTTCCAACTCTCAGCTCCTCCAGTGTTTTAGTTGTGCTGCTTTTTCCCACTTTGCCGCATGCAGAAATTAACACCAAAACGACAAAGAATGCTGCAAATAATGCCTTTTTTCCCAATTTTACCACTCTTTTCCAAATCCCGAACTTTTTGTATATAAATCTTATCAATATTTTATCGGCTTCTGTATTAAAAATGTGTCAGCAATAGTCTGCACGTAGCCATAGTCTATCTCAATTCTTAAAGGCGATGAAAAGGCATCGTCTGTTTTCTTGATGCCGTCCTTGAAAGTGCACCTTACAAAGTCCTTCTTGTCCCTGAACCTTACGAAGCCTGCAATCTTGTCAGGGTTGTTCTCGTTTTCAGGGCACTGCCCGTCTATATTCGGGCAGCATACAAGCTGGATGCCCCTGTCGCCGACTCCCTTGCCGGATGTGTAAGCCCTCAAAAAAGCGACATTCCATGCATTTTTTATTTCGTCTTGGGTTAATGGGCTTGCATCCACAATTGCTGGGTCTTTCACGCATAGCCTCTGGAAACTATTTATGTTTGCAGAACTGCCTTTTCCCTTGTTTTCCACAAATATCAAAAACTGCGGCTTTATTATATCGCCTTCAGGAATCATCTGCGGCTCTATCCTTGTGACAGCAATTGGAGCGCCCTGCCCTGTATTGAATGGAATCTCCTTGACTTTGCAAGCCTTTTTGCTCGGTCTTAGCTCCCCGATGTCAGGGTCAATGCATACTGTAGTGCTTAGAAGTGTCTGATACGGATAGCATAAAGTGGCTGTTATTGTTGACTCCTTGTTCTCGCTCTGGGGGTCAAGCTTAGCTGTCTTTGCTGTAATGGCTGCAATTAACTCATCCCCTTTTGGGTTAATTTTTGTCTTTCCTTCTACGCCAAAAAGCAGTATGTCACCACGCTGCCCCATTTTCGGGTTTGGCTCGAGAGTTATTTCAGGTACATAGTCTTTTTCCCTGCCGATAGCCAGAATTCCTGCTCTTGATACGCCTACACTGTATGCACCTTTGTTTCTTATCTTTATCAGTATAGGAAAGCTGCTTTGCTCAAAGACTCTTGGAGGAGGTGCTGTTTTTGAGAATTCCGCAGTCAATCCCTCTGAGCCTACATAGACATTGACTTGGGCTGATTTTGAGGTGGTTGTGGAGGTGGAGCAGCCTATAATCATTAAAAATAAAGATATTAAGGCTATTAGCATGATTTGTTTTTTCATTTTAGCTTAAGGTATTGTAATATTGGGGGTTTCAACTGAGCCATAAATATTATCATTGTTATCAACTGCATAAATAAGGTACGAGTATGTTAAACCTGATTTTATGCCAGAGTCCTTGTAGGAATTCTGTTCTGTATAGAAAGAATCCTCGCTATTGCCTTCACGGTACCTTGTTATAAGGTATTTAGTCGCCTTTTGGTTTTCTGATTTGCTCCACTTGATTAGCACTATATGGTTTGAACTATCGTACGTAGCTTCCGGATTGGCTAAAGTGGGTGTTTGTAGTTGTTCACTTGGAATGTACTCTATCTTCAATTGATTTCTTAAGGTATTGTAAGCAGCTATCACTTTTTTTACATATTCCCTAGTGTTTGTTTTTCTGTCCGTACTCCAGCAATTGTCTGGATTCAGATAGTAAAACCCATGAACTGTGTCTGAATTCATTGCCTTTTCTCCACAATTGTAACCAGCAGCAATAACGCTCAGATCTGCCGGTAAGTTTTTGTTTTTTTGTATATCAATAAGATATTTTATATATTTTACACCACAATCTACATTTGATTCAACGTCTTTGTTCCAATCAGTGCAGCCTAAACCCTGTGCAGTAGGTGTAAGTACCTGCATTAAACCGTAAGAGCCTCCTTTTTTTGCATCGCCAAAAGTGGTTGGATTCCAAGCTGCATTCTCCGTATGTATTATAGCTTTTACAAACAAGTAATCAACAAGGTATTTTTTTGCTATTCCAAACACAATTGGGCTATATTTAATTTCATTTTGATTGGCTTTGCTGAAAAAAATGTCTGCATATTTCTGATCAGAAATTTGAGCATCATAATCTGGAGTTCTTTTTTCCTCTAGCGTAGGCGCCTGCTCGACAGTAACAGGCACCTGCGACTCAACAAGATAATCATACCTAGCCCTTATCCTGATGAATTTTGTTGTTATGGGCGCGTTTTCCAGAACATCATTTTTGTTTAGGTTAAGCCTGCAGGAGAATGTAAGGAACCTGCCGCTTTCAATGTCCCTGAATTGCTCTTTGTCGCCTCGTCTTTTAATGTCCTCGACTGCAAGCTGGTAGCCGGTGTACTCCTCAGCGCCAATCTCACTTTTGAAAAGGTTGTCGCAGTCATCATTGCATTTCTTGACTGAAGTGTCGCAGTTGAAAATACACTGCTGGTCGCTTTTGTCGCATATGTCTAGACAAGGTTGGCGGACTTTATCCTCGCATGATTTTGAGCAGTCTTCCTTTGAGAAAGGCTTGAACCTTACAGGCCTGCAGGTTTCCAGATTTTCCGGATTGATTGTGATGCCTTTCGGCACAACGACATTAAGCTCTTTAATCTCCTTTATTTTCCCATTCCACTTCCCGACAGGATTGCCCTTGCTGTCTGTTATTTTGCCCCTGTTTGTGAGGGTTATGAACAACGCCGGGCTGGTGCCCTTGTCAGAAACCGATATAAGGCTTTGTATTCCTACTCCAATCTCAACAGGCCCATTTGTGGATATTGACTTGGGTGTTCTGTCTGCTATGCCAAATTCCTTTAATGGGTCAAGGTTTTCCCTTATCATGGCGCGATGCCTTTCAGCGTCAATGAAGTAAACTTTTTGGTAGGATATTGTAGGGAAATTATATGTGGCGGAAAGAATAAGGGTGTTTGCTCCAGCCTGAAGCTTGTTTTTGCTGAATGTGCACTCAACATCCTTCTCCTCAAGTGTATAGACTGTGAATTGCTTGTCGGGAATTACAATGTCCTTGGTTTCAGCAGTTCCAGTCTTATCAGCTTCTATCGGCTTGTTGTCCTTGAACCTAAAGCATGTAAACTGGACATTGACAGGGTCGCTCAACGTCCTTGACTTTATAGTGCCCCATATTGTAACAGGCTCGTCTGTATAGAACCTTGGCTGTGCAGGCTTAACCCTGTCAAAAACAACTCCAAGAGGCTCAAACTGGTTTTTCTCGACAAAGCCCATATACTGGTCCGAAATCAATCCGCCTGTTGCATAGTCAATTGACTTGCCTGCAGCTCTTGCTACACCAACCCCAAAATTTGAAATTGATTCCAAAATGCCGCCCAAAAAACCTTTTGCGCCTTGCGTTGCCTCTGCCCTTTCGAATGAGGTGCCTTCCTCAGAGCTTTCTGCTATGGTTGGAGAAAAGATTATGAAGAACACCATGGCAATCACCAGCAAAAAAAGGTTGCCTCTTGCGAATTTGCTTCCGGTGAACTGCGCCAGATAATAAGAGCTTATAAGCACCAATATCGGGAAATATGACAGAACAACGTTGCCAAAATTCAGGCTGTAAAGGAAGAAATCACCAACTAAAAAGAGGGATGTAAATATATAGAGCTGGCTTTTGTTGATTTGCGGCTGAAAATAGAGGTAAAAATAGAATCCAATTATGAATATTACATGCAACACTGCTTTTACATCCTTTGTCCAGCTCCAGTTTATGAAAAAAAAGGAGAATGTTAAAGCCATTACAGCATAGCAAAATGTTTCTGAAGCGACATAATCATATCCATTACGATGCAATACCACCAAGCCTATTACGGCTAAAACAGCAAGCACTATAATACTAAAGTAAGGGATTGTTACGTTAGCAAACTCTAACCTGTAATAAATCCTGGAGTACAGCAATGCAAGTGCCATGAATGCGCCAAAAAAAACAAATTGCCTGTGGGGCTCAAACATATTAGTCATGATACTCCACGCCAAAAATGCCACAATAGCGCCAGATGTGACAACTGCATACCAGTTTGTTTGAGTGATAAGTAAAGTTGAGAAATTAAAGCCGATATAACGTCCGCCAAAATAAGGTGTTAAGTCAAAGCCCCAAATCATGTAAGCAAATATTATTATGATGATTGGTCCCCAGCCTGCTGTCTCTTTTCCGGTATTAACCACTATGTTTGGATTTATGGGGCTGCCACCATATGCTGTAGCAGAAGATTTCTTAGGTTGTTCGTCTGATTTCCCAAAAAATCCCCTTGCTTTTCCAGCAACCCTTCCTAATTTTGAGGTATATGGCTCATCTTCTCTCTCCAATCGCTCCATTCTTTTTTGAATTTGATTTTCTCTCTCCTCATTTTCTGCTTCTTTTCTCTTAGCCCCCAATCTTTCTCTGGCTCTTTCTAATATCTCTGCTTCCCTTGCTTCGGCTTCCTTCTGTCTTCTTGTTCTATCTCTATCCGTCCTGCTTACACCAGCCGCCTCTAATTCTCTATCTTCTTCTGTTTCAGTATCATAAGCCAATTTACTCCACCATTTTTGCTTTACTCATTTTTGTCGTTAAAATAACTCAACCTAAAGAATTCTTCCCAACCACCTCTTGTTTTTAAGCAATTTAATTTAAATAAAATAAGCATTATAACTAAGCCAGTCTGACTCTTAACTCAGCGACTTCTATGTCTTCCAGCGGCTCAAGCCTTACGAAGTTGTTGCCTTCTGAAACCCTGCCGTTGATGTTTTTTGTGAATGACATCTTGTCCGTCTCCACAGTGTCTATGTGCCCGTTGATGTCCATTTTTATTCTTTTCTTTTTCTGGCTGTCTGTGAACTTCAATGTGACTTCGATGTTTACATCCCCGTCCCTTATCTGCGTGAAGGTTGCCGGCTTTACCTCAAAATAGTATGTTCTGGATGAAGCATCATTAAACTCAAGGGCTATGCCGATCTGCTCAACGCTGTAGCTGCCCTTGCTTGTCTTGAAAACAACATTGTTCTCGCCTTGGTTTAGGGCGCTTTTCGGTATGCTCTGCCTGTACGCGTCATTGCACTTCGGCACAGAGGAGAACAGCTTCTTGTTGTTTATGAAAATGTCCAAAGTTCCAAGCTGGTTTACATTGCCGCAGTATGGCACGAACTTGAGCGTTGCCTTTTCCATGCTTGCGAACTCCGGATCGCTCAATACGAATAGGTTTGTGGATTCCTGCCTGCTTGTGTCTGTTATGTCACCTATTATCCTGATATTCTCAAAGCTGTACTCGTTCGTAGTCCAGAATCTTGCCCCTACAGACGAAACGCTGAACTCGAGAGAATTCTGCTTCATGAGCAGCTTCTTGTCCAGCTTGACAGGCTCGACAATCTCGGATGCAATCTCATTCTCAAAAACAATCACATTGTTGAGCTTTATTTCAAGAACACCTTTCCTCTTCTTGGCTGCGAAAGACAAAACAACATTGTCTGTATTGTCAATGTCCTCGATAACAAAGTCTATATTCCTTGTTTTTTTGTCAAACCACCCGTTCCTTACTATAAAAGGGTTTATCTTTTCTAAATCCTTTGCGTTGGTTGTCTCAACCAAGAATATGTTGGGGATTTTTTTCTCGCTCTCCATGCTCCTTGACGTGCTCAATGCCCCTGGGCTTGCCTGCAGCAGGATGTTCGGGCTTTCCCCTAGCGCGGGCTCCGGCTGCTTCTTTTCAATCAGCTTTTCCCTCTCTCCTGAAGGCAGAAATACGATGTAAAGAATTATAAGGCCTGCTATTATTGCAACTAAAACAGCGGCGTTCATGCCGCCTTGGGCTTTATTTTGCATCACAACACCTTTTTTCACTCAATCAATAACTACTCCAAAGAAATTAACATAAACATATTTAAATCTTTTTATTTTAGTATATAAGATGAAACTGCTGCATTCCAACCTGAAAAAAGGCGAGGTTAAGGTCCTCACCCAGAATCTGGATGACTTATGGTACCTGAGCACGATAGTCGAGCCGAAAGACATCGTGCAGGGAAAGACCTTAAGGAAGATAAAGGCTGCCTCAGGCGATGAAAAGTCAAAAGAGGCTGCAAAGAAGCCTGTTTTCATAAAGCTCACGGTTGAGAAGGCGGAATTCAGCAAATATGCGAGCGTGCTTAGAATTTCAGGTATTATTAAGGAAGCTCCTGAAGAAGTGCCTTTGGGCAGCTACCATACATTCAACGTTGATGAAAACACCGCAATAACCATTACCAAGGAGAACTGGCTTAAGTACCATCTTGACAGGCTGAAAGAGGCGTGCCAGGAGAAAAAAAGCGCTTTGCTTATATGCGTGCATGACAGGGAAGAGGCATATTTCGCATTATTCAAAAAATATGGTTATGAGGTTTTAGCGCATATACATGGGGATGTGCAGAAAAAGAGGGAGGAAAGCACAAAGAAAGAAAATTTTTATTTAACGATAATAGCTAAATTAAAAGAATATGCCGAAAGATACAAAATCAGGCAGATTATCTTGGCAAGCCCTGCTTTCTGGAAAGAAGACCTGATGAAAGAAATTAATGACGACGAGCTTAAGCAAAAGATTGTTCCTGCCGCATGCTCTTCGGCAACAAAGAACGGGATAGACGAGGTCATAAAAAGGCCGGAAGTGAGGGAAGCGCTGAAGCAGGAAAGGACTGCAAAGGAAATCAACAAGGTTGAGGAATTGTTTGCGGAGATTGCGAAAAGCAATCTTGCTGCGTATGGGATTGAAGAGACTGAAAACGCCTCCTCGATAGGCGCTGTAAAAGAGCTTTTGATAACAGATTCACTGATACAAAAATCAAGGATGGAAAGCTTTTATGGCAGGATAGAAAATATGATGAAGGCCGTCGACAAGGCAAAAGGCGAGATAGAGATTATAAGCTCCGAGCACGAGGCGGGAAAAAAGCTTGACGGGCTGGGAGGGATAGCTGCTATTTTGAGGTTCAAGCTGAACTATGGGTAAAATTTAAAAAGAATTTATGTTATATCCCAAAAAAAGAGGCGCATATGGCAGACTATATAGACTCGATTCTGAAAGAAAACAGGGTGTTTTATCCAAGCGACGAGTTCAGCAGGAAATCTTACATTAAAAACATGGCTCAGTACTCAAAGCTCTATAAAAAATCAATCGAAAACCCGGAAGCTTTCTGGGCAGGGATTGCCTCCCATATTGAGTGGTTTAAGAAATGGGACATTGTGCTGAGAAACGACATGGGCTTTTTCAAGTGGTTTGAGGGCGGCTACCTGAATGCATGCTATAACTGCCTTGACAGGATTGTCAAATCAGGCAGAAAGGACAAGATCGCCTATATATGGGAGCCTGAGAAAGGGGAAAGCAAAACATATACTTACGGGCATTTGTTAAAGGAAGTTTGCAGGCTTGCAAATGTCCTTAAGAATATGGGTGTTCAAAGGGGGCATGTTGTCGAGATATACCTTCCAATGATTCCGGAACTGCCGATTGCAATGCTTGCATGCGCGAGGATTGGGGCAATACACTCTGTCGTGTTTGCGGGGTTCAGCTCTGACGCGCTTAAGGACAGGATTCAGGATTCAAAAGCTGAGCTGCTGATTACAGCAGACGGAAGCTTCAGGAATGATAAGGTTTATCCGCTTAAGGACAATGCAGATGCGGCACTGAAGGACTGCCCGACAATCAATAAAGTTATTGTTGTAAAGAGGGCTGGCAATAAAATCAGAATGGCTGGCGGAAGGGACTTCTGGTGGCACGAATTGGTTAATGAAAAGGGCATTGCAGATTTTTGCGAGCCTGAAAGCCTGCATGCAGAGGAGTCATTGTTCATTCTTTATACAAGCGGCACAACAGGCAAGCCAAAAGGGATTTTGCATACGCAGGCCGGCTATCTGGTGTTTGTGTACCAGACTTTCAAATGGATTTTTGACATAAAAGACAACGATATTTATTTTTGCACGGCAGACATCGGATGGATTACCGGGCACAGCTACATTGTTTACGGGCCTTTGGCAAACGGAGCCACCATCATTATGTATGAGGGCTCGCCGACATTTCCAGAGCCTGACAGGTTCTGGCGCATTGTGGAGAAGCACAAAGCCACCATATTTTATACTGCACCGACTGCGATAAGGGCATTGGCAAAAGAGGGTGACGAGTGGCCAGGCAAATGCAACCTAAGCAGCTTAAGACTGCTCGGCACTGTAGGAGAGCCAATAAACCCCGAGGCATGGCTTTGGTATCACAGATTGATTGGCAAAAGCAAATGCCCAATAGTAGACACTTGGTGGCAGACAGAAACAGGGGGGGTATTGATAACGCCATTGCCAGGCGCCACTCCGTTAAAGCCAGGCTCTGCCACAAAGCCGTTTTTTGGCATAGTGGCTGATGTGCTGAGGGAAGACGGAAGCAAAGCCAATGTCAATGAAGGCGGCTACCTTGTCATAAGAAACCCATGGCCCGGGATGCTGAGAACAGTATGGAACAATCCTGACAGGTACAGGCATACATATTTTGAAAAGTTCGGGGTTTATCTTACCGGCGACACCGCAAAAATAGACGAAGACGGCTATTTCTGGATTATGGGGAGGGTTGATGATGTTATAAAGGTTGCAGGGCACAGGATCGGGAGCGCAGAGGTTGAAAGCTCCTTGGTAAGCCACAAGGATGTTGCAGAAGCTGCTGTCGTGCCTTTTCCGCACGATATAAAAGGGCAGGCTATCTATGCATTTGTTGTGCTGAAGAAAGGCGTCAAAAAAAATGATGCACTGAAAGAGGAGCTGAAGCAGCACGTTGCGCAGCATATTGGGCCGATTGCAAAGCCCGACAGGATACAATTTGCTGATGATTTGCCAAAGACGAGAAGCGGGAAGATAATGAGGCGCATTCTGAAGTCTATTGCAGAGGGAAGCACTGACTACGGCAACATAATGACTCTGGCTGAGCCGAGCGTTGTTGAAATTCTGGCAAAGAACAGGGTAGGTTAGCTATTCGGTTCCGCAACATTTAAATAGGAGTTATGTATATATTGTCTTAACTAACCAGTTATAATAATAATTTGTCATTTTATGATGAAATTATCACTAACTGGTTAGAAATAACAACATTTTAATAGTAGTGCTTTTTATCCCCTAAGCAATAATAAAAGGGGGGTGTGTTTAAATGATAGTTAAAGAAGAATTTTTGAGCAAACTGAGAAGGTTTTTCAACCTGAATCTGTATGAAGTTAAGATTTGGACAGCCCTGCTCAGCAGGGGAGTCTCAACTGCAGGCGAGCTTTCCGACATCGCCAACGTGCCAAGAAGCAGAAGCTACGACGTTCTTGAGTCCTTGGAGAAAAAAGGGTTTGTAATAATGAAGCTTGGCAAGCCTATAAAATATATTGCTGTGCCTCCAAAGGAGGTTGTTGAGAGGGTAAAGAAGAACGTCACAGAGTACGCAAAGGAAGAGATAAAGAAATTAAGCGATTTGAAAAACACAGACATTGTGGACGAGCTTAGCACTTTGCACACGCAAGGCGTTGAATTGGTCGAACCTGCTGACTTATCCGGATCCCTAAGGGGAAGGCACAACCTGTACAACCACCTTGAACTTACAATCAGGAATGCAGAGGAATCTGTCACATTGATGACAACAGCCCAGGGATTCCTGAGGAAGGTTGAGGGGTTCAAGCCGACTTTCGAAAAGCTCAAGAAGAGGGGCGTCAAAATAAGAATTGCAGCTCCAATAACAAAAGACTCGATGCCTGCTTTAAAGGAGCTCCAGGGAGTTGCAGAAGTAAGGCACACTGACAGCAAGGCGAGGTTCTGCATTGTGGACGGCAAGGAAATTGTTTTTATGGTTCTTGACGATACTGAAGTGCACCCGACCTATGACGTTGGAATTTGGGTGAATACGCCATTCTTTGCAGGCGCTCTTGAGAACCTGTTCGAGCTTGCATGGAAAGGCATGAAGCCTGCAGCAGAGGCTGTGAAGAGGTAATTTCTTTTTTTATTCTCTTATTATTCATTTTTAATACAAAAATATAAAAAACAGCACTAATTCTACGTAGCTTATGGACAGGCTGGGGCAATGCAGAAAAAGGATTGATGCTATTGACAAGAACATTGCAAAGTTATTGTTAAAGAGGTTTGAGTTAGTGAATCAGATTGGCAGCTACAAAAAGAGGAATAAGGTTAAAGTTGATGACAAAAAGAGGGAAGCGCAGGTCATAAGCAATATCAAAAAAATTTCCAATGAACATAAAAAATTTATTATGAGTATTTTCAAAAATATCATAAATTATTCAAAAAAGCTGCAAAAAAATGGCTAGAAAAAATCTTATTCTTGAGCTGAAGCAGAAGGCAAAAGATTTCAGGAAAGGGGTAATTGAGGTTGTCTACAAAGCCCAGTCCGGGCATCCCGGCGGCTCGCTGAGCGAGATTGACATGCTTGTGGCTTTGTATTTCTACAAGCTGAGGGTTGATGCAAAAAACCCAAAATGGGACAACAGGGACAGGTTTGTATTAAGCAAGGGGCATGCAAGCCCCGGCATTTATGTTGTTCTTGCAGACAGGGGGTTTTTCCCGAAGTCAGAGCTTGATGGCTTCAGAAAAATCAACAGGATGCTGCAGGGGCATCCGGAGCTAAGCACGCCGGGCATTGATTTTGCCGGCGGCTCGCTGGGGCAGGGAATATGCTTTGCGCACGGCATTGCATTGGCGTGCAGGCTTGACAAAAAAGACTGCAAAGTTTACTGCATGATAGGCGACGGGGAAGCGCAGGAAGGGGCTGTCTGGGAGGCATCCATGGCGGCTGCATTCCACAAGCTGGACAATTTAATTGTCATTCTGGACAAAAACCAGGTTCAGGAAACCGGAAGGACGAAGGACATCATGGACTTGGGCAATGTGGCTTTGAAGTGGAAGGCTTTTGGGTGGAATACCATTGAAATCAACGGGCATGACATGGGGCAGATTGTCAAAGCCCTTGACAAGGCTTCAAAAATGAGGAACAAAAAGCCGACGATAATCATTTCAGACACAATCAAGGGGAAAGGGGTTTCTTTTATGGAACTAAACTATAGATTCCATGGAAAAGCCCCTAATGACGAGGAATACAAAAGGGCAATTGAAGAGATTGAGAAGATTGATATTAAAAAGTTTAAATAAAATGGAAAAGGCTGCAACACGGGAAGGCTATGGAAAGGCTCTGCTTGAATTGGGCAGGATAAACAAGGATGTTGTTGTAGTTGACGCTGACCTGGGAGACAGCACAAAGGCGGAGCATTTCGGGAAGCAGTTCCCTGAAAGGTTCTTCACGACGGGCATTGCAGAGCAGAACATGATTGGGACTGCTGCAGGGCTTTCTGTTTCAGGCAAGATTCCTTATGCAAGCACCTTTGCGGTTTTCAGCGAAAGGGCTTTTGAATTCACAAGAAACATAGTGTCAAGGAACAAGCTGAATGTGAAGCTTACAGGCTCTCATGCCGGAATTGCAACAGGCGAGGACGGCAAGTCAGCGCAGGCAATTGAGGACGTTGCTGCTTATCGCGCATTGCCAAATATGGTTGTGCTGCAGCCTGCTGATGCCGCAGAAGCCGAGAAGATGGTTTTTGCGCTTGCTGAATATAAAGGACCTTCGTACATGAGAGTCCACAGGATTGCCATGCCGATAATACATGGCAGCAATTACAAATTCGAAATTGGGAGAGGGGAGATTTTAAGGCAGGGCAAGGATGCTGTTATTTTTGCTTCCGGCACAATGGTTCACGAAGCCCTGAAAGCTGCTACAATTCTTGAAAATGAGAAAATAAATGTTTATGTTGCCAATATATCGACTATAAAGCCAATTGACGAGAAATTAGTTATTGAATTGGCTAAAAAAACAAATTGCGTTATAACGGCAGAGGACCATAATGTGATTGGCGGATTGGGTTCGGCTGTTGCAGAGGTTTTGGGCGAGAACTATCCCTGCCTGATGAAAAGAATTGGCGTCAAGGATGCCTATGCGGAATCCGGCAAGCCTGATGAACTGTACAGGAAATACGGGCTGGATGCTGAGTCGATTGCTGAAGAGGTTATGAAGATTATCAGTAAGAAAAAATAAATTAATTCAATTAAAAAAATTTACATTAAAAATAAAATCAAAAACGAGAGCGACTTTTGGCTGTATAGCGTGATAAAAGTGAACCGCTTTTGATGTCATATTTTAAGAAAAGGTTAAAAATAGCAACATATTAGTTGATGTAAAATGCAACTGTTCATTGATTCAGCCGAAATCTCAGAAATAAAAAAAGCAGCTGAGACCTCGTTATGCGATGGAGTTACTACAAACCCAACTTTGGCGGCAAAAGCTGGCAGGGATTATAATGATATCTTAAAAGAAATCTGCTCAATCATAAAAGGGCCTGTAAGCGCAGAGACTGTTTCTCCCGATGCAGACGGCATGGTAAAAGAAGGCATTGCTTTTTCCAAAATAGCTAAAAACATTGTTGTCAAAGTCCCCATGACAGTTGAAGGCATGAAGGCGTGCCAGCAATTGACAAAAAAAGGCATCAGAGTTAATGTAACTCTAGTGTTTTCAGCAAATCAGGCCTTATTGGCAGCAAAATCAGGCGCTTTTCTGGTAAGCCCTTTTGTGGGAAGACTGGATGACATTGGGAAAGTTGGAATGGATGTTGTCAGAGATATAAAGCAAGTCTATGACAATTACAAGCTCACAACGCAGATTTTAGTTGCTTCCGTCAGAAACCCAATTCATATTTTAGAGGCTGCCAAAATCGGAGCGGATATTGCAACAGTTCCTTATTCTGTGTTTGAGCAGCTGTTCAAGCATTCCCTGACTGATGCGGGAATAAAGAAATTCTTGGAAGACTGGGAAAAAGTGCCGAAGAAGAAGTGAAAAAAATTGAAAGCATTTTTAGCAAATCAATGGTATAAATTCAAAAGATGGTTTTATTCAAGGGAAAACTATGAAAAGCATTTTAATCTACATAGATTCTTTATGAATTTACTTTATTTTATAATTTCTGTAATTGTAGTAGCAATACTCTATAAAAATGTGGATTTCTTCAATCAATATACTTTGATATTCTTCAGGATTGGATCGTTATTGCTTTTGATAGGTACTTATTTTATTGTTAGTTACTTATATAATATAATAAAACAAATTCAAAGTAAGCATTATAATTTACCAAATGGTTATAAAGCTATAATTGCGATACTTCTCATATTTTTACTAATCTTTATTTACAATCATTCAAACTTATTTACAAGTACTGTAAAAAGGACTACAGATAAAATATCTTTATCTAACTTCAATCCGATTGCTTCATCAAAGTTAATTGGTTCAAGTAATATTGTCTCTCCAGATGCTATAAGTTCTAAATTAGATTTTAGAAGATTTACAAGTTTTTTACCTCAACCATGGGGGTTCTTGTTATTTTGGGGTATTATTATAGCAATAGCTTTAACATTTTTAAGTAAATTCGTATTTCATGGAGAATTACCTATTTGGTTGGTTTGGATATTATTTATTATTGGCATAATTATGATTTTTCAATACAAAATCCCATATAATACTGTAAAGGTAAGTGGATTTAATATGAAATGTAATGAAAATAATAAAATAATTGTTGAAAATAGTGCTTTAGGATTTGGTGAAATGGTTGTGGGGATGGAGTTATCAATATCTTGCCTAGAATATAAATCGTCTCAATGCAGACCCACATGTATAAACAAACAACCGATGTGTCAATGCGAAGCAAATTTAATTGATTTAATATTTCATCAAAAAGGAGATTGGTTTTTAGGAGGTTGAAGTGCAACAACCAAGAAGCTTTGTAGATTTTAATATGAAAAATTGGAGAAATTTTGGTATTTATATTATGCTACTAGGACTAGTTATTATGTTTTTAAGTGACCAATGGAAAATTGGTAGAGGATTTTTTCTTATTGGAGCAATATTCACCGCTATTTTTCAAGGACCTAAAATATTTAAAATTCTTAAAAAGAAAAATTGGTAGGTTATAATAAATTCTCTAACCAAAGCCTTTTTATACCATTTTCTTTATCTTTGCCTTATGGTACAACAGTACAACGTCAAAGACGCTAAAAGCCATGTGTCGGCTCATGAAAGGAAGGTGAAGGAGCTAGAGGAAGAGCTGTCAACCACAAAATACAACAAGAAGACGCAGGGGCATATCGGGTTAGTAAAGGCGAAGTTAGCAAAGATAAAAGAGGAGTACCAGAGAAAAGCTGCTGCAAAAGGCGGCGGAACTGGATTTTCTGTCAAGAGAAGCGGGGATGCGACTGCAATAATGGTTGGGTTTCCAAGCGTAGGCAAATCAACCTTGCTGAATGCAATAACAAATGCAAACTCTCCAGTTGGCGCTTATGCTTTCACAACATTAACCTGCATTCCGGGACTGATGGACTACAATCATGCAAAAATACAGGTGCTGGACGTTCCTGGAATTGTTGAAGGCGCTGCAACAGGCAGGGGCAGGGGAAGGGAAGTTCTTGCATGCGCGCAGAGCGCAGACCTGGTTATAATCCTTCTTGATATTTTCAATCCAGAGCATCTGGAAGTTGTCAGGAATGAAATCTACGAGACCGGCTTGAGAATGAACCAAAAGCCTCCTCAAGTCAGGATTTCAAAAAAAATGAGAGGAGGAATTGACATTGGATTGACTGTAAAACTGACAAAGATAAGCCCGGAAACCATAAAAACAATACTGAAGGAGTTCAGGCTGGAGAATTCAAGCATTGTCATAAGGGAGGACATAACAGACGACCAGCTGATTGATGTAATTGAAGGCAATAAAAAATATGTTCCTGCCATAACAGTCCTGAACAAGATAGACATGGTTGATGAAGAAGAGCTGGAAAGAGTAAAGGCAATTGTAAAGCCGGACATCTGCATTTCCGCAGAGCTGAAGGCTGGCACAGAGGAATTAAAGGACTTGATTTTCAAAAAGCTTGAATTCATAAGGGTTTACTGCAAGGAGGCAGGCAAGAAAGCTGACATGGGAGTGCCTTTGATAATGAGGAAAGGCAACACATTAAGGGATGTCTGCACCAAGCTCCACAAGGATTTTGTAAGCAAGTTCAGGTTTGCAAGGGTTTGGGGAAAAGGTATGAAATTCCCGGGACAGGTTATCAGAAAGCTTGAGCATGTTGTGCAGGATAATGACATCGTTGAGGTGCATGTGAGTTGAGTTAGTCATTAATCTTACAAAAATTAGCAGTCAAAATGGTTAAAGTTGGGGTATTGGGGCATACGGGAAGATTAGGAAAACCTTTAGTTGAAATTCTTAAACATCATCCTTATGCAGAAATAGTTTATACTCATAGTACAAGTGAGCCCAGTAAAATAACTTTATCAGAATCCAAAGCTGAATTACTTTTCTCAGCTTTAGGGGAAGGAGCCAGTAAAGAATATGAACATGAATGGCGGGATATCAGGGTAATAGACCTTAGTATTGATCATAGATATCATCCAGAATGGACCTATGGTTTGCCTGAATTAAACAGGGGACAGATTAAAGGTGCGCAATATGTTGCAAATCCTGGATGCTATGCAACTTCTATAATCTTAGGATTAGCCCCTATTAAGCACAAAGTTAGTGAAGTGAGTATACAAGCCAATAGCGGCATTTCAGGAGCAGGTTTAGAAAAACAAGAAGAAGATAACTTCGGACCTTATAAAGAAGGACAATCTCATGAACAAATTCCAGAAATAGAAAGAAGTTTAGGGCTCCATGGTATTACACTATTTCCGCAAAGACTGGACAACACGGATAGGGGCATTATCTCAACAATTTTTGCAAAAATTGAAGGCTCTGAAGATTTGTTAGAAATTTACCGGCAATTTTATGCATCAGAATCTTTTGTTAGAGTGCAAAATCAGGATTACAAAATTGAAGTCAAAAAAGTAAATAGAACTAATTTCTGTGACATTAAAACTTATAGATTTGGAGAGAGAATAACTGTTGTTTCCACATTAGACAACTTAATCAAAGGAGGTTCAGGACAGGCTGTGCAGAATTTTAACTTGATGTATGGTTTTGATGAGACTCTTGGACTAGTTTGATGCTATAACAAAAATAATTTTTCCCCGCAACCTTTAAATACCCCTCCATCTTACCCAACTCCCTGAAAATGATAAGAAAAGCTGAAAATTTGATGGCGAGGATTGGATTTGCTTTCTACAGGCTTTTTTCCAGCTTCAGGTATTTCTTTTTTTATTTTAAGCACTGATTGGCTTCTTTATCAACAGAACGCTAATCCCATTGTCTAAACATGATAAAAAACTAAACAAGGTGAGAAAATGATTGTAGTGATGAAAAAGAATGCAACCGAAAACCAGGTGCAAAGAGTGGTTGAGAAGATACAGGAAAGCGGCTTGAAAGCGCACCTGTCGAAAGGAGATATAGTGACAATAATAGGGATTATAGGCGATGAAAGGAAAGTCCCGGAGTCGCAGATAAGGGCGATAGAGGGTGTGGAGAAGATTATGCCTGTGCTCGCCCCCTACAAGCTTGCAAGCAGGGACTTCAAGCCCGATAACACAATAATAAGCGTTGACGGGGTCAAAATCGGCGGCAATGAGGTTGTTGTGATGGCAGGCCCCTGCTCTGTTGAAAGCAGGGAGCAGATTATAGAAACTGCTAAAGCCATAAAAAAATCAGGGGCAAAAGTATTAAGAGGCGGCGCATTCAAGCCAAGAACATCGCCTTATTCCTTCCAGGGCTTGGGAGAGGAAGGGTTAAAATTGCTGAAGCATGCAAAGGAGGAAACAGGCATGCCGATAGTAACAGAGGTAATGGACACCAGAAACGTGCCTTTGGTGTGCAAGTATGCTGACATCCTGCAGCTTGGCGCAAGAAACATGCAGAATTATGACTTATTAAAGGAAGTCGGAAGGTGCAAGCGCCCTGTTTTATTAAAAAGAGGGCTTTCAGCTACAATAACAGAATGGCTCATGAGCGCAGAATACATAATGTCAGAGGGCAACCATAACATAATTTTGTGCGAGCGTGGCATAAGGACATTTGAAACTCTTACAAGAAACACTCTGGACCTGAATGCAGTGCCTGCTGTAAAGGAGCTAACACATTTGCCGGTTATAGTCGACCCAAGCCATGGGACTGGAAAGTATACTTTGGTCAGCCCGATGGCTAAAGCTGCAGTTGCCGCAGGAGCAGACGGGCTATTAATTGAAGTCCATACAAATCCTGAAAAATCAGTCAGCGATGCCGACCAAACCATAAGCACAAAAAGATTTGAGAATCTCATGAGAGAGCTAAAGCTTATAGCAAGCGCAATAGGAAGAAAGGTGTAAGATGGAAGTTGTAAAAGTTGATTTGAGGGAAGAGATAGACAACTCTTATGATATCACCATCGGCAGGGGCTTATTGGAAGGCCTTGCCATGGAACTAAAAAAAAATCCCGCAAATAAGTTTGTGATAATAACGGACTCCAATATTGCAGGAACCTATGGCAAAAGGCTCCTTAACGATTTGAAGAAGAGGAATATTGGCGCACATTTGATAAATTTTCCCGCAGGAGAGAAAAGCAAGACAAGAAAAACAAAAGAAAAGATAGAAAATGAAATGCTTAAGCTTGCTTTAGGAAGGGATGCCTGCATCATTTCTCTTGGAGGCGGTGTTGCAGGGGATATTGCCGGGTTTGCAGCGGCAACCTACATGAGGGGAATTCCGTACATTCAGGTGCCTACAACCTTGCTTGCAATGGTTGACAGCTCCATAGGGGGAAAAGTTGCCGTTGATACTATGCATGCAAAAAACGCAATAGGCTCATTCTACCAGCCAAAAAAAGTTGTCGTTGACCTGAATTTCCTTAAAACACTGCCAAAAAAAGAGTTGGTGAACGGGCTGGCAGAGCTGATAAAGCATGCCCTGATAAAAGACAGGGGTTTTTTCCATTTTATAGAAAAAAACATCGGCGGGATTCTGGCCTGTGATGCGGACATTTTGAAGACTGCGATAAAAAGGAGCTGCGAGATTAAAGCGGATATTGTGATGCAGGATGAAAAGGAAAAAGGAATTAGAAGAATCCTCAACTACGGGCATACAATCGGGCACGCTATTGAATCCTCATTGGGCTACAAAATAAGCCACGGCAATGCTATTGCCATTGGAATGGGCTATGCTGCAAAGCTTTCCGCCAAGCTTGGTTTTCTGCATGAAGGCTCTGTTATAAGGCAGAATAACCTGCTGGAATACATAGGACTGCCGCATAAGTTAAGCCATCACAAGCTAAAGCCCAGGAAGATACTTGAGCATATACAATACGATAAAAAAATAACGAACGGCAGAATAAATTTTGTATTGCTGAATTCCATAGGAGATGCATTTGTCTCTGATGATGTCGCGATAGAAGACATTAAAAATATTCTTGAAGAACGATAAAATGCTGGCAGCTGTAATAACAGAACTCAAAGACATTCCAAAAGCAAAAGATGCCGATTTGATAGAGCTGAGGCTGGATTATATAAAAGGATTGAATAATACAAAGCTAAAAAGCTTGATAGAAAACTGCAAGAAACCTGTAATTGTGACGAATAGGAAAAAGGGCGAAGGCGGCCTCTTTAATGGAAGCGAGGCAAAAAGAATTGAAATATTAAAAAATGCTATTAAATTTGGTGCAGGCTATGCTGATATTGAATATTCTTCAGGTAAAGAATCTATAAGAAATTTAATCCAAAATAAAAGGAAAACAAAGATAATTGTCTCTTACCATAATTTTAAAGAAACGCCGGCAAATATCAAAAAGATCTACGGCAATATCAAGAAATTAAATCCTGACTTGATCAAAATAGCCACTAATGCGCGCTCTGTCACTGACAACTTCAGGGTATTCGGCTTAATCGGGAAAGCGAATAAAGAGAAAAGGAAAATAATTGCTTTCTGCATGGGAGGCTATGGAAAATTCAGCAGAATCTTAAGCATAATTCTCGGCTCGCAGGTAACTTATGCGTCAACCGGCAAAGGAAAAGAATCCGCAGGCGGGCAATTAACAATGAATGAGATGGTTGAGCATTATAGAATTAAAAAAATAAATAAAAACACTAAAATTGTCGGCTTGATAGGAAATCCCGTTGAACATTCCTGGTCGCATATAATGCATAATGCCGCTTTTGATAGATTAGACATTAATGCAGTTTATCTGAAATTTCAGGCAGATAAGCTGAAAGAGTTTATTGAACACATGAAAAATCTGGATATAATCGGCTTTAGCGTCACAATCCCGCATAAAGTTGAAGTTATGAGATATCTTGATGAGATAGACAAACAAGCGAAGGGGATTAGCGCAGTCAATACTATTGTTGTGAAAAACGGCAGATTAATTGGGTACAATACAGACTGCCCGGGAGCCATAAAATCATTGAAGCGAATAACAGAATTAAAAGGAAAGAATGCTGTTGTCTTAGGTGCAGGCGGGGCAGCAAGGGCAATAATTTATGGTTTGATGGAGAATAAATCAAATGTTAAGATATTGAACAGGACTGCTGAAAAAGCAAAATTATTAGCTGATTATTTCAAGTGCGATTATGGCTCTTTAGATGATATTAAAAAAACTGATTATGATATTCTAATTAATACCACCCCTGCCGGAATGCACCCGCACATAGGCGGCTCCCCTGTTCCGCCCGACTGCATCAAAAACGGCGCTGTTGTTTTTGACATGGTTTTTAACCCTTACAAGACAAAATTGCTTGTTGAAGCTGAAAAGAGGAATTGCAGAATAATTGCCGGGTTTGAGATGCTGATTCACGGGGCTCTGCTGCAATTCAAGCTATGGACCGGAAAAGAAGCCCCAGAGCGATTAATGCGGCTAAAAGTTATGGAGTTTTTAAAAAATGCTGGCCATTAAAACAAAAAAATATGTCAAAGCTGTGATTGAAGCGCCGCCATCAAAAAGCTATACCCAGAGGGCTTTGGTGATTGCAGCTCTTGCCAACGGCAAATCAGTTATAAAAAACCCGTTATTCAGCGACGACACCTGCCATATGATTTCTGCGTTGAAAGCGTTTGGGGCAAGGATAGAGAGAAAAGGCAGCAGCCTTGCTGTTTACGGAACAAACGGAAAGCTCAAGCAGCCAAAAGGCAGGATTTTTGCAGGGAATGCAGGCACGACAATGCGGTTCATAACAGCTTTTGCCTCCCTTGCTGACGGGGCTTCTGTAATAACAGGAGACAAGAGGATGCAGCAACGTCCAATAAACGACCTGCTTGATGCACTGCGGCAATTAGGGGTGAAAAGCGAAAGCAGCAGCGGATGCCCGCCTGTAAAGATTTACGGGGGAAATTTTATCGGCGGAACTGCGAAATTAAAAGGCAGCATAAGCAGCCAGTATTTATCATCCATTCTTATGGTTGCGCCATACGCCGAAAAGGATGTAAAAATAAGCATTACGGGGAACCTGGCATCAAAGCCGTATGTTGACATAACCATAGATGTCATGAAGAATTTTGGAGTTGACATAAAAAATGTAAAATATGAAAAATTTATAATAAAAAACACCAAAAAATACAAATCTGGGGATTATGCTGTTGAGGGCGACGCCTCGAGCGCGAGCTACTTCTTTGCAGCAGCTGCCGTGACAAAAGGAAGAATAATGGTAAAGAATATAAACCCCAAATCAAAACAGGGAGATATAAAGTTTGTTGACATACTAAAAAGAATGGGGTGTGGCGTAAGGAATGGAAACAGCTTTATCGAGGTGCAGGGTGGCAGCCTCAAAGGCGTTGATGTTGACATGAACGAGATGCCTGATATCGTGCCTACACTTGCTGTGACGGGCCTTTTTGCAGATTCGGCAACCACAATAAGAAATGTGCCCAACCTGCGGCTGAAGGAGACTGACAGGCTTAGGGCCCTGGCGTTTGAACTTAGAAAGACAGGCGCCAATGTGGAAGAAATGCAGGACGGATTGCGTATAAAAAGAAGAAGGCTGCAAAAAGCGATAATTGAAACTTATAATGACCACAGGATGGCAATGAGCTTTGCCGTAGCGGGCTTGGTTATCAATGGGATAAGGATAAAAAACCCAGGCTGCGTTGCAAAATCATTTCCTGATTTTTGGGAAAAATTCAACGAGATGTATAAAAGATGAATATAGCGCTTATAGGCTTCAGGGGAACTGGCAAAACAACCTTATGCAGGCTGCTTGCCAACAGGCTCGACAGGAAGCTCATATCAACAGACGAGGAAATAGAGAAGAGAACAAAAATGAGCATAGCCAAGTTTGTGAAAAAATACGGCTGGGAGAGGTTCAGGGAAATCGAGGCCGATGTTATAGAAAGCATCAGCGACTTTGATGACTGTGTGTTTGACACGGGCGGAGGCATTATAATGAGGAATGAGAATATTATCAACCTGAAAAAAAACACTTTGATTGTGCTGCTGACTGCTGATATAAAGACAATAACAAGCAGGCTCAAAAACAATAAAAGGCCTGCACTGACGAAAAGCAATTACCTTGACGAGATAAAGGATGTACTGAAGGAGCGCGAGGAAAGGTACAAAACAGCAGCGGATTATGCCATTGACACGTCAAGGCTGGCTCCTGAAGAGGCATGCGATTTGATTATGCACTATGTGCAGATGGAGATGCAATAAAAATGTCCAATTCTTTCGGAACACTGTTCAGGATAACAACATGGGGCGAGAGCCACGGAAAGGCGATCGGGGTTGTAGTAGACGGATGCCCTGCCGGGCTTGAGCTGGGCGGAGAAGATGTGCAGAGAGAGCTTGATAAAAGGGCGCCGGGGCAGAGCGAGGTAACGAGCCCGAGAAAAGAGGCTGACAAAGCTGAGATTCTTTCAGGAGTATTTGAAGGCAAGACCACAGGAACCCCCATATCAATGGTTATCTGCAACAAAGATGCAGATTCCTCAAAATATGAAAAAATAAAGCACTTGCTGAGGCCGGGGCATGCAGACTTCACTTACCAGGTTAAATACGGCTTTAGGGATTACAGGGGCGGGGGAAGAAGCTCTGCGAGGGAAACAGCTGCAAGGGTCGCTGCCGGCGCGATTGCAAAAAAACTGCTTGCAAAGCATGGGATAACCATCATCGCTTATGTCAGGGAAATTGCAGGCATAAAGGCTACTAAAATAGACTTTAAGGAGGTTTACAAAAATGATGTTAGGTGCCCTGACAGGAATGCAGCAAAAAAGATGGAGCATGCTATCCTTAAGGCTAAAAACAGCGGAGATTCTGTCGGAGGCATCTGCGAAATTATAGCGTTAAATGCGCCTGCAGGCTTGGGCAAGCCCATCTACAACAAGCTGGAGTCCGACTTGGGTTCTGCAATACTGGGCATTAATGCTGTGAAAGGCGTCGAGTTTGGCGCCGGATTTGAACTTGCAAAGATGAAAGGCAGCCGATCAAATGACGAGTTCATTGTAAAAAACAATAAGATCACCACTAAAACCAACAATCACGGAGGCATTCTTGGCGGGATTTCCACAGGCATGCCTATTGTAATAAGGGCAGTTGTAAAGCCTGCATCCAGCATATTAAAGAAGCAGCATACAATCAACTACAAAACTATGAAGCAGGAGACAATCTCGGTGGAAGGCAGGCACGACCCCGCAACTATTGTGAGGTTTCCGCCTATAGCAGAAGCAATGGCTGCAATTGTGCTGGCAGACCACATGCTGATGGCGGGAAAGATAAATCCTGACAAGCTTATAAAGTGATTTCTATGGTTACGGTAGGCATAATCGGCGGCACCGGGCAGATGGGGCAGTTTTTCAGGAGATTTTTTGAGAAGAACAAATGCAGGGTTTTGATTGCCTCGAGAAAAACAAAATTAAAGCCGGAAGACTGCGCAAGGCAAAGCGATGTTGTTTTGGTTTCTGTGCCGATGGATGTGACTGTGGGAGTAATCAAAAAAATAGCCAGTTGCATCAGCAAGAATTCCCTGCTGATTGATACAACCTCCATTAAAAACGAGCCTGTCAAAGCCATGCTTAAGCATGCAAAATGCGAAGTTATAGGGATGCACCCTGTTTTTGGGCCGAATGTAAATTCATTGAGGAGCCAGACTGTTGTTTTGTGCCCGGCAAGAACAAAAAAATGGCTGCAGTGGCTGAAAGGCATTTTCGAGAGAAATGGCGCAAGGGTGAAATTATCAACTCCTGAAAAGCATGACGAGATGATGTCTGTAATACAGGGCTTAAATCACTTCAGCACCTTAAGCGTTGCCCATGCCATGAAGATGCTTGGCATAAGCGTGAAAGAAAGCCTGGAATACACAAGCCCGGTTTACAGGCTTAGGATGGCTATGGTCGGCAGGATATTAAAACAGGACCCAAACCTGTACGCAAGCATAGAGATGATGAATCCAAAAAACAAAGATGTGCTAAAAGCTTATGCAGAATCCTCAAAAAAGCTCAGGAGTATAATTGAAACAAAAGACACAAAGGCATTTTTGGAGTATTTTAACGAGTGCTCTAAGTTTTTTGGCGGCTTTAAAGAAGAGGCTGAGGAATTAAGCGATTACCTGATAGGGCAGATGGTGAAAAGGAAATGAAAATAGCAACCCTTGGCCCGGAAGGCACTTTCAGCCACGAGGCTGCCATGAAGTATGATAGGAAGGCATCAATAATTTTTACAGATACAATAAGGGACGTGTTTGAAGCAGTTTCAAAAAATAAGGCTGACTGCGGAATTGCACCAATTGAAAACTCCATTGCAGGAACCGTTGGGCAAACTCTGGATTACCTAATGGAGTTCGGGCTTAAAACAAAGGCAGAGGAAATACTTCCGATAAGGCATAACCTTGCGGGGTTCGGAAAAATTAACGGAATAAAAATAGTTTACCTGCATCCGCAGACTTATGAGCAGTGCGAGATTTTTATCAAAAGAAACCTTCCCAAGGCTGAAGTACTGCAGACGTCAAGCAACGGGAAATCAGCTGAAATGCTCGCCAAATCAAAATCAAAGGAAGATGCTGCCATAATACCCAAAATTGCTGCTGATATATACGGGCTTAAGATTCTGAAAAAGGATGTGCAGGATGCAAAGTTCAACGTTACAAGGTTCTTTGTGATTGCAAAGAGCGACAGCAAAAAAACCGGCTATGACAGGACTAGCATAGCACTATATCCCCAGGTTGACAGGCCCGGACTGCTTTACGAGATGCTTGGCGAGTTTGCAAAAAGAAAGATTAACCTGACAAAAATTGAGTCAAGGCCTTCGAAAGGCAAGCTCGGCGACTATATCTTTTACATAGACTTTGAAGGGCATAAATCAGAAAAGCACATAGGAGAAGCCCTGAAACAGCTTGAGAAATCCGCGTTTGTAGCAGTGCTTGGCAGCTACCAGAGAAAGTATTAAAATAACTTCGATAAAATGCCGAAAAATGAATTAGATGAATTATCTGAGGAAGAAAAGAAGCTGGAAGCCTATTGGAACGAGGTTCTTATCAATTTAAAAGATCGAAATGGCAGAATAGATCTTGGTTATATATGGACTGATGAAGTAAAAAAAGGTTTTGAAGGAATCAAAAAAGAATTAGGGAAGATTACTTTTATTCTTGGAAAATTGCATGTACATTACAAAACAGATAAAAAAAAGTATAATAAAGAAATTAATGATATTAGAAATTTGCTTCGGTATATTAGCAAAATAAAACCTACAGCTGAATGGGTTAAACAAGTTCTTATTGATTTGCAACAAATCGTATCGGATGTTGAAAGTGAAAAATTAGGAAAGATAGCTTTAAATATTTCTTATAAATTAGGACGAGAACTGATAAGAAATTTTTTCCCAGACATACCTTCGCATCGTATTTTTGTACATATATTTTTTGTGGAAGAGTCAAAAGAAATTCCAGGTTGGTTTACTCAAAAAGATCCTCTGGGGTATACAGTTACTGGACCTATGCCAATGTCTCTGATTAAACTAAATAACTATGAATCTATCTTAAAAGGCTTACTTGGACATGAATTTTCTCATATTGTGTTGGGGCATAATGACGGACTTAGGAATAGAGTATATGGATTTTTTTCTAAAAGATTTAGGCTATTTGGTAGTAGAATTACAGGAGCAACTATAGGAGCAATGGAAAAAGCAGCTGATAAAGAAACAATAAGAAGAGGTCTTGGGAAAGAGTTATACCAAAGTACTGCATATTTCGAAAGTTTAGCAAAACAATACGGAAAAGAAAAAGAGAGGTATCAAAGTGGTCGCGTAGGCTATACTAGCGAACAAATAAAAGCATTAATTAATGAAAAATAATTGTATATAAAATGGACATCAAGAAACTGGCAGAAAGCCTGAATCCAGCCGAGAGAAAAGTTGTGAAGATTCTTGATAATTTCAGCTCTTTCCATGATATTGTGAAAGCTACAGGGCTTAAGGATGTCGAGGTTGCAAGGGCATTGCAGTGGCTCCAGAACAAGGGCGTCATAAGGCTAAAGGAAGAGCAGAAAGAGCTTGTTTCTCTTGATGAAAACGGCGGGAAATACCTGAAACATGGGTTGCCTGAAAAAAGGTTTTTGGAACTGCTGGAAAGGCCGGCTGGCATAGGCGAATTAAGGAAAAAAACCGGGCTAAGCGACGAGGAAATTTCAATATCGCTTGGAGTCTTAAAATCAAAGGCCGCTATTGAGATACAAAAGGGCAAGAATATTATTGTGTCGATAACAGACAACGGAAGGCATCTGCTGAAGAAAGGCTTTATTGAAGAGCAATTTCTCAAAGAGAATTTTCCAAGAGATGCAGCATCCCTTAATGAAGAGGAAAGATTCGTGCTCGGGAATCTAAGAAAAAGAAAAAGGATAGTAAAGGTTGAGCTGACAAAGATTGTAGATGCAGGGCTTACTGAGATAGGCAAGAGATTATTAAAAGAAAAGCTTGAAGAAGGCTTAATAGAAAAAATAACTCCGTCTTTAATAAAAACAGGCGCCTGGAAAAACAAAAAATTCAGAAGGTTTGATGTAAAGGTCAATGTCCCTTCAATTTTTGCAGGGAGAAAGCAGCACTACAGGAGATTTCTCGAAGAGGTTAGGCAGAAATTTGTTGCCCTTGGATTCAAGGAAATGACCGGGCCTGTTGTTGAAAGCGATTTCTGGGATATGGATGCACTGTACATGCCGCAGTTCCATTCGGCAAGGGACATCCACCAGGGCTATTACATAAAAGAGCCGAAATACGCCAAGGATTTGCCTGAGAATGCTGTTAAGAATGTAAAAGCTGCTCATGAAAACGGCTTTGGGACCGGAAGCAGGGGCTGGCGATATGATTTTGACGTGAAAAAAACCCGCAGGCACATCCTAAGGACTCATGACACATCAATATCAGCAAGAACTCTGGCTTCAAGGGAGCTAAAAATTCCAGGCAAATATTTCCAGGTTGCAAGATGCTTCAGGTATGATGTGATTGACGCAACACACCTGCCTGACTTCAACCAGGTGGGGGGATTTGTGATAGAGGATGGCATGAATTTCGGGCACTTAAAGGCCCTGCTGAAGCTCTTTGCAAAGGAGTTTGCAGAAACAGAGGAAGTAAGGGTAAAGCCGAGCTATTTTCCGTTTACGGAGCCGAGCGCTGAGCTGCAGGCAAAGCACCCCGAGATGGGGTGGATAGAGCTTGCAGGAGCAGGCATTTTCCGTCCGGAATTGGTCAAGCCATTGGTTGGAAAAGAAGTGCCTGTTATTGCGTGGGGAGTGGGGCTTGACAGGCTGGCAATGTTCAAGCTCGGAATAAAAGACATAAGACAATTATTTTCACATGACCTGGAGTTTTTAAGAAATGCAAAAGTAGTCTGAATAACAGATAAAATGCCGACTATAACCTTTTCACTGAAAGATTTGCAGCGTTTGGCAGGCAAAAAACTGGAGATTGGGGAAGTCACAGAGCTTGCGCATTACGGAAAGGGCGATGTTGACAGCTATGACAAGGAAACTGATGAAGTGAAAATTGATTTTGGAGACACTAACCTGCCTTATTTGTGGAGCGCAGAGGGATTTGCACGATTGATAAAGGGAATACTCGGAATGCAAAAGGGTGTTCCTGAAATAAAGCTGCAAAAAGGCGACTATCGGGTCATTGTTGACAAGTCTGTTGCAGAAATACGGCCTTTCATTGCCTGCTTTGCGGCAAAGGGCAGGAAGATTGACGACTATCTGCTTAAGCAGCTTGTGCAGCTGCAGGAGAAGTTCTGCGAAACTTACGGAAGAAGAAGGCAGAAGGTTTCAATCGGACTGTATTCCTACAAAAGGCTCGCTTTTCCTGTGTATTACAAGGCTATTTCTCCTTCAATCGAGTTTGTGCCTTTGGAGTTCAAGGCAAAAATGAGCCTGAAAGAGATACTTGCAGAGCACCCAAAGGGAAAAGAGTACGCATGGATTCTTGAGGGATTTGACAAATATCCTGTGCTTATTGACAACAAAAACGAGATGATGAGCTTTATACCGATAATCAACTCAAATTTTACAGGAAAGCTTGAAATTGGGGACGAGAACCTGTTTTTTGAGGCCACCGGAACGGATGAGGAAGCTGTTAACCTGGCTGCAAACATTTTTGCCTATGCCCTGTCTGACAGGGAATTTAACATTTATTCCGCAGAGGTAAAATATCCCGGCAGAAAGGCTGTTGCCCCATGCCTGAAAATCGAGAGCATTCACATAAAGAATGAGCAGATAAAATGGTTATTTGGATTGGAACTTAAAGAGAATGAAGTAAAGCATCTTCTTGAAAAGGCGCAGTATAATTATAGCGATTATAAAGTTGAGATTCCGCCTTACAGGCAGGACATAATGCACCCTTTTGATGTTATAGAGGATATCGGGATTATGTATGGGTATGATAATGTAAAAGAGCTTCCATTAACTACCTATACAACAGGCTCTGCGTTGAAGGGTAAAGAGTTTATTGACAAAGTAAGGGAAATTATAGTCGGCTTGGGCTACCAGGAAATTATGAGTGCAGTGCTGACTAATAAGGATTTTCTGTATAAAAAAATGAATATCGGGGATTTTGGGACTATTGAAATTGAGGACTGCATGTCGGAGAACTACTCTGCTGTGAGGAGCTGGATTCTTCCAAATTTGATGGAGGTTTTCTCAAAGAACAAGCATGTAGAGTTTCCGCAGAAAATCTTTGAGGAAGGCATTGTCAATGTGAGAAAAAGCGGGGAAATTGCTGATTTTAACAGGATTGCGATTGCGAGCTCCCATGAGAATTCAAACTACACGGAAATGAGGCAGGTGCTTGATTACATAATGAAATGCTTTGGGCTCAAGTGCGACATTGAGGAGGCAGAGCACGGCTCTTTCATTGAGGGAAGATGCGGAAGGGCAATTGTCCATGGAAAGAAAATTGCTTATCTGGGGGAAATAAACCTGCAAGTTCTGGAAAACTGGAATTTGGATATGCCGGTTGCTGCTATGGAACTGAATTTGAGCGAAATGTTTGAGATAATTAAAAATAAATAAAATCACTCCTTTTTCTTAGTAGTCTTTTTCGGAGCAGTTTTTTTCTCTTTTGGTTTATCTTCTTTATGCCCGTGTTCGTGCTTTTCTTCCTTTGCTTCAGCCAATCCTGCCTTATCCTCCAAAGTAGTCTCTTTAATCCCTTGGGCTTCTTCCTTTTTCTTTGGCTTGAATATGTCCCTTAATTTTCTCTTTTCTTCCTTCAGTTTCCTTAATTGCTCCGGGGTTTTTCTTTTTGCCTTTGGCTTCTGTGTTTTTGGCTTTGTCTGCCTGGCTTTTATCCCCAATTCTTCCAAAGCCTTTGCAACAGCCTCATGAGAAGCATTCTTTTCTATCTTTATAACCTGATTTAAAGGCTCTATATGAAGGATGTTTGCTTTTCTTCTTCTTGTTTCTCCGTCTACAAGCACAAATTTATCATCCAGAATGTCTATAATGACTCCTTTTTTGCCAGCGTCCCTGCCGGCAACCTTAACCACAACCCTTCCAATCTCAATCATTTTTTCCTCCAATCACATTAAACAAGCAGTGTCGCCATCTGCCCATGTGATTTCTTTGCTGTTTTATATGTTTGATTATGAAATTTTTTAATTTATTGGATAGTTTATTGCCTGTATTTGTCAATTATATTTCTTCGCATGCATCTGCTGCAAAGAACCCCTCCAAACGGCCTTTCCGGCCTTTTTTTTGTCTTTGCCATGCTCCGCATCTTATAGGGCAGCTCTCTCGGAACCCCCTTAAGCACAGCTCCGCAATTACCGCATCTTGCCTGCTTGTGCTTCTTTCTCTTGTAATGTATGCTTGTTCTTCCACCCGGCACTCTCCTGAATACTTTTCTCAGGCTTCTGCTTCTTAATCTTGGCGCTGGCATACTATTCGGAAAAATATGTCGATTTATAAAGGTTAGCATAATGTTTAAATAGGAATGGCACAAAACAAATCCCATAATATGCGTAAGATTTTGAGCTCGAAAAAAGGGGTGTCCCCGTTAATAGCAACGATTCTTCTGATAGCCTTTGCTGTGGCGCTTGGCTCTGTAGTCATGAACTGGGGATTAAACCTTGACTTGGGGAAGTCTGCCGACAAGTGCAGGAATATAGAGATAAAGCTGAGGGAGGTTGATTCGGCTGAGGCATGCTTCGGCGGATTTGGGCAGAACGGCTACATAAATTTTGTAATAGACAATACAGGAGCTGACGACATAAGCGGATTGGCCATATGGATTGTGGGCGACAAGGGCACGAGGCTTTTTGAACTGGACAGCATTCTGATAAAAAAAGACTCTTTGTACGACAAAAAGGACAAGGAAGTGAGCTATGACTTCACAGCTTACGGCAACATAAAGCAGGTGCAGTTCATACCAAAAGCCAAGGCTGAGCAGACAACTGAAATATGCCCTAAAAACGCCGTGAAGACGGAGAAGATTGCGGCATGCAGTCAGTAAACCTTCATAAATTTTCTCAGCAGTGTTGTGAATAGTATAGATGACCAGATATAAGTTCCAAGCCAGCCCAGCCAGTCCTTGTAGCCGATTGGAATAATAATCAATTTTTTATAGTTTATCGCTATTGACTTTATGCTGCCTTCTGTTTTTTTTAACGGGTTGATATATTTTTTGCCATTGGTTATCAGCACGCTTGTCTGCTGCTTCTCTCCATTGAGGGCAATTTCAAGCATGTGCTCACCTTCCCCGCCCTTTAATTTCCATGCCGCCCGGCTATCCTCAATTTTCTGGGATTTGGCGCCTACAGTCTCCAGCCCGTCCTGAACAATAATCTCTGCATTCCCATTTATGTTTTTTTCAAAAAAAGCCGTTACAGAGAACTCCTGGCCGGGCTTGATGCTTTCATATGCAAAATGGGAGCTGGCCCATGCAAATATGAATATTATGGGGATTAATGTTATCAATGTAGGCTTCAGGGAGTGTGTAAGGTACTGCATATTGACTTCCATTGCCTTTTTCTGGGCTTCCATTGCCTTCGCAGGCTCATGCTTTAATTCCTTTACGCGCTTTTGGTGCTCCTTCATGTCGTCTTTCAGCCTTTTCATCAAGCTTTGATTAGTGGTGTATTTCGTGATTAGAATTACTATTAAAGAGACTATAAACGCCAGTATTATGACTGCAAACGCCATAGGCAACTTAAGCAATGGCGCAAATATGATGTTCAAAAAATCAAAATATGCCATTTGTGTCAGCCTCCCATGAACTTTCTCATCACGGGGTTCATGTCCATCATGTGCTGCCTTGCAATATCCTCATACAGCCTGTAGATTATCATGACTGCGAGCAGGATGCCGGTTCCCCTGCTCAACGCTCCTGTCAGATCGGCAAGTGCGGCTAAAAATCCGACTGTTATGCCGCCCATTATCGTGAGAGGCCATATGTACCTGCTGAGCAGCTTCTCAAGCACCCTTTCATCCTTCCTGAATCCGGGAATCTGCAGTCCGCTTGATATCATCTGCTTCGCCTGGCTTTTTGCATCCATTCCTGCAGTCTGCACCCAGAATATGCTGAATACAACGCTTCCAAGAATAAAAAACAGCAGGTAGAATGATGCCTGCAAATAAGAGGCAGCGCCTATAAACAAAGTGTGCTGCTGTATTATGCTTCTTACTATGTCGGGGCCCTGAATCCAGTAAACAAAACCTGATATAGGGTTTCCCTGAGAGCCGAAAGTCCCGAGCAAAGGGTAGCCGATGTTCTGCAAGAGGCTGCCCCACAGCTGGAAATTTGCAATGAGCGCAGCAACAAGAATGACGGGGATGTTTGATGTGTAAATGAATGATAAAGGCCATCTTATGCCATGCCCCCTTATCATGCCGAAAGACAATGGAATCTCCACCTTCATCGCTTGGGCATAGACTGCAATCACAAAAACAAGGATTGTTGCGAGCACAGCTGATATCGCGAGCACAGCACCCGTAACATCGCCGCTTACAAGGCTGACAAAAAAAGCGGGAATAGCACCTGGGGGAGTTGTTGCGCCTTTAGGCACAATCCAGTTAAACGCCTGCAGGAATATGCTCTTGCTCACGCCCGCAGCTATGAACAGGCTGATTCCAGAGCCAAATCCCCACTTGCTTACAACCTCATCCAGGAACAGTATCAGCAGGCCGCCGAGGAAAAGCTGGAAAACTAGTATAATCTGTATCTGCAGGTACAATGGTGTCCCGCGGAACTGCTCGGCTGGCGCAAGGCCGCCGAGGAAAACATAAATTGCGCTTTCAAAAAGTATGAAGAACAGCGACATGAATTTTTGGGTGCCCTGGAAGCTTTTCTTTCCCTCGGGAGTTGACAAGTCAAATTTCCAGATCCCTGAGCCGTTAAGCAGCTGCAAGACTATGGAAGCAGTGACTATGGGGCCTATCCCGAGCGATATTATCGAGCCGAATTCCGCTCCAAAAATGATTGACAAAGTCTCAAATTTCTGCAGGGCGTTTATGCCCATGCCGAACAGCGGCATCAGCCCCAGGACAAAAAAAACAACAAGAGTGATGCCTGTCCATTTCATCTTCTCCCGGAAAGAAAGCATCTTCTGTGTGGGACCTTCAACCTCGGGAAGATTTGATATAATAGTTTGCCAGAGAGACATTTTTGAGCAGAATATTGGAAAATCAAGATGTTTTTAAAGTTATTGTAATGGTTCTTTAGGTTTGCCTTCAACCATCCCTGCAACGTCGCCGCCAGCTTCCCTTACCTTCTCTATCGCTGATTTTGAAGCATATGGCGTTTTTATCCTTAATTTCATGGAAACTTTCCCGTCTCCGAGCAATTTGTTGAAGCCGAGTTTTTCCAATTCGACAGAATAGAATCCATCCTCCTTTTTTATTAAGTTGTTTGAAATAAATTGATTGATGTGCTGTTCTATATAACTTACATTGACAGCATTTATCCTGGCTTTAGGCGTCTTGCTTACAAACCCGAACTTTCCGAAATACCTTTCATTCTTCCATATGCTTGGCTTTTTTGAGTCAGCCCTCTTGCCGGAGCCAGCCATTCCTGCACCGCCTTGGTGGCCCTTTCCCCGATGCTTTTTCTTGGCGCCCCAGCCATGAGTCATGCTGCCGCGCTGCCTTGTATTTTTCTTTCTCCTGTTGACCGTCATTTTAAACCATCCTCTTTATCAAATCTTTTATTGCCGCTCCCCTGTAGCCGAGAGCCCCTCCATCTTTAAAAGAATGCTTGACGCCTTTTCTTCCAAATCCTTTTCTAGGCGGATTCAGGCGAAAATACCTCTTTATTTTTTTGTTATTAACCACAATAAAATCATTGTATTTTATCTTATTTTTTGAGTCCGCCTCAAGTCCGTTGAACTGCTCCGCCCTCTTCTCGACAAGCATCTTGAAAGTCTCGTCGTCAATTTCCCCCCATGTGATGTAGTCCTTTGCCTTTTTCAGCATACCGGTGTAAATTGGATTATTTGGAAGCACTATGCAGAAATTGTTCTTGTACAGCCTCAGCATTTTCATGGTGTCCTGTATTTTTGAGTTGACCATTGTTATCCCCCTTACCCTTATAGCAGCCAGCTGCTTTGGCCTAATCTCTGGTTTTTTTTCCATTTTACACCACTGCTTTCGACGAGCCCTCCACTATATTTGATGCTCCTGTATTTTTCTGGCTGATTTTAAAACTCATGAGTTTTTGCAATGCGTCAAAGCATGCATAAAGAAGGTTAAGCTTGCTTCTGGTTTGCCCCTCTGTCCTTGACCATATGTCTTTTATGCCGGCAAGCTTCAATACCTTTTGGCATTCCTTCTCGACTATCAGCCCTGTGCCTTTCGGAGCAGGTATAAGTGTCATAATAACCGAGCCGCATTTTCCGCTCACCTTAAACGGAATTGTGTGGGGGTCGCCGCAGCCGCAGCGCCAATTGCCGCAGCCTCTTCTTATTTTTATAATGTTGAGCTTGGCATGCCTTAATGCCTTTTCCCTTGCAGGAACAGTCTCTTTTGACTTGCCGTAGCCGACACCCACATAGCCGTCTTCATTGCCTGTTACAGCAAATGTCGCAAACTTCGGCTTGTTGCCTTCCTGCGTCTTTTTCTGGGTTTGCTTGAATATCCTTTTCTGCCCGCCGCCGAACTTTCCTTTTGACTGCCCCACCATCAGCAGGTCTGTTGACAGGTTCGGCAGCAAAGCATCAACCACTTCTGGCTCCAGTATCTTTATCCTGCTGTCCAGCACATAATCAATGCCGGTCACCTCCCCGTTTTTAACCTTTAAGCCCAAAGATGTCCTTGGCTTCCATGACTCTTTTTCAAATGCCCCCTTTTTTTTGACTTCTTCGACTATGACCTCCTCTATCTCCTTCACTTCGCCAAGCTCTGTTGCAAGCCCCTCCTTCGGCTTTTCAACCAAAGCTTCCTCTTCCTGCAATTCCTCTATTTTCGGCTCTTCGGCCTTTTTTTCTTCTGTTTTCTTCTTAGCCATGCATCTTACCTTTCACAGAGTTAAAGTTAGTTGTTACGTCTTCAGGATTCAGTCCCTTTTTTATGTAGGCTGAAAACTGCTTTTTGTATCTTTGCGCGTCATTCTTAAGCGCCTGCGCATATTTTGCTATGTGGTCTCCCGATATCCTTTCTTTCCGTGGAAGCATCTCCTTGTCAAACGGTATTTTAAGCCCTGCATCAACCGCCCCTGCAAGCACAGCATACAGGCCTGAACCTTTTGACGAATTACTAAAGCCGATGTCAAGTATAGGCTCTTTAATTCCTTTCTCAAGGGCCTTTTTCCCTGCCAAGAATCCTGTCAGGTACGCGCTTGGCAGGTTACCCCCGCCATAGCTCCAGCCAAGCTTGGCAAGCGTGTTTGAGCTTACCGCCAGCAAGATCCTGTCGCCTTTTGGACTGTACTCCACAACAGCAGCATGAAAATTTTTAAGTGATTTCCTCACTACAAATCTGAGTCTATTGGATACCAGCAGCTTGAGCCTTTTCCTGTAGTTTGTTCTTCCCTGCCTTTTCCTTCTGAAAGGCATTGTATATGTTTTGCCAGCAATCATTTTTTTGATATTCCCTTTTCATTCACGTAAAGCTTTAGATGCCTTAGGTTCCTGAAAAATCCTCCTTTGCTTTTCATGTAAAGCTCATGATATACGGATGTCGTTATAGCCCCTTTGCCCCTCAGTGATTTGATAAAAACCCTTTGCAGCCTTATCCTGTTTATCCAGTCCCTTTTGGGCTCCAGCCTTGCTGTTTTTTTCCCTTTTCTTGAACCGTGCCCTTTTTGCCTTCCTTTGCTTTTTTGCATTTTTCTACGCCGGGCCCAGAATTTTGACGTGTTCAAGACCATTTTTTTGGTGATAGCCCCGTTGTTTATCAGGGTTAGCACGTCTTTTTTTGTTATGGCTTCTTTTATATCGTCGAGCCTGCCTGCATCAAAACTTACCCTGTTTTGCCCGCATTTTAAAATCTGGGCCGCCAGCCTTCTTTGTACTCTCAGCATTTTAAACCTTTTTTGTCAGCACTTTGTCTTTTTCCTTTTTTTCGGATTCTTTTTTGCCCTCTTCCGTTAATTTTTGTCCTGTGCTTTTTTCCTGATTTTCTTTTGATTCTTTTTCCGCTTCGTGCCCCTTGGGCCCCTCCTTCTTCGCTTCCTTGGATGCTTTCTTTTTTGATTCAATCGTGTCTTCTATTTTTTTGATATGCTCGTCAATATTTAAATTCAAGACAGCGATGTTCAGCTCCTTTGCCTTTTTCAGGATTACGAGCCTTTTTCTCATGCCGATTTTTCCAGATATTATTATGCCCTCGCTTTCCTTTCTTATTTTTCCGACCCCATCAGGCGAAAATACACTTATCATTTTTAATCCGGAATTGTGGAGCCCTTTTACGGCTTTTGGCGATTTGTAGCCGGGAGACGGCATCTTCCTTCTGCCCTTGAAGCGGTGCCTTATCTTTGAGTGTATGCCTTTTGGCTTCCTCCACTTTAGCTTTCTGCCAAGCCTCTTTCTTCTTTGATAGTCTTGTCTAATAAAGTCTGGTTTTTTTTCCTTTACGCTCTTCCTGATTTCCAAAAGCTTATCAATCATTTCATCTCTTTTCCGTCTTTGTTGATTATATATATTCCGTCTTGGAAAATTCTTGTGTCGTAGCCTGGCCTTCTTGCCAATTGCTCTATATCGGCGCTTGCCTGCCCTGCAGTTTCCTTGCTCGCGCTGGTTATATAAATCAAATCCCCTTCAATTTTGACATTTGCTCCCTCCCTTAGCTGCAAAACCCTCGGCACCTTCTCCCCAAGGAGGTTTTTAACAACAAGCTTGCCGCCTGCTACGCTTACATTCATGGGAAAATGCCCCGAGCATATTTTCAGCACATAAGTGTGGTTTTGCGTGCTGCCTCTTGCCATGTTTTTGATGTGCGCAACCATCGAGCCCATCATTTTCTTGTCTGTTTTTGTCCCTCCACTTGATTCAAGGATTATTTTTTTGTCTTCTATTTTTACTGAGATATTGTGCTGCTTCAGCACTCTGGCAGACTCCCCTTTTGGGCCAGCCACTTTAAGGAAACCAGCATTAATGGTGGCATTTACGCCGCTAGGCAGACCTACTTCCCTTGTTATTTTCTTTTTTCCTATGCCTTTGATTTTTACCATTTTAATAACAATAAGCCAGCAGCCTTCCTCCTGTTTTTTTTGATTTGGCGTCATAATGCGAGATAATGCCTCTTGGGGTTGATACAAACAATATTCCTATGTCCTTTGCAGGAAGGTATCTCCTTTCAAACTTCTCAAAGCCGTTGCCTTTTACGCTGTATCTGGGCTTGATTACGCCGCATTTGTTTATGCCTCCGATGAGGTTGAGCCTGAGATAATTGCCCCTGCCGTCTTCAACTTCCTTGAAATCCCCGACATAGCCGTTCTCTTGCATTATCTTCAGTATATCCTTTATCAGCTTTGAGACTGGCTTTATGAGGCATTCCTGTTTCCCTATAGCCTCGTTATTAAGCATCAATGACATCATATTTGCTAATGGATCGTTAAGCATTTTTAAGCACCTTAATTATATTTTTTAAATCCCAGGTTTGTGGCTATCTCCCTGAAGCAGGTTCTGCAAAGGCTTAATCCGTACTTGCTTATGTGGGCTCCGGGCCTTCCGCAGCGCCTGCATTTTTTTATTGACCTGCCGTACTTTCTCTGCTTCGGGGCATTATGCCTCATGTATTTCTGCAGCTTTGCAGGCTTTGCCTTCAGCTGCTTGAGCATCTTCCTATAATCACTATAGGTCATTTACTCAACCTCCACTTTCAGGTCGAAGTTTTTTGACATAAACTCCACTGCTTCCTGCCTTGAAACCCTGTGCCTTGCCGGTATCTTTCTCGCAAGCAGCCTTCTCCGCTTTATCCTGTAGCCGGGCCTTTCAAGGGTAACACACACTTCAAGCCCCATAATTCCTATCTTTGGGTCATATTTCACGCCGGGAATGTCTATGTACTCGTGAATGCCGAATGCCACGTTTCCGTTGCTGTCAAACTGGTTTTCCCTGAGCTTGTTGTCAACAGCTTCGAGCAGCTTCTGGAGCAGTTTGACTGCCCTGTCTTTTCTCAAAGTAAGCTTGCACCCTATCGGCAGTCCCGGCCTGAGCCCCCATTCCTGAATTCTCTTGCTTGTCACTGTCTTTATAGGAGTTGCATTTGCAATTGCATTGAGGAGGATTATTCCCTTCTCTAGCTTTGACTGGTCTTTCCCCGCCCCGATGTTTAGTGTTACCTTCTCCACCCTTATTCCTTTCATTGAATTCATATTGAACCCAGTGTGATTAAAGGCTTGCTGTCACCTATCACAAAAGCATATTTCTTTGACGTCTCCACAAGAACACCTTTTTCGTCCTTGTAGACTATCTTGCTCCCAACTATGTTTTCAACACTTCCAAGCTCGCCTATGTGCTTTCCTCCTGTAAGGATTATGACTGAATTTTTGCCCAGCTTAAGGTGCTTGCTGATTTTCTGGTCAGGCAAAGACATCATCAGCGTGTCTCCGACAGAATATGCCTTGTCGCTTGCAATAATGTTCTTGCCGTCGTAAAGGTTCAGCTGCAGCCTGCCTTTTACGGCTGTTTTTCCTGTGATTTTGCAAGGCTTCGTCAAAGCCTCGTCCTTGCTTATCTTCGCAAGCGCTATTTTGCCTTTTTTGCCAAGAACCACCCTGAAATGCTCTTTCGTGCCGGAAAACTCAACAGCATCAAAAATACCCACAGGAAACCCGAGGTCTTTTCTTGGCTTGCCGTCAATCTTTATTTCACCGGAATTCAGTATTTTCTTGGCCTCTCTTGTTGTGCCGGCATATCCCATCACTTCCTTTAGCATTACGCTTAGCGGGATTCCTGATCCCAGATTGTGGGGGCCTGGCGCCTGTTTTGCAATAAATTTCCGGCCCTTTCTCTTTATCTGCCATGTTTTTGGCGCTGCAAACCTTTTAATGTGGTTTTTTCCCATTTTACTTTCTCTCCAGTATTTCCTGCCTTTGTTTGTCGTCTAAATTCAGCTCTGTTATCATCAGGTTCGAGGGGTTGAATAACACAAGCCTCTTGGTGCCGTCTTTTTTTGTTACCTCAATGCCGCTCACAAAAACAGCCGTGTCTTTTGTGCTTATGGAATCAACCTTGCCTTCCTGCTTTTTGAAATTCCCCCTCATTATCTTCACTTTGTCGCCTTTGCGCAGGCTCACGCTTCTCATACTATACTTCTTTCTCAGGTCTTTTGACAGGTGAGAATGCACCAGCTTTTGCTTTATGTGGAGGGGTGCATTTAACCTGTACTTCCTTTGCTTTCTCGGTTTCCCGCTGCTTTTCCACGCGCCTGAAAATTTTTTCATTTTGTCAAACAACTGTGCTCGCGATTTTTGCAATTCCGGGCCACCTCTCGCATGCCTCCTTCGCAATTGCTCCCTTGAATATAGTGCCTTTTGGGTTGCCTTTCTCGTCTTTAAGGACAACTGCTGAGTTATCCTCAAACTTTATCCTTGTGCCGTCAGCCCTCCTGTACTCCTTCCTTTGCCTGACAATTATTGCATACACAACCTGCTTTCTCATGTCCGGACGCCCCCTCACTACTGATGCCATGACAAGATCGCCTACGCCACATGAGGAAATCCTCCCCTTTGTTGTTTTCAGGCCTACAACTGTGAAAACCCTTATTACTTTGGCTCCTGAATTGTCGCATGTTTCAATCCTGCATCCCACCGGAAGGGGCCTTCCGATGCGGGCTTTCAACGGCTGCATTTAAACTGCCTCCTGGGTTTCTGATTCCTGCTTCTTTGCCTCAATTTTTGAGGCCTCTCTCGCTTCCATTTTTCCCTTGAACCCCTTCTCGACGCCAAGTTTCCTTATTATGACAAAGTTTTTTGTCTTGCTCAGCGGCCTGCACTCAACCACACCCACCAAGTCACCTTCCTTTGCATTGATGCAGTCCGGGTTGTGCACATTCATTTTTGTCCTTCTTTTCTCGTATCTCTCGTATTTTCTCAAAAAATGAAGCCTCTCAAACTCTATAACGGCTGTTCTTCTCATTCTTCCCGATATGACTATTCCTGTGAAATGCCTGCCGCGCACGCTTAGCCTGCCATGGTATGGGCATTTGGCGTCGCTGCATTTGTTTTTTGGAGCTTCTGCAGCCATGCCTATTCCCCCTGATTCCTGTGTTTTCATTTTATTGTTTTATTTACTGCAAACTGTGTTTTAACTGTCTTTTTCTTTTACCTTATCTCTACGCTGCTTGGTGCAAAGCCGTGCTCAATAAGTATTTTTTTTACTTTTATCTTGTGCTCTCCCTGCAATTCTATCTTGCCGTCCTTTATTGTGCCTCCGCACGCGAGCTCTGACTTCAGCTTTTTTGCCAACTCCTTCAGGTCTATTTCCTTTTCGTCTATGCCCTCAACAATCGTGTAGTTCTTGTTGAATTTCTTCTTCTCTATATAGACCAAAATTTTTTGGCTCTCCTTTGCTATTGTCTCGCATACGCAAAGCTCTTTCACCAAACCGCACACTGGACATATTTCACTCATTCCTTTTTGCGCCCTCCCTGCTTAAAGCCTTCTCCCTTCTTATTGTCATTATTTTTGCGATTGTTTTTTTGGATTCCCTTACCTTGCCGGGGCTCTTCGGAACTGTGCCTATTGCAATCTGCGAGTTTGCCTTCATAAGCTCCTTCCTCAGCTCTGCCAGCTTGCCATCCATCTCCGCATCGCTCATGAGCCTAAGTTCCTTTGCTTTCATCTTTTCCTTCTTTCCCTGTTTCTTTTTTGCGCCTTTTTCTCTTTGTTTCTTTTTTCGGCTGCTCTTCCTTTTTTTCCCCTGCCTCTTTTACTTCCTCTACCTTGATTTCCATTTCGTCTTTGAGCTCTATGTCATCAGGCAGTTTTATGTCGGGGGGCATTATGCTCACCTTGACGCCGATTATTCCTGTCTTGAGCTTTGCCTGCGTGTTTGACTTCCTGACGCTGTTTGCTATGTCACCGCATTTTTTCAGGTATCCTGAATAAAATCGCCAGGATTTTGCCCTGGCACTCGGGACCTTGCCGCTAACGACGATTTCTATGCCAAGCGCGCCTGCCTTCATTACTTCCATCATTATCTTGTGGCCTATTGCCTTGAATTTCTCAGAGCCGAATCTCTCAAGCGCATCAACTATTTTTTCCCCGACTATTTTCGCGTCAAGGCTTGGAATTTCAACCTCGCTTATCTCTATCTGCGGGTTCTCGAGCGTGAATCTTTTCTTCAGGGTTTTTGTAAGCTGTTTTATGTTCTGCCCCTTCCTTCCGACGATAAGCCCGGGCCTTGATGTAAAAATTATGATTTTCTCCCCAAGCGGGGTTTTTACCATTTTTGTATGGCTGTGCCCGACATTCTGCAGGTTCTGGGTTATATATTCCTCTATCTGGAACTCCTTGATTTTTTGCGCGACAAATTTTCTTTCTATCAAAATTTCACCCCCGTGAAATTTTGGGAGTTACAAAAATTTTTAATTTTTGATACTATCATTTTTTTGTTGAATTTGCTTTTTCAGTCTGCTTTTCTTTTTGCTTGGACTCCTGCAAGACAATCTCTATGTTTGTTCTTTTCATCTTTGTCCTCTGTTTCCTCCCAAAATGCCATGACTTCCCTGCCTTGTGCGCTGAAATGTGGGTTATCACAAGGTTTGATGTATTCATCCCCTTGAATTGCGCATTTGCCTCTGCACCCTCTATCAGCTTGATGAACTCTATCGAGGTGTTTTTTGGGTGCCTTCCGGGGCCTATTTTTCTCTTGTGCCCCAGGTCGGAGTTATATCTTCTCATAGGAACAGCTGTTTTCTTGTCAACAACGCTTTGCAGCAGTTTCTTTGCTGCACCGGTTTCCCTGTCTTTGATAAACTGGCATATCTCGACACTTTGCTTAAATGATACAGGCAGGGCAACTCCCAATGCCCTTGCCATGTGCTCCTTATCATATTTTTGGTATGTGTATCCTTTCATTTTACTTCACCGACAGGCTTGCGCTGGATTTTGTGGCCCCTATTCCGGGCGCGCTGTGCGCGACTCTTTTTCTTGTCAGGGCAAACTCGCCGAGGCAGTGCCCTATCATGTCAGGCTCAACTGACACAGGCACGAATTCCCTGCCCTGGTGCACCTTTATGATTTTTCCTATCATCTCGGGCAGTATTACCATATCCCTGCAATGCGTCTCTATATTTTTCTCGTTAGCCCTTAGTTTCTTCAGCAGGATTTTCTGCTGCTCGGTGAACCCCCTCTTTAACACCCTTCTCTGCCTTGCAGTAAAAATCTGCGCGAGCTCGTTGATGCTCAGTTTTTTGAGCTCTTCCGGAGTTTTTCCCTTGAAAGTGAATTCTTTTTTTGCCATTTTATCTCTTATGCCTGCCTGTTCTCTTTGGGGCTATTTTGCCCACTTTTCTTCCCGGCGGTGAATTTCTTGCAGATTGTGTTGGAATACCTTTTGCGTGCGAGCTTGAGCCTCCAAATGGGTGATCCACTGAATTCATTGATGTTCCGCTCACTATAGGCCACATTTTGTTTCTTGCAGTCATTGCATAATATCTTGTTCCCGCCTTCAAAAAGGGCTTCTCTGTCCTGCCCGAGCCTGCAACAACACCTATAACTGCCTTGCATTCGGGCATGAATGTCCTTCTCTTGCTTGATGGCAGCTCAACGACAACACCTTCATCCATTTTTGTGATTATCTTGGCAAAAGCCCCCCCTGCCCTTACAAACTTGCCGCCGTCGCCGGGGTTTGACTCGATGTTATAGATTGATGTCCCTTCCGGAATGCTTTTCAACGGAAGTATGTTTCCTGATTTTATCTCCACATCCTTTCCAATCTCAATTTTATCCCCCACTTTGATGCCTTCCGGGGCCTGAAGCAGGCTTGTCTCGCCGTTGCTGTACTTAAGCTCCATCAAGGGCGCGCTGTGCCCGCTGCTGTGCACTATATCACCTACGCTGGCGCTGATTACCTTGCCTTCCTCATATCCTGTAAAGTCCGCTTTTCCCCTGTATCTGAAACTCGGAGCCCTGTACCTTGGGCTTCCTTTCCCCCTCTTCTGCTGGATTAAGCTCTTTCCCATTTTGCACCATCCATTATATCAATCCCATCTGGGTTGCGATGTCTATTGCCGGGTTTTTCGCGGAAAATTTCACATATGCCCTTTTCTCCCCGTCTGCATTAACAAAAGTGTTGACGCTTTCAACCCTTACCTTGAACATTTCCTGCAGCGCACCCTTTATCTCTCTCTTTGTCGCCTTGTTGCTGACAACAAATATCAGCTTGTTTTCCGATTCCATGAGCCTTATCGATTTTTCAGTCGACAAAGGGTATTTTATTATGTCGTATGGCTGCATTTTTACCTGAATAAATTCTTGTTTTTCATTATGCTTACTGCCTGGCTCGTCCATAAAGTCAGCCTTCCCGGCTTCGCGCCCGGCGCAAGCAGCTCCGCGTTCAGGCTTTCAACTTCCACAACGTCGATGCCAGGTATGTTTGCTGCTGCCTGGCTCAGGCTGCATTTTTTTGAAACAACAATCAGCGGGCCTTTCTTCCTCCTGTATTTTCTTCCGCGAGACTTTCCTTTTCCAGCCCTTACTTTCTTTTCTCCGGCACGGGATAATTCACTACCCAAGCCAAGCACCCTCAAAGCTGCAATAATTCTTGCTGTCTTGTCCAGCAGTTCAAACTTTTCGTCCAGCACGAACGGATAATTGACTGGCACAGAGTGCCCGTGGCCTGCTACGATGTCTTTTGATATTGTAGCTGCAATAGCGCTCCTTAGCGCCTTCAGCCTTTCTTTCTCGTTTATTTTTTTCCACCATATCCTTTCGGTCTTCGGGGGGTGGGCCCGCCTGCCTCCGACAGTGCCAGGCGCAAACGCGCCTACCCAGTTCATTCTCGTGCCTCTTCTTGAAAGTATTTTTCTCGGAACCCTTGAAATGCCAAACCCGTATGAGCCCCTGTAGTCCCTTCTTCTCCTCGACAATTTTGCTGACGCCCTTTTTCCCGCCTCGCTGCTTGAGGAATATGCCTGCCTTTTGTGGCTTTGCATTGCAAGCACAGCCCTTTGTATCAGGTCCTGCCTGAACTCCTCGGAAAACTGCCACGGCAATTCAATCTCCCCAGTCTTGTTTTTTGATGCATCCAGTATGCTGAGCTTCATTTTACCTTCCCTGCTTTGACTCTGTGCTTATGTATGATATCTGCGGCGCTTCCTGCGGAATTTTTTTGTTTTGCCTTATGGGGAAAGTAATCCTTATGAACCTTTTTTCCGCGCCGCCGACAGAGCCCTTAATGAGAATATAATTTCCCCTAACAAGCCCGTAGTTTACAAAACCACCTTTAACATTTATCTCGTCAGATTTTATGCCCATCTTGAGTATCCACTTATTGTATTCTGTTCTCAGGTGATAACCCATTTTGCCCGCATGTGCGGTTCTCCACATTATATGCCCCTGCGCCCTCCATGCACCCAAAGTTGCGGGATTCCTCCTGCTTTTTTCGGATTTGTGCTGCCTGAGCTGAACCCCAAACCTCCTGACAGGCCCCTGGAATCCCTTGCCTTTTGTCACAGAATGAATGTCAACAGACTGCCCTTCCGCAAAAACCTCGCCTATGCCTATTTCCTTTCCGAGCTTTTCCTTTGCATAGGCAGCCTGCTGCTCCCTGCTGCCGCCGATTGCCACTTCAAAGATTTCCGGTATTTTTTTCCCTATGCCTGTAAGCTTCGGCTGCGTATGGCAGAGCATCCTTACAAAATCAAAGTCGCTTGCTTCCCTGCCTTTCTTTTTGTGCACAACTATTTTTCTCTCCAGTTCTTTTTCAAAAGAACCAGCAAACAACTCAGAAACAAGCGTTGCGCCGTTTTGTGTGTTTTTGTAAAATCTTATAGAAGCAGTTTTGATCGGGGGGCACTCGACAACAGTCACCGGGCAGAAAATATCTGCACCTTTTGTCATGGAATTCGGCGCGTTGTCGCTGATAAGCAGGTGTGTCATGCCTGCCTTGTATCCCGCGAACCCGAGCAGCTTTTGCTCGCTGCTTTTTGGCCATGTCCTTATCCTTGCGTGGCTATGCCTGGCTCTGACCCTGGGCCAAAACTGCATGCTTCCTGCTCTCGGTTTTCTTGTTCTTGGCATTTTACCAAAGACTAGTATACCTATTGTCCTTTGATGCAAAATAAACCTTTTATTGACGGCCTTTGGTAGAAAACAGTCTGTAAAACTGTACTGAAAAGGCAATCTTTTCAGGCTTGTTTATGCTATGTGCCTGGGTTATCAGGCACACATTAAAGGGTTTTTCAGGAATAGTGGGAGATTTATAAAGGTTTTGGAATAATCAGCTTATTAAAGAGAAAAAGGATGTGGTAATTTTATTTTGAATAAGCCCTTTCAATGTCTTTTGCCAGCGCAGAACCAACCCAGACACCTACATCATATGCAGGATGAACTTCGCTGTCGTCAAGCAGCATGAATATTATCTCACTGCCGTCGACGATGCAGAACCTCGCCTTGTTGCCTGTGTTGATTACCTCGGCAAACTGGCTTATCTCTGCTGCTTTTTTTCTTGTTGACTGGCTGGGCTGCGTAAAAATCCTTATTTTTACATTTTTATTTCCCAAGCTTTCCAGAATTGACCTGAAATTTTCAACAAAGGCTGTGAATTCTGTGCTGGTGGCTGATATTAATATGCTCTTCTTTGCTTTCTCCAGCATCTGCCTTGTGTGGTTGTGTATATTATACCTTCCTATGAGCGCTCCGCTTGTATCTGAAGAAGATAAGTATGATTTACCTTTTGTGTGCAGGCTGTTAAGCTCGCCGATAATCCTCGATTTTTTAATATTATCTATTTTTCCTGTCTCTCCGGCAGCGTTGCCCATGGTTTTTGATTTGATTGATTCTATTGCGGCTTGTGGTGGTGCGGCAACATACTTTAGTGGTTTTCCCCCCCTGGCAGCAACAAACCCCTTCTTTTCCAGAGACTCAAGAACGTCGTAGCTTCTGCTTCTTGGCACGTTGGCGATGCTGGAAAGCTCGCCTGCAGTTGAAATTTCCCTGCTGAGCAGGGCTGCCCAAATCTTAACTTCGTAGCTGTTCAGGCCCAGGTTTCTCAGTTGTTTTTCCGCTTTTAAGCTTAACATTTTGTTTGGTATTATTATACACTTTAAAAACCTTTTTGTTTTTATCATTAGTTAGTAATAAATATACACCCCCACCCCTACACTTCTTATGGAAGTTATTTATTATTTTATCTTGTTTTTGTGTTTGTTTTGTTGTTTTCTATTTTTATTTTCTATATAGAAAAATAAAGAGTAAGTAATTTGAAAAAACACAAACACGTTTCCATACGAAATGATGGGGTAGCACTAATAAAGAAAATGTTTAAATACCTCCATTTCGTTTGGAAAATAATGGTTGAAAGGGGGTTGGACGGGTTCTTTGAGGTGTTTCTAAGGAAAAAAAGCGCCTTTTTTGACAAAAAAGCGCTACAATCATCTTATATTCCCGAAACAATCCCACACAGGGAAGAACAAATAAAACAAATAGCTAATATCCTCGCCCCATCTTTAAAAGGTGACAAAACATCCAACATACTCCTCTATGGAAAAACCGGCACAGGAAAGACGCTAACAATAAAATACACAACAAAAAAACTGATGGAGGTTGCCGAAAGGGAGAATATACCCTTAAAAATATTATATATTAACTGCAAGCTGAAGAGGAGCACGGACACAGAATACAGGCTCATTGCCCAGCTTGCCAGGGAGCTTGGCAAAGCAATACCGCCAACAGGGTTGCCGACAGAGGAGGTTTACAGGGCATTTTTCAAAGCGCTCGGCAGGCAAAAACAAAACCATATAATAATACTTGATGAAATAGACCAGCTCGTGAGCAAGGCAGGGGACAACGCCCTTTACAATCTCACAAGAATAAATGAAGACACAGAATCTCAAATATCCTTAGTAGGAATATCCAACGACATCATGTTTGTTGACAACCTTGATCCCAGAGTCAGGTCATCCCTTTCTGAAGAGGAAATTGTTTTCCCGCCGTACAATGCAGTACAGATACAGGCAATTCTCCGCCAGAGGGCTGAGCAGGCATTCAACAAAGATGTTTTGGGCAACGGGGTTGTAGAGAAATGTGCGGCATACGCCGCAAGGGACCACGGAGATGCGAGGCGCGCCCTTGAGCTTCTAAGGGTTGCAGGAGAGATTGCCGGCAGGAAAAGCGCGGATAAAATAACAACAGAATTTGTGGACGAAGCGGAGCAAAAAATTGACAGGGACAGAATAATAGACGCTGTTGTGACGCAGCCAAAGCAGTACCATCTGGTGCTTTATTCAATAATCTCCCTCAGGCCCGGCAGGAAGGGAAATATATTCACCGGCGAGGTTTACGAGCTGTACAAGTCGCTGTGCGGCAAGACTGGCACAAGTGTGCTGACACAGCGCAGGATTTCGGACATAATATCAGAGTTCGATATGATAGGTATAGTGAACGCAAAGGTGATATCAAAAGGAAGATACGGAAGGACAAGGGAAATATCACTTGAAATCCCAGAAGAGATACTCCCAAGGGTCAAAGCCATCCTTGAAGACACGATAAGGGTTTAAGATGCATGACGAGCCTCTCCAAAAAAAACGCGAAATAATCGGGATGTTCTTAAAGAGGGGAATGCTCGTGAGCCAGGAGATGCTTGACACAATCAACGATGAAGAGCACATTTCCAGGATATTCAATGCGCTGAAGTCAAAACAAGCCGGCGAAGCGGCAGTCATAGACCTGGATTTGAAAAGGCTTGTGGACGAGGCAAAAACACAGAAAAGCGCCGCAGAAACCCCGCAGCACAGCATAAAAGTTGTCCAGTCATACACTGAAGAGCCGAAGAAAAGGGAGCCCCAGGATTTTGTTGACTATTTCAACAACAGGTACAAGGCAATAGAAAAAATACTGAAGCAGCGGCAGGAGCTTAAAGGCACGGTTTCCATCAACAAGATAGCGGGCAGGAAGGAAAAGGACAGCGCCGCAATCATTGGAATGGTAAGCGACAAGCAGGTTACAAAAAACGGCAACCTCCTGTTTTTGCTGGAAGACCCGACAGGCCGGAAAAAAGTTCTGGTGAACAAAAACAAGCCGGCGCTGTTTAACGAGGCGAAGGATATTGTCCTGGACGAGGTTATAGGTGTTGTAGGAGTAAGCGTTGACACAATAATCTTTGCAAACAACATTATCTGGCCCGACATCCCGGCTGCAAAAGACATCAAAAAAGCAGAGCAGGAATCCTATGCGCTTTTTCTTTCAGATTTGCATGTAGGCTCGGCAAAGTTTCTTCCAGATGATTTTGAGAAATTCCTCAAGTGGATAAACGGGAACATGGGAAACGAGCAGCAAAGGCACATAGCAAAAAACGTGAAATATATCTTCATTGCAGGGGACTTAGTTGACGGGTGCGGCATCTACCCCGAGCAGGACAAGGAGCTCATAACAAAAGACATCTACCAGCAATACAGGGAATGTGCAGAGCTGCTCAAGCAAATACCGAGCCATATACCTTTGATAATATGCCCGGGCAACCATGACGCATTGCGGATATCCGAGCCCCAGCCTGCGCTGTCAAAAGAATTTGCAAGGCCAATGCATGAGCTCAACAATGCCATAATGGTCTCAAACCCATCTTTGATAAACATAAACTCTTACGAGAATTTCAATGGCTTTGATGTAATGATGTACCATGGGTATTCATTTGACTATTTTGTCGCTGAAGTGGACTCCCTGCGCAATCAGGGAGGATATGACAGGGCAGACCTGATAATGAAATTCCTGCTGAAGAGAAGGCATCTTGCGCCGACGCACCTCTCGACATTGTATGCCCCCGACACAAAAAAAGACCCGTTAGTCATTGAGAGGGTACCGGATTTCTTTCTCAGCGGGCACATACACAAGACAGCAACAGCCAGCTACAGGAACACAACCCTGATCTGCGGAAGCTGCTGGCAGGGCAAGACAATCTTCCAGGAAAGGGTTGGGCATAACCCTGAGCCGAGCAGGGTTCCGATTGTGAACCTGCAGACGCGGGACATAAAAATACTGAAATTCGGGCAGTAAAATGGCAAGCGAAGAAGAGTGCAAAAAGGAACTGGCAAAAAACATAGATTCTGCATATAAAGCCGCAAATCTTGCAAGGGCAAAAGGCTACGACCCTGAAACCACAGTCAACATACCCCTTGCAAAAAACATGGCAGAAAGGGTTGAGGGGCTGGTTAGCGTTGCAGTGCCCCAAATCATGAACTGCGGCATACCGAAAAGAATCAAAGAGCTTGAATCATCCTACGGAAAACTGGACTGGAGAGTCGCTATGACAATCGCGCTGGAAACAGCGCAGCAAAAATTCTGCAGGCTTGAGACGCAAAAAGAGGCGATAGAGGCAGGCATAAGAATCGGGCTGGCTTACCTGACTCTTGGTGTTGTTGCGTCGCCGCTTGAGGGATTTGTAGGACTGAAAATAAGAAAAAGGAAAGACGGCGGGGAGTATTTTGCTTTGATGTACTCCGGGCCGATAAGAAGCGCAGGCGGCACAGCAGGGGCGCTAAGCGTCGTCATTGCAGATTACATAAGAAAGCAAACAGGATACAGCACTTATGATCCCTCGGAAAAGGAAGTCAGGAGAATGGTGTCTGAGCTTTATGATTACCATGAAAGGGTCACCAATCTGCAGTACCTGCCAAGCGAAAAGGAAATAAGGTTTCTTGTCAGCAACCTGCCTGTCCAGATAGACGGTGATGCGTCAGAAGACATAGAAGTCTCGAATTACAAGGACATCGACAGGATTGAGACAAACAGGATAAGGAGCGGGCCGTGCCTTGTTTTGGGGGAGTGCGTTGCGCAAAAAGCAGTCAAGGTATGGAGCCAGCTCAAGAAATGGAGCAGTGAATTCGGGCTCGGGCACTGGGAATTTCTCCAGGAATTTGTGCACCTGCAGAAGGAGATGAAGACAAAGGAAAAGCCAGCAAAAAAAGGAATTACCCCCGTCTATACATACATACAGGACCTTGTCGCAGGCAGGCCTGTGCTGACACATCCTCTTGCTTTTGGAGGTTTTAGATTAAGGTACGGAAGATGCAGGACCTCAGGATACTCAGCATCAGCAATCCATCCTGCGACAATGACAATCCTGAACAAGTACATTGCAATAGGCACCCAGCTCAAGGTTGAGAGGCCGGGCAAGGCTACGGCAGTTACAGCATGTGATTTTATAGAAGGGCCAATAATCAAGCTGAATGACGGCAGCGTGCTCAGAATTGATACAGAGCAAAAGGCAAAGCAGTTTGTGAATTCTGTCAAAGAGATACTTTTTCTCGGAGACATCATGTTCAATTACGGTGATTTTTTCAACAGGGCGCACCAGCTTGCGCCTGCAGGCTATTGCGAGGAGTGGTGGTCGCTTGAGGCTGAAAAGGCTGTTGTGAACCTGTTCGGCTCTTTGGATTATTACAGGGCTTCGCAGCTTTCAGGGATAGCTCAGGAGCATATTGAACAGGTCATTGGAGATTATTTTTCTGTGAAGCCCGATGCAAAAACCGCAATTGCAATAAGCAAAGCATTTTCAATCCCGCTGCATCCCATGTTCACGTACCATTGGAGGGCTGTTTCAAGGGAGGAATTCCTCGAAATGCTGAAATGGCTCTTGTCTGCAAAGGCAGAGTTTGACGGGAGCGGCATAATCAAGCTTATACTGCCAAAAAATGAAGCCGGCAAGAGGGTGTTGGAGCTTGTTGGAATTCCACACCTTTATGTGAACAACGAACTTACAATCATAGAAAAAGACGACGCAGCAGTACTGCAGGCTGTGCTGAAGCTTAGTGAAAAGAATTTTTATGAGCAGTACAAAAACACCCAGATAGAGGATGTTCTCGACCTTATAAACAGTTTATCAGAGATAAAGCTGAGGGACAAGTCAGGCACATTCATAGGGGCCAGGATGGGCAGGCCTGAAAAGGCAAAGGTCAGGAAGCTTGACGGCGACCCCCACACATTGTTTCCTGTAGGCAAGGAAGGCGGCAAGATGCGCTCGTTCCAGAGCGCAATGGAGCACGGCTTTGTTGACTCTGATTTTCCTGTATATTTCTGCAAAAACTGCAGCAGGGAAACTATTTTCAGCGTGTGCGGGCAATGCGACTCAAAGACAGCAGGATATTGCGGCGTTTGCGGCAAGCTTAAAGATGATTGCAATCATACAGGCACGATACAGCACAAGCAGCAGAGAATAGACATCAGGCATTATTTTGGAGAGGTGCTCAGGAAGCTCGGCATGCAGCAGTACCCAGACCTGATAAAAGGGGTGAGGGGCACCTCAAGCAAAAACCACATTCCTGAACATTTCGCAAAGGGCATTCTAAGGGCCAAGCACGACATTTCCGTAAACAAGGACGGCACAACAAGATATGACATGACCCAGCTGCCGATAACGCATTTCAAGCCGGGCGAAATAGGGACATCTGTAGAGGAGCTGAAGGAGCTTGGCTATGGGAAGGACGTGAACGGGATTGAACTGGCAAATGCGGAGCAGGTGCTTGAATTAAAGTTTCAGGACATCATACTGCCGAAATGCGAGGATGCCCCTGAGCTTGGCGCAGACAAGATTCTGTACAAAGTAAGCCTGTTTATAGACGAGCTTTTAACTTCATTGTACGGCCAGGAAAAATTTTACAGGCTTAAATCTGAAAAAGACCTGACAGGGCAGCTTGTCGTGGCCTTGGCGCCGCATACATCGGCAGGCATTGTAGGAAGAATAATAGGGTTTTCAAGGACGCAGGGGTTTTACGCGCACCCATTGTTCCATGCAGCCACAAGAAGAGATTGTGACGGGGATGAGGCGTCTGTAACACTTTTGATGGATGCCCTGCTGAATTTCTCAAGGGAATTTCTTCCTGACTCAAGAGGCTCCACACAGGACGCTCCATTAGTCCTGACTTCAATACTCGTTCCGACAGAGGTTGACGACATGGCGTTTGACATGGATGTTGCAAAGAGGTACCCGGTTGAGTTTTACGAGGCAGCCCAAAACTATGAAATGCCGTGGAATGTGAAGGTGGACAGGCTTGCAGGGCTGCTGCATTCCGAAAAAACAGGAGGCATATTTTATACCCATCCTGTGTCAAGCATCAACATGGGCGTCAGGTGCTCATCCTATAAAACGATCCCCTCAATGGAGGACAAGCTGAAAGGGCAGATGGAACTGGCTGACAAGATAAGGGCTGTTGATGCAGCTGATGTAGCAAGATTAGTGATAGAGAAGCATTTGCTAAGGGACATCAAGGGAAACCTAAGGAAGTTCTCGCAGCAGCAGTTCAGGTGCAGCAAGTGCACTGAAAAATACAGAAGGCCGCCTTTGACCGGAAAATGCCTTGCGTGCGGAGGAAGGCTCATATTCACAGTCACGGAAGGCGCCATAGTCAAGTACTTAGAGCCGGCAATCTCTTTGTCTGAAAAATACAACCTGCCTCCTTACCTGAAACAAGTTTTATTATTGACAAAAGACAGGGTTGAAGGAGTTTTCGGAAGGGAAAAAGACAAGCAGGAAGGCCTAGGGAGATGGTTTGGGTAAGTTAATTAATCATTTTGAATTCTAAGCCAATCCTTAATTAGTATCTTAAATCTCAATATCTCATCGTCGCTTAAATCGCAACTATGGGCAATTACATTTCTAATTTTATTTAATGGAGACAAAACTTCTTGTACAGATTTTTGACTTCTGAGTATGTTTGAGAAATCTGACCAATTTGCAGAGAAGATATCTATTAATTCACCAAAGTTAGTGTAATCTAAAGGATCTTCTGATCTTATTGTCATAGCACTCTCACGTTCTTTTTTTTGTATATCAGATACATTATTTTTAATACTTGAAGGAATTTTAGTGTCCCACCAATTCTCACCATATTTTTCTGCAAGAATATCTCTGATTAATTTTCTGACACTATTCTCTAAACTAAAATACAGAACGTAAAAATCAGCCATTTTTTTCGCTTTTTTTAGTATGTCATATTCAAAAAGCTCTGTGTCAACCAACTCACCCTTTTTTAGAGTTTTGATGTGTCCCATATCTATTCCATCTCTTTCTAATTTCTCCAATTCTTTTTCAAGGAGAAGATTTTTCATACCAAATAACATTAGCTTTTCTTCCATTGTTATGTTCTCCTTATTTGAGAAGGTTTTCTTTTAGAGCTTTGAAGATTGAATTAAATACTTCTACATCATTGGTTGCAGGCAAATTAAGATTTATAGTGTACGATATTCCTAGTTTGGTTGGCATTGTTATTTGTGGTGCTTCTCCTGTAACTGTAGTTTCTGTTTGTTCTTCATTTGAAGTAGATTGAATTTCTCCATCAAAATCTGCCAACTTACATAATTCTAAAAAAGTGGCAGCAACTTTTGGAATTGTTTTATCTTCTTTTGAAGCACCCAGAACAGAACAGAGCTTTGAGATAATCTCATCTTTTTTTAGTTTATGAGCATATGTATGTGCAGTGTAAAGTTTGTGATATGCACTCTTAATCTGTTGCGCCATAATTGCTTTGGATTTGGAATCATCTCTGTATTCGGAATAAGCTTTTGTTGGAACATTAGCTTGGTCAATAAATACAATTCTTTTTAAGAACGGAATCATAGGGCGATAGCTACTTGATTTTAAACTCAACACAGTAGATAAAAAATCCTGTGTAAATTTTGGTGGGACGCTTGCTTCTTTTATTTTTGAAAACAATTCTTTTAATTGCCCATAGGCATCTACATAAGGTGGATACTCAACCATTTTACTTACCCCCATCTATTATATTGGATAGTTAGTTGGATATATATTTAAATTTATTGGATATTTGCTTTTAGGACTGGCTTTTTGTAATCGGTGGCACCCAAAACTGATTGCATTTAACAACCATTAAACTCGTTTTAATAGAAAACTCAAATATCAAATCTTCGCCTTAACTATATTCTTCGCACCGCACGCAGTACACTTCATGTAAGTAAGCTCGCCTTCCCTTACGATTGCAGTGTCGGGCTTGCCGCACTCGAAGCAAAGGACAAACTCATTTGCGTACTGCCTTATCTTGTCGTTAATCCTTGAGGCAGGCACTTTTGTGCCCAGAATCAATGCGCCTGACTTCTTTATCTCGCCTGGGGTTGCAAGCTCCTTAAGGACATACTTGAGGAGATGGCTCACGTCCCTTCTCAGTGAAGATGCTATCTGGAGGAAATTTGTGATTATAGTGCGGTTGCCCTGTATGTGCCCCAGCGCTTTCGGTATTTCAAACCTTTCCTTGATGAATACAACCTCGGGAAGGCTTTTTCTCACGTCCTCAAGCATGTCCTTGTAATCTTCCATATAACAAAGGTAAACAACTTGGTTTATAAATTTAATCAAAAGAAACTTTCCGCAAATCATCAAAAATCTGCTATTTTCGGGGTTTACAAAAAATAATTTTTCCGCAAACTATATAAACAAAATGCATAAGTAAAAATCCATGGTAGTCGAGTCTTTGCTTGTGCCGTTCAAGGCTGAAAAGAGCCCGTGGAAAATGTTTTTTCTGGGATTTTTGTACACTTCAATAGGGATATTCCTTGCCCTGTGGATTTTCAAAGACCAGGCAAGCCTAATCATGGTTTTCATGATAACAATGGCTGCGCTGCCTGTGTTCTACAACACGATGAAGCTCGAGGAAAGCAAGGACATGCTCATAGGCAAGGAGTCTGCGCTTTTAAGGGAGCACAACAAGGCAATCACATTTTTCATGTACATGTTCATAGGGATAACTGTCGCGTGCGCATTGTGGTATGTCATACTTCCTGTGCCGACAATAAACAGCCTTTTTGACAAGCAAGTAGGCACAATACAGGCAATCAACAACAATGTGTCTGGAAATGCCATCCACAGCCTTAATACCTTCTGGAAAATATTCTTCAACAACTTCAAGGTGCTTGCATTTTCCATATTGTTTGCATTTGTCTACGGCGCAGGCGCGATATTCATACTCGCGTGGAATGCGACTGTCATAGGCGCTGCAATAGGGAACTTCATCAGGGTGAACATAAGCAGCTATACAAGCTCATTTGGGCTGCTAGAGGCAGGCAACTACTTCCATGTCGTTTCACTGGGACTGCTCAAGTACTCGATTCACGGAATCCCGGAAATTGCAGCGTACTTCTATGGCGGGCTGGCAGGGGGAATTCTCTCCGTTGCCCTTATAAGAAAGCATTTCAAGTCGGAGAAATTCCAGAACATAATGATAGACTTCTCAGAACTTGTCATGATATCAGTAGGATTTCTGGTTGCAGCGGCGTTTCTGGAAGTTTATGTTACCCCTGTGCTATTCTAGGACTTTCAGCCTGCCGGGCTTTATCTCGAATATGTCGCCGCTCTCAAGCAATTTGTTTATGATGAATTCAGCGCTTTTGTCTTTTGAGCTTTTGATGACATCATCAACAGAAACGCCGTCCCCATTGTCAAGGCTCTTTATCAATGAATAAACCTCGTCATTTGCAGGAGCCTCTTCAGCATCGTGAGCCACGGCTTTTGCATTTTCGCCAGCAACATGCATATCTTTCAGCTCGAGCTTCCTCACATTCATCCATGCAGCATCAATCTTCCTGATAATCTCGGGCATGACATATTTCTCATCGCTGAAGCTCCTTATCTTGCCTATCACCAATACAAAGTCGCCAACATCCGCCTTTGAGAAAACGCCAATATTTTCAAAAGCCCTCAGTGCTATTTTTCCTGTGCCGTCGTCTATGACAGCGCCTGCATAGGCGCCCCCGGACTTGTGGACAACAGCCCCGAGCATGCTGACTCTTGACACATTCAAGCCGCCCACTTTGATAAACCCCGCGGAAGAATCGTCCCTTGCGAAATCCGCCTGAAGTATATCAGAAATCCTAACTTTACGGGCAACTAGTCTTTTCTGGAATTGGAAATCTGGCATTTTAAATTCTTGACAGGAACCCCCTTCTCGGCTCAAACACGTCACCAGACCTCTTTAACCTCTCCAAAGCTTCCTCAACCTTGTCCTCATCAAGCCCCCTGTTTTTGGCTTCTGCAACAACGTCATCTATCGGAATCGCCTTTCCAAGCTTTGCCTCAAGCTCCCCGATAATGTCCTTCAGAACCATTATGTGGCTTCTCTGGGTTGCCGCTATGCCTGTGGCAATCCTGTCTATGTCTATCTTGCCTGTCTCCTTGTCAAAGCCAACCTGCATCAGGCAATAGTCAAGCAGCTCAATGGCTTTTTTTGCATCCTTTCTTGTCACCCTGTCATCAAGACGAGACCTTGCAGATGCCTCGCTCAGCCTTACAAGAGCCTCGAGCTGCCTTGCTGAAATCGGGATGGCCTTTATTCCGGCTTCGCTGCCGCCGCTTTTCCTCATTTTCAGGTAAAAATCCTTTATTTCCTCGAGCGCTCCGTCAGTCAGCTTTGGGTTCACCCTTTGCCTTGCATAAGCGATGTATTTCTTCAGGATCTCTGTAGGTATTTCAGGCTCCTGCATATCAGGAGTCTGATGCAGTGTAAGAATGTGCTTCGCCATCTTCTCGTCTCTGGTTTCTTCTGGCAGGTCTTTTATTGGAAAGATCAAGTCAAACCTGTTGATAAGCGTGGGGGGCAGGTCTATCTGCTCTGCTATTATACCATAAGGGTCAAACCTTCCGAATTTTGGATTAGCGGCGGCAAGCACAGTTGTCCTTGCAATCAAAGTCGCCTGTATATTGGCTTTTGATATGCTGACAGTCTGGTTTTCAAGGGCCTCGTGCATTGCAGCCCTGTCTTCAGAGCCCATCTTGTCAAGCTCATCAACGCAAACAAGCCCGTCGCTGCTCAGCACCATTGCTCCTGCTTCCAAGGCCCAGCCGCTCAAAAACTCGTCCCTTACAACAGCGGCTGTTATGCCGGCCCCGCTGATGCCCTTTCCGCTCACATAGCGCCCTTTTGGGGCAATCTGGGTTATTCTTTTAAGCAGTGCAGATTTGCCTGATCCAGGATCGCCAACCAGCAAAATATGCATATCACCCCTGCTCACAATTTTATCCATACGCACTTTTCTCACGCCGCCCATCAGTTGGAGCAGCAAGGCTTCTTTTATCTTCTCGTAGCCATAAATAGACGGGGCAATAGAGTCTACAAGCTTTTCGTAGCCTTTCGGGTCGTTGGCAATCTCCAGAATTTCTTTTTCCTCTTCCTCGGTTATCTCAACCTCGTAAAATGTACCCTCGACAGGCTTTATGTGATTGGCATCGACTATGAGGTCCAGCTTTGTGGACTTTGCGCCGCTTCTGGATATTATAGGGACTTCTTTTACTATCCCGACAACCTCAACCTTGCTTCCAGGGGAAGTTCTTTTTTCGCTTAAAGGGCTCACCAAGTCATCTGTAAGAAGAACATTGATGCGCTTTGGCTGCTCCCCTCCCTCGAGGTTTTCATGGGCTTCTTCAACTACAATCCCCTGAGCATCCACCAGCTCTTTGTCAAGCATGACAAACTTGCCTTTCCTGCCGCAGCCGCATCTTGTAGGTTCTCTAAAAGTGCCTTCGAGCTGCAGCACGTTCATTATGTTGCCGCATACAGGGCACTCAAACCTTGCTGATGTGACCTGGGGCCTGACATCGGATTTTCGCCTTATGACGCCCTCGATAAAAAAAAGCCGGTTAATATGCTTGCTTCTGATGTCCCTTATCATTATATTCTGGCTTTTGGGCAGGTTGTGAAACCTTATCTTGAAATTTGACAAGCCATCAACATCAAACTGCTCTATGGCCTTTTCAATGGCCTTTATTGTTTCTTCGGGAGCGTCAAGAAGCTCTGTTGCCAAGTCAGGATCATACTTCGAAAGCTCCGAGAAGTCAATAAGCAGGGACTTGCTGCCCTTTCTTGCATTTTCCAGCAGAGAGTTATAGTAATTGCTGTCAATAAAGTCCTGAAACCTCTTTATCTGCTCAACAACATTTATTTCCATGACCATCCTCTTGTTTTTCAGCTTTAAATATTTTAGGCACAAATGTCCAGTGGTATAACGGCGCAAGCATGCGCATCATTTTGCCAAAATAAGCAAAAAAAATAAAAATCAAGAGCCTAAGCCTTAACCTTTTTTAAGTTCTCAACCAGCTTGTCCAGGGCAGCATGGACTTCCTTCTCGCTTTTTGTGCCCGTGCAGACGACTTTGCCGTTGCTGAAAAGCAAAAAAGTCGCCTTGGCTGCCGCCAGCTTGTAAACCAGTCCCGGAAACTGCTCAGGCTCGTATTCTGTGTTCTCAAGCTTCATAGCCAGTGTGTTCAAGTTCAGGTCCATGCCGACTGAGCCGGAAGCGACTATGTTCTGTATTTTTATCTCAGGCTTGACTGTTATCTTGACATTGATCTTTTCAAGGCTCTTGATGATTTTCTTTATAGACTCCTCCACCTTGTCCATTGAGCGTGCGCCTGTGCACACAACCTTGCCTGAGCTGAAGATTAAAGCAGATGTTTTAGGCTCCTTTATCCTTATAACAAGCCCCGGAAACTGCTCAGGGTTGTATTCTGTATTGCTAAGGGTTGCTGCCATCTTTTCAAGCGGAATATCATGCTTTAAAGACGTGCTGACGACAATATTAACTACTTTTATATCTCTCTTGGTTTCTTTCTTAGCCATTTTAGATTCCTCCGCGTAATTAGTTTTATTCCAGCTGAGTAAGCCCTAAAACACCCCCGATAATAATTTAGAGCCTTTGTTAAGCTGATTTTATACGTTTTATTTATAAACTTTATAAAGCATGTTTATTTATAAATACTTTTATTCTTAAGAACATATGGCTCCTTGATTTCCGATGGAAACGGCAATAACTTTAAATAAAAACTTAGGATAGCGGCATACATGTTCAGTGATATAGTTATGCCAAAAAATAATGAAGAGGAATTTATTGAAATAGCCTCAAAACTTGGCATAAAAAAACTTTACTTTCTTTATGAACCCGAGGACCGCAACAAACCGGATTTAACCAACAATAAACATAATATTGAGATAAGAATGGGATTTATCGTCACGCAAAAAAACATCAGCATGGCAGCCCAGCACTCAGTGCTTCTTGCGGCAAAAAGCTCGGACAGCGACAGGATGCTCATCGAGGGCAAAAAAATAAAGATTATCTACGGGCTTGAGGAATTGCACAAAAAAGACAGGCTGCACCAGAGGGCTTCGGGGCTGAACCATATAATATGTGAATTGGCAAGGAAAAATAACGTCGCTGTCGGATTCTCCTACGGCTCACTGTTCAGCAAAAATCCAGAAACAGCAGCTTTGATAATGGGAAGGATGATGCAGAACATCGCATTGTGCCGGAAATACGGCGTAAAAACAATCACGGCGTCTTTCTCGCAGAACCCTTATTGCCTCAGGGCGCGCCATGACATTGCAAGGCTGTTTGCAATGATGGGAATGGACGAAAAGAATATGGCAGAGCCATAGACTCAGCCTCCAGCCAGTTTCCTTCTCCCTTTTAGATGGACGGCAGCCGCGCCTGTCAAATAAGACAATGCAAAAACAAAAACAAATGCAACCGCCATCAAAACAGGGCTTTTTGAGAACTGGGACTGGATAAGCCTTATAATATGGTATCCTACTGCAATGTGAACAACATAAATCCAGAGAATACCCCTGCTGAACACATTAAAAATGCCGAACTTCCGCGTCTTTATGGATTTAATCCTCTCGCCATAAGCTAAAAGCAAATTGAAAACACCTATATTTGCCAGCAATGTCAGCGTCGGCGCCTGGAATATGCCTGGCCCCCATATGTTTCTTATGTCGTCGACAAAAAACAATTTTCCCCTGAGGAGGGCCAAAGCAACAGCCGCAATGCCGCAGGCCTGCAGAGCAATGCGCATACTCTTTCCATTCCCATATTTAAGATGGCAGTGGGCTATGAGGAAGCCGTAAGCCACAAAGGAAAACCACGGGAAGAATGGCCAGAAAAAATTCCCCTCATTGTTGCCTATCAAAATAGCAACAAAATAATTTAACTTCCACTTGTCCAAGCCTATTCTTAGCAGAGGCGCAGAGAAAAGAGCCAGTGCCCCGGCAATCCACACAAAAGCCACAGGGAGAAACCTTGCCATCAATGCCGTCAGAATCAGGCTTACGCCGACAAATTGAAGCACATCCCAGTCCAAAAGCTCGGTTCCCCCCCACGCCAGCAAATTAATGGCATATCCTATAATAATCAGGAAAAAAGACCTTTTTATTATTTTTAACAATGCAATACCATCATTAAAATTATTCTTCAAAAAATACCTCAATGACGCCCCTGCGGTTATAGGTATTATGATTACAAAAAGCCCTATGAGCTTCAGAAAAGGGAGGAAAAAGAAGAACATGCCGTCAACCTTGTCAGAGCCGTAGTCAAAAGGAATGTACCACCACATGACAACATGAAGCACAATCATCAAAAGAACCCCAAAAGCCTTTACAATGTCAAGTGCCTGCCATCTGGAAACGCTAGGCATTTTACCATTCCCTGTCGGCAGCGCCTCTGAAATAAAAATTGTTCTGCATGTAAACATGCACTATCGGGTTCTCATCAGTTGAAATCTGGATTGTGTTGTTGTTGAAATAATTCTGCAGGAATTTCGGGAACCTGAAAAGGAACTCGTTGTCAGGAGCCGAATACCACTCTCCCTCAGCGTTTTTGCTTCTTGCAATCCTGGGATCGAGGGTTTTCCCCGAGATGATGTAGCCTATCGAGCCTGATGCAGAGCCCGGGAAAAGATAAGGGTAAGTCTGGGGCATTGAAGCCTTCATTGTCTTGTAAATTGAAGTGAACCCCTCAAGAAAATAATAGGGAGAATCTGCCTGCGTAACAACAAAACCGTCCTTTCTGAGCACCCTCCTGACTTCGTCATAGAATTCTTTTGTGTATAGTGGCACTACCTCCAGCTTCTTCGGGTCCGGAAGGTCTATGATGATTATGTCATAAGAATTATCTTTGCTTTGCTTGAGGTACTTCCTGCCGTCCATGATTATCCTGTTGACCTTCTTGTCGTCAAGCGACCCCCTATGCACATTTTTGAGGTATTTTTTTGAGACCTCTATAACCCGCTCGTCAAGCTCTACATGGTCTATCCTGTCAAAGCCGAGCCTGAGCAGCTGGTGCAAAGCGCCTCCGTCGCCTCCCCCGATGACCAGGGCGCTTTTCGGATTAGGATGGGCGGCGACTGCAGGCAGCACAAGATACTCGTGGTATTTTATAGACTCCTTGTCAGAAATCTGTATCTTCCCGTCAAGAAGCAGCTGGTTGCCGTAGTAAGGGGAGCTTAAGATTATGATGTGCTGGAACGGGGTTATCTCAGAATAAATAGTCTTGGTGTAATACACTTCCGAGAACAACGAGCCTGTTGAGTAGAAAGAGTCCAGAAATTCAAGCCTGGACTTGTCCAGCAGCGGCTTTGAGCCTAGCAGTAAAAACAATCCTGCTGCAAAAACAACAGCCGCTGAAGCCAAAAAAACCAAGTTTTTTTTCCTGCCGATTCTCGTTGCCAGAATGGCTGTCAATAAATTAAGAAATCCCCCGAAGTACATTGCGCCGTGGAACCCGAGCACCGGTATAAAAAATATCCCTGAAAACAATGCCCCAATAACGCCTCCAAGCGTATCGGCAAAATACACAAACCCTGTAGAGCTTCTGCCGCCCATCTTCTCCAGTATCCTCACAGCTATGGGGATTTCCATGCCCATCAAGATTGTCGGCACCAGCAAAGCGGCTATTATAACCCAGAAAATCAAATTTGCGGGAATGCCGGCAGACGCAAGCTTTGTCAGTATCCCGAGGAAAAAAAACCCGAACATGGCAATCAAAACCTCGATGCACATAAGAATCCTGACAAGAGGGAGCTCTTTCTCCACCAGGCTGCCGCCGATAAGCGCCCCAACAGCCAGCCCGAGCAAAAATGACGCCAGCACTATGGCAGCAGATATCTCTGTGGAGCCCACTATTGTTATAACAACAGACAGCAGCACAACCTCGTAAAGGAGGCTTGCAAGCCCTGTGGAGAACATTGTAAGAAAAACAATAAAATGGTTATTTGAGAAATACCAGGAAGTTCTCATCGGTACTCAACCCTTTTGACGCCCTTTACCTCGCCATTGAACTCGTCTGATATTGATTTTATGCATTTTTTTTCATCAAGGCCTTTGTTGCATGTAAACAAGTCAAAGAAAACTCTGCACTCCTCGGGCCATGTGTGCACGACAAAATGCGACTGCGACAGGATAAAGCAATAGGTAATGCCGGCGGGGCTGGGAAATGTGTAGAGACCCTCCCCCACGACGTTAAGCCCGACAGACTTGCAAACGCCCAATACAGCTTTTTTAATCAAGCCTGCAGATTTAAGGAGCCCCTCCTCTTTTGTATCCACATAGCCAAAAAGATAGGTGCCCTCCATATTAGATGTAAACTATAGCTAGGTTTTAAATTTTGCCATCCATGCATTGGAAACTTTTAAATATTCAAGCTTCAATAATCCAAATAAATATTAAAAAGAGGGAGTTAGATGCCTAAACTTATTAAATTACTGCGGATTTCATTGGCATTTATGATATTTCTCTCGTTGTTACTCCAGGTTTATGCAGAATCAACTCCACCACCGCCCCCGCCTCCATGCACTATACAAAGCGCAGGCTGTTATAAGAGAGGGGATGTCAAAGCAGACTTTGGCGAGCTATCACCATCAGATTTTAACTATTTCCTTCCTGAAAACAAGTGCAAAAGAGAAGGCAGCTGCGATTGCAGGGGCGTCCCCGACAACATAGCAGTTGAAAATGATCCTGACGGCTCAGGTGGAGCTTGCACGTGCATTGCAGGAACAGACTGGAATGCAAAGGCAAGATGCTGCGGAGATGATGAAGATGACTGCGGCAAAATAAGCTCAGGCATTCTCTGCAATATAAATGCAAATGCGGAATCCTCGCAATGGATATCCTCCGAGCCAAGCTTGGGCGATATAAGGTATGTGGGGTGCACCAAGGCAGAGTACTTGTCTGACGGGAATACATGGACCAAATGCGACGGGACTTTCTGGAGAAAAGCAGTCGGCGGGAATGAATACATCTGCATTGGGAAGGGGAGAGAATCAATAGTGGAGTGCTATGGCGACGGCTCCCCAAAATCAAGGGTGGACGGCAAAAGGCTTTCAACCGGGCAGTCTGTGAGCCCTGAAGATTTTCCAAACGAGCCTACTGCCAGGGAAGAGTGTGATACAATAACAAAAATATGCGGGAAAATTGACAATTGCGACGGGGAATCATTTGCCCAAGAAGATTGCATATTAAGCAATGCACAGACGCCGTCTGGAGGCCCGGTATTTAACTGCAAAAAAACAGTATGCAAAATTGTTACAGTTCCAACCCCGCCAATAGCAGACACGAAAACTTATTACTGCAGAAAAGACAAGAAGCTTGTCACGGATTTGGATGTTCCCAACCCAAAAATAAATGACAAAACTCTTATAGCAAACAGCAAGGCAACCTGCGAAAAGGCAGAGCTGAGATGGACAGGCACAAAATGCTGCAGCGAAGACGACGATGAAAACGAGTTCTATAACGACCCAAATGAAGACGGAGGCTGCTGGGACAAGAATGCCGTGATAAGTGTAAACTTTGTCGAGGGCACTGGCGATTCTGTGGTTAATTATAAGGGAGAGTTCCATGGGTGCGCAATCGAGGAGTCAAACTTCAACAAGGATAATGACAAGCTTTTGGAAATCGTAGACACGCATACAGGGGGGTCATTGGTAACGGACAATGAATATTGCACTACTGACACTGACAACAAAAATTATTGCTCTTACACCGAGAAATGGCTGCCGACAGAAGGCGCTGACAGGACGCATTTGAGCTTCGCGCCTGTTCAAAATCCCAAGCAAAAAGGAGAATGCTGCGCAAAAGACGAGTGCTGGGACGGCGAAAAATGCACTGCAAACCAAAAGGACAATCCATTGTCACAGCCGATAAACGGCTCAAGATGCATTGAAGGGGAATGGACGCAGTCTGGTTTAAAACCCACGCCTGACGGGGAAACAGCAGGGTACTGCCCTAAGGCTACACAATGCCTTGCGAAGCCTTCCGGACAAACCAGCTGCATAGAACCAAGCGAATACACAGAAGACAATTATTGCGAGAGCGGCGAGTGGTCCACAAGGACAAAACTGATTGGATTAAAGCTGCTTGAGATGAAAAGCGGGGACTATACGCTGCTGTGCGATTCAAGGGAAAACGCGCTTAACAACCTGCAGTACCTGACAAGCTCAAATGACGCCATAGCCAACGTGCTTAACAACCTGCAGACAAACAATTTCTGCGTCCTGAAAACAGGCAGCAAAATCATAACAGCAGCGTCAATAAACAAAAACATAGAGGAAGCACCGAGCAGCAGCCTGAACATATTCGGGGTTACAAGCTGCAACAATGCGCTCATAGACGATGGGCAGTACCATTCATGCGACGGCACAAACAAGGTATGGTACAACAAAAGGCTGAAAAGCCTCATCTACAGCTCAACTGCAATAACAGTGCCACTGGGGCAGGCGCCCTTTGAGGAGGCGATATTCGGCCCCATAAACAGCATCATAAAATCCATACAAGACTTAATAGGCAAGGGGCCGTCAGGCGACGAGTCTTATGTAAACGCCTTCAAGAGGTTTGACAAGCTGTACATGTCACAGCAGGGAACCCAGTCCATAAAGGGCTCGATAGAGGGCAAGCTTAAATTCCCGTTTTTCAAGAACTCAGTCATAGAATACAAGAATATTGATGCCGATATCTGCAGATTTGTAGGTCAGTACACGCAAGCCAAAGCAAAGGATGATTCATCAGGAATATCATGCAGAAAAGACGGCTCCAATTATTACATTCTTGCCCAGGGCAGCCAATCAACAAGCATTAACCCGGAAGCAATATGGCTGGATTTGACGTCAAAGCTCAGATTAAAATGAAAAAGTCAAAGTCGCAGATTACAATGCTCATGATAGTCGGCTTGGTGCTTTTCATCATTGTAAGCCTTGTCCTCTACCTTGCCAAGTCTTCAGTCAAGAAACAAAGCCAGCAGGCGACAAAAAAATCGCACGAGACGGCGATAGAGCTGCAGCCAATCAGGGAATTTGTGGATAAATGCCTTGACAGGACTGCAAAAGACGCTGTTGTGCTGCTGGGCAGGCAAGGCGGCTACATATATTCAAGCCAGGGCGGCACTTTGATTGACTATGCAAAAACTCACGAGGGGCTGTTTTTTATCAGGCATGAAAATCTTAACGTGGCTTACAACATAATGCCTCCAAAATTCCCTGCACCCCCTTACGCCTCTGACGCTCCTGAATACCCGTGGAAGGCATTCCCTTACGAGACAGAAACATCAAATGCGGAAATTTACAGGGGATTTTTCGGCACGAGCAGCCTGCCGCCGCTCAACTCATCAGAAGGGCCGAACTCAATGCAGGTGCAGATAGAGTCTTTCATCAACCGCAACATGGCAAAATGCCTGGATTTCGGCATTTTCAGGGAGCAGGGCATGGAAATTGAGCCAAAAGAGGCAAACACATCAGTTATAATAGGGGTTGGAGGGGTCAGCGTAAAGGCAAAGATGCCTATAACCATAAGCAATCCGTCATCAAATGAATTCCTTGAGATTAGCGATTTCTCAGCCACCCTTGACATAAGGCTTAGGGAGCTTCACCTTTTCGTCAGTGATTTAATCAGCGAGGACATAAAAAATATCAAATTCGACATTGGAAATGCCAACAACAGCCAAAATTCCTTCAGGGTGAAAACTGCCAGAGGTGTATTTTCCAATGATGATATGGTAACAGTTACAGACGAAAAATCGCTCGTTTACGGGAACCTTTACGAATACAAATTTTCAAGAAGAAACAGGGCGCCTGCGCTTCATTACATAAGGCCGCATTCCTTCACTTTTCCGCAGGGCTACCAAATAAATGAAACTGATTTGCTGCAGAACAAGCAGCTTAAAGCGTACGATCCTGACGAGGACAACTATACGTTCACAATATACGACAGCGAGTTGGGAAAGGGCGCTGCTGAGTTTCCAGAGACACTTGACTCACCGCAAATGAAATTCAGGGTGGAGGTCAGCGACGGCAAGCTCAGGGACTACCAGATATTGACAGTCAACAGGGAATAATAGTATGAAAAAAGAGGCAATTATCTTGATTTTGGTATTGGGGATATTATTCTCTATAAATACATCTGCTGACGACGGATGCTGCATAAACCCAACGAGCTCTTTGGCATGCTCAACAGAAGCATTTTCATCAAGGGATGTTAACTGCTGCCCTCCCCAGGCAAGCTCTCCCCAGTATTACAAGTCAGCCCAGAACCCAAACAATCCGGCAGATTATGCCGACTGCGCAGCAAATTTCTTTTTCAACAACACGGACTGCGGGCTTGTTGACGCGTGCAAATCCACTGGATGCTGCTGCTCCCAGTTCAGCTGGAAAATTACATCTGAACCGGAATGCAAAGGCACCGGGCAGACATTCCACAAGGGCGAAACTGACTGCAACCAGATATGCGCAATCCCGCAGTGCAGCGACGGCATAGACAATGACAACAATGATTGCACAGATTATAGCGGCGGAGATACAGGCTGCTTCGGGGCTGAGGACACGCTTGAGGACGGCGGCACATGCTCCGGGCAGGTTACAGGCTGCAACAACCCAAATTATGCGCCGAAGCTTACAAACCTTGAAATAACCCCTGTAAAAGGCGAGAGAAAATTCCTGCTGAAATGGCAGGATGAGTGCAGCGAGAATTCCGCATTTTACGAAGTTTCAAGGTGCACAGGCGCAGGCTGCACTAATTTTGCGCTGGTGGCTGCCACAAATACAAACTCATTTGAGGATGTGTCAGGAGATTTGCTGTTTGACACAACCTACACATACCATGTTAAGGCAAGGTACAATCTGCAGACAGCCACCCCTTCAATAACACAAAAAGCAAATCTCGGCAACATAGAGTGCTGGAGCCAATTCTCTTCAGACAATTTCTGCATTCACGAGCCGTACTACACAAAATACCAGAATTACCTTGTGCTTAATTTTCCTGATTCGTTCAAAAATTTTGCAGAGGGAGTAAAGAGCAGGTTTGAAACCAGGTTCAACAAGGCGTATTCATGCGACTCATTCAACAAGCTTACAGAGCCAAAAATCTCATGCCCCTCCCCCAACCAAATCTGCATCATCAGCAACAATGCGGCTTCATGCCTTCCAAAGTCCAGCTGCAAGCCAGCCACCAGCAACCCGTTTGGGATGTTCTACACGCTGGAATCCTGCGAAAGCAACAATTACTGCTTTTATGACAGGTCGCATTCAACCGTGGATTCGTGCTTTGGCTGCGAGCCGTCAATGTCATGCTATGACTACAGGACAGAAGGGGCGTGCGATAGGGATAACTGCAATGTTGGCAGCTGCAGGTGGAAAAACCTGGAAAGCCAGATAGGAATCGGGGTGTGTGTAAGCACTGTCCAGCAGAACTGCCAGTGGTGCGAGAGCAGGGGCACAAAAGCGCTTGAAAACCTGAGGGCGTTCAACGAGATTTTCGACTTCTGCACGCAGGAAAAATCCGATGCGCTGTCAGAGGGCGCATTCAGGTGCTATTTCAGCAAAGCCCGCTCCAAAAGCTGCGACAGCATCGTGTGCACTGATTACGAAACAAGCCAGTGCGGCACTGCAACACACGATATAAACAACATAATAACAAACACCATACAGGACGAGTGCAGCCTGAAAGTATGCCAAAATTTCAACGGCAGATGCGCCAAGAACTCAGATGGCGACAACAAGGCTGACTGCACAACTGCAATATGCGAAAATGACTACTTTGCCCCGAACACCACATTGCTGTCTGTAATAAAAAAAGGCGTTACTGAAAACCTGATAGTGCAGATATACGATAAGTCAGGTGTAAACAGCTCCCCGGTATTGAAGACGTCAAAGGATTATTCCACTTTCCTGTGCATTGAGCCGTGCGGCTCGCAAGGGCACCCGTATGAAACTTCCACAACAAGCAGGATGATAGTCATAAGCAACCTTAACGCCTATGACAGCGACACGAAAAGCAAACTGCTGGCATTCAGGGAAGGCACAAACACGGTGAGGTATTATTCCCAGGATCCCTCAAGAAACATAGGGGAAGTTAAAGAAATAAGCATAGAGGTTTACGGAAATACCACAGGGCCAAGGGTGTTTGCAGTCAATGTCAGCGACGGCGCAAAAGTGCTTGACAGGATTTATACAAGCAACCAGAAGCCCACCATAGAAGCCCAGTTTTACGAGCCTGCAACAGTCACATTTGCCAGACTGGTGGGCAGGAATACCTCCAGAACAGCAGTTTCCTTCCAGCCCAAAACAGAGCTCAGCGACAAAGCAATTTTCCAGGTTGTAAATACACTGCCAAATGGGGAATATATATTTGAATTAAACGCCAAGAACGAGAAGAACATCCCAATGGACCCGCCGTTGGCGCAGATTATTGTAATTGACAACGCAAAGCCCACGCTTGCCATAGAGCCTGCAAACGGAACTGTAGTCAACAAGTCATCAGTGCCTGTCAGGCTGGCATTCGACAAGGAGATGGATAAAAACTCCCTGTCAGTAAAATTGAATTCTGAGGAGATAAAAGACAAGTTTGCCACAACAAACAACAAGGTGTTTGACGCGGCTATAAATATGCAGGACGGCAGCAAGAGGCTAGATGTTGAGGCAAAAGACTATTCCAAGAATTTTGTGCAAAAGAACGTGCAATTTGCTGTAGACGCAAACCCAACCTTAATAAGCCTGTCAAAGCCCAAGTTCGGCATATCGCCAAAGTACACATTTGACATTGCCGCCGAGACAGACAATGATGCAGAGTGCAGGTATTCTCTGGACACACTTTACGAATACAGTCTCATGGAAAAATTCGCAGTGTCAGGAGGCATATCCCACAGTACTTCAAACTTCAACAAGATAGCCAGCGGCGACACTGGAGTGCATAAGCTGCATGTCAAGTGCAAAGACAGGAGAGGAGAGGCATTAAAATCCTTTGACATAAGTGTTGACCCGTCGCCGCCTGTGATTAAAAGCGCTTTTGCATATCCAAATCCTGTGATTGAGGAGCCGCCACTTACTGCACTGACTGTAGAATCAGACGAGCCTGTTATATGCAAATTCAGCAGCCAGGCAAAGCAGTTCGATGCCATGGAAGGCAAGTTCGAGGGCTTTGACAACAATACATTTAAGGTGATAAACAAGCAGCAGGTTGCATTGGGGGGGGAAGGAACCCGCATATATTATACAGCATGCAAAAACAAGGCTGACCTCCAGTCAGCAACAGGCAACATATCGGTAGCTGTCAATTTCACAATCGCCATGGACATAACATCACATACCCCTGAGTTCTTCAACTCGACAAATGCGGTGCTGGCTGTCGAGACAAACAAGAATGCGCAGTGCCAATTTTCAGAGACAGATACAACAGCAAGAAGCGGCGAGCTGTTTGGGCCGCAGGGCTATGCGCATACAAAAAATGTAATTTCAACACATGGCAGACACACATTTTATGTTGTATGCAAGGACACAAAAGGTTACTCCGACGTAAAAACAATCAGCTTTGTTGTGGACTTGACAAAGCCATTGATGCTTTTCGTCAATGACTCCTATGATGGCAAGGAAAAGACATGCCTGACAGACAGGCTCAGGGTCAAATGGCTTGGCAAAGATGATGATTCCGGAATAAGAGAGTATGTATATTCCATAATTAAAAAAGCGAATAACCAGCAAATTATGAGCATGGCAAGAAGCTTTATCGGAGGCGAATGGCTGTGGGTAGAGAACCTGAGCCTGGAGGACAATACAAACTACTATTTCAGGGCAATCGCAAAAAACCATGTCGGTTTGGAAAGTGACTTCAAGGAAAGCAACGGCATAACAACAGACACATTGTCCTGCAGGCCCAAGCCGGTCTGCAACGATGGCATGATAAACCAGCCAGGCGAGGAATGCGACTTGGGGGCATTCGGCTCCATAAACCGCTGCACACAATATACAAACTTCATAGGCGGCACTTTGAAGTGTGCATCAGACTGCAGGCTTGATCCGTCGGAGTGCGTAAAAGCGCCTTCATGCGGCAACAGCGCAATTGACACTGGAGAAGCCTGCGACGGCACAAGCTTCGGCAGGATAAAAACATGCTCAGACTACAGCCCCTCGCTTACAGGAGGAAACCTCAAATGCACTTCATGCCAG
>JACOZN010000011.1 GCA_016181305.1 Candidatus Woesearchaeota archaeon
ATCAGAAACATCATTTGAGCCAATCAAAACATATGCTGACGAATGCATAAAGCAATCTGCTGAAGGGGCAATTTTAGGCACAGGCTTGCAGGGCGGCTACTATAATAAAACAAGCAATGTTATTGTGCATTCTTTCTTTATAATACCGCAATATTCAAAAGGCACCATAAAGCTTACGCCTCCTTTGCAGAAGATAGAAGAGCAGATTTCATTGAATTTTGATGATGCCTTAACAATGTGCATTGACTATTTTGAGGCTTTTAAGGACAAAGGCTACCAGATAAGTTATAAGAAGCCAAAATCATCTGCCAGAATACTCAATAATGACGTGATATTTGAAATAAATTTTCCTATTTCAATCAGCTATGGGCAGTCAACAAAATCTTACAACACCTTTTCGCTGGCTGTTCCTTCAAGATACAAGGTTTCATACAATGTAGCAGATAAAATTTCAAGCCAGCTGAGCAAGACGCCATTCAAGCTGTGCATAAGCTGCTTGGTTGATTACGGCTACCTGAATGACGTGAACATTTCCGTTGCAAATTTTGGAGAGAATTCAATTCTGATAACGCTTACAGACAGCAGGGTAAAGGTTGGCAATGAAAACTTCGTATTTAACTTTGCCCACAGCACAGGTGGTTCAAGTGCTTAAGAAATACATTTTTTTAATCTTCATTATGTTTATTGTGGCAGTTTCATCTGCGCAGGAAAATACCTGGAGCAGTCAGGAAGATATACAAAAGAAAACACCAGATGAAATAATAGGTGATTACGAAAACGCACAGCAAAATTGGGCTATGCTTTCCGAACAGCAAAGGGATGGTGTTTTTGCACGCGCTGACGGGCTTAAAATATTCTATCATGAGTTTGCCTTGGAAAAGGGGTTGAAGAGCTTGGATGCGTCTTTGGGACAGGCTGTTTATGACAAAGCAAGCAATATGCTTAAAAATGGCAATGGATATATTGAAATAGGGCTTCTCAACGGCGCTGAAGTCAAAGCCTTGGAAGGCGGCGATTTTGAGGTAAAATTTCCTGATAAAAAAAAGTCAATTGACTTAACTAGTTTAAAGTTTGAAGGCGGAACAAATGGCATACTTTTTGATGGTGAAAATTTAATATTTGAAAATGGAGTATTAAATCATGGCAAAGTCACAATATTAAATGAAAATCATGTCAGGATAGAAAAAGATTCAGTTTTCGAGACAGAAAATTTAAGGTTCACAACCCAAGCGCAGGAATTTGATTTGTTTTATGGAACTTCGTCCTATAATAAAAATTACATAAGAATTGATACTGATGAACTAGAAATTGAAGGTGATGATTTAAAAGTTGAATTCTTAAAGAAAAATCAATTTAGGATTGTATCAATTGATGGCGAAATAACGCTGATTGACGGCGGTCTTGTGTTAGAGTTTGACGGAAATGGAAATTCTTATGAAAAAATACCATTGGGAGAACCATTAACTGAAATTGAAATTGAAGATGAAAATGCGCCTGAGAAAAAGTATACGCTAAACCCAGAAGACGAATCAAAATTCGATAAAGCAAATTTGGAAGTAAACGTTTGTCCAATAAGCGGAATAACGGGAGGTTCAATAACTGATATAAGTGGAAAAGTGTCGCAGAGTATTTGTAAGGGTCCTCTGGTCCAGACTGGAACCAGCTCAAAAGAGAATAAATATGAAGTTAACCTTGATATGAACAAAGAACATGTTGAAAAAGTCAAAACAGAATTTATAAAAAAATTTGGGCGCGAACCAAATTTGTATTCAGATCAAGATCTTAAAGAACTCTCAAATATAATTAATGATAAAGTGACAGAATTAAAGTTCACTCAAAAATTTTTGGAAGATAATCCTTACCCAAGATGGATTGTAAATCGCGCTATAAGGGGATGGGTAGACGCAGGTCTTGATTCAAAAACCTTAACACCCGCAGAAAATACAGAAATTGATGCTATTGTGGATATTGTAACCCACATCAAACAAGGACAAAATTTAAAGTTTGAAGTGAGTGGTGATGAAGGACGAGTTATTTACACGACTGAGGGTGGTTTAGAAAAAAAGATTCCTGTTTTTTCTGGCAGACTTACAAAAGCTTACATACGAAACTATTACGATAGAAACATTAATGTTCCCGAAGAGTCAAGAGACCTTCTTAAGACGTATTTTGGCAAGAAAGAAATAGCTTTAAAGTAATATGTGGCGGTAATCACCAAAAATAAATTTAATTTCTATTTATTTTCCATATTGAAACAAAAAGTATAAATATAAGTTAATCTTTATCCCTTTTTATGAAGAAAGGCCGTCCAATCAAATCAGAGATAAGGCAGAACGTTGTCGAGATACTTCATTTTATAAAAAAGGCGTACGGCTATGAAATCTACAAGATTTACACTGCAATATTTCCAAAAGTAACCTTGAGGAGCATTTATTACCACCTGAAAAAAGGCACGGACCTGGGCGAATTCCAGGTCAACAAGGTTGAAAAGGAAAAAGGCGACTATTCCTGGGGTGGCGAAGCAGAGAAAATTTACTATGCCCTTGGCCCGAATGCAAAGCCGACAGGCAATGACAGGGTAAGGGAGTATGTTGAGAGCAGGCAGAAGCAATGAATTTCTATTTCCAAAAATTGATTTTGACAGCTACTTAACAAACCCGGCGACAATATTGGCTAAAATCACCGCAAGAAAAAACATCCCGGTGTAATAAAAAATCCTGCTGCTTTTTTCTTTGTCAAAAAATTTTTGCAGGACAAGCTGCAGCATCCTGCCTCCGTCTAACGGCCCAATAGGCACAAGATTAAACAGCCCGATTCCGAGATTCAGGATATACAAAAACACAAAGAGCCCTGTAACCCATACGAGGGCATTTGGAAGGAGCAGCCCGTAATTTTTCCTTACATCATCCTTTATCCTCGTGCTCTGCTCAAGGTAAGCGCCTATATAGGCTAGGCTCCCGTTGTCAGGATTTCTTGCCAGCTTTATCTCATAAGATGATCTGTCGGTTTTTATCAAGGCAGCATCATTTGGCTTTTTGCCCCTCAGCGCCGAAGAAAGATTTCCCACATAGGGAGTTGGATTGCCGTCAACGCTTTGTATTACCTCCCCGATTTTCATCCCGGCATTTTCAGCGGGAAACTTTTCATTGCCTTTTCCCCTCACGTAATCGGTGATTTTTACCCCGTTTGGCTCAATAGCCGCATTCGCCAGTGGGGCAATCAAAAAAGACAATATTGCCAAGCACAAGAATGCCGCAATTATGTTTGAGAAAGGCCCTGCTGCAAAAACGCTCAATTGCTCCTTATGGCTTCTTTTCCTCAGCTCTTTTTCGTCAGGCTCCACAAAAGCGGCAGGTATTATTGGTATGGCAATGCCAAGAAAGGCAAATCCGGACGACTTCACCCTTAGGTTATGCGCCCTTGCAATCAGCCCATGGGCAAACTCGTGCACAACGGCAATTACAAATATTGAAATTATCCAGTAAAAGAACGGTACAAAGAATACGCCCTTTGCCTTGAATGGAAGCACCAAGCCGACTCCTTGCGCAGCCTCGGGCTTTACAAAGATGTCAACCAGGCTTGCAGCCAGCATAAAGCCGATAAAAGCCATTCCGGCAAACCCGGCAAAAACGCCTGCATAGCCTGCATAAACAATGAATCTCCCGCATTTTTTTGATAATTTATCCATCAACCCCAGGCCAAATTTTGTCCTGTACATGGAAAAATAAAGAAAATACGGGATTATCTGCTTAGTATCAAGGTTTTTCCTCTTCAGGAAAACAAGAATTGTCAAAACAATCAAAAAAACAATTGCAGCTATTGTCTGAAAATCAATCATCTTACTTCTTTCTCACAGCCTTGAACATCTTGCTTCCGCATCTCCTGCAGCTTATCTTTCCCTGTATTATTTTTATGTTAGGCGCCTTTATCTTTGTCTTGCATTTCCTGCACACAAAAACATTCCTGAATTTTCTTATATCAGCTTCATGGAACTTAACCATCAGTCAGCACCTTTTACCTGCTTGATTACCCTCTCATCCATTATAGTCCAGTACAGCACGGAAGAGCCCTCAGTCACCTGCCCTTTGAATTCCTCGGGGATTTTCAGGTCAAATGTCTCATAAGTCTCTGAGTCCATGACATTTGCAGCATCCCCGTGTACGGACAGCACTTGGGCATTCCTCTTTTCTATAATCGGCACTTCAACGTTGTCGTGCCCCGGCATAACCACGATCTTTTTTTTGTCGTCCACAAGCCCTACTGCCGAAACCCTCACTTTTGAGTGCCCGTGCTTGCCGGGCTTTGAAATCTCGACATCAACAACCTTGCATGCAACGCCTTCCAGGATGATAAAGCTCCCTTTCTGCACCTGGTTTGCGCCAATCATCTTGGTATCTGCCATTCAATTCACCTTTTTAGATTAAGATTATTCAGGGTTGGCAATTTATTTATAAAGATTATGCTTGGAGAGAAAATTATTCCTTAATAGCCAGCTTTATGTCTTCCGCTTTTACTGTTTTTCTTCCTGCATGCACGGCAAGCTTTATAGACTTGGCAGCGATTTCATGCGCCATCTCCTCGATTGCGTTCTTCAGGGCAGCCTTTGCCTTGTCAGAAACCCTCTCGGCTCCCCCCTGCTTGAGCAGCTTCTCCATTGCAGCCAACGGCAGTAGTTTTTCGCTCATTTGAACTCCGGTTTGCAGGTAAAAACCAATGTATTTAAACCTTTTTACTTAAAACCCCAGAATCGCTTTCAACCCAAACCTGTGCCTTCTCGCAAGCCTTGAAATCTCCTTTTCCATCATGTCCCTGTTCTCAAACATTGCTTCCATTTTCCTGAACTCGCTGCTGTGGTGCAGGTTCCTCCCGTTTTTATTCCGGAACTTGAACTTTTTGTGGAGCATTTCATGGTGCATGACATAGTCCAAAAGCTCAGTCCTCTCATTCCTGAAAATCGTGCTTATTGTTATTGTGTCAGAGCCGTACTCGTAAGAGCCGAGCTTTGATGTTGAAGCATTGCCCCACTGCAGATTGGGCTTGTCAAGCATGCCGTTGAAATAAGCGTCATTTATCCTGCCAAAAGATGCTTCAAGGATTTCATCAGTTTTTGTCTTTGGAACCGCCAAATGAACATTCTTCATGAAAAGATTGTAAAGCTCCATGTTCATTGTCTTTTTTTTGTCTTTTAAAATCTTAACCATCAGTTCCTGTACCAGGCCAATTTGTATTTCCCTGCTGATTTTTCTCCAGTCTTTGCTTAAATGAAACATCAGGCTGTTGCCGTAAAGTTTTACATTTGCGTTATATGGCTTGAATTTTCTTGAATATTTTAGTGAGAAATTGTACTTTGGCTCTTTTTCTGGGTACAGCTGCTGGAATGCTTCTTTTATTAGTTCTGACATTTTTATGTATGCACTTCATACCTCAAAATAGCGGCGAACTTTCCCAAGTCCCTGAGCTGCGCGCCTTCCCTCGTCTGCGTTGATATAATCCTTACCTCGCTGCCCACAGGCTTTGCCGCAGCCTCGAACTCCTCAATTTTCTCATCGCTTAAGTCCTCTGACAGAAGAAGCTTATCAACAACTCCCATCTTCAGCTTGCTCATGACATCATCTTCCCCATAAGCAACCATGTTCCTGTTTATGGCGAGCATCTCAAGAAATTTGCCTACAATCTTCTTCTCTTCTGTAACTTCCTCCTGCGCCAGCACATCCTGGCTTTTCTCCAGCAGCTCCTCAAGCCCGAATTCTCCCGTATAGCTCAGGTCTTTTATAGCTATTATCTTTTTCTTGACTTCGTTTGTTATGAAGTTGCCTTCAACAAGGTCGTATTTTGTGGGGCCGGGCCCTCCGACAATTATGCCCTTAAGCCCCTCCAGGTTCAGAAAGGCTTCTTTTATGTAATCAGCCACTTTCTTGTAATGCTCTTTTGCAGCCCCCTCTATAAGCCTGTGAAACCTCTGTGCAGACTGCCCGCCGGCTTTGAACTTGCCAGGCACCTCAGAATGGGTTTTCACAATCGGAATTATTGTTTTTCCCTTGAGCAATGCGATATTTGCATCGCGCCTGTCCATGACAACTAATCCATAAACTTCCTTGGCTTCAAGCATGTCCCTTAGAATGTCAAGAACAAACTCCTTGTCGCACCTGTAAATCCTTGTTTTTAACGGGACAGGCGGCTCTATGCTCCACACTTTGAAGTCCTGCTGCCCTTCCCTTTCAGCAACGTTGCCTGAAAACACCACCAACCCGTTTGGAGGCGTTCTTTTGAACAATTTAAGGTGCTGTATCATCCTTTCCAGGGCGTCCGTTACATTTTTTCTTGTTGCAGAAGACTTTATGTTGGAGGCTGTGCCCTGCTCCTGCGCAAGATGGTTGATTATCTTGTTCAGGTCATAGTCCTGCGGGATGTACACGCTAACCAATTCTGTGTGCCTTCCCCTGAAATTTTCCAGCTCCTTTATGAATTTCTTCAGATGAAATCTTTGCGCTTCTGTGAGTGACATTTTATTATCAGAAATATACTGGCTTTATAAAACTAAGCTATTGGGGTGCTTTTCTGGGCGAAATTATCCAGTAGCCGATTCTGAGCACCCATTCAACGGCAACAATGAACACAAGGTATTTTGCCACTTTCGGAATCTGCTGGTAAAATATGCCGAATGAGGATGAAATGCTTTTTATTGTTATTGCACTGGGGTCTATCAGAAAAATCAGTATAAGGCTCCAGGGCAAAAGCTTTGCCATGTCCTCTGCAAGCTTCTCGCTGACATAAGCGCCTATTCGGGTGGCTGCAACAACTATAATGCCAAAGTACAGTATGTCCTCAATCGGCCTTGATTTTGAAAGCAAAAACAATAAAAATGAAAAAATCAGGAACCACAGGAAAGAATAAATTGGAAAAATGGCAAGGTACTTGAGGAAATAAACAAGCCTGTCAAAAAAAATCCTGAAACTTGAGCCTACTTTCAGCTTTAGCTCAAACAAATCTCTCTTGGCAAGCTGTTTTGAGTAGATAAACCATGCAACCAAACTGGCAATAAACAGGATTATTGTTGATATAAGTAAATTAATGAACTGCCTGTCCAGAATAAAATCTTTCAAAGGCTCAATGTAGTCAATAAAGCTCATAAATATGCCTTTGCCTAGATTATATTTAAAAATTGCTATTTTTCGGCTGTCAAAAACCGCCAAGACTTAATTATACTTGTGGCGGTTTTTGAGCATGCTCGGAAATCGCAACAAATTAAATTAATATTTGCGGTTTCCGACATGTTAAGCCGTAATGCGCCTTTTCAATATCTTTAAAGCCAGCAGTTCTTAATTTTTGAGCGACATTTTTTGCCAAGTCGATTTTTCTGTTCCTGCTTCCCGGCGAGCCAGTATAATGGTATAATTTGCCGTTATTTTTCAAAACCCTGAAAAGCTGCCTGTAGAATTCCAATGAATAAAGCTCTGTTGCCAGGCTTAATCTCGGCGGGTCGTGGATTACAGCGTCAAACATGCTGCTTTTCATTATTCTGGCTTCGTCAAAAACGCTTGCCTTTAAGATGCTTATCCTTTTGTTGCCAAAAAGCTCCTTTGACCACGGGTTCAGCCTTGCTATCTCTATCACATTTTCGTCTTTTTCGCATGTAATGACAAAATCCGCGTATTTTGAAGCCATTATTGCAGTGTACCCAAGACCCATGCACGTGTCCAAAACCATCCCTCTTGGCGAAATGCTTTCTATCTTCTTTTTTGTGTCTTCCATCGGAGTCATTTCTTTTGTGACGTGCATCCTTATCCCGGAAATCTCGATTGTCGGGGCATCTTTTGTCGGCACCAATTTGTAATATTTGTTTGTCTCGTCCGAAAACCACTGCATCTTTGCCAGTGAATTGTCATTCACCACAAAACAGCTTGTGCTGTCTTTGATTGCCTTTCCCAGCTGGTTAAATTCAAGTTTTTGATTGTCCGGAAAAATCAAAAAATCATCCTCAATTTTTATTTTTGACTTTGAAATGCCCAAATCCAGAGATATTTCCGTCTCTCCAAGCTTTTTTTCATGCGCTTCCAAAAGCTGCCGGGCCTGATAGTGCGATATTATCATAATCCGGGCTAAAACTGCATTATTTATATAGCTTGCCAACCTAGAAGGAGAGATGCTTAATTTAATGGCATCTACAGCTATTTCGATAGATTTAAAAACAAGGGATTAATCCTTTCAGGAGGGAAATAAGCTATCCATGAGGGGCTGTAGGGTAGCTTGGACACATCCTTTCTGGTTTGGGACCAGAAGACCCCGGTTCAAACGCTTAACGCTGAAACTCCGGGCAGCCCCATATAGCAAAAATAAATACGTTTAATATAAAATTCAAGCAGAAATAAATTTAAAAAATGAAAGAAGAAGAAAAACTGGGCTCGGTAAAAAGGTTCGGCGCGAGGTACGGCAGGAAGCCAAAGCTGAAGTTCTCAAAGGTGGAGCGGGAGCAGAGAAAGCTGCACAAGTGCCCTTACTGCAGCAAGACAGCCGTTAAAAGGGTGGCAGTCGGCATATGGCACTGCAGGAAGTGCAATGCCAAATTTGCAGGCAAGGCATACTCTGTTTCAAGAAAGGTACTGGCAAAAGAGGTTGAAGAGGTGGCTGAAGAGCCCGAAACCGCAAAAGAGGAGCCCGAGGAGCAAGTTCTGGAGGAGGCATAATGGCAGAATACAAATGTTTTGACTGCAACAAGAAAGTATCAATGGACTATCTGAGAAAAAGAGTTAGGTGCCCGTACTGCGGCAGCAAGATACTCTTCAAGCCGAGAAGCGTGAATACAAAAGTGAAAGCCCGCTGAAAATGGACATATCAAAAGAAACGGAGCAGAAAATAAGCCAGCTGCAGATGTTCGAGCAGAGCCTGCAGAGCTTTCTGGGGCAGAAGCAGCAGTTCCAGATACAGCTTGTCGAGGTTGAATCCGCGCTGAACGAGCTTAACGGCACCGACAGGGCATTCAGGATTATAGGCAACATCATGGTGGAGTCTGACAAGTCGGAGCTGAAAGCTGATTTGCAGTCAAAGAAGGAAATGCTGGAGCTGAGGATAAAGACAATGGAAAAGCAGGAATCGCAAGTGAGGGAAAAGGCTTCAAAGCTCCAGTCTGAGATTCTGAAGAAAATAAAAAAGGAAGATTAGCATGAAAATGGCTGAGCAAATAAGCGAAGTAGATGCCGCGATAACCAGCCTGAATGAGGTGCATTCTGATGCGACTGTGCCCCGGAATGTCAGAACACAAATAGAAAGCATATCCAATGTCCTGAAGGAAGATACCGAGATGCCAATCAAGATAAACAAGGCGCTGAACCAGCTTGACGAAATTGCAAATGACGTAAACTTGCAGCCATACACCAGAACACAGATATGGAACGTGATGAGCATGCTGGAAAAGCTAGGCTAGACTGCTTATATGAAATACGCCCATCTGGTAAAGCTTACTGCATTTTCCCATGAAGGCGAGGATTCAGAATCCATACGCGATGCTTTCTTAAGGTTTTTTCCATTCAGCCTCGAAGAAAACAAGGTTATATTGAATAAGACAGCTGCCGAGGGCTTTCATGGCAGGAAAATAGCAGTGTTTGGGGCAAAGCTGGCAAAAAACAGCCTGATAAGCAGGTTCTTGGAAAATTTGCTGTCGAATCTTGATGAAATTCAGAAGCAGAAGACACTGATGCAGCTTGATTCAAGGCTTGATGAAAACCTTGACTTTTTTCTTAGGTTTGACAAAGACTCGTGGATTGAGGAAAATAAATTAGTACTGACAGATTCTGGCAAATGCTTTCATCTAAAAATAAGCATAGCTGCATTCCCCAAGAAAAGGGAGGCAGCTTTGAATGTGATAATGGATTTGTTTGGAAAAGTAAAAACTTAAATAGGGCAAAAATCCCGATTAGAAATTCAAAATGCCAAAAACAAAGATTGCGCCTTCAATACTATCGGCGGATTTGTCAAAAATAAACAGGGAGATAAAAGAAGTTGAGAAATTTGCAGATTTAATCCATGTTGACATAATGGACGGAATTTTTGTACCTCCTGTGACAATTGACGCAAAGTTTGTAAAAACAATAAGGACAAAAGCGCATCTTGACATTCATTTGATGGTTCATGAGCCGAGCAATTCCTACATCCAGAAATTTATCGATGCAGGAGCCTACTCTATAACAATCCATGAGGAAGCCTGCAAAGAGCCTGCCAGGCAGATTAATTTTATAAAAAAAAACAGGGTGAAGGCGGCAATCTCGATAAAGCCAAAAACCTCATTGGATAAAATAAAAAAATACCTTGGCATGGTTGACATGGTTCTGGTAATGACTGTCGAGCCAGGCTGGGCAGGGCAGAAATTCATTTCATCAGCAACGGCAAAAGTCATGGAATTGAGGAAGCTCAAGCCGAATCTTGACATTGAGGTTGACGGCGGCATCAATCCCTACACTGCAAGGGTTGCATTTGAGGCAGGTGCAAATGTTTTTGTTGCAGGCACCTCAATTTTCGGCAAAAAGGACAGGGTTGCTGCTATAAAGGAAATATTGAGAGCCCTGAAATAAAATGATATGGGCGCTTTTTTCAATTATGGCTGGATTGGGTGATGCTGTTTCTTATGCTTTTATGAAAAGGCTGGGGAAATTGGACACATATGTCAAGCTAATTTTTTATAACCTGATAACGCTGCCGTTCTTGCTGTTCGGTTTTTTATTTTATTCAGTTCCGCAGGTTTCCTTAGATTTTTATATTGTTATAGCAATAAATTCCATAGTCTGGATAGTTGCTACTTTTCTGCTTATGAAATCGCTGGAGACCGGCGGCTTATCAGCCTCTATACCGATTTTGAATTTCACACCGGTATTTTTGATTTTTATATCATACCTGCTGCTCGGGGAATTTCCCAGTTTTCAGGGGCTTGCCGGCATTTTGGTGGTTGTGGCAGGCTCTTATATACTTCACATCTCCTCAATAAAGTCAGGCTATTTTGAGCCGATTAAATCAATCTTTGTCGGCAGGGGGCTGCGTATGCTTGTTGTGGCATTTTTGTTTGGAATAACCGCAAGCCTTGCAAAAATAGGCATCCAGCTTTCAAACCCAGCCTACTTCATGTTCATGCATTATTTATTTGTGTCATTGGCTTTGACAATGCTCTTTTTTAATAAGATCAGGGAAAATAAAAAGCAGATAAAGGCAAATTTCAAATATTTTTTAGTTATGGGCATTGCAGTCGCGTTCTCAGAAATACTGGTTGCCACGGCATTCAAGCTTACCTTAGTGCCTTATGTCATCTCTTTAAAGAGGACAAGCATAATTTTCAGCGTTATCATAGGATTTTTATTTTTCAAGGAAAAGAATTTCAGGCACGCGATTGCAGGTGCGGCAATCATGTTTATAGGCGCGGCAATGATTCTTCTGTCCTAATTTCAATAAGATTTATAAAACAATAAAAATAATCAATAAAAATGCCAAAAAAATACACTGTAACGCCATGGGAAGTAAGCGGCGAGATTGATTATGGCAGGCTAATCAAGGAGTTCGGCGTCAAGCCGTTAGACGATAAAATACTAAATAGATTGGAAAAGCATACAGGCAATTTGCACTATTTCCTGAAAAGAAAAATATTCTTTGCGCATACTTATTTTGATGCAATTCTTGAGCAGGCTGAAAAAGGCAGCGAGTTTTACCTGTACACCGGCAGGGCTCCTTCTGGGCCTGTCCATCTCGGGCATCTTGTGCCGTGGATGTTCTGCAAGTGGCTTCAGGACAACTTTGATGCAAATTTATTGTTCCAGATTCCGGACGAGGAAAAATTCCTGTTCAATGAAAAGCTTACTTTTGACGACACGAAAAAATGGGCTGATGAAAACATACTGGACATTATTGCGGTCGGCTTCAACCCCAAAAAGACAAGGATATTCCTTGACACGGAGTATGCAAAAACAATGTACAGGCATGCATGCGCGGTTGCAAAGAAGATAACATTCTCAACTGTGAAATCAACTTTCGGGTTTACTGACTCAAACAATCTTGGCGAGATATTCTATACGAGCATGCAGTCCGTTCCGGCTTTTTTGCCGACTATACTGGAAGGCAAGCCGACTTACTGCCTGATACCGTGCGCAATCGACCAGCAGCCCCATTTTTTCCTGACAAACGACGTTGCGCCTAAGCTGGGCTACCCAAAGCCCGCTACAATTCTGGCAAGGTTCCTTCCGGGCCTGCAGGGCATGCACCATGAAGGCAAGATGTCATCCTCGGCGGAGCAGACAACAATCTGGGCAACAGACACAGCTGAAAAGGTCAGGAGCAAGATAATGAAGTACGCTTTTTCAGGCGGAAAGGAGACAATAGAAGCGCACAGAAAGCACGGCGGCAACCCGGACATAGACATACCTTACCAATACCTCACCTATTTCCTTGAAGATTCAGACAGGCTGAAGCAGATTTACAATGACTACAGGTCAGGAAAGATGCTGACAGGGGAATTAAAAGGATTCACTGCGGAAACCATCAGCAAATTCCTCAGAGAGCATCAGGCAAAAAGGGAAAAGGCAAAAGGCATGGCTGAGAAGTTCATGCTGAGGGATTAAATCGTTAAGTTTAAATAATTTAAGTTTAAATAATACTAAAAAAGAGGTTAAAATGCACAAGGAATTCAACATAGCCCCTTTGTCAGGGGCTTTTATGATTACAAGCATTGTGGGATTCCTGATTTCAGCCTTCTACATACTCCCTAACTCAGGTACATGGGGCTTCACATTTTTGCTGTTTTTTGCGCTCATGCTAATAGCATCATTGGTTTCAATGACATACGCTCCTGGCGACTGGCCGCTCAAGATGGACAGGAAAAAGCTGTAAAAATGACAGAGTACACTGAAATTTTGCTTCGCCTGGTTCTTTCTGTTGTATTTGGGGGCTTGATTGGCTTGGAAAGGGAAGTTGTTCACAAGCCTGCAGGCGTAAGAACACATATGCTTGTTTGCCTTGGCTCCGCTTTGTTTGTGCTGTTAACAATTGAGACTCTTCCTGTTGAAGTGGTGAGGATAATTGCAGGCGTTGCAACAGGCATAGGCTTTTTGGGCGCAGGCACGATATTCAAGGCAAAAGACGAAGTTCACGGGTTGACAACTGCCGCATCAGTCTGGGCGGTATCGGCAGTAGGATTGTCTATAGGCTTGGGATATTATTTGATGACAGCAATAGCAGTTATTTTGATATTGATAGTTTTGCAGCTTAACAAACTGGAGTTCTTCAGGAAGCTTTAACTAATTTTTAATGCCGAATACAAAATTTTTAGAACTAAAACTCAAACACCTTCTTCTCTTTCGGCAAAGCAGTCGGCGCAGTCCCACCGTGCCACGTGTACCTTGGGCGCACCCTTATGGGGTATAGTTTCTCGTTTATGTCATCAAACACGATTGCAGCCCCTTCTTCTGTAGGCAGCAGGCTTAATTGCTTGTCAAGCCCCTCCCTCATGTAGCTTTGCATCAGCCCTCCCAAAGCCTGCACGTCAATGTTTGCGGTTATCCTGTGGGCAATGACAACATCAGACTGTGTTATTACATCTGTATGTATTTTGCCAGGCTGCTGTGATGCCAGCACAAGCGAAATTCCGGGCTGCCTTCCTTCCCTGAGCACGGTAATCAAAGGCGCTGTTGCAGGCGTTTTTCCCTTGTTCGGCAAAAACTCATGGGCTTCGTCAATTATGAGCCACACAATCGGCTCTTTTTTCTCCTCTGCTTCCTCTTCAAAGAAATGAATTTCCTCCTTTATAGCTTTTTCCTCTTCAGCCTTTCTCGCAGCCATCCTGCCGACAAACAGCTTCTGCGCAACCAGCCCGATAACAAGGCTTCTTAAATTCTCGGCGCCGCTTGTAGCAGTATAAGCGCTTACATCCAAAACAGATATCTGCCCCGGAATAATCAAGTCCTCGATCAAAGTGCCTTCCCTGCCGAACAGGCCCCATTTTTCAGCAACCAAAAACCTGTTTTCAACAGCATACTTGATGCTTTCTTCAGACCTGTCGTCATCAGCCACAGCTTTTATTATATCCCTGATGTCATATTCACTCTTTTCCTCCCTCAGGCTGTTCACAGCCCTCTCAATCACTATGCCGATAGGCTCTGTTATTTCCACATTAAAAATCATGCACCACTCCTCTGCATTTATCTCGCTTGTTCTTATTGAGAATGGGAAATCCGTCGGGATTCCCTTTTCCCTGTACTCTTCGTAAAAGCCGATAGGGGTAAATATGTGGACATTCATGCCTTTTCCCTCTAGCTCCCACGAGTCCATCAATTCCTTGTCCTTGCTGTTGGGGTACTTCATAGTCCAGTATATTCCCATTGTGTCCAGCATTATGACTGCTATGTTGTTTTTTACCTCGTCAGGCAGGTCGTAAATGCCCTCTGCGATAACTCCCATTGTGTAGCTTTTTCCGCTTCCCCTCTTGCCCACTATGAAAACAACATGGCTTTTTGCAACATCCAAGTACACTTTGTTTGACAGGGAGACAGTCTGCCCCATCTTGATGTAATGCTTGCCGAGGAATATGGAGCCCTGCACGCCGAATTTTTCCTTGTCAGCTTCGCCTCTTCCTATCAGAATGTCATACATGGTAATTCATGCTTAAAGAGATTATAAATGCTTTTATTGAAACTCGGCAGTAATAAAAATACCTCCTACTATTAGAAAGATTTATTTATTAGCTTAATTCCGCCTTTCAGGGGCCCTTATGGACGATAAAACTCAGAAAGAAAGATTGGAGCAGGAACTTCGGTTTCTGAAGGAAAGCTTCGAAGCAGAGGTCATAAGCAAAGAGGAATTTGACAAGGGCAGGGACAGGATTGAAAGGAAGCTCAGGGAAATCGGCAACTGGGAAAAAGAATCATTAAAGCCTGTTGAAAATCAAGAGAAGCCCCAAGAATCCAAAGAGCAGCCAAAAGAGGATGCTGCAATAGCCTCAAAAAGCGAAGAAAAGATAAAATTAAGGGTGATACAAGATGAAATTGTTGAAGAGCATCCTGCGCCGAAGCCTGTGGAGAAAGAGCCGTTTGCAGAGCCTGTCGTGTACGAAGAAAATAAGGATGATGAAAAGGGCGGCAAATTCTTCAAGTACGCTTTTGTTTTTGTCGTTTTAGTTCTGATAGCGTTTTTTTCCTACTCCTATTTCAGGGACAAAGCAGCGCCTCAGGAGAAAACAAATAATGTAAAAATACCGGAATCAGGGCAGGTCCAAAAGACAAATGTTATTGTGCTGAACGGCGGGAAAAGCTGCTTTAATTGCGGCACCCAAAGGGTTTTGGGCATTCTGGAAGGCTGGTTTGGGAAAATAAGCGCAAAGGAAATAGACTACAGCACAAATGATGGCAAGGCAATTGCCGAGAAATTCAGAATCAGCCTGCTGCCGGCTTACATATTGGATGAAAACATCACAAAAAATTCTGCCTATGAAAAATTTAAGCAGGCATTTTCCAAAAAGAATGACAGCTACATATTAAGCGATGATGCTGCAGGCGCAACATTCTATTTCAGAAGGGAAAGCGTGCCAAACAGGCTGGACTTGTTTGTCAAGGAAAACGATGTTTCAAGCGTGAATGCAGAAGAAAACCTGAAGGAATTTTTAGACAATTTCAAGGAAGCGAAGTTTGAAAAGCACTTGTCAAATGGCGCATTGGCAAAGGAGCTTCAGGTAAAATCATTCCCGACTTTCCTGATAAACAATCGCGTTAAATTCAGCGGAGTGCATTCCGCAGAAACAATAAAGGATAATTTCTGCAAAATGAATAAGCTGCCCGAATGCGGAAAAAGCCTGGGCAAGAGCCTGGTTTAAAGCTCGTTCACAGTCACTAAATTTACCCTTGTCTCGTGCTGCCTGACTTTTGAGTCCATTCCTATCAAAAACTTGACATTGGATTCCTCGGCAACCTTCACTATGTCCCTTTCAATGCTGCCGTCAAACACAACAGCATGAGCGTTGTTTATGCTCTTCAGCGCAGTCTGGACTTCGCTTACAGGCACTTTTCCAAGCACAGAAAGCTTGCTGTCAAGTATCTCAGCCCCCCTTGTGCCAATCAGGTCTTCAAGCATTGACTTGAACGCATTTTTTTCTTCGTTTGATATTGGAACCCTTCTGATAGGCGGGGCTGGCTGGTATGGCCTCTGCATCGGCCTGAAATGCTGCTGATGCTGCTGCTGGGGATGATGCCTTTTGACAAGCTCCATGGCTGTCCTTTCAGGCTCCCTTGAGAGATCAAGCTTTGCCTGCTCCCCCGAAATCCTGCTCCTTATTGCCTTGTGGATTTCCTTTTTCGTCAATTCCTCAACTTCCTTGCCGTCAGGCGCTTTTGTGACAAAATCAATGTCCGCCACAGAAGTCAATTCCTTTATTATCAGATTGCCTCCCCTGTCTCCGTCGACAAATGCCGTCACAACTTTTTTGCCGCACACATCTATTATGGTTTCCGGCACAGAAGTCCCGTTGATTGCAATTGCATTTTTGAAGCCGTGCTTCAAAAGGTTCAGCACGTCTGCCCTGCCCTCGACCACAATAATCTCGTCGCTTTCGTCTATTGCCGGGCCTGCAGGAAGCCTGTCCCTGCCGTACTCCACGATTTCCATGATCCTTACTGACTCTGCAACCTCATCTGCAATCTCCTGCGAATCAGGCATGGTCTGCTCTATCATCTTCTTGAGAAGCTCTTTTGCCCTTTCTATAACCATGATCCTCTTGCTTATCCTTACATCCTCTATGTTTGTAACCTCTATCTTTGCATTGCAGGGCCCTATCCTTTGTATTATCTCCATGGCTGCCGCAACAATGCTTGTTTCAGCCTTGTCCAGGGAAGAAGGAATTATAATAGTGCCTTTGGTTTTGCCTGTCCTTGTTTCTGTGTTGACCTCAATTCTTCCAATCCTGCCTGATTTCTGGAGCTCCCTCATCTCCAAGTCCGCACCTAGAAGCCCTTCTGTCTGCCCGAAAATCGCGCCTATGACATCAGGCCTGTCAACTACGCCCTCTATGTCAATGTTCGCGTGAACTATATACTTTGCCGCTACAGGGCTTATCTTACCCATTTTAACCTTGCCTCCGAGAAGAAGCTATCTAATCAACTAATCCATTTAATGAGGTTGAATTGATGAGCATAATAGCTTCCCCGCATTTCATGTATTTACAGCATTCAGAACAAGTTACCTTAACTTACCTATTACCAATTTACTGATTCAAATCAACAATAATGAATGATAATGATGATAATCTTGTTCTATGCCTTTTTGATAATTAATATGCAGCCCGTAACACTAACCCCAAAGCTCATTGCTTGAATTTATCGTGAGCTCCATTTGGTACTCTCGTGACGGGCAGTAAAATAGAAAGCAAAGGAGGTATATAAAGGTTTAGTTTGATGTGTTCTTTATATGTATTGGCAGAAGTACAATACTGGTCCTCTTTTTACATTTAATTTCAATGTGCTATTTGGAGTGGCAATTAGTTTTCTACCTCTCGGTTTATATAAACCCATAACCCCATTAACCTCTGCTTCCAATGTCCCTTCAAGAATAGTTATAACCTCTGTGTAGCTGCTTGAGTTAAATTGTTTGCACGGTTCGTTAGAAACCATCCCATATGTAGGATTTTTTGGCTTTCCTTGGAATAAGTTCCAGCTTACTATTGGTAATCCAAATTCTCTATAATCATTAGCGCTATCTGCAAATTCTCCATAAAAGAAACCTCGATATCTAGAATGTCTTTTTCTTAATTGGTTAACATTCGGCTTTGTAGTCCTAAAAAGCTCCAGTTCAAGTGTGTCCATTTTTCTGAAATTTCAATATAAAAAACCCCAGCGAAGCATCTCGCGATACCCCGCTAGGGAAAAAGAGGTGATATTGATGAGATTCCTCAACGTATATGTTACTACTATATAATGTAACTAGTATATAAAGGTTTCGGTTTATTTACTATTTTAGAGTGGTATACCACTATTAAGATACCCTTAAATATCTGGTTTTATTCTATCCAGTCATGTCCCAAAAATCAAAGCCAAAGGAAGAGTTCAAGACATGGGGCGATGTTTTTGACCAGTTCACCCAGAGAACAGTCTACAAGCTAATCACTCAGGGGCATTTTGAAGGACTGGAAAGCCCGATTTCAATCGGCAAGGAAAGCAATGTTTTCTCAGCATTGAGGAAAGACGGCACAAGAGTCATGGTGAAGATTTATCGCTTGGAGACCTGCGACTTCAACAGGATGTATGACTACATAAAAGATGATCCTAGATTCTTGAAACTGAAAAAGGGCAAAAGGAACATTATATTTACATGGGTCCAAAGGGAATACAGAAATCTGCTGAAGGCAAGAGAAGCAAATGTAAGCGTTCCAACGCCATTAACCTTTTCCAAACATGTCTTGGTGCTGGAGTTTATTGGCGATAATGATGTTATTGCGCCCAAGCTGAAAGATGAATTGCCCAAAAACCCAAAAGATTTCTTCAATAAAATAATAAGCAACATGAAAAAACTCCACAAAGCAGGCTTGGTTCATGCCGATTTGTCAGCCTTCAACATACTGAATTACAATGAAATGCCGGTCTTCATAGATTTTTCGCAGTGCACTACGCTGGAAAGCTCAAGAGCAGAATATTATCTGGAAAGGGACATAAGGAACATATGCAATTTTTTCAGGAAGATTGGGTTAAATGTGGATGAAGCAAAGGCTAAAAAAGAAATCACAGGGAAATAAAAATCCAAAACCTTAAAAATCATTTGCAATTTCAAACCAAAATGGTTGAGTATTCTTACGAATTGAAAGTTCCAAGAAACAGGGTTGCTGTCATTATAGGCAAGGAAGGCAGCGTGAAGAAGGAAATAGAGGAATCCACAAATACAAAGCTTAACATAGACTCAAAGGAATGCGACATATTTGTTTCGGGAGAAGACGCCCTTGGATTGTACACTGCAAGGGAAATAATAAAGGCGATTGGCAGGGGATTCAACCCTGACGTTGCAAGGCTCCTTCTAAAGCCGGATTACATATTTGAGGTTGTGGACCTGAGCGAGTTTGCGGGCAAGTCAAAGGAAACCATGATAAGGCTTAAAGGCAGGGTAATAGGCAAGGAAGGCAAGTCCAGAAAGCTTATAGAGGAGCTTACAGAGTGCAGCATATCAGTTTTCGGGAAGACTATAAGCATCATAGGCATGCCGGAGCCTGCTTATGCTGCAAGGCGCGCCGTGGAATCCTTGCTGCGGGGCTCAACCCATGCAAATGTATATAAATGGCTCGAGAAAAGGAGAAGGGAGATTAAAAGAAAGGCAATAATGGAGTTGTAACATGGCAGACCAGCAGGCAAAAGCAGAGCAGAAAGAAACGCCAATAGCATATGAGCTTGCCAAAAGGCAGAAGGAAATCTCAGTAGCTGAATTTTTCACAAAAAACAGGCACTTGCTTGGGTTTGACAACAAGAGAAAAGCTCTTTTAATGGCAGTCAAGGAAGCTGTTGACAACAGCCTGGATGCGTGCGAGGAGGCAAGAATTCTGCCCGAGATAAGTGTTGAAATCATAGAAATCGGGGAATTTAAGTACAAAGTGATTGTGGAGGACAACGGCCCGGGAATTGTGAAAAAGCAGATCCCGAACATCTTCGCAAAGCTGCTTTACGGCAGCAAATTCCACACTTTGAAGCAGGCAAGAGGGCAGCAGGGCATTGGAATAAGCGCTGCCGTGCTGTATGCGCAATTGACAACAGGCAGGCATGCAAAAATAACCTCGAGAGTTTCCAAAAAAGAGCCTGCTCATTATTACGAGCTGGGCATTGACACCCAGCAGAACAAGCCCACAATAGCAAAGGAAGAGACTGTCGAATGGGCAAAGGAGCATGGCACAAGGGTAGAGATTGACCTGGAAGCAGACTATATGAAAGGCTCCCAATCAGTTGATGAGTACCTGAAGCAGACTGCTGTTATCAACCCCCATGTCACAATCATATACCAGCCTCCAAAAGGCGAGCAGGTTATATTTGCAAGAGGCACGGATAATCTTCCCTCGCAGCCTCAGGAAATCAAGCCCCATCCTTACGGTATAGAGCTTGGCATGCTCATTGATAAGCTGAGATGGACAGAATCAAGGACTTTGCAGAGCTTTCTGACTTCTGAGTTTTCAAGAGTAGGCCCGGGCACTGCAAAAGAAATCTGCCAGCATGCCGCAGTTTTGCCAAACACAAAGCCAGGCGAAGTGAGCAGGGATATGGCGGAAAAGCTCATACAGGGCATACAAAAAACAAAGATAATTGCTCCGCCGACAGACTGCCTGAGCCCCATAGGGGAGGAGCTGCTGCAAAAAGGCCTGCGCAAGGAAATAAAGGCAGAGTTTTACTGCTCAACATCGAGGCCGCCATCTGTTTACAGAGGCAACCCTTTCATCATAGAGGCTGGAATCGCTTACGGGGGGGAAATTCCAAAAGAGGAGAAAGCCAACATTTTGAGGTTTGCAAACAGGGTGCCCCTGCTTTACCAGGAAGGCGCATGCTCAATGACAAAATCAATAATGGAAAACAACTGGAAGGCATATGGACTGCAGCAGTCAGGCGACTCAATTCCTTTCGGGCCTGTTGTAATAGTTGTGCATATGTCATCTGTGTGGGTGCCGTTCACTTCCGAGTCAAAGGAGGCAATAGCCCATTACGCTGAAATCATAAAGGAAATCAAGCTTGCCCTGCAGGAATGCGGAAGGCAGCTCGGCACTTACGTAAGGAAGAAAACAAGGATAAGCCAGCAGATTGAAAGGGCCAACATGTTTGAGAAGTACATTCCGGAAGTTGCAGAGTCATTGTCAGTCTTGTCCAGCGAGAAAAAGGAGAAAATACTACAGGCGCTGCAGAAAATGCTTGTAAAGCCTGAAATCAAGAGAGAGATTACTGAAGAGGGGGATGCTGACGACAAATTGTACAGGATGGACTTCAAGAAGGAAAATGAAAAAGCAAGAGAAGAAGCCGGTTAAGGAACTGGAAAGCTTTGGAAAGAAGCTTGTCGTGGACATCGAGAAAGGCAGAAATCCAACCATTGAGTTTTCCCTGAGAAGCCTGTCCAATGTGGTGTTTGACGAGAAGTCAAAGACTCTTGGCTTGGGGGGCAAAACCCAGCAAAGAACCTTTTTCAATGTTGGGCATGCAAAGAAGTTTTTGCAGACTCTTGAAGTGGCAAAGGTAAGCAAGAATCTTCTTGATGTCGGAAAGCATGCAAGCCTGAGGGACGTATTTTACATGGCAAAGCGCACATTGCCGAGCTCGAACATAAACATTGTTGATGACCAAAGCGAAAGCGACAATGCAATAGAGGACCTGGAGCTCATAACAGACTGCTCAAGGGAGCAGCTGAACATTAATGCCAACAAGATGGGCAGCGTTGCAGGCAATGTTGTAATCGAGGATTCTGGCGACTCAATAAACTGGGCAAAGCTTGGCTCAGGCGGCTGGAGCATTCCTTCAAATGTCGAGAACATTGAGTTTAAGAGCGTCAAGGCAAAATATGTAATTTACATGGAAAAACAGGCAGTGTGGGAAAGGCTGCATGAAGACAAGTTCTGGGAAAAGCAGAACTGCATAATTGTAACATCGCAGGGGCAGACAACAAGGGGCATAAGAAGGCTTCTTCAGGTGCTGAATGATGAGCACGACCTGCCAATTTACGTGCTTGCAGACTTTGATCCATGGGGATTTTATATCTATTCCGTTTTGAAGTTTGGCTCAATCAACCTTGCCCATATGTCAGGCACAATGACTTTGCAGAATGCAAGGTTTCTGGGCATCACGGCAGACGATGCCACGAATTATGACCTGAAAAAGCACTTCATCAAGTTCAAGGATGTTGACTTTACAAGGCTGAAGCAGATAGCAGACTACGACTGGTTCAAGAAGAACAAGGCTTGGCAGCGCCAGTTCAAGATGATGAAAGACTTTGGCGCAAAGCTGGAAATTCAGGCTTTAAGCTCAAAAGGCATAACATTTATATCTGAAAAGTACTTGCCCGAGAAGATAAAGAAAGGTGAGTTCCTTGACTGACATGCCTCAGCAAAAAGAAAAGAAAAGCGATGCGCCGCCTTCATGTGTGGGATGCGTCCGCTGGGAAAAGTTCGGGAAGAACTGCTACTATTACTGGGAGGGCAAGAAGCACTGCACGATGTGGGTTGGCTCGTGGGACGATGCTTTGTCGCAATAAACTATTTAAATGATGGAATATCCATTTTCTTATGCCTTACACGGTTAGTCTGGAAAAATGCAGTTCTTACAGCCAAAGCGAGGTTGACAAGGCAGCCGGCAGACTCATATCCAATTTGGGCGGCATCTCAAGATTCATAAAAAAAGGGCAGAAAGTTCTCCTGAAGCCTAATGTTGTAAGAGGGGCGTCTCCGGAAGAAGGCATGACTACGCACCCTGCTGTCATCGAGGCTGTTGTAAAAATCCTTAAGGAAAACAGGTGTGAAATCCTTGTCGGCGACAGCCCGTTTTCAGACGACACTATGGGGGCGATGAAGGCATGCGGGATTTATGATGCCTGCAGAAGGCATAATGCTGAAATTGCAGCATTCGACAAAAAAATAAACGTAAAAAACGACCGTGGATTAGTTGTCAAGGAATTCCCGTTAACTCATTACTTTGATGAGGTTGATGCTGTCATTAACATGCCAAAATTAAAGACGCATTGCCAGCTTTACTTTACAGGCGCTGTCAAGAACCTATACAGCATGATGCCGGGCCCGAGAAGGGGGTTTTACCATCTGAAATACTCCAACATGGAGTACTTTGCCAACATGCTGCTTGACTTGTACGCTTTGCTGAAAGAAAAGGTCGTTTTAAATCTCATTGATGGCGTTTACGGCATGGAAGGCAACGGCCCCTGCAACGGCTCAGCAAAATTTGCAGGCATTCTTGCTGCATCAAGCGATGCAAACGCGCTGGATTTTGTGTCGTGCAGTTTAATTGGCTTGGACGCCAACAATCTTCCGACTTTGCATTACGCAAGAAAGAGAAAAGATTACCTGTTTGACGAAAAAAACGTTAAGATTACAGGAGAAGGCATTAAAAATATTAAAATAGAGCCTTTTCAAGAGGCTGAGTACAGTACTTTGAACATGATGCCCGAGTTTGTGAACAGCTTCAAGGACTACATAATGAGGCACAAGGAAGAGCTTGTTTATTGACAACTTTTATAAATAATTGATTTAATTCTGCATCTTTACGGGCTAGTAGCTCAGCTTGGAGAGTAATCAGATTGTGTTACTCGCGCAAATAGAGCGCCTGCCTTCTATTCCAGACCATGGGTTTGCTCCTTTGCACCCTTCGGTTTTGAAGCAAGCAGGAGGTCGGGGGTTCGAATCCTCCCTGGCCCGTATTTTCATTATCTGCAATAGTTCCGCGTAATCGTAGATTACGCATTGACTTGAAAATATAGATTTTCAAGTTCCCAAAAATCCATGGATTTTTTAGGACATGGTTTTCCAGTGACTTGCGAGTGAGCTCGTTGCGAACTCGCTCACATTCGACTGCTTTTTTCAAAAGGTTGTTCTGAATCGCAAAGTTTTTAAACCCTTAATTTAAGAGTATAAAAATAACCTAAAGGAGGTGCAATAATGGATTCAACATGCCATGACGGCGCATGCGGCAAGTGCTGGGCGGCAAAATACATTCTTTTTGGTATAGTGCTGTTTGTAGCAAGCTGGTATGCAAAGTCGCAAGGTGATGTGTATATAATATGGTACACCTTGGCTGGATTGCTGGTGCTGAAAGGCATAGTCAAGATGGCAAAGCCTGTGTGCCCGCATTGCGAAGAGCCTGCCAGGAAGAGCAAGAAATAAAGCTCTGCTTTAATTAAATTTTTATAGCCTAGATTTTTCTATGCTTATCTATGGCTGTCATTAAAAAAGTACTGATTACAATGCAGGGCAGGAAATTCTATGCGAAAAGCCTTGAGGAGGATTTGCACACCCAATACGGCTTTATAAGAAAAGAAGAGCTGAAAGAAGCAAAAGAAGGCAGCCTGCTCAAGTCCAACACAGGCAGGGAGTTCTATGTTTTTAACCCGCATTTCATTGACGAGTACAGGAAGATAAAAAGGGATGCCCAGATAGTACCCTTGAAGGACATAGGGCTGATAATTGCCGAAACAGGCATCAACAAAAAAAGCAAAGTTTTGGATGCCGGCTCAGGCTCAGGCGCTTTGGCGTGCTTTCTCGCAGCCATAGCAAAGGAAGTCGTAACCTATGAAATCAGGGACGATTTCATTGAAATTGTGAAGCAGAACATTGACTTCCTGCAGTTAAAAAACATAAAAATAAGGAAAAAAGATATCTACAATGAAATTGGTGACAAAGGCTTTGATGTTGTTATTCTGGACCTCCCAGAGCCATGGAAAGCTATTGAAAGCTGCTCAAAAGCATTGAAGCCCGGCGGGTTTATTGTGTCTTACAGCCCTTCTGTGCCTCAAGTGGCTGATTTTGTGAATGCTTTGAGGAAGAATGAAAATTTTGTGTATCTTAAGACGGCTGAGATAACTGAAAGGGAATGGGAAGTTGAGGAAAGAAAAGTCCGCCCTAAAAGCCAGGGCTTGGGGCATTCTGGGTTCCTGAGCTTTGGGAGGAAAGTGGCATAAAATGTTCTTCAGGCAAGTCCATGTCGGCCCGATGCAGAACTTCAGCTATATCATAGGGGATAAAAATAGCAAGGAAGCTGTTGTTGTTGACGCAGGCTGGGAAGCAGATAAACTGATTGAAATTGCAAAGAAAGAAAATTTACAAATCAAAAAAATAATATTAACACATTCCCATTACGACCACATTCAAAAAGTGGATGAGCTGGCATCAAAGACAAATGCAGAAGTTTATTTTCATGAGGATGACTACAATGAAATCAAAAGTATAATAAAAAACCCGAATATAAAAATTCATAAATTAAAAAATAATGATGAAATTTATGTTGGAAAAATAAAAATCAAGGTTATCCATACGCCCGGGCATACCCCGGGAGCAATCTGCCTTCTTGCAGGGAATAAATTAATCACAGGCGACACCTTGTTTGTGAATGCGATAGGAAGGACTGACTTGGCAGGCGGTGACTCATTGAAATTGTTTGAGAGTTTGCAAAAATTGAAGAAATTAGATGACAAAATTGAAGTTTACCCTGGGCATGACTATGGTGACATTCCATTCTCAACAATCGGCGGGGAGAAAAAGGCAAATCCTTATTTTAAATGTGAAAGCAAAGAGCAGTTTTTGAGTTTGCTTGGGGTGTTTTGAATAAAGTGAAAAATAAAATAACAAAAAATAATAAAATTAGAAAAAATATTGGACTTGGAATATTGCTAGGTTTAATTTTTGGACTTTTTGGATTTATCGGAAGCTATAGTGCTAATTTTTTATGGTGGTATCAACAGAAATATGAACAAACTTTAATTTTAAGCGGTATTGTTGCTTTGATTTTACTTTTTGGAATAGCTCTTCTATTTTTTTATTTAGGAAAAAAATGGTCAGAATAAAATAATTCATTCAAAAAAACATGCTATAAACATACTCATCCTTATCCTTGTAATAATGCTCTTTCAAAGTCGTCTCGTGCCTGAATCCAAGCTTTTCATAGAACCTGTGAGCCCTTGTGTTGTCTGCACGGGTTAATAAATATAATTTCCTCAATTTTGACCTGTTTTTCCTGTAAAATGATTTTGCATCTTTAATCAATGCCTGAAATAACTTATGTGCAACTCCTTTTCCCCTGTATTCCGGCAAAACCGCAATCCTGTCCAATTCGCACAATTGGTGCTTTGGCAAGCCGTGCACCAGCCACGTCACAATTCCAATTAATTTCCCTTTGTCTTCTGCAACAATATAATGGTGCTGTTTTTTGGTTTCATTTTTGAATACACTAATGCCTTCATTTAAATCTTTAATATTATAACCCTGAACTAAAACATTTGCAATTCCTTTTGCGTCTTTGCCTGTTGCTTTTCTTATTTTCATCTTAAACCCATCTTCTCACTTTTTTCTTGTAATCCAAGTATTTTTTTCCGAAAATGCTTTCCATAAGCTTTTCCTCTCTTGGGGCAAAATAGTAGTTCATTATAAGGAAAAATATCAAAGGCGACAAAAATGACAGCAGATTCCCGATGTAAACGGAAATTCCGAGCAACCCGATTGTCACTCCCAGATACATAGGGTTTCTTGTGAATTTGTATGTCCCTTCTGCAACCATGAAAGTTGGCTTTTGCCCGGGTATGATTGGAGTTTTGTTTTTCTTGAAGAAATAGAAAGACGAGAAAGTTATTGACAGCCCAAATATAAAAAATAAAATTCCAACATATCTGTAATTGCCAGCTATAAACCTGAATTTGGGAAAAAGATAGTCAGCCAGCCACGACAAAAACAAAAGAGTAAATGCAATGTACGGAGGTTTTATCATCATTTTGTTGGTATGCATAAAAGATATTATAAACCTTACTCTACGACAACCGACTTAGCCAGGTTCCTCGGCTTGTCAATGTCCCTTCCAAGCTTGTCAGCAATGTGGTAAGCAAGCAGCTGCAGCGGAATCACCGCAAGCATCGAGCTTAATGTATAAAGAGTTTTTGGAATAAATATGGTATGGCCTGCCTTTTTTGGGATTTCACTGTCGCCTTCTGTTGCAATCGCAATCACGATGCCTCCTCTCGCCTTCACTTCTTCAATATTGCCCAAAATCTTGCTGTGGGTGTAAATATCATGGGGCGCTATGAAAACGACAGGCATATTCTCGTCAATCAGCGCAATCGGCCCGTGCTTCATCTCAGCAGCAGGATAGCCTTCTGCGTGCATGTAGCTGACCTCCTTTAATTTCAAGGCGCCTTCAAGGGCAATCGGGAAATTAACGCCCCTGCCAAGATAAAGGGAGTTTGTTTTCTTGTGGTAAAGCTCAGCGCAGTTCATAATCTCCATGTCTTCGTTAAGGACAGATGCCATCTGCAATGGGATTTTTCTTATTCCGTCAATCATGTCCTTTATCTGCCTGTCGTTTAACGTTTTTCTGGCTTTTGAAAACAGTATTGTAAGGAGGTACAAGACAGCAAGCTGTGTCGTGAAGGCTTTTGTCGATGCAACCCCGATTTCAGGGCCTGCCATTGTATAAACAGCGCCGTCAGCAGCCCTTGTTATGGAGCTTCCCCTTACGTTGCATATTGCAATTGTCTTGACTCCAAGCTTTTTTGCCTCTTTTAATGCAGCGACTGTGTCTGCTGTTTCGCCGCTCTGGCTTATTGCTATAACCAAAGTATTCTTTTTTATAATTGGGTTCCTGTACCTAAACTCTGACGCGTACTCAACCTCTGTTGTTATTTTTGCAAGCTCCTCGAACATGAACTTGCCCACCAAGGCAGCATGCCATGAAGTGCCGCAGCCGATTATCTTTACATCTTCAATCTCCAGAATTTCTTTATCGCTTAGGTTAATCTCTTCTTCAAAAATAACATTGCCGTTTTTCAGCCTTCCGTTAAGGGTTTCTGTTATTGCCCTCGGCTGCTCATAAATTTCTTTCAGCATGAAATGCTTGTAGCCTCCCTTTTCAGCGTCTTCCCTGCTCCAGTTTATTCTGCTGACTTTGAAATTCTTTTTGGCTCCTTCCAGGTCCGAAATTGCTATGCTGCCTTTGCCGAGCACGGCAGTTTCCCTGTCATGCAGATAAACAAAGCTGTTTGTGTATTCGAGCAATGCAGGAATGTCAGAAGCAATAAACATTCCATTGCTTCCTTTTCCTATGATGAGCGGGCTTTCGTTCCTTGCAGCAACCAGCTTGTCGGGCTCGTCAGCGCAGATAACCCCCAAAGCATAGGAGCCATTGACTTCCTTAAGCGCATTCCTGACAGCTTCTTCAAAGCCGGAATTCTTCATATACTCCTCAATCAGATGCGCTATAACCTCTGTGTCTGTTTCAGAGCTGAAGGCATGGTTTTTCTGCATCAGCTTTTCCTTAAGCTGGCTGTAGTTCTCTATAATGCCGTTATGGACAACTACAATCTTGTTTGAGCAGTCAGCATGCGGATGGGCATTGCTCTTTGTAACGCTGCCATGGGTTGCCCAGCGGCAATGCGCCAATCCTGCGGATCCTTTAAGCATGGACAAGTCAATCTTCTTTTCCACATCCTCTATCCTGCCAATGTCCTTTTCTATCGCAATGCCTTTGTTCACTATGGCAAATCCCGCAGAATCATAGCCCCTGTACTCAAGGCTTTTCAGCCCTTTCAGAAGCATAGGATAAGCCTCGCCATTTCCGATATAACCGACAATTCCGCACATTTAAGCTGCCTCTACAAATTCAGACTTCATATTAAAAATAAGTGCGTCCCAAAAGAGGATTGAAGAGACGCACTTGGAGTGTTTATCTGATGAGGTAGCCTAGTAAACATAGCTTGTTTATAAATGTTATTAAAAGAATTATAGGAGTATTATAAAAAAAACTATAATACATATAATACTATTGGTTTAATGCAGATAAATGCGGCAGTATAAGGGGGTCGTCATGTAGTATCTTCCTATGATTATTTATTGCCCTCTGCTTATAGACGAAAGAAGCTTTGGATAGGTCAACTACCATGTCTTTATGAATCCACTCAATTCTCTCTATTGCTTCTATATAAATGCGTGGGCTTATTGATTTGTCAAGCACTTTTTTATTCAAAAGGTAAAGAAATCCAATATATTGCCGTTTTGCTTCTTTGTCCCCCCACAAGTCACGAATCCACGAATTATTTCGCCTGCCAAATAGCATGTACCTTAAGTCCACATCTCCGGCAAATTCCGCGCCTGTAACTACATTATCCAACGACTTGGGCCTGGAAAGAAATGGTGTTTCCGATTTTAATCCTCTGGACACAAGCTTAATGCCGCCGTATAATGTGCGCGCTACTCCATGCTCTTCCAAATCCCTGATTTTTGCCTCATAATTCAACTCTATAATTTCAGCAACCATTGGATAGGCTACCACACTTATAATTTCAGCCCTTTCTCTCTTTGAACTGCCGTTGCTCCTGCCTCCAAGATTGATTGTAACAGTCTCTTTTGCCCAGTTTTCAGGGTTTCTCACGAGCAGTGCAATGCCGTCATAATCTATTCTTTCCATTTTACTTATAGGAAACAAGCGCTATTTTTAAACATTAACCATAAATCATCACAAATAATTTATAACACCATTAAAAAACTTTTTATAGTAGTTCATCTTTTTACTTATTATGTTCATAATAGACAAGCAGAAAAATGAGATTTATTCGTTGCCTGCAAAGGAGATAAGCCCTGAAGCCGCTGGCTCTGCAAGCTCTGAATTGGCGCAGAAAATACTTAATCTGCTTTCAAAAGAGGCAATGTACCCGATAGACATAGCAAAGTCGTTAAAAGTTCATGAGCAGAAAGTGTACTATCACATAAGAAACCTTGAGAAGGCGGGAATAATTAAAATTGCCAAAAAAGAGACAAAGCAAGGAGCAACGGCAAACTTCTACGCTTTGGCAGAGCCTGCTTTTGTAATCAAATTCAGGAATTTTGAGACAACAAGCAAAATAGCGCAGATAAGGAACGAGTCAGAGTTTCTTGAGCCTTTTATAAAAAACGGGCAGCTTGACGCTTTGATTATCGTCGGCTCGCCGGACCCCCACGGGCAAGACAAGGCAAGGAGCAGGGACGGCTATTACGGGATGGATCTGGCTTTGTTTCTGGGAACATTCCTGAATTATGTCCCGCAGTTCAATGTAAAGCTCGATACTGAAGTAAGAGAGGACGATTTAAGCAACAATTTAATCCTGATTGGAGGGCCTGTTGTAAACAAGGTTGTGGAAAAAGCCAATACCAAGCTTCCGATAAGGTTTGAGAACGGCAACATAAAATCAACAATCTCAAACGAAACATATCCACAGGATGAATGCGGCTTGATTGTCAAGGCAAAAAGCCCCTTCAGCAAGGACAAGTATGTTTTGGTGGTTGCAGGCAAGAGGTTTTCAGGGACAAGGGCTGCAATTATCGCATTTCTGAAGGACTTCAAGAAAATAACAAGCGGAAACATCCACAACTCAAGCATCAAGGCAAATGTTGTCGAGGGCATAGACTTGGATTCTGACGGGATAATTGATGATGTTGAGTTTAGGGAATGAGATGTTCAAAAAAGAAATAAGAGTCATAGGGATTGACGACAGCCCTTTCAACAAGTTCAAGGACAAGAAAGTAATGGTCGTAGGGGTTGTAATGAGAGGCGGCTCATGGGTTGACGGGATTCTCTCGACAAAAGCTGATGTTGACGGCAGCGACTCAACAAAAAAGCTAATTGCAATGATTAACAAGTGCAAGTTCAAGCCCCAGCTGCGGTGCATTTTTCTCAACGGAATTGCAGTCGGGGGCTTTAATGTGATTGATGTTATTGAGTTAAACAAAAAAACAAAACTGCCTGTTGTTGTTGTAATAAGAAGGAATCCTGACATTCCGAAAATAAAACGGACATTGAAAAAAATCAATCAAAATAGAAAAATAAGTCTGATTGAAAAAGCCGGGAATGTGGTTAAAATTGGAAATGTTTACGCGCAATTAACCGGGATTGAATTTGAAGATGCGGTAAAAATATTGAAAATTGCCTGCACAAGAAGCTTAGTTCCGGAGCCTTTGAGGCTGGCGCATCTGATTGCTTCAGGAATAGTGGCTGGCGAAAGCAGGGGAAGGGCTTAAAATTTTGATTGAATATTATTTTCTGAAATTTTACAAAAGTTTATAAACAAAAAAATTTCTTTGTTTTCTGTCGATAAACTAAAAATAAAAATGGAACAGCTAAAAACTCAAAAACCAATGAAAGAAAAATTTGAAAGAAGAGACTCTTCAAAGTATGCAACAGGATTTTCCGACAACCTTGAGCCACTGGAAGCCCTGGACTTAAGCAAGGTAAAAAATTTTGACGATATGGCAAAGGCAATGTCAAAAACTTCTTTTGGCGGAAGAGAGCTGGGGCATGCAGCAGATGTGCTTTACGAGATGGCTTCTGACAAGGATTGCTTTGTTGTCGGCACTTTCTCAGGCGCAATGACTGTTGCAAAGATGGGCTTGCTGATTTGCGACATGATTGACAGGGGAATGATTAATGCAATTGTCAGCACAGGTGCCTTGATGACCCATGGCTTTGTTGAAAGCATTGGAATGAGGCACTTCAAGCACAATCCAAAAATGGACGACATAAAATTATATGAGAAAGGATACAACCGCGTTTATGATACTCTGGAGCTTGAAAAGAATTTAGATGACACTGAGGAAATATTCACAAAAGTTCTTGACAAGATTGACAGCAGCGAGATTCTGTGCAGCCATAAGCTTACAGGCATGCTTGGAAAATTTCTGGCTGAGAATTCAGAAGGCAGGGCAATTTTAAAATCAGCTTATCAAAAAAAAGTTCCAGTTTACATTCCGGCATTTACGGACTCTGAGCTTGGGCTTGATTTGGGCATATACTTAAAGAGGCAATCAATAAAAGGCGAAAATCCATTCCAGTTCAACCCATTCATTGACTTGGAACATTACACGGAGCAGATTAAGAATGCAAAAAAGATTGGAATATTCACGATTGGAGGCGGAGTTCCAAGGAATTGGGCGCAGCAGGTTGGCCCTTACCTTGACATTATCGACAAAAGGATTGGGCACGGAGGCGGCTTCAAAAGATTCCATTATGCTGTAAGAGTCTGCCCTGAGCCTGTCAACTGGGGCGGTCTGTCTGGATGCACTTATTCTGAAGGAATATCATGGGGAAAGTTTGTGCCTGAGAATGAAGGCGGAAGGTTTGCAGAAGTCATTGCAGACGCAACCATTGCATGGCCGATAATTCTGAAGGCTGTGATTGAAAGGACGGAGAAAAAATAATTTATCAATTTTCTAGGCAACATTTGAAGGCAAAAATTTGTCGGGGCTTAATACTCCGAAGTAAGCAAGAGCGCCGATTAAAACAAGTACCATCAAAATCAGCGGTATGGCAAGCGCTACAATTATTGATTTCCAGGTGCTTAGCTTGTGCACATTCTTGAGAACAACGACACTAATTACAATGCTCCATAAGCTTATCGCCCATCCTACTAAACTACCAACATAAGTCAGTTCCACAGCAGTAACAATTGAAATCCAGTTCAGCAGGTGCGCATGAGATTGTGCCCTAAAATACCCAATTAGTGTGCTTTGCCCTCCAAAAAGCTTTGCCAAGCCATGAATTATCAAAATTGCCAATGCACTGAAAACAATAGAGTACCCAAGATTAGCCAAATAATCTAAAAAACTGAAAGGAACCTGTTTTATAGAAATAGCGAGCGAGCCGAGCAAGCCAGCCACAAATATAACCAACCAGCCATTAACTGTAGAGCCGGAGTCAGAAGCTATTTCAACAGCAGCATCGCCGTCTAATTTTATTAAACGTAATCCTCTTTTAATAGAATCAAAAAATGTCATTGATAACCCACTTTTCAAATTAGTTTAAATACTTTTGGTTTTTAACCATAATAATACTTCCCTTTTTCCTTCTGCTCCCTGTCCAATCTTGAGTCCAGCTTGTTCACTCTCGGCCTGCTTGTCTCCGGATCCCTCCTCAAGGTTATTCCAAGCTCTTTCAGAAACCTGTTCATGCCCTCTTCCATTTCAAATGGCCCATTTACACTGCCTTCAATTGCAGGCTTGCCATCAAATACAATCAGCCTGTCGCTTATGTAGTCAACAAACAGCAAGTCATGGTCCACAATCAATGCCGAAGCCCCTTTCTGCTCGATAAAATCCTTTATTATTTTTGAAAGCACAAGTCTCTGCTCGCTGTCAAGGTAAGCGCTTGGCTCGTCCAAAAGGTACAAATCAGCATCATTTTGCAGGCAATGCGCAATCGCAACCCTTTGCAGCTCGCCGCCAGAAAGCTCGCTTAATTTATTCAGCGACAATGCCTGCAAATTCAATGGGTTTATGATTTGATTTGCATATTTGTTAAAAGCATCTTTTAAGACGTCAATAACCAATGCATCAGAAGCTTCCAAATACTGCGGCTTGTAGCTTACAGTAACTTTTTTTAAGATTTCGCCTTTGTCCTGCTTAAGCGCATTTGCAAGGATTTTTACAAAAGTCGTCTTTCCTATGCCATTCTCACCCAGGATTCCAATCATCTCATTTTTGTGGATTGAGCCGCTATGCGCTTTCAGCGAGAAATTCCCGAGCTTTTTCTCAATATCCTTCCATGATGTAATTGCCTCTTTTGCATGCCCCTTCTTCACGGGAGGCTTCTCTGCAAACTTTATTTTGGAGTCCCTGAACCTTACATTCTCTTCCTTTATGTACCCTGACAAATAAACATTTATCCCGTTTTTCACAGGCTTTACCCCGCTCACAATGCCATATGCATTCTCATTGCCATACATGAGATGCACCATTTCTGCTATATAATCAAGAATTATCAGATCATGCTCAACAACCAAGACAGAATTATTCTCATTTATCAGGGACTTTATGAACTTGCTTACATTAATCCTCTGCTTTATGTCAAGGTAGCTTGTCGGCTCGTCAAAAATGTAAAGATTTGCATCTTTAAGCACGGTTGCCGCAATTGCAACCCTTTGCAGCTCCCCACCCGAAATCTCAGAAATGTCATTTTGAAGTATTTCATTCAATTGAAGCTCATTCGCAATTTTTTTTAATTCGCCTTTTTCATCAACCTTTTTCATCAAGTCAATTACTTTGCCCCTTGTTGTCTTCGGTATCAGGTCAACCTGCTGGGGCTTGTAGGCAACCTTTATTTCCCCGTTTTTTATCTTTTCAAAAAACCCCTGTGCTTCTGTTCCCTTGAAAAACTCAATTAACTCATCATAACCTGTTTCATGCAGTTTCCAGTCGCCGAAATTCGGCTTTAGGACAGAAGCTAAAATCTTGATTGCAGTTGATTTTCCTATGCCATTGACGCCAAGAATTCCGGTAACCTTGCCAAAGCTTGGAGTTGGCAGCGAGTAAAGCACAAACCTGTTTTCCCCATAGCGGTGAACGGGCTTTGTCTTTAATTCCTCGGGAAGGTTTATGATTTTTATAGCATTTGGAGCGGCTTTCGGGCATATCCCGCATCCTGTGCACAAATGCTCGTCTATCGAAAGCTTTCCATCTGCCTCTATCTTGATGCACTCCTTTCCTGTCCTGTTGACAGGGCAGATGCCTTGTATGCAGAGCTTCTGCTGCATCTCCTTGAGCTTTTCGTTGTCCACAATAGCTATCCGTGTCATTGTCGGTAAAAGTAATAGAAGTTGCTAGAAAAACTGCTTTGTCTGATGTTTTGTTAAAATACAACTCATAAACCCTTAAAAATAGGCATGGTTTTTAAATATTGTGGTATTTCTCATCAAAATGAAATGCTCAATCTGCGGTAAATCAATTGACACAACGTTCTTGAACAAAATCCTAGGCACTTATGTCAAGGACAGCAAAGGCAAGATTTATCCTGTATGCTTCGAGTGCCAGAAGAAGTTTACCTCAAAAGAAGAAATTTTAAAAGCAATTAAATAAAGCTGTTTCTTATTGCCTCTGTGGCTCAATCTGGTAGAGCGGCGCTCTCGTACAACCTTTTTGCGTTCGCAAAAAGCTTGACCAAAAATTCGTGGGTCTGTTTGCCAGCCCCACTGTTGAGAGAAGCGCAGGTTGAGGGTTCAAATCCCTTCAGAGGCTTTTCAATACTTCTATAAGCCGTGTCTTTAACTCCAAATGGGCTATATCAACCGTCTCTAAATCTGCGTATGTAGGGCTTTTCTGTTTGATTTTAGCCAATAAACTCTCTTCAGTCTTATCAATCCACAATGCTTTCCTTTTTGTCATAAAAACACCTCTTTATGATATAAATTGATAGATATTTATATATTTTTTGGTTTGTAAAAAACCCGAAAAACAAACATTTAAATATAAGTTCTATCATTTGATAGCAAAAAGGTGATTATCTGTGAATAATGATAGAATTGCAGTATGGTTTAACGAAGCCGACAAGCAACGTTATGACGCTTTAGGCATTGGCACAGAGCTAAAAGACAAAGTAAAGGCTCTTTTTTACGATTTTCTTGACAAATCCGAGCTAGACAAGCTCGAAAAAAAGAATTTCCTTTCGCATGAACAAGTAGAAAAATTAACTGATGAAATTGCTATAAGGCTCACTAAAAGAGCTAATAAATTTCCCAGTCCTTAAACGGACACTCGACGACGCCAAAAAAACAATCAGGGCAGTTATTGCTCAATCGCTGATAACAGCGACGGCCAAACAAACTGACAGCAAGAAAACACTTGCTATAAAAAGAAAAAAGAGAGCAGAAAGAATTAAAGGTGTTTGCAAGTGAATAAAAACTATTCGTTTTCAGGTGATGGAAGTGAATAAAAACTATTCGTTTTCGGGTGATGGTTTTCCAAAAATGACAAAAAAAACCATCTATAAGGGGGGTGTGTCTACCCTGACAAATTCAGAGCAAGACGTTTTAATTCTTCTTACGAATGAATTTTTGACGACTAAACAAATAGCTATACGCCGAAAATGCACAGAAAGAAGAATACAAAAAATAATTCAAAGTTTAAAAGAAAAAGGTCGCTATTCGCATACTGTTCGCAAAAACCTATCCACTTGCGAACATGCGAACATTTCGTCATCTTTCAATGGTATAAGACTGCACGGCCAAGAACTTCACATAAATATCCTATATAAAGACGATCGCTACAAAAAGCGTTTAGAAACCTGCAATTTGATTAATATTGACGGCAATAGCATAAGGCTGTTCAGAGATGCAATAGAAATATATCTAGTTAAAGACTTCTATGCTGATGACGTGCAAAAGGCAACTGCGCAAAGCATGGCTTACATTCAGAGATTATTAACAATAGCCGAGAATGACCTAAAACTTATCCTCGTAAAGCCGAGAGCAGAAAATATCAAGCTTGTAAACGCCCATTACGCAGAAATTCACAACGAAATAGCCAAAGACCTCAATGTAAAAGCCGAAAAATTAAGGATTTATGCAAATGACGACGGCAAGTTATGGTTTTTGATTGACAATTCTTTTAATCTGCATGAAGCCGAAGCATTGCACCCGGAAACTTCAAAGCATGACATGGAAAAGGTCAAAGCGCAATTCAATGACATAAGGAATAATCCAAATTTGCCGTTAATTTCTGATGTGTATAGGCTTGTTGCAGAGCTTTCATTCCATGAAAAAGAGATAGCTGCCGGGCTTAATTCAGTTGTTACATTGCTGAAAAGCCAGCTGCCGGAAAAGCACGAGGAAATCGTCCCAAAAGAGAGGCCTGACTACTATGGATAAAAAATTAATTTTAGACGCTTGCTGTGGTGGCAGGATGTTTTGGTTTGAAAAAAATAACCCTAACACTCTTTACATTGATATCCGCAGCTTGCCTGCAGGCACTTTAAACAGAACGCCGAAGTTTGAGATCCAGCCGGATATCATCATGGACTTCAGGAAATTAAACTTCCCTGACAAATCCTTTAAATTGGTAGTATTTGACCCGCCACATTTGAAATCATTGGATCTTAACAGCTGGATTGCTGCAAAATACGGCACTCTAAATCCGAAAACATGGCGTGATGATATCCGACAGGGTTTTAATGAATGTTGGCGCGTGCTTGAAGATTATGGAATTTTAATTTTCAAATGGAGCAAGTCGCACGATAACAGGCCCAAAAGGGACATTTCGCTGCAGGAAATTCTAAAAATTCTGCCTGCAAAGCCTCTTTTCGGCCACAGCTCCGGCAACAAGCTAAACACTATTTGGATGGCATTTATGAAAATTCCCGGTGGGCCACAATGAACATTTTAGAATTATTCAGCGGAAGCGGAACAATCAGCAGGGAATTTGAAAGAGCTGGACATAAAGTATTCTCAATAGATATAAGAAAGCGTGCCAATGTTTGCGTGCCGTCATTAAAAAAAGACATCATGCAGTTAAGCCTGGATGATTTGCCTTTTTGGGATATTGATGTTTTATGGGCTTCCCCACCATGCGAAATTTGGAGTTATGCAGCAGGCTCATTCCATTGGAACGGCAACATTCCGCAGACAGAAAAGGCGCAAAAACATATCCAGGTAATTAAAAAAACTCTGGCCCTTATTGAGAAATTGCAGCCGAAGCTTTGGTTTATAGAAAATCCCAGGGGTAAGCTGCGCTATTTTATTCCAATGACGGATTTTTTAATGCGCAATGCCGGGATTATCAAACTCATAACCTACTCCTCTTATGGCTTTCCGACTGTAAAGCCAACAACGATATTTACAAATGCGTATGACTGGCAGCCTAAACGGCCAGATGGTTATGGACGTGGCGCAAAAGTGCAACATAGATTAGATTTTATCACAAAATCCAAGAAGCAGAAAGTGCCAGGCGCTTTAGCCCAAGAGATAAGGGAGTACTGCGAAAAGAAGCTCGAGGTTGTTTTATGCCACTAACTCAAAAACCATTCACACGCACACGCTTGGAAGAGGAAAAGGCGCAAAATAAGAGGCAGCTTATCAGCGTAAGTCTCAACGAAAGCGAAAGGAAATTGTTAGATGATATAAAAAAATCCCTCAATGTGCCATCAGACAGCACAGCTTTAAAGGAAATGGCGTGGGTAGGCTGGAATGTCATACAGCACACTTTTTCGCCCGAAGTTTTGAAATGGCTTACGAGTGCGGAAAGGATAAGACTGCATGAAATCAAAAAAAAAGGCATAAATTTGTAACACTAAAAATAAAGGGTTTGTAGGACATTTCCAAGCAGCCCCCTGATTATACAAAAACAACAATGAAAAAGAAACTATTGCAAGGCCAAGTTGTCGTAGCTGGAATTTTGTATAATGTCGTCCTTATTCCAGTTCGCAAAGTCGAGCCAAACGAGATGTTTTTAGAAATTCCCGTCTATGACGGATTGCAGCAATGAATGAAACAACATTATTGCTTTTGATTATGGCAGGCCTTGCCAGTATAGAGGTAGGCCTTATCATCTCAATCTGGCGGCTGCGCAACTCAATGGAAAAATTTCACAACAAAGCGCAAGTGATGAATGAGAAAATAGAGGGCATTAACTGGGGAATACAGAGCATAAGCGAGACATTCAAACGTCTTATTAATGGAAGGCTCAAAGTCAAAGGAAAACTGCCCATTGGCCCCGTTGATGTTGAGCTTGAACTGAATAGAAAAGATAAAGGAGCGTGAAAACATGAAATGCAAGAAATGCAAAAAGGAAATATTGGAGCAGACGCACAAAGAATTAAAGGGCTATTGCCCGGCGTGCGCCCCTGCAGAAAAGGACGAGGCAGAGTAAAATGCCTCGTTTCAAAAAAGGAAGCCAGGAAGCAAAAGACTGGGCTGCGAAAATGCGGGCAAAGCAAGGGCAGCCTAAAGAGCAGAAAAGGGAAGACATAGGCCTGCCGCCGGACGACAAGCCTTCACAAGAGCAGCAAAAAGACGAAGGCAAAAAATATCTAGGTCATTGCAGCGATTGCGGCGCAGACATCTATGAGCCTAAGCCAGCGCAATGCCCGGAGTGCGAAGCTCCCCTGTAAAATGGCCTTGAAAATAGGAAAATCGGACATAAGCAAAGTTGCTAATGCCGCCGGCGCAATCGGTGGCATTGCCGGCAGCGGCAGCCCTGAACAGTCTTTTTGGAATGGACTTAATACTGGTTTAGCCAACTTCAACAGCACAATCAGGGAAGCAAAAGAATTATGGGCACAAATCAAGGAAACTAACAAATATCTGCAAGGCAAAACACAAAAACAGCAAAGTGGAAGCGTAACAATGAAGCAAGTAGAGCCTGCTGAACGGCCGCAAACCCCTATAGACGCTGAATTTAAGGAAATTCCAAAAGAGGATAAGCGAGCAAAGGCAGAGGCAATCTTTAAGGAATTTCACGAAGGAATTAAGCCATACATTCCAAATCTAAAGGAAATGACAGCTGCGCAGGCTATCAGTTTATTGCTTAAGGCAGACATTACAGCAATGAAAGGCGATGAGATGCTGCAAATTGCATTAAATCCTGAGACTAAGCAGAAAATCATTGCTTATCTGGCATCGAAGATTTAAGTTTATGGATATCCACTTACCTGATGAAGACGTGAAAAAATTAAAGCAAGATATGCACGAGCTATTCCTTTTTTTTGAAAGTAAAGGAATAGGCCCCAAATCGGCAAAAATGATGTGCTTGAATTTTATTTTGCAATTAGAATTAGCAGAGACCTTACAGAAATGATTAACAAAATCCCAATTAACATAGCAACACCCGGAAAAGCTGATGATTTCCAGCTGTTGCGAGAAATGCAGCATAAGAAGCTGCAGCAAATCAAAGAGCGTGTGGCGCATAAGCTAAGCACGCTTAATGAGCTTGGCGTCAAAAACTGCATTTGCTGCAAAAAGCAGGTTAATATCGCAATGAAAGGGTTTATTGTGCTTGTTATTGACTTGGAATGCTTTGAGCGCCCAGAAAGAAATCCTGAACTGATAAACCCGTTGCGCAAGGCATGGAAAGGTTAAAATGGACATCTTTGAAAAGAAAATTTTGCTTTTCGGCACCGGCGGAAGCGGAAAGACGACTTTTGCAACAAAAGTCTTATGGAATGCCTTTAAATGCCCATTGGCATACGACATTAACGGCGATTTTGGGCAATGCCCGGGCGGAATTGCCTATAATCCGCAGGACATAGCAGGCGAATTTATAGCATTTCTTGACTTCTATTTCAAGACGACAGCAAAGCACAAAATAGACGCTATTTTTTTCGACGATGCAGATGCTTACATAACTTATGAAATCATGAATGAGCCTAAGTTTAGAGATTTAATCGTGAGGCACCGCAACAAATACGGCGTTACTCTTGTATTCATCTCAAAGCGGCCCCAAAATCTTCCGACATGGATTGTTGAAAATTACCACATAGCCTTTATTTTCTTAATCGAAGGCTACAATGCAGTTAAACGCCTCGATGACATGGACGTAAGAATTACGCCCTTATTGAATAACTTAAAGCCTCACGAATACATTATAAAAGTTGAAGGACAAGCCCCAACACTTCAAAAGCCCATTAACCTATGAAACGCTGTAAAATAGATGAAGATGTGTATAATTGCCTCAAAGATTTTTCTATAAAAAGGGGTTTACTCGATTCTCGAGGACAACCAAGCATAAATCGGGCTCTTAAACTACTCTTGATTAAGGGGTACCTTAAACTTAAATAAAAGTATGCCTCTGCAATCGGTTATGGGACTCGTAACAGCACCTTTAGGTTTCGCCAAAAAAAGTTTTGGCGGCGGTATGGCCGCAGGCGGATTGAATGGAACTTTGCAGGGAATTCTTAGGTTAGTTGGCTTTCATCAGTTTTTCGCGCGATTGGGGGGCGGGCTTATTGCCGCTTCAATCATAAAAAACCCGATTGACAGGCGTGTGATTCTAAATGAGTCAACAAAAGAAGCCGTATACCAACTGATTGGGGGAGAATAAAAATGCCAAATTTTTCAATTAAAAACATGTTGCAAGGCGCAATCGGCGGCGCAGCAGGCGCAGGAAACGCAATATTTAAGCCAGTACAAGCTGGCTCAAAAACGCCAGGCTTCCCGAGAACTCTTAACAAGGCTGCAATCTGGGCCAATGGCACATCAGACATCACTCTTACAGCTGCTAAATGGGTTAGGGTAGGTCAATATACCATCCCTGCGCAGCAAATGATTAACTTAGGCTATGGAGTAACCGGCGGAAACCCCGAAGAAATCGGGCATCTGCACTTCGACCTTGTTGATGATACTGCTACTAACAGCGCAGTAGAGCCAGGGTACGTAAGGGTAGGTTACACAAATGCAAATGAAACAATGACCGTCATAATGCTCGAGGAACGCTCGGAAGATTTAAGCGACACTTCAAGCACAGTAGGCATAGCAAGAAGCAATGAGTTGCTCCTGCCTGAAAGTGCCCCAATGCTTAAAGGCGGGCCTATAATGCTTTCGCAGGAAGACAGCAGATTGATTGCTGACTTCAAGAGTGACGCAACCGACGTGCTTGTTTATACTGGAATCGGCACAGGGGCCATCAACAAATGGAAGCTTCCAGTGACGGTATACCAGTAAGCAATCTGATTTTTTCTTTTTAATTGAATTTTTTCCAAATGGCTAACCTTAAAGAATTGCGCAGAGAAAGGAATGAGAGAGTTGATTTAGAAGGCACGCCGCCAGCTGCATTTATCAACGCAGGAGATATTGCCGTTGATACCGCCAATGGCGGCTTGATTATTGATTTTGAAAGCGAAAGCAAGACGTCCAAATATACGCCCATGAGTGCCATTATTGTCAACAACAATTCAAGCTCCGACCTTAACGTTTATGTCAATCAAAATATAGATTGGCTAAAAATAGTTAGGTCTCAGACAGTTTTGCCAATTCGTGATTTTCCCGGCATAAGAAGTGTTAGGATTTCTAAAAGAAATTCAGCTGTCACAATAACAGCCGGCCAGGTTGAAGTGCACGTTGAGAGGCCTCCTTTGACTGATGATGAATTCAGGAGAAGGCAGCAAAAAAGAGGATTTATAAGTCGAATGATTGGGCTAATCGGGGGCTGAAAATGACAGTAGGCCCATCAGAAACGTTAGGGCAAGCCGCAGAACTGCCGGCTGTTGCAGCACAAGGCGATATTTTATATTATAACGGCACTTCTTGGGTTGTTTTAACTGCCGGAACATCCGGACAATTCCTTAAGACACAAGGTGCTGGTGCTAACCCAGTATGGTCTACACTGAATATAAAAGTTGCTGTTACTCAATGGGCAACAGCAGGTGGAACAACATCAACAACTTTTGTTGATGTAGCTGATGCAACTGTAACAATTTCAGGTTTAGACGCTGGAACTACTTATGATTTAATTGCATTTGTTACCTCTCATGTCAGAAGTAATGATGGCGCACATTCAGGATTGGGACTCGTCATAAATGGTGTAATGGTAACTGAAACGAGATTATTCACTCAGCAAGCTAACGTAGATTGGGCATTTTCAATCATAGGCATGGCATCAGGATTAACTGGTGCAACTTCATATATAGCAAAATTACAAACTAAAGTTCCTAGCGGCTCAAACACTATAAACAATTCACTTTTAAATTCAGAAATAGTTGTTATAGCAATAGCAAGATAAAAATGGCACAATACACATTCATTAAAATAATAAACCCATCACAATTAGCAGATGAACTGCAAAAAGCTGGAATACAATTTAATTTTAGCTACAACAAAATAGCAGACAGCATTAAAGGAAAAAAGGCTGATGAACTAGTAATTGAAGCAGATATAGACCCAACAGCAATAATCAGTAATCATGTTCCAACAGCAGAAAAAAATCCTATACAAATAAAAACCGATTTAAAGACGGAAGTTGACCAATTAGTTACGACTGCTGAGATGAAAGCATTACTTAAGAAAATAATTGAAAAATAAAAATGGCACTCAAACCAGTCCACATTGCAGGAATTGCAGCTGCAGGAGCAGGCGCATACTTAATATTCAGGAATAGCGACCAGCTTAAAAAAATTCAGGAAGCATTGGGTGCAAAGGTCGGGGCTGCAGGCAGCGGCGGAGCCGGCACTATCGTAAGCGGCATAACTGACTTGTCATTTTTGGCTGACATTTTCAAAAACATTCCGCAGCCTCAAATCATAACGCAAGGCGAGGGCTTATTTTCAAATTTAAAGGATTCTTTTGAAAACGTTGGCAAAGCAATAAGCGGATTAGACGACAAAATTAAGGATGTCATAGACAAAGGCAAGGATGCAGGCAAAGACATTCTTGACAAAGGAAAGCAGGCGATTGACAAAATAGCAGATGCACCGGGCAAAGCTTTTGATACACTCAATAATAAAATTTCAGACGTGAAAAGAGGCATTGACGATAAAATTGAACACGCTGCGGCGGTTACAAAGGTTGGAATAATTGGCGCAGGAATAGGTGCTGGAGTGTCAACAGTTACAGGAGCACCATTAGTTGCAACAATAGGCGTAATTCTTGCTGAAATATGGGGTTTCAACAAATTAAGGAGCAAAACAATAAAAGATACAGGCAAGACGCCTGAAAGCATAGTCGGCGATTTTTTCAAAAATCTTGTAAATTTACGAGGGCCATCAGGATTGCCTGGATTAAAGCCGCCCTTAGGTCCACCTGAGCTTAAATTAAATACTCCAAATCTTGTTCAGATAGGGCAAATAAACACCCCTGCCGCTAACTCTCAAGCCCAAAATAGTTCTGGGTTTTCGTCAGGAATATCAAGAGGAACTACATCAATTACATCATCAGATTTGCAAAGAGCATCAGACCAGTTAAAAAAAGCCACTTCTTCAGGATTTATTACAGTTAGTTCAGGTTTTGCCAATCTTGCAAAAAGCAGAGGTATAGCAATATGAAAAATCACAAAAACAGCGAGAAAATTGCGATAACTGCAATAATCGGGATAATTGTGCTCGAAAGCCTTGCTATTTGGAAAGGAATAAACGGCGTGCTTTTTGGCACAGCTTTGACATTTATTGCCGGCATTGCCGGCTACACAATCAAAAAATAGCTTTTTGAAAACTCCAGCCCCGCTTCTCATTCTGGAAAACCACCCCTGAAAAAGCGGGGCTTAATTAAATAAAATCAAACAGCCGGCTTTGACCTGCCTGCCTTATGATATCCTGCGGCGTTAAGGTTTGAAATTTATCAATCCCCAATGTATCAAAATTCTCAAGATAATGGTAAGCCGTTATATGCTTGCTGCTGTGCTTCATTTTCTTGCTCGTAAATTCCATAGCAACATCCGGGCTTTTCCATTTTTTGTATTGCTTTGCAAATTCCAATGTCTGAAAATCTTTGCGAAGCCCTTTAATCTGCAAGACATATTCGCATGCCGGTGACGATTTGGACAATTTCAGCCTTTTTTCATTCCATTCCTCACTTAAATGCGGCCTAATAAATTTATTGAAATATCGCCTGAATGAATTAGCTGAAAATCCAAAAAGCCTGTCACCATAAACCCTGTTTCTTTCCCGGTAAAGCTTTAATTCCTTAATGTATTTCATCCCCAGCTTTTCCTTGCGCCAGCCCTTTTGATTCTTTCCAAGTGGCCAGTAAAGATAATCCCCGAAAAGCCTGGATACTTTCATATTATCAAGCTCGCATGGCCGGCAGCCAGTCAATACAAGCATTTGAAACATAACCCTGACGCCTGAAGCGTAAGGCATTGCTTCTATTGCAGCTATGACTTCCTTGAAAGGAATTGCATAGCTATCTCTCTCATGGTTAATTTTCATCTTCGCCTCCACCACCCCTTAATTTTTTATAGAAAAAACATCATACGTTTAAAGATTAAAGGGGTAAAATCCCATATAAGGCTCTATCATTTTAAATATTTTCTTTTCCATATAGTAAATATATCCTTCAGAATATCTGTTTTAAGGAAATTTTAAAAAGAACTGCTTAAAGTGCTTT
>JACOZN010000022.1 GCA_016181305.1 Candidatus Woesearchaeota archaeon
AGAATCTTTGACAGACTGGGAAATCGAAAGAACATGGCAAGAAACAGAATGCGATATTTAGTAGATGAGATGGGATGGGAAAATTTTCAAAATCTAGTGCTAAAGGAAAGAATGGTTGTGCGAGCAACACAATCAGTAATTGTAAAACTTGAAGTTGACAACACTCCAAAGGAAATCAAGCGACCAATCAGAATAACAGACACAGATGGAAGATCTCCTCCTGATGGATATTCACGATGGCTCAAGACTACAACATTCAAACAAAAGCAGGCCAGATTTCGCGCAGTCTTTCTAACATTAGAATCTGGCGACATGACTGCAAACCAGCTTAGATCTTTGGCAAAAATATGCAGCGAGTTTTCAGCAGAAGGCTTCGCACGAAACGGATTCTCACAAGACATTGTATTAAGATGGGTTGCAGAAGATGACTTGCCTAGATTGTATTCGCGATTATTAGAAGTAGGCCTTGCAAATCCAGGCTCACTTACAATGGCATCCCCAGTTGGCTGTTCTGGAACAACTTCATGCAATCTGGCACTAACAAATTCTCATAGGTTAGCAAAAGAGATTCAAAGAAAATTCCTTGAGCTAAATCTAGATGAAGACCAAACACTACATGATGCAACAATCAAGATTAGTGGCTGTCCAAACTCTTGTGGTCAGCACGAGATTGCAACAATTGGTTTTTACGGCGGAGGAGGGCGTGTAGGAAAGGACATGTATCCAGTGTACCAGCTCTCACTTGGCGGAAGGGCAGACGGCGAGGCAATGCTTGGCGTAAACTGTCTGCGGGTCCCAGCAAAGCGGATAATTCCAATTATTTTAAAAATAATTGAGCTATTCAAGAAAAACAAAAAGCAAGATGACACACTTGCTTCATGGATTCACAGAATTGTCAAGGGAAACGAAAACTCGGAAATAAAATCTGTAAATGACTTTAAGAAAATCTTAGAGCCACTTACCATACCGCCAACAAAAGAGCAGGACAAGGATTTCTATGCAGACTATGGAAGTGATTCAAGCTATCATACAAAAACTGGAAAGGGCGAGTGCGCTGCTTGAGCAGAGAAAAAACTCTGCGTACTACTATAGACGCAGACTCGTTAAGGTCTGAGCTTAGAGACAATAGTGTACGAGTTATCGATGTAAGACGGGAAGAAGATTACAAGCAAAGCCACATCCCAAATGCTGCAAACCTTCCTCTTGCAAATTTACTAGCTGATGACAGCCCAGATAAGGTGCTAAAAACTGCACAATCATTTGGAATCGATGATGAAACGCCAGTTGTAGTGTATGATGATACATTTGGTGCTTTGGCATCAAGGGTTGCATGGACCTTACAGTACATAGGACACGAGGATGTCTCGCTTCTTGATGTAACATACGGACAGTGGAAGTCACTTGGACTTGAAAATGACACTAAAATCCCATCCTTTGGAAAAAAGGACCATTCTCTAAATCTACATCCTGACATTTTGGCAACAGCTGATTACCTTGAAAAGGCAAAGGAAAAAGAAAATGTCATTCTAGTTGATAACCGTGAAAGGCTAAACTACCTAGAGCAGCACATACCTGGCGCGATAAACATCCCGTATCGAACGCTTGCCTCGGCTGATAAAATTCTAAGGCCAAAAGATGAGCTAAAGCGTCTCTTGCAGAATCGAAATGTCAAAAGTGACGCAGAAGTGATCACATACTGTGGGAGCGTTGGAACACTGTCTGGACTAGCATATTATGCACTAAAGTCCGTTGATCATCCAAACGTAAAGCTGTATGTTCGCTCCTTTAAGGAATGGAAAAACCTAAACCGTCCAATAGTAAAGCAGGAAAACGCAGACTATTGGGACCTCTCAGCAGAATAAAATTCTAAATTAATATTTTTGTATATTTTTTTAATGGCATTAATGAGAATTTACTTTTTTTCTTTTCTTAATTCTTCTTGCTCTTTGATTGCTTCTTGTAATTCTTGGTTTTGCTTATGGAGTTGAATCTTTGTTTCTCTAATCTGTCTTGAAATCCAATCAATCTTTTTCTGGATTCTTTTGTCTTC
>JACOZN010000012.1 GCA_016181305.1 Candidatus Woesearchaeota archaeon
GCCCGTGGGGACTTGGGGTTGGCAACTATTTGCCGACCCTTTAATTATTATACTAACCACTGGACATCCTTGGGTCATATATTTAAACTAATTCTCTTTAACTATTCCCATGAAAATAAAAAATTTAAAAAATGGTTTTGAAAAATTAACAATAGCCAAATCTAGAATAATTGCACACTTGATTGGAGATGGCAGTGTATACAGAAGCAATCATGATTATAATATTAAATATGAGTTAAAGGATTTGGAATCTCTGAATTACTTTGAGAGGGATATGTCATCTGTTTATGGCTTAAAATTGACCAAAGGGCTTAAAGAATCGGGTTTTACTGGTAAACCAGTCCCATTTTTAAGATTGAGGTCTAAATTAGCATATGAAGACTTATTAAAATATTCAACTTACAAATCAAAAGATTGGAAAATTAAGAGTAAAATTTTACAGTCATCAAATCAAATAAAGAAAGAATTTCTTAAAGCATTTTTTGATGATGAAGGAAGTGTAGTTCCAGAAGGCAGGAAAGGGGTAATAAAATTGTATTCCATAAATAAAGAAGTTTTACAACAAATACAAAAAATGCTGTCAGATTTTGACGTTGACAGTCAATTAGGTTCTGGTTATGGAGCAAAAAGAAATGTTTATGCCCTTCTAATTAAAGATTTGGCTAAGTTCCGCAAGAAAATAGGGTTTAATTTGGCTAGGAAACAATCAAAGCTTAACAAATTAAGATAATTATTATTCACATCCCTTACCGCTCTTTGCCGTTTCCATTGCCTCTCCCGTTTGACTTATTCTTTTTTCCCTTTCCTTTGTTGCCGTCATCGTCGTCATCTTCATCATGCTCTATTTTGGCTTTCTTATCATTTTCCCTGGCTTTCCTGGAATGATTTTCTTCATTCTCGTCGTCATCATCTTCTATTTCAACTTTATTTCCTTTTCCCATTATCTTAAGCTTAAACTCGCCATCATCAATTTCAATCTCAAAATCATCAAAACCCTGTATTTTCACAATGCGCTCCAACAGCTTTTTCAGTATGCCTTTAGGCATGAACTGGGTTTCAAGTATTGCCTGCAGCGACTCGTTTCCAAGCCTGCTTGTCTTCAGCAGCCTGTTTATAACTCCTGGATTAAGCCTGTTGCCCCTTATGATTTCTGCAAGCTCTGCATCGCTTATCTGCCCTTTCTCGACAAGCTTTGGAAGATTCTGAAAGCCCCTGTCAAATCTTGAAGCGTTTGCGGATTTGTTGTGGTTAAAAATTGAGGTCTGGTTTACTGAAAAGCTCACAAATTCAGAGTCCGACAGGTTGCCTGAAGTGGCGTTCACAATCAGGGAATGCTGCCCGTCTCGCAGCTTTACAGGCGATGAAAACCAGGTGCAAAGGCTGCATGCTGTGTAATTCAGCCCGTCCAGCGAATATTTTATTGTGGCATTCATGCTTGTTGAGAAATTAAAACGCACTTTCCTGCTGGTATAATTCTTTGGCTCAGGGCTGTGGATTGTCAGATTAAGCTCTTGGACTTGAAGCTGCTCGGTCTGGTTTGTCCCGTTTGTCAAGTTCTGCCCTATGGAGAATGAGATGCTGTCTGCAAAAGACTCGTTTCCAATGCTGCCAACAACTTCTATTGTATGGTTGCCAAAGCTGAGGTTCAGCACTTTATCAGCCTCTGTGCAATTGCTGCACATTAAGATGGATGGGCTGCTGTCAACAGAATAAGTCATGTTATCAAGACTCTGGTTAGAGTTTATATCTAGCAGTATGCTGCTGTTGAGGTATGTCTGCGCTAAAGGCGATATTATTTCCAAGGCAAAAGCTGAAACTGCCAATAATGCAAGTATCGCCAACCCGGCCAAAAATTTCTCAATCTTCATCTGCAACACCTCCAATCCAGCTTATTTATCTTTTAGTCTTCATTCCTTGCTGCGGCAAAATACTATATGTATCTTTCCCGCATATTATGCATATTGTGCATATGGTTTATTCAGATGATATTTGAGATAGGTTGAAAACCACCCCGTCAATAAAATGCCTCAAACAGGCCGGAAATTCCGAGCTCCTTGCATGCTATGGCAAAATTGTTTGCTATATTCATTTCATCTTCCGGAAATTTCCTCTCGGCTGTCACCAAAATGCTGTTTGGGATTCCAAGCGCGTCGTCATATGCAATCTCAATCCTGAAGCCCTTTTCATTCAATCTTTTTGACAAACCGGCAATCAGGGCTGCTACCTCAAAAACTCTCCGGGGGGAATCGCTGTAATTATCCACCACAACATCCATGTCAATGCCGAACTCTTGCCTGGCCAATTGCTGCTGCATTAGCTCTGTGCTCATTTTTACCACCTCATTTTTGCAGTTTTACTCAAAAGTTGTTGACTTATAAATAATCTGTGAAGCTTTGTTAGGGGCTTGGGTTATGGTACTGAGTTTCACAAATTTTATAAAGGGCATTTAAAGATGCATTCCTATGGTGGTGGCAGTCCCGAGCTGGTTTTTTGGGGAGGATGTACTGATAGATGCCATAAGCATATTCGTTCTTGCCCTGATAGCATATTTTAACATTAAATATTACAAAATCAAAAAAAACAAGAAAAGCCTTAATTTGACTGTGGCGTTTATTTTGCTGGCTATTTCTTTCACCCTAAATATATTCATCAATTCAGGTGTGCATTACAACATAATGCAGATGAGCACCCTGGGCTATGGGAAGCTGGCGCTTGAAGACATTGGCTCGAATAGCTCTATTGTCTTCATCACTTACTTTTTGTACCGCGCAGTAACCCTCATAGGGCTTTGCTTTTTTTACTCAATCTATGAGAAACAGTCAAAATCAAACATTTTTTTGCTTAGCTTTCTCATAATCTCGTTGCTGTATTTCAGCAATTCTTCCTATGTAATGTTCCACCTTGGTTATTTTGTCATACTGATGCTGGTAACACTGCAATCAATTAGGGGGTACGGGGTTAAGAAGTATCCTGCAACCAGGCTGCTGGTTTTTAGCTTGGGAACCATTACTATAAGCCAGTTTTCGCTGCTTTTTGCGGCTTTGGATGAAAAAATTTATGTAGCAGGAGAGCTGATACAGCTTGTCGGATACGTAGCTTTGCTGATAACCTTCATTGCGGTGCTTATTTATGGCAGAAAAAAGGACCAAAATAGATATTATTGGTGATATGCTGATGTCCGTCATTGACAAAGGAGGGCATATTAAGCCAACCCACCTGATGTACAAGTCCAACCTTTCCCACAGGCAGATGAAAGTTTACCTTGAAGAATTGCTGCAAAGGGAATTCGTCAAAAGGACGAAAAACAAGGACAGGGACTATGTGACAATTACTGAAAAAGGGCATGATTTTGCCAACAAGCTCCGGGAGATAAAGGAATTCGAGAGGGTGTTTGGGTTTTAATATAATTGGGGGATATCACAAAAACTCCCCCAATCCTTTCTGCTCAACCTTTGCCTTTATCTTTTCCTTCCCTTTATTATATTTTTCCAGATCCTTCTCCTCAAAAATCGGCACTCCGTAAACCCCGTCATAGCCGGGCTTGAAAGGGATTTTCTGGTTTCTGTTTCTTATGATGTTTTCAGCAATTTTTTCTGATGTTATTTTTTTCAATTTGTTTTCATCGGCATTTAACACAACTTCAAACTCGTTTCCAAATGCATTCGTTAATTTATAATATTCTTCCCAGACTTTTTTTGACTCGACTTTTTCCACGATAGTGCCGCCAATCACTTCTGACAAAGGAATCAGGTTCCTGAAAGAAACTGCGTCTTTTGGCATAAATCCTTCTTCCCTGTCTGCAAGCTCCTCAACTCTCTGTGCAACCCCGACAGTCAATGGCTTTCTGCATTTGGGGCAGATGTTTTTCAGTTTAATTGATTCTCTTGGCGACAAAACAACATTGCAGTTCCTGTGCCCGGTGTAATGATATTTTCCCTCATGAGGCCACATTTCAATTGTCTCGACAAACCCTTTTCTTTTCCTGACTGCGCCAAGCAATGCGTCATAGCTTAAGCCAATGTCAAAAATATTTGCCTCCCTTCCAAGCCGCCATGGCCAGAATGAATGTGCGTCAGAGCTGCTCAATAAGGTATATTTGTCAAGCCTTGAAAGCCGCCAGTTCATTGCAGGGTCTGAAGAAAGCCCTGTCTCAATCGCATGAATGTGCTTTGACTGCTCCTTGAAGCACTCTTCTACAGAATCAAACCCCGACATCGAGCCGAATATCCCGTACCATGGAGTCCATGCATGCGCAGGTATTATTTCAATATCATCGTCAATTTCTTTCATCATGTCAACCAATTCAATGCATGAAAAGCCGAAAATCGGCCTGCCGTCATAATCCAGCCTGCCTTTTTTCAGCAGCGCTTTGTTTATCTGCTCAACAATATCAAAATTTCTTGCCAAAAGCAAAGTGTGTATTCTTCTTGCCTTTCCATCCTGAGTGTAAATGTTTGAAATCTCACCCTGAAGGACAAAATTGAATCCTAATCTTGAAGTCAATATTCCAGAACCATCTTCTTTCAACTCACTTTTCAATTCAGCAAGCCATTTTGGATGCGTAAAATCTCCTGTCCCGAGAAGGTTTATTCCTTTCAATCTTGCATATTTTTCAAGATTCTGTATTGTGATGGCAGAGCTTGTGGCTCTTGAAAAGCGTGAATGGATTTGTAAGTCTGCGATGAGGTTCATAATAAGTGGGGTTTATTTGTTTTATTTAAACTTTTATAACAACATTTAAATAACCCCTTTCAAATATTTCAATCATGGCAAACAACGACATTCTGTCAGAGTTCAGCCCAAGCGATATTGCCCATTTCAAAAAAGACTTCATGCAGATGATTAAGGTAGGCGCTGAAATCGACAGGTACTATGGAGAGGCGCAGCATGACTTGGATACCTTAATCCCGAAATATGAAAAATTGATTGAGCAGTTCAACAAAAAGTACAAAGGGATAAAAATCAAAGCCAAGAAAACGACAGAGTATTTTAAAGTAAGTGTTCTTGTAAGGGAAAAGAATGTCAAGGACTTTTTTGCCAATTCCGCATCGAGGATTTCGGGCCTGAAGGCAATCGGAAGAACCAGTTTCAACCAGGTTGACATCAGCGATGCAGAAAAATTTGCAAGGTTTCTTGACTCATTGCTGGGCAGGATTTACATATCGTACATAGAGCCTGAAAGCGGCACGAGCACAATCGCGGCTGTGGTTGACTCAAGGGAAAAGATGATTGAGATTGTTTACAATCCGGCAGAGATTATGAACGAGAATTCCGCAGGCTTCAGGATATGCGCATTCTACGCATTGAAAGGCGGATTCAGCAGGAAAATCGAGATTTACGGCAGCGCATCGACATTCGGATTTTCAAATTTGCTTGATGAGATAGAGAAAAGGGAGTGGTATGACAGATTCAACCCGAGGTTTTTGGAGTGACCAAACCCGCAATAAGTTTTTAAATATAAGTTGATTCTAGGCAAAAATAAAATGGAAAAGTCACTTGGCGAAAGGCTCACAGAATATGTTGTAGAAGGCGCTGAAAAATTTAAAGTGGTATTAGGGCAGCTTAAAGGCAAAGTCAATGACACCCATTACGCCAGAATGGAAGATATTTATGGCGCATTAAAAAATGGCATACCGGATATCCTGAAAAATGGTGGCATATACCGCCAAATTACACAAAAGGTCATATGGAATGATGCAGATTTGATACGTATGCTTGCTGAAAAATTATATCAAGATAGAGGGGCGTATGATATTTTATTAACAGCAAAAGGTGTGCTTGAGGAAATTGTAAACATGATGATAAAAGCAAGCCCTAAAAACTGATGTTTACCCGCCCATCGGCAGCCTTCCCCCGAACTTCTTCATGAACTTTGACATGTCGCCCTTGCTGCCCTTGAACATCTTTACCATTTTTTTTGACTGCCTGTACTGCTTCAGCAATTCCCTGACCTCGCTCGCCGGAATTCCCGAGCCTCTTGAGATCCGCTCAATCCTGCCCGAGTCCACAATTTCGGGGTCTTCCAGTTCTTCTTTGGTAAAGCTGTTCATCGCAACTTTCCACTTTTTGAGCTTGCCTTCCTGCACTTGAAGCATCTCTTTTGGCAGCTTTAATGAAGAAAAGCCAGGTATCATCTCGACAATCTGCGACAAAGGGCCCATTTTTGACATCGCTTCCATCTGCTCGTACAAGTCAATAAGATTAAATTCGCCTTTCAGGAATCTTTTGCCCAAATCCTCCGCATCTTCAGCCTTTATCACATCCTTGGCTTTTTCTAGCAATGCTTCCAAGTCTCCCATGCCGAGCATTCTGCCAACAAAGCCTGCTGGATTAAAATGCTCCAAGTCATCAATCTTTTCCCCGACACCTATGAATTTTATTGGCGCGCCTGATACAGAGCATGCAGTCAAGGCTCCCCCGCCTTTTGCAGTGCCGTCCATTTTCGAGACAACAACTCCTGTTATGCCGCAGCTCTTGTGGAACTGCTCTGCCTGCTTCTGGGCTGCCTGCCCTATGTCAGCAGAAATAACCAAAAGATTTTCATCTGGCTCGGCTCTTTTATTTACTTCCTCGATTTCAGCAATCAAGTCATGCGATAAAGCGTCCCTTCCGGAAGTGTCTATGATTAAAACATCAAAATCATTCAGTTCATTTTTTACATTTTCCCATATCTCAACAGCGTCTTTTGTTTTCCTGTCGGAGAATACTTTTACATTTGCTTGCTTCCCAACCTGCTCAATCTGCTCCATTGCAGCTGGCCTATGCACATCCAAGCCGACAAGAGCAGCCTTTAAGCCTCTTTTTGAGAAGTACTTCGCAAGCTTTCCAGCAGTTGTTGTTTTTCCCGAGCCGAACAGGCCGACAAGCATGATTTTGAAGGGCTTTTGCTTAACCTCAATTTTATGCTGCTCTTTCCCGAGAAAATTAACCAATTCTTCATAGACAATGTTGATTAGCTGCTCTTTTTTTGTCAGCCCTTTCGGAGATTCCTCTCCAAGAGCCCTTTTCTTTATCTTTTCAGTCAGGTCAAACACGAGTTTTACATTGACATCTGCCTGCAATAAGGCCCTTTGTATATCTTTGATTAGCTCATTGATTAGCTTCTCGTCTACGAACAATGATTTGGCTATCTTTTGCAAAGTGTTTTTCAATGAATCGCTTAATCTTTCCAGCACCATAGTAATCAGGATAAGAAAATGGTTTATAAAGATTGCTTATCCAAAATTCTCCATCCCGTTGCCGGTGTTAACGGCAACAACCACATCAGAAGGCTTGAAATTATGCCTTTGCAGTGCAACAAAAGCTGCTGCTGCGCTGGGCTCCATATTTACTCCTGTTTTGCATTTCTGATAAGCGTTGTTTATCTCTGTTTCGCTTGCTTTTATTATTTCATATTTTTGAGGATTTCCGTGTTTAAGTATCACTTCCATTATCGGGCGGTATTTTGCATAAAGCATTGCTGCTATTGTGCTCCTGAAATCAGTTGTCACTCCGATTATCTTTGTGTTGGAAAGATGGTAATACCTCAATGCAGCAGCAAAAAGCTCTCCGCTTCCAATCGGCAATGCAATATAGTCCGGCTTTTTGCCGTTTTTGTCAAGTTCCCTCTTTATTTCCGTGAAAATGTCCAGATAGGCATCGTCATAGAAATTTGTTGCATTTATCCCTTTGCCTTCAAATCCCAATGTGGCTGCAATGCTCTTCATTCTTTCAGTTGTAAGTTCGCCCGACTCCAAATCAGCAGGAATGACTTTTGCTTTTTCCCCCAATCTGCTTGCAATTGCAGGATTTATGTTTTCAGGAACATAAAGCAAGGTCTGCACACCAACAGAATCCAAAAAATTCGACAGTGAATAGCCGTAATTCCCTGAGGTTATAGCCATGACATAATCAATTCCGGCATCATAGGCATATTGCGCCACATCTTTTGCTTTCCTGCCCTTGAAAGTGCCAAAAGTATTCCTGCTTTCATCCTTAACCAGTATTGACTCTAATCCAAGCTCACTTCCATCAAGCTCTACTAAAGGAGTTTTGCCAACCTTGAATTTGCTTAGAGCTTCCACTAAGTCATGCTTTTTCATTTTTAGATTTGATAATTACAATTCCAACGTAAATTTATTACTTAACAATAGTGTCTTGATAAATATATAAACTTTGCTATCATTTTTTTTAATTTTAACTAGAATATTGTCTAAATTTACATTTTTATTAAAATTTTTATATGATAATTTTATTAGTTATTTATTTTTTAATAAAACAGAAAGATTTATATAAAAATACGTATTTATTAAAAATATGGAGCAGGATTTAAAAATAGACGCTTATGACAGAAAGCTTTTGTATGAGCTTGACAAGAACTCAAAAATTCCTTTGCAGGAGCTTTCAGCCAAGCTGAGGAAGTCAAAGCAGTTTATATTGTACCGCATGAAGCAATTGGAAGAATCCAACATCATAACAGGCTACAATGCGATTGTTGACATGTCAAAGCTCGGATTCTTCACTTTCAGGGTTTACTTCAAGTTCCAGCAGACAACAGAAGATGATGGCAAAAAATTTATTGATTATGTCAGGGGCAACTTAAAGCAGGTTTGGACAATAACTGACATGCACGGCAAATGGGATTATGCACTGTTTCTTGGCGTAAGGGCAATTTCAGAGTTCCACACAATCTGGGACGGGATAATGCTTGAATACAAGCCAAAGATCAAGACTTACAACGTCGCTGTTTATGCGCCTGTCTACAATTTCAACAGGAAATTCTTTATTGACAATCCGCAGGATGCCATTGAAAGGGTTTACGGCGCAGGCGAGAAAGAGGACATTGATGATTTGGACTGGAGAATAATAGAAACATACTCAAATAATGTAAGGCAGTCATCTCTTGAGATAGCAAGAAAGCTTGGTGTATCCTCTGATACAATAAGGGCAAGGATAAAAAAGCTCGAGGAAAAGAAAGTAATAACAGGCTACAAGATCGGTCTGAATCTTGAGCCCCTTGGCTTTGTTTCTTACAGGGTTGATCTGCAATTGCTATCAACTAAAAGAAACAGGGAAATCTTTGAGTTCTGCAAGAGGCACAAAAACATCTACCAGATAAACAAGTCAATCGGGGGGGCGGATTTTGAAATCGAGGTTATTATAAAGGACCTGGGCCATCTGCTGGATTTGATAGACGAAATAAAAACTAAATTCAAAAATGTTGTCAATGATGTTGATTACTTCGGCTTTTCTACTTTCCATATTCTGCAGTACATCCCTGACTGATAGCTTCCAACACATTCAAACCTATCAAAAGGTATTTAAAAGAGATTAATACACTATTTGCTATGCCATCCAAAAACTTCCTATTGCTGTCTATGGAAGATGACAAGATTAAGAAAGTGTCGAATGTAATAAGCAACGACTCCTGCAGGAAGATTCTGGACTATTTGTCAGGCAAAGACGCGACAGAATCCGAGCTTGCAAAAACACTTCAGCTGCCTATATCAACGGTAAGCTATAACCTCAAGCAATTGATGGAAACAGGCTTGATTGAGTCAAAAGAATTCCACTACAGCGAGAAAGGCAAGGAAGTAAATCATTTCAGATTAGCAAACAAGTATATTATAATAGCTCCAAAAAAGACTTTCGGCATAAAGGAAAAATTAAAGGGCATCCTGCCAGTTGCATTGATTGCGTCAGGAGCAGCTTTTATTGTGCAGTTAATGAACAGGTATCTTTCGAAAACAATCGAGGCTCCGCAGCAGATGATGGCTGCAAAATCAGCTATGGCTGAAAGGGCAGCAGACTCCGGAGTTGCGTTTATGGAAGCAACAGAGCCGGCAACAGTACCAATCCTGTCCCAGAACATCGCATTGTGGTTTTTCGCAGGCGCCATATTCGCATTGCTTGTATATTTGATGATAAGTTTATTTAGGAAGAGGTTTGATTGATAACTTCAACTCCATTTGAAGCTATCGCTGGGTATTTATATATGGGCACCTTACCGGCAGAATGATGAAAATGAAAACAAACAAACTAAGTGTTGGGTTTTATCTTTGGATGGTTTTAGTAATTGGAATACTTACTGCATCATGCGTTCCAAAAATTTGGGAAAAAGGAGCGATAAAAATAGAGGCTTCTCAGGAATTAAAAAAGTTCTCGTCTGCAAATGAATTGAGGGAGTACCTGCAGAAAAACGCGCAGGCAAGCTACGGCACCAAATATTTTGGCGGCATTTCAAGAGTCATGGCAATGGGGGTTGCCGAAAGCGCGGCTCCGTCAGCCCAAAAAATGGCATCTGATTCAGGCGCATCGCAATACTCAACAACAAATATACAAGTTGAGGGAGTTGACGAGGCGGATTTTGTAAAGAACGACGGCAGGTATATTTACACGCTCACTCAAAACAGGCTGGTTATTGTCGATGCCTACCCTGCCGATAATGCAAAAATAGTCTCTGAAACGGAAATCGGCGGAATGCCGAGAAACATGCTAGTCAACAAGGACAGGCTTGTTGTGTTATCAGACGACAACGCCCAGGTGCCTTACTTTGCAGAGTTTGACTTCGTGCCAAGGCCGAGGTACACCCAAAAAACCCATGTTTTTGTTTATGACATAGAGGACAGGAGCAGCCCGAAGCTCGTAAATGACTACAGCATAAACGGCTATTACTTTGAATCCAGGATGATTGGAGACTTTGTTTATTTCATTGCAAAGGACAATGTTTATTTTGACGGACCGATAATGCCATTGCCCGCAATAAGGGAGTCCTCAAGAATCATAGCAAAGCCTGACATTTATTATTTTGACAACCCCGAGCAGAACTATGTTTTCCACACAATTGCTTCATTCAATATCTTCAGCGATGAAGACGAGGTTAACGCAAAAACCTTCATGATGGGCTACTCCAACACGCTTTATGTCTCGCAGGATAATATTTACATTGCATACCAGAAGAACCTGCCATGGCGATATTATGAAGTGCATAACGAGGAAAGGTTTTATGATGTTGTAGTGCCGTTGCTGCCTTCTGATGTGCGCAGCGAAATAAGCAAAATCAAGGATGATTCCAGCCTAAACTCCCAGGAAAAATGGGACAAGATTTCCTCAGTTTTGGAAGACATGTACAATAATATGGAAGATGGTGGGAGGCAGGAGCTTATTGAGAAAATTGAAAAGGCCATTGACGAGTACGAGATAAAGCTTGAAGCAGAGAGAAGAAAGACTGTAATCCATAAAATAGGCATTGACAACGGCGAGATTGAGTACAAGGCAAAAGGCGAAGTGCCCGGCTATCTGCTAAACCAGTTTTCAATGGACGAGCATGACGGCAATTTAAGGCTTGCAACCACAACCGAGATATGGGCAAGAAAATCTGTGATGTACAACAATGTCTTTGTGCTGGATGAAGGCATGAAAACAATCGGAAAGCTTGAGGCAATCGCGCCTGATGAAAGGATATATTCAGCAAGGTTCATAGGAGGCAGATTGTACATGGTTACATTCAAGAGGATTGATCCCCTGTTCGTGATAGACTTGTCATCTCCTGAGGAGCCTGAAATACTTGGCGAACTTAAAATACCGGGCTTTTCAGATTATTTGCATCCTTACGACGAGAATCACATTATAGGCATTGGAAAGGAGACAGAAGGCAATGAATGGGGCGGAGTTTCTGTCAAGGGAGTGAAGCTTGCATTGTTTGATGTTTCAGACGTGGAAAATCCAAAACAACTTGACAAGTACGAAATTGGAGACAGAGGAACTGACTCTGAGGCATTAAAAGAGCATAAGGCATTTTTATTCGACAAAGGCAAGAACCTGCTTGTTATTCCAGTCACAGAAGCCAAGGGCAAGATGGAATACGACTCAAGGCTTGGTTATTACAGGCAGAGGCTGTGGCAGGGAGCTTATGTCTTTGGATTGACTTTGGAAGGCTTTGAAGTGAAAGGGAAAATAACCCACAATGAAGGTGATGAACAACAGGATTATTACTATTATGGCTCTCCTAATGCAGTCAGAAGAAGCCTTTACATGGATGAAGTGCTTTACACAATCTCAATGGGTAAAATAAAGGCAAATGACTTGAACGACATAGCTAACGAGATAAAAGAAGTAAAACTGCCTTACGAAAAGCAAAGATATGATTATCCTTATCCAGTCAAGGCAGTTGGAAGCCCGGGTGTTGCTGTGCCTGAAACCGAAGCTGCAGAGAGAGGATAGGCATTTATTTAATGTGCTGAGGAAATGTTTATAAATTGAATTCTGTTTCTACGCAAGAGTTGGGCTAGTGGCGTAAATGGATATTGGAAGATTGGTAGCTGAGGAAGGGCAATATTATAGTAGACTAGATGATGTGCCCTTTGGGCAAGCGCCTGAAGATGGAGTGGTGGCGAGGATTTTTCAGCCTGATACATTGCTGCCAGAACAATACCTTGAAACTTTTAGAAGAAAAACTCCCAAGGAGCCTGGAGATAAATTAAGACTTGCTGTTCTTGAAGATGCAATAATGAATTTTCAAAAATATTTAAAAGCAAGAGATAAAAGAGGGAGAGACTTAGACAGCGAAGCCGAAGGATGGATTTTAGATCAAGATGGTGATTCTCCGTTTTCTTTTGAAACTGTATGTGAAGTTTTTGGGATGAATCCAGATTATGTCAGGCAAGGGCTTATGAAGTGGAAAGAACGCCAATTAAAAGCGCATCCGCATTATCATTCCAAGCCCAAAAAAAGCAAGCAAGACATTGGCAGCCTTCTTACGGATATGCAAAAAGATGCTTTAAGGGAGTTTATGATTGCGGCATGCAATCCAACCATTAAATACAGCCAGATAATAAAACGGGCTAAGTCAGAGATTGGCGCAAGAACCAACAGGGGTGTTGAATATTTTCTTCGTGAATCTTACTATCGCTTTAGAGCCAATAGGATGCCATGCTATGACATGCCCTCGGCAATATATATTGCGTTGCATTATGGTATTTTAAATCTGAACGATATCCAAAGCCAAAAACTAAAGAGCCTCGAAAAAGGTGTGGAAATGCTAACTCGTGATGAAAAAAGATTTGTTAGAGCCTACGGGAAGCTTGCATTGAGTAAAGGACGCACAGGAAACCAGTATGTTAAAGTATTTTTAAGAATCTCAAGAAAGAAATTTGCCACTCGCACAAAAGATATCTATGAAAAATTCGGAGTAGATGTTAAGAAAAAATTTGAAGCAAATACAGCATATTTGGCAATTGCCGCTTACTATCTTGATTCAAAAAGTCAGGTTAAAAAACCTTGTCCAGCAAATTGTCAACTTTGACGTCAAAATAAACCTTGTTGTCAATTGTCCTTAATGCAACCGCACCTTTGCTTTCTTCCTTCTCGCCAACCGTTAAGATGAGCGGGATTTTCTGCGCCTGCGCTTCCCTTACCTTGTAGCCGACGCTTTCTGTTCTTGCATCAACCTCAACTCTTAAATTATTTTCATCAAATTCTTCTTTTATTTTATTTGCATATTTTTCAAACCTGTCGGCAACTGTCAGTATCCTGGCTTGTACAGGCGCAAGCCATAATGGAAGCTTTCCAGCATAATGCTCAACCAAAATCCCAATGAATCTTTCAAGGGAGCCAAGCAAAGCCCTGTGTATCATGACAACACTATGCTTTGCATTGTCAGCGCCGACATAAGTTGCATCAAATCTTTCAGGCAGTTGAAAATCAAGCTGGATTGTTGCAAGCTGCCACCCTCTTCCAAGGGCATCTTTTATGTGGAAGTCAATTTTTGGCCCGTAAAAAGCCCCTTCGCCTTCTTTTATTTTATATTTTATCTTGTTGTTTTCAAGGGCGTGCTTCAGGGAATTTTCTGCCTTTTCCCAATCCTCAATTTTTCCCATGAATTTCTCGGGCTTTGTGCTTAGCTCAACCTCAAAATCAAAATCAAACACCTTTTTGTAGATAAAATTCGTGAAATCCAGCACTCTGGATATTTCGCCTTCAATCTGCTCCAATGCAACAAAAATATGCGCGTCATCCTGCGACATTTTTCTCACTCTCGTAAGCCCTGCAAGAGTTCCTGAAAGCTCGTTCCTGTGCAACGGGGCAAAGTCTGCAATCCTCAATGGCAGGTCCTTGTAGCTTCTTGACTTTGACTTGTAAATCAGAAGATGTGAGGGGCAGTTCATGGGCTTGATGGCAAATTCCCTGCCTTCTGACTCAAGAGTGAACATGTGCTCCCTGAAATGCTCCCAATGCCCTGATGTCACCCACAATGACTTGTCATAAAGCAATGGGGTTATGACTTCCTGGTATCCTCTTTTCTTGTACTCTGCCCTGATAAAATTCAGCAATTGGTTGTAGATAACCGCGCCTTTCGGGTAGAAGAACGGCGCTCCCGGGCTTTCCTCAAAGAAATTAAACCATTCAAGCTCTTTTCCAAGCTTTCTATGATCCCTTTTCTCAGCCTCTTCAATTAGCTTTAAATGCTGCTCCAGCATGCTTTTATCAGGAAAGCTTATGCCATAGATTCTCTGCAATTGCTGTTTTGTCTGGTCTCCGTGCCAATAAGCTGATGAAATCTTTGTAAGCTTGAAAGCCTTTATCTTTCCCGTACTTGGAATATGCGGTCCCCTGCACAAGTCAATGAAATCGCCCTGCCTGTATGCGCTCAGGGGCTGTTTTTCCTTGTGGAATTCCTCAACCAGCTCGATTTTGTATGGATTGTCTTTGAACAATTTTTTTGCCTCGCTTTCTGTCAATTCAATCCTCTCAACCTTGTAGTCCTTTTTCACTATTTCGTGCATTCCCTGCCCTATCCTTTCCATGTCTTCAGGAGTGAAATGGTGCGCAATGTCAAAGTCATAGTAAAATCCTTCCTCAACCAGAGGGCCTATTGTAAGCTTTGCATCAGGAAAAAGCTCAATGACTGCCTGTGCAAGCAAATGCGCTGTGCTGTGCCTGAAAACCTCTAATCCTTCCTTGTCCCTGAAAGTCAGAATCTGCAGTGTCGAGTCTTCGTTAATGGGAACAAATAAATCTTTTAGTTTGCCGTTTACCTTTGCCACTAATGCGTCTTCCCCAAGCCTTTTGCCTATGCTGAATGCAATTTCCCCTGCGGTTATGCCTTTTGCATACTCTCTTGCGCTGCCGTCAGGCAAAGTTATCTTGATTTTTGTCATTTTTTGATTGTTTGAATTTTACTTGATTTACGCTTGATTTAAATATTTTGTTGAATTTTTAAAACAAAGGAAAAATTTAATTAAACAATGAGCAGCTTTCAAGCTGTTGTTGTAGTTGTAGAAGCAGTCAAAAGAGAAGTTGCGGAATTTAAAGTTAGTTTTGCATTCATAACTAAAACAATTAATATCAACTATTTAAAGTTTTCTGAAAAATTGAATAAACATCAAATTACCCCCAATAAAATTAAAACACTGGCGACCCTTTTTCTTGCTTCGCTATAATGGGGTGCCCCGCACTGCTGTTGCACTAACTCACTTTATTTTAAAGTGCAAGAATAACAAGCGGGTTTCCTCAATCACTCTGCTGAAAGAGGACGCTCTCGTGATTTTTTAATAAATTTTATATTGGACGATTTGATGTAAAAAGAACTAAGTGTAATGAATTAGACTAACTTTGCTCTGATGCGCATTTCTCGCAGAGCAGTGCGCCCTTGACTTTGGTTATGTCCTCGGAATATGCCCCACAGCCCTGGCAGATTGCCTCTCGGGATATGATTCTGTCAATGGGCTTTCTTGTTTCCTCCCTGAGCTCAAATTTCTCGACCAGAAGCTCGAACAGCTGCGGCTCGATTTTCAGGATGTCCTTTAGGGTGAGCAATCCAACCATCTTGCCGTTCTCGACGGCAGGCAGGTGCCTTATGTTGGAGTCGCGCATTTTTATCAATGCGTCATAAATGTCGTCATTCGGGCTTATTGTCATAATCTCTGTCTCCATGAAATCACTTACTTTCTTTGTCAATGGATTTATGCCCTTTGCAATGACTTTCCTCACAATGTCCTGCTCTGTTATGAGCCCTTTTGACTGGTGGTTGTCCTTGATTACCAGTGCGCCGACATGGTTTTTTGCCATCATCTTCGCGCATTCCTCTAAAGAAACATCTGAAGGGACAGAAATAGGCTTTGTAGTCATGCAGTCATAAACTTTATATCCTGTTTTCATAGAAAAAGAATTGTTTTTGGAGTATATTAAGTTTTCTAATCTGATATATTTTAGAAAGGATAGGTTGGAGGTTTTAGGTTTTAATTATTAATTCCTAAAGAATAAAATGAGATTATTATTTCTTGGAAAGAATAGTCCTAGTTAGTGCAATGAAATAATCTCCAAGTACGCCACGCTGTATTATTGGATCGATTTTGTACTCAGTTAATGGCATAGTCTCAATTTCTATTCTTGTGCCACCTCTTTGTCCTAAATTCATTGTTGTTGTTTTTTCAATTCCGACGGATTCTGGTTTTCCATCTACAGGGCTTTGCCCTCCTTCGTATATAAATAAAGAATAATCAAGACTTAGCTCATTATTTTTTCCAAAGCTAACACTTTTAGGGACAAAAGGTGATTTTCTAATTCTAGTTTTTAACATCCCATTTCCAATCGGAAGAAAATAAAAATCAACAAAGTCTTTTAAATCTGGGTTGTATCCGCTAAGCCTGTAGCCTATTGCTACCTCTTCACTTCCATCATCTTTTTGGATTCTTACTGGAAAAGTGTCTTTGCTAGCTTTAATCTGTTCTATCAGTTTATCATAATCTATATTTTGTTCTGCATAAACAGCAGGTGGATTCAACATGTCAGCAGTTGGAATAATAGCGGTGCCTGCACCAATGATAACAGAAGCTGATTTTCCTATTCCAGAGTTTGCAATTTTTGACATTAGCCCCATTTGTATCAGTATGCATTAAGCTTAATTTCTATTTAAATCTTTTCTTTTTTATCACTTTATTGTAGCTACAACAGAAAAATTTATAAACTGTCATTTTATCCACCCTAGTATGGAAACTAATTGCGTTTCATACGAAAATTTGATGGGTTCGCTACGTGAAATTTCCAGAAGCAAGCATGTCAACCCAACAATGCACCATTATGCAGATGAGTCTGTTAAATTTCTTCAAAAACACCCAAAAACATCAGAATTGCTGGAAGAAGCGCTTTCTAATACGCCATGCAAAGACATTGCGGAAATAGTTCAAAGACTTGCCGCAGGAAGAAGAGATTTGGTTATAGCTGATGAGGCTATTAAATTGGAAAAAGGATTATCATTTTACTCAAGAGAAATTGAAAAAGCAGCAAACATGGCAGCTAACACCGTTGAAGGTGTAGGTATTATTGTAGGTACGGAAATTAGTAGTTCGTGGAAAAGCTTCAAAGAAAATGTTTATTATGGTGCAACAGGCGCAGGTGTTTTAGCAGCATTAGTTCTTGCAGCACTCGCAGTTAAGTGGTATAGGAAATAAAGGCAAGCGAAAATTGCCAACAATTAGAGAAAATATTTACCCCATCAAAATCTCAACGTCTTTTCCAAAAACCCTCTTCAAGTCCTCGAATATCGGCTCTTTTATAGACGGCTTTTGAGGCGCTTGCGCATTTGCCAGCGCTTTTTCCAACTCTTCCAAAGAACTCTTCTCGATAGTATCTAAAGAGCCATCATCATTTATCTTTGCCTTGCTCAGTTCCTTCTCCTCGTTGTCAATGTCATGGATTATGTAAGCAGTATTATTAAGCAGAATAACCTCTCCGAACTTGCTGCCGTGCTTCACCCTTATCTTAACCCTTTCAAGCTCCCTCGCCCTTTTTCTCTGCATGTGCTCGACAAGGAATTTTATCAAGGAGCCTGCCTCCTGATGCACCTTTTCTATCTCAACCTTTGAAAGCCTTTTCTCGTCAAAATCCTTTTTTGCCTTTACAATATCCTGTATTGTCCTGAAAAACTTTGCAGGCAGTTTGCCTTCCGAAACAAGCTTGTCCTCGGCAAAATGTATGAGCTCGTTGTCTTTCGCCTTTTCAACCCCCTCGAGCTTTAGAACATCCCTCAGCACGGTAGTTATTGTATCGTAAAGATTGAGCATCTCCCTCTCGTCCCTTATCCTTTCTATCTGAGTGAACAATCTTTTTATTCTTTTCAGGTACTTGTCGCCGTCGCTGAGCAGCTCGTCAATCTCCTTGCCTGAAAGCTCCTTTTTCTCCCCGTGCTCTATGGCTTTTCTTGTCTCTACAACCCTCTCCATAATCTTTACAAACTTCTCTTCAAGCAGCTTTTCCTTCTGCACGAAAATCTGCCTCATTAATTGCCCTGTTTCCTTTGGGCTTGGAGGGGCTACTCCATAAAGCATTAAAGCTGCCTGGCTTGGCGTCAATAATGCATAGTAAATGTCTTCCATTCCAATTTCATTTAGCTTTAATTGTACTCTTCTTATAACCTGCTCGCCTGAACCCATGAACATGTCAATGGCTTCCGCACTTGGCTTTATTTTGCCCATTTTCAGCAGCTGCTTCCAGGGCATGAAAATGCCCCTGTCAAAAAATGGCACTCCGTCTCGGAGCAATGTGAATATTACCGGGTTTGCCTCTCTCAAAGAATCCCAGAAATCAGTCAAAATGTAAACCTGGATGTTGATCTTATTTTTTATTCCTGTAAGCTCGCCTGCCTCGATTCCCATTCCTATGATTATTGCCCTCAGCTTGTCTTTTAGCTCCGCCCTTGTCATCTTCTTGACATCGGTATCGTCTATGACAATCCAGACATCAATGTCGCTTGAAGGAGTGGCTTTGCCCTGAACAAGCGAGCCGGCAAGCACATAGCTTACAATGTACTTCTCGAATTTCTTCAGCACCATTGTCTTGTGGACTTCTGCTATTTTAATTGCCTGGAGCATTCCTGTGTCATGTATAGGCGCCGACAATGCTATAAGCTGCAGCAGCTCATATTTAGCGTCAAAGCAGTTCTGCCATAGCTCTGAAAGAATCAGGGTTTGAGGCGTTAAATTATGGTCGATTTCCTTTGAGATGCTTTCAACTATTGCAGTTAATTTGTCTTTCAGCTCTATTTTTGACATTGTCCTGCTGTCCGAGTCATCAACCAAAACAAGAACATGGATTTTGTCTTTGTCTTCGGGCTTTGGCTCTGCCTTTTGTGGCTGCATCTCTGCCTGAGACGGCTGTATCTGCTGCAGTTGCTGCATCTCCTCGGGCTTTGGAGGCGGCATCAATGCAATGCCGATAATATACTTGTCAAATTTCTCAAGAACTCTTTTCTGGAATTTCTCCAGCTTTGACTTTATGGCTTTAAGCTTTTCCTGCACATCGCCCGGAAGCTTTGAAAGAGCCTCTGCTTCTTTAGCATCAGGCGGAGGGCTTTCACTGCTCTCTTTTTCCTTATACTGCTTCTTGTCTTTCTTAGCCATTCCAACCCCATTTTTGATAATTTTGTTTGCTTTATAAATGTTTGCCTTGATGAATCCAGAGCTTATTTTCAATATAGAAAATAAATAACGAGCATATATCGAACCGAAAGATTTAAATACAAGTTACATTACTAAGTAGTAGTAACAAATTAGCTTCTTAGGGGTGAATAAAATATAGATACTCCAGAAGCGAAAAGCTTAAATACAAGTGTTATTATGATAAAGTAGTAACAAATCATAAACAAAGTTAATAAAAACCAAAGTTATACCAAAACAAAGGGGGAAAAGAAAATGGGAGAAGCTGCAAAGAATCTTGAACAGATGGTGGGTCTTGACGAATTGACAACCAAGGTAAAGGACTTTCAGGATAGTCCTTCTTTTAGGCTTTTGCAGAATAGCTTGCATAAGGTTGCCACTGATTATTATGATGCTGTTGATGGAAAAGCAGAAACTAAAGAGCTTGTTCTTGATGAAACCAGGGCAAGGGATTTGGCAAACAAGCTGTGGGACACTGCTGCAGAGCAGATTGTGGTTAACTATCTAGCTAAAGGAAAACCAAGCAAAATCAAGGAATTAATGAGCTTAAAGGACGAGAAAGACCCGGCAACCGGCAAGCCACAATGGGAGTCTTTTATCAGGGAGCATTTGGGAATGAACAGGGATGAATTGTATGAAGCCCTCAAGACAAGAAGTGTAGTGAAGCGCGGTGAAATAGACGCTGTCATAGTAAAGCCGATTTATGATGCGCATGCAAATGCATTTACATCAAAGGCTGTCGCTACAAAAATTGACTCAATAGAAAAGGCAAATGCAGCTCTGGACTACTTGAAGCAGCTGAAAAATGCAAATCCAAAGACATACGAAGCATTCAATATTCCGACAACGGTGAACAGCGTAGAGCAGGCGCAAAGGCTCTATGTAAGCGCAACACAGCTGTTGTCAAAAGACTACAAGCCAAAAGTAGCTGAAACGTATAAAAAGTAGCCTGAAAACCGATTTCTTTTATTTTTTAATTTTTCTTTTCAATCTTACAGGCAGGACTAAAGAATAAAATGCCGTTAGGAAGCTACAGGGTTTTGAGCGAGAAGTACATAAGGCCTCTTTCTGATAGCCCTGCCCCTGAAATTGCTCTCAAAGATAGGAAGTCAATGCAGATTGACGAGCCAAATACAACAGGCTCTTACGGGCACGCTGCTCCAATTATGCTTATAGCCAAAGACGGGCTTATAAGCAGGACTTCAAACAACAGGTTCAGGTTTTCTGCAGACGACGTGGACAAAAACGGCACGGGCTTCACAAATGATGATTATGGGCAGGGGAAATGGAAATTCGCAGGCGAAGGCAACTATTCTGCCAGGCACAATATAATCCAGAAAATGCCTGAGGTTGCATATTTTACAGGAATCACTCCTTTGGGCTTGTACATGCATGAAAAGGATACACACCCTAATTTGTTTGCAACTCCAAGAATTGTTGAGGCTGTTGATCCCAATAGAATAGGGTTTTATGATTATAGAAAACCATCGCAGGATAACAGAAACTTAATGTTTGACAGCATAAACAGGCTGAATTATGAGTCATCTGAATGGATTAGTTTTCTTGCAGGGAAAGGCATCTCAATTGACACATCAAAAAATCCAGGAGTGCTCGGATTGGGAGTGGAGCAGAGTCCATTTGCAGCAGGATACTATCCAAAGCAGGGCTATTTGATGACTGAAATGAATTTCCACAACACAGCCAAAAGAATTATTTCAAGGTATGGACTGGAAGATAAGCCTGAAGCAATTGAAGCCATGAAGCGCTCAATACTGCTCCATGAGATTGCGCATGTCCTCGGTGTTGGGGGCAAGAAGAGGGATGAAGCATTTCAAGGCAGGCTGCAGTATGAATTCTACTCAAGGATGGCTGAAAAATTCAAAGGCACAAAGATGGCAAGAGTTTACAGGGCGCTTGCAGAGGAAGGCGCGGACTATGCAGCATGGTATTCAAGGACAAGATGGGGAGAACTTTTTGACATAAAGGAAAAAGAAAGCCCGATAGAGTTTTTGATTGCAAAGCTTGAGGCTGACGGAATTGCACTTGAATTAAGGGGCGAAAAGCTTGAGAGTTATGTAAGCGCAAGGTTTAAGGAAACTTATGGCGCCCTCCGTAACGGCGAGCCGTCCCATAAGAAATCAGCAGGCAGGGGCTCAAAATCAAGCCAGAAGGCAAAAAATCTGGAAGTTATTGTAGAAGACGACAGCAATTCAAAAGAAGAAATCAGCGAGAAAGGAAGCAATCAAAAAAGATACAGCAAAGTAGTCAGCCTTTCAGAATACAAAAGCATGAACGACGCCAAGAAATACGCAAAGGAAGATTCAAAAGAGTCAAAAGAGCAGGAAGAATCTGAATCACAGCAGTCTGAAACTGCCGAGGCTGCATAGAAAAATTTATATTTGGAAAAAATAATAATTAAGCAAGTTTCTCAACAACTTTAGCCATAAACATTCTTCCAAACACAAGGCTGGACAGTATGAGAATTATAGACATTGGCATGATAAGCACGCTTTTTTCCATGAAATAGTACAGCAAAAACGCCGACATAAAAAATAAAAAAATATTGATAAAATAAACAGCCAGAATGTAGTGTATTTTCTTTATTCCAATAATCAAAGTCCTTTGAATTACATTTTTTAGTTCAGTCTTCTGCGCTAATGCTATTGAAACAAGCATAAAGTAGGCAAGGATTATGGAAAGTATCAAAAATGGAACGTATTTCGTGAGCAGTTTTGCGCTCACTTCCGCAATGCCTGTAATTGGAATGTTAAGCAGCGAGTAGAAGAAAATGAAAACCAAGCCCAAATAAGCCAATGAAATGACAAATATTTTTAAAAAATTCCTTGTTAGCTGATTAAGGCTGGTTTTATGGATTACCTTATGCACAACAGCCCATTCAATTGACATAAAAAGTATTGGCAATATAAAAATATAAACCAAATAAATCCTAAAATTCTTCACTATCTCATTAAAATTCCTGCTTATGAGCAAGGGGTCGTCTCCCAGAATGCTTTTCTGCTCCAGAATGCTCGATGCAACTGACTCTTCGTCAAGCCTTAAGCTGCTTAGGTATTCGTCAATTGCCCTCTGGCTTTCAATCATTTTGGGGACATAAATGTAGCTGATTTGAAACATTGCTGCGAAAAACCCAGCCTGCAGGGCTAGCATCAAAAAAAACATCAGCTTGTTTTTCCAAACCAAAGCAAATGATTCTTTCAGAGAATTATAAATTATTTTTGGCATTTTATGTTTTGCAGCACACAACGCTGGATGTAGCCTGTTCTTCTATAGCCCCTAAGCACGGGAAGCCTGCAGTCACAAACTGCTTTGAAGTACATGATGTGATATCTTTGCATGAGCCATATCCATTATCCTTGTCGCCGCACAGCACCTCAAATTTTGTATTAAATGTATCCTGCCCTGCCCGGCTTTTGCTTGTGGCAGTAACCTTTCCCTGGTATTCTCCGGCAATGCTAAACTCGCTTGTCTGGATTGTGCCTTCAAACACATTCTGCACGGTGGTGGGATTAAAAGTTGCAGTCTTTTCGATTGAATCAGGACTTGTGTAATAAAATATTATGTCTTTCACGTCACTTGGATTTTTCATTGTTGTGGATATTTTAACAGCTTCTATCTGGTCTTTGCTTACCTGGGAAGGCTCGACTTTTGCGTCTTTTATAAGAGCGCCCTGCAAGCCGACTCCCTGCGGCCTTTTTGTCTCAATCCTTATAGGTATTATTTTCTGCTGCGGCTTGTCTGGGTAAAGCACAGGGTCGTTAAAGGAGCATTCCTCAGGATTGCTGAATGAATCAACATTTTGCTTTAAGTGGTACAAAGCAAGCACTAAATTTCTCGGCGTTGATTGCGGAGTTGCTGCTGTTGTCTGCCTCACTGGCCTTACCTCCAGAGTTCCGCCTACAACGCCGACAGGCTTGTCTGCTCCCTGCGGCTTTTCCTTCCGCAATGCTGTCCTGCCGTCAGCTGCAAGCTGCAGATTCGCGCTTTTAATCTTCAGCTTAACCCCCTCTTTCTGGATTATAAATGCGCCTTCATCCCTGTTTAAATATTCGGACTCTGATATTTTCTTAATGGCTGAGGGGTCTAAAACGCTTACGGAATCCTCGTCGCCGAAGAAGTTTATTGCGCCGTCATTATTCATGTCGTAGAACTTAACAAAAACGCGCACTATCTGCTCATTGCTCAATTCCACCGGCTCGATATCCAGGCCCCTTTTGTCGCCAACAATCTGCTCTACCTGCAAGTCAGACGGCAGGCTTATTGTAACCCTGTACTGATGCGTGCCGTTTGATACTATGGGAACAATATCCTTTTCAACGCCGTCCAAAGTAGCCCTCAGGCATTTATCCTGCCCTATTTTGTTTACTGTGGCGTCTATGCCTATTGCACTGCCAACGCTGAAAACGAGCTCTTCTCTTTTGTTTATGTCAACGCCGTCTATCCTCACGTCAGTGAAATAGGCAATTCCCTTCCTGTTTGCAAATGTCGCTCCGTCGCCGCATATGAACGATCCTGACAATTCATCAAGCCTGCAGTCTAAAATGTCCCTTGCAGTCCTGTCTATCAACGGAAAGTAAAACACTCCGTCATCGTAGCCTTGAGGATAGCAGTTCGGCTTGATGTTTGCCTGTATCTTCCTGTCAGTCCTTAGCGTGAATTTCAGATGATCATACCTAACATTGTCGTCTATAACTCGCCTGCCTGAAGGAATTGCCTTTTCCTCAAGGACATTCTGCTTAAGCCTTCCATTAAACACCAATGGCCCTTTTCTTTCATCTGCAAGATTTATGCAGTCGCACTGGCTGTAGGCAGCTGACGTGCCCAAAGCGCCTGTATAGGCAATTGAAGGCGCCCCCAATGCCCCGCAGTTTATCTGGTTGGGGTACAAGTCAAGCTGCTTTCTTCCAACGCATGCCAATTGAACATCATACCTCTCAAAGTCGCAGCCCGGGTTGATTATCCAGGACGCCCTGTACTCGTATTTTGGGGTAAACCTGACTGGATCAACAGTCAGAAATTCCCTGCTTCTTGTTATCGGCTGCACCAATGTTGCAAATGGAGTTGCGTATGCGGCATCAACAATGTTTTTCACATTGATTTCCCAGTCATAGCCGAAAGCCCCAAGGCATATTTTTCTTGCAACGCTTTCCTCTCCTGTGCCGAGGATTTCGTTAAGCTTCGCATTTCCATACTCGTTTCTTAGCTGCTGCTGCAAGTCAGTAATGCCTTCATGAATTCCCTTGAATCCTGACTTTACATATTCTATTATGCTGTCGCTCTGCGCATTGACGTCTGTGCCAGACTCTTGCGGAGTGCAGCCGTCTACAAACCACCTTATAACCTGCCATATCGCGCTGCACAGGTATTGCGTGAACAATTCCTTGCACGCCCCTGAGTCTCCCCTTCCTGTTGTTCTCACTTGTATTAAGCACGTTGACATTGATGTCATAAGATTCTTGATGAACTGTATCCTGTTGCTTATCCCTGCAAGGTGCACGCATTGCACCGCAGCCCAGTGGTCCTTGAAAGGGTCAACTGCCATCACAGTCTCGGGCTTGAACGGCTCGTAAATCCAGTGGTTCTGCCCGAAGCATGCAGGCAGGTCTCTTCCCTCAATGTATCTTTTCGGGTTGTATTCATTATGCACAACAGACGTGTCATCCACATCTCTTGCCTCAAACTTTTCCTTGAAATACCTGTAGCTCCATTTCATCTGTTCAAAATCAGTTGAGCCAAGCCCTTGTGTCTCCGCAGATGCGCTGGCTTTTTTTGGCTCATGGACTGGGCTTTGGGTTTCATACACTGCCTTGTCATCAGGGCTGTAGTAATTTGTTGTCAGTTTTGTTTCCTTTGCATTTATGCAGCAGCATTCCTCCCTTGTTGCAGTCAAGTCGCTTACTGCTTCGGCATTATTGCCTGTGTAGAAGCAGTCATTTGTGTAGCCTGCTGTAAGCGCAGATTGGATGGAGTATATACTGCCATTAATTGCCGAAATTTGCTTATTTTGGTTGAATGACCTGCAAGTGTCGACTTTTGTGCACGCATACCCAATTTTATTTGATGATTTTGATTTTGGGTCTGGCTCTATTTGAATTGGGGTTCCTCCAAGATTTACTTTATTCTTTTTTTGCTGGTCTTGCGGCTTTACCCCGCAAATCTCTGCACAGCTCTTTTGCTGGGCGGTTATATAATGGAATTCATCTTTTTTGACTGCATAACTTATTGTAATTTCAGATGGGCCAGTCAAGCGCTCTAATTCATATAGGTTGCCAGTAGATTGTTTTCCCAGCCTGAAAAGCGCTTTCTTTCCTCCTTTTTCCACCTTAAAGCACTTATCATCAATGTTGTATATTTCTTTATTTAGCTGAAACGAAGCTGCCACATCCCTGCATTTCTCTGGATTTAAAGGCAGCCCTCTTACGCTCTGGTCAACTCCGCACCCTTCAATGCTTGTAACTTTATTGTATAAATCCGTATCATCCTTCTTCTCAGTCCATTTTGCAGGGGCTGCATGCCCGAACACCCTGTCGCAGCTCCACCTGAACCAGTTGTATGCGCTCGCCTCTGACTCCCATGCGCCTGCAGACGCAGGGAAGCACTTTCTCAGGTCAGCGTCAGTGACATATTTCATCTGGAAGCTGCCTTTCTTCTCGGCAATGTCCTCCATCATCCTCTGGCAGTCATCCTTGTCGCCTTTGTTGGCAGGCTTCAAAGGCTTTTTCTCAAAAAGCTCGAAAATCTCCGAGGCTCCCAGCCCCCTTTTCAGAATCAAAAACGGCTTTTCCTCCCAGAAAGCAATCCATCTCCTGTAAATGCCAAGAACCAGGTTCAATCCGAATGATGCAATGCAGCCGACTGCTGCAAAATCAAGCAGCTTGTCAATCTGCTCCTGCACTGAAGTCAAAGTCTTTATGGAGCTCTGCAAAAAATTTACAAAGTCAAAAAGCAGCCAGTCAGGCAAAAATTTCCTGGGATCTATTATGGTGCTGTCAACAACATAGCTTACCTGCTCGCAAGTTGTCTGCGTTTCTGTCTCCAGAACACCGTCATTGTCCATGTCGTGCTGGTATGTTATTTTCACCTTCACAGGGAATGTGAGTTCCTTGTTGATAGCCTTCAGGAAGCTTTTCCAGTCCTTTTCCAAAAATGAGTCCATGCCCGGGAATCTTGAAAGCGTCATAGCCGAGTAAGAAACCGTGTTGTCAGGCGGGTTGAGCAGCTTCGGGCTATTGCTTGAAGGCATAATCTGGCAGCTTATATTGAACCTCGGGTCAAGCAGCTCCCTTGTGCTGCACGCCTTTGATAATAAGACTCCTTTTATCTTTGGATTTATGCCTCTTCCTATGTAAGAGTAATTAAAGATAAAGTAAATGGTTTCTGTGCCTTCTGCCATCCTTTCAGTGCTGAGGAATGGCGGGCTCTGGTAATTGGCAAGGGGAATCACGTCCCAGCTTTGGTTGCCGCTCCAGCATGTGCCAATCCTGACGCTTCTTGTCGCAAAGCCCCTCTGCCCCGTGGCGTCAGTTGCAATCACAACAAGCGTTGTTGTTTTTGAATCCTTGGCTTCCTCAAGGCTTGTGTCCCTGAAATCCGAGACAGGCACCTCCCTGAGGCGGGCAGCGCCGCCGAAAATTGCAGTCAAATCCACATTCTCAAACTTGAAATTCCCGCTGCTGTCCGATGTTGTCGAGAAATCAGCCCCTGTGCTGCATAAAGATTTTGAAGCGACATTGAACCTGCATTTTGCATCAAGCTGGGGCTCTGCAATATTTTGGACTTCATTAGCCAATCCGCTTAATTCAAAAGTGGCGTTGAAGCTGCTGAAAGGGGTCCTGTCAACAAACAGATGAACTCTGGCATTCGGCTTTGTTGTCCCAATAACGTTAACTTCGTTGGCTGCATTCTCGAAAAGCAGGGCGCCGCTTGGGGGGCTTGTTATCTTTACATCAGGCTTCTTTGTATCAAGCACAACATTCCTTTCAAAAACAACGCTGTTTTCAGCCCTGTCTTCGAATACAAGCTTTATGAAATAATTTCCATCGCCTTTGTTCAGCCTTATTCCAAAATTAAAGACTCCGCTGCCGTTGAGCACGAGGACAGGTTTTCTGAAGTCCTCAAGTATGTCGACTTCAGGATATTTGAGGTTCAATATCGCTCCCCCTTTCAGGGTGGTTGCTGCAACAGGCCCTGATTTCGGCCCTTCGTTTGCAAAGTTATTGACTGCTGAAACCTCGTATGTGTAGGTTTTCCCGCTGTCAACCAAGGCATCTATGAACAGGTTAAAATTTGCCGGCTTTGTCAGCGCAATCGGGCTCGAATCCTCCCTATAAACAACATAATGGCTGAAATCCTTGTCTTTGGACTCGTCCCAGTGCAGCTCGACAAAATTCTGCCCTATCCTGGTGGCATTCAGCCCTGCAATCCTTGAGGGCACTGCAGTGTCGTTGGCTTTTGCGTCGACAAAAACCTTTATCAGCGCCTGCTCGTTCACAAAGCCGCTTATTGTAAGATTCTGTTTTGATGTGAGGGACGGAATGTCGTCAAGCTGCACAACAGGCTTTTCAGTGTCGACACTAACCTCGAATATTTTCTGGTTTCTGTTGCCTGACTTGTCAGCAACTGTTATCTTTACAATATTGTCATTGTTCAGCTGAATCTGGCTGAAGACAAACCTGCCTGAGCTTCCGACTTCGTTCCCGCTGAGGCTTCTTTTTGGGATTCCCATGTCATTGACGAACAGGCTTACGGACGAGAAAGGCTCTGTGGAGCCGACTATGTCAATCACCCTCCTGTTTACAAACCTGGGGATTGAGGCATTGATGAAAGGAGGGGTTATGTCCCTTCCCGCAGTGAAGTTCCGGCCTGAGGAGTTTGCGCAGTTGCCTGATGCGTCGCACGACTTGACAATGAAAATGTATCTTGTATTTTTTACAAGCCCGTCTATCACAATTGAATGGTTGGTTACAAGCTGGGTTGAGCTTTTGATTTTGTCGGTCCTGTTGGTGCCGTAAAGCACTATCGTTGTTGCATTCTCGTCAGTCAGCCATGTTGCCCTTGCAGTTGTATCAGCCACAGGAAGTATGTCTACGCTTGTTATTGCAGGAGCAGAAGAATCAACTGCGCCTGTCGAGGCTGCCAAGGTGTTTGACTGGGCGCCTTCATTGCCGCTGGCATCAACCGCAGAAACCCTGTAGCTAAAGGAGCTTTTTGCCTGCAATCCCGTGTCATTAAATGTGTTTGCCGTTGAATTGCCCACAACTGCAAAATTCCTGTAAATCAAATAGTGGCTCAGGTCTGGGATATTCATGCTGTTCCATGAAATAGATATCGAATCCTGTGTTGAAGACAATGCGCTCAGGCCAGTGACTTGCGGAGGAGGCGTTATGTCTGCTGTCCTGAAAGTGTAAAAGCTGTTTGAGTTGTTGTCTGTTGCTGAGCTGCCCGCCAAGTTCATGGACTCAACTGCAAAAAAGTATGTTGTATCGCTCTCAATCCCGCTTATTACCGTCACCGTGTGGTTATTGACGAAGTTGTCATGGACTTGCTTGAATCCCAGGGCCGATGTCTTGCCGTAATGCACTTTTCCGTCTGCCATCTCGTCTGTAGTCCACTCGATTGTTGCGGAGTTTGAGGTTACCTTTGTAGCCCTTGCATTGGATATTGTAAGTCCATAAACATTTGCAGTGTAGAAAGGCAGCGTCAGAACCAGCTGTATCATGAGCACGGTCATCAATTCAGTTATTTTTAACTTGGCTTTTGAATTCATTTTATTGCTTATTTATCTCATTTTAATTCAGGGGCGGGGACATTTTTTGAGTACGAGCTGAGCCCGGAAACAAACAAAAGCATCTCATCCTCTGATGCAGGCCCCTGCTCCACCACATGGAACACGATTTCATTTGCATTTAACAATGCGCTTTTGCTTGCCTTCAGCTCGCCGATGTAGCCTGCTACAATACTTTCTTCGTCTGTGACATAAATTTCCACGTCATAAGACGCGTCCCTGTCCGCAATCTTGAGCGGGAATTGCGACTCCTGCGGGTAGGCTGCAAAGCTCTCGAATCCAAAGTCCTTTCCTTTTATTGATATAGAGGCTTTTTCATTCGGAGCCAGGCTGCTTGAAACAGATGGATTTGAAAGCAGGTGCTTCACAACCATGTAGTTATTGAATTCTTTTACTGGGTTGAGCGCCAGCACATACGAGCGCCCGTCAACATCAGTCTGTATAAAGGATGCAGCATCGCCAAAGCCTCCCTTTTCGCCCTTTATGACGCCGTAGACGCAGTACGGGAACAATCTTGTTATGCCTGCTGCAGCTCCGAGGCTGAGCCAGTCGCTCTGCCCCATGCCGCAATAATAGCGCCCGCATACAAAGGTCAAATTCACGCCTTTTATGTCATCTCCCGTCGAATTGTCGACGGTAAAAATCGTCACCTCATTCTGCACATTGCTGCAGTAGTCATCCTGGCTTAAGTCCGGGGGAATATCAAACAATGTCGCGCCTGACTTAAGCCTGTTGGGCTGGTTGTGGTCAATGGAAGCCCTGAATGCAAAGCTGAACTGGTAAGGCTTGTTTGACTCAGTCTCCTGGTCAAAGATTGAGGCAACAACAGGGAAATTTATGTCGTATGTGAAATGCCATATCTGTAGGCAGAAGAACGAAAGCTTGTCAGTCCCTTTTTGCGCATTGCTCCTCAAAATGCCGTTTTCGCTGGGCCTCGCGTAAATACTCATTGGCCAGCCTTCATAGGCAAACGAGACTTTCATATTGCTGTATTTTCCCGGGTCTTTGTCTATCTCCCATATGTAATGCTGCTGGAAATAAGTGTCTGAGTAGACACTCCTGCCGGCAGGGTTCGGAACATACAAATTTGGGTTGTAGTCTGTGCCCTTTACCCTTATGTAAGGCAGGTTGATCCTCAGCAAATTCTTTAATTTCTCTTTTATGCTGCTAAGCTGCCATGTCTTCGGGCTGCAGCCCGCCTCTACATCTGTGGTAGGAATGTCCACGTCCATGGACATCAGGTCTATTGCCTTTCTCTCTATAAAATAATCCTTGTTCTCCCTTTCCATAATCAGCTTTGCAGCCTCGTACACTTTCTTAAATCTTATTGGAAGCGTGTAGCCAAACCTTTCAAGAAGCGCCTTGAAATTGCCTTCCTTTCCAATGACCTCCACATGGTAATCCAGCTCTACAGAGACATCATTCTCGTTGAACTTCACTGCGGCAACCGGCTTTTTCAATTCGTTTATCTCGAATCTTCCGCTGAACGGCTCGAAATCACTGATGCAGCTTTTCAATTCCGACTCTATGTGGCTTGCGAGCTGCTGGTTTATGAATTCCTCTGTCGGGACAGCCTCAATGCCGTCATGCCACCAGTACGGCATTTTGAAGCCTCCGGCGGGAAATGCCGCCAGATACGCCCTTTGGTCGCTTTTTATACTTTCAGGCACGCTTATGTAGCCGCCGCCCAGCCCTATTCTTTCCAGGCCGTCCTGCGCAACACTTTTTATGCAGTCTTCTATATAGACTTTCACGGGAAGCGCCTCGGGCTGCACAACTTCCACAATATCCCGGAATATCTGCCTCTGGTAAAGAAAATAAACAACCCCTGAAAGCAGGATTACCATGGCTATTATTATGAAAATTGCCGCCTGTGATTTTGAACTGCGGATTAATGCAGTGAATTTACCTCTTTTTTTTATGCTCATTTTTACACCATATTTATCATTTGGATTTCTTATTCAGCGCCTTCACGTCAATCTTGCTCAGGTCAATCTCCACATAGTCCTTCTCCGTCAGATTAAGAACCTTGACTATATCAGAAGGCACCCTTACAACAAGCCCTCCGCTTGTCTTCATCAGCTTTTTTGTGTACTTCATTTCATATATGAAATATAGATATTTTATATATTTTTTATATATTTCTCAATATTAAAAAGGATAGATTTATATATAAATTATATATGAGATTTATAAATATTGCGGTTTTACAGCCTCTGGGCTTCCTCAGCCAGAGTGGAGGCGTAGTACCTTGCAAAAGCTATGTACGCCAGCAGGATCAGCGCCTGAAAAACTTCCGAGTACCTGTATTTGGCTGAATTTGTTATCCTTGAAATTGCATAAAGCAGGGAGAGCATCGCAGCGTAAGGCAGAAGAAAAAGATGAATCTTCGCGAAATTAAGCTTGACCGCCTCGATTATCGACTTCAAATTCCGCCTCTTCATGAAAATCGTGTACAGCGTGTTGGTGAGGTAAAGCGCCAATATTGCAATTATAACTACAAACACCTGGACAGCCGCGGGCTCCACAAGCCAAAAAATTGCAGAAACCAGCAGAAGCCAAAACCCCATCCAGGCCAAGTTCAAGCCGAGAAACCTTGAGATCAGCGCAAGGCTTATTCTTGTTTTTGTAGTTTTTGCCCATATGATTCCCTTGAGGATGCTTGCGGTGAATATTATGGCAACCATTAGGAGTATGGCTGAAAAAATAATGAGGTAATAGAACTGGGACAGCAGCTGGTAAGCTTTGTCATAGCCGATGGCAGCCAAATCAGAAGGAGACTGCAGCGGTATTGAGTAGCCTTTTTCTTTTATCCTCTGCAGCCAGAATAGGATGAAATAGCCTGACAGGAAATAGAACAGCGCATCAAGTATTATTACCAGTATAATTTCCAGGCCGATTTTTTTGACCGATGAAACAAGGACATTGGTGTTCCATTCAAGAAAATCCGCTTTTTTATTCTTCATTTTGGCTAAAAGTCATTTATGTCGCTGCTGCCGCCTGTTCCGGTAGATGTTGTGGCAGTTGCTGTTGTGCCTGAAATCGGTGTTGGCTCTCCTGAAGACTCGACTATTGTGTTGCACAATTCCTTGTCCTCGAGCTTCCATCTCAGCGGTATCTCGTCAAACACTATGCAGACTTGGGTGTACAAAAACGCGCTTTCCTGAACTATTGCATTTCTGCCCATCCTGCCGAAAGTCGAGCCTCTTTTTATTTCCACATCGCTCTTGAAAACATTCACTCTCCTCTCGCCTTTCAGGAGAACATTGACGTTCATCTCCTCAGGCGCCCTTGGGTCCTTGTCATAGTCGCCGTTCCTGATATTGAATGTTATCATGTAAATGAATTCCTGCCCGGTACCTGTTTCGATTGCCTCTGTCCTTCTGGCTTCGATATGCGCTCCTATCTGCGCCAAGCCTTGCGGAGTTTCTGCAAAGGCAACTCCCTCGTCTTCGCCGTCAATATACTGGCTGCAGATTGCGCTGCTCCAGTACTCTGTTCCCAGGTACAGGGTAGCAAATGCCCTGTCAATCTTGTCGCGCCACTGCATCAGGGAATCCTCGTCGAAGAACAATGTTGCATAGTATCCCAGGCCCCTGAATTCTGTAAATATTCTTTCCACTTCTGCAAAGAAGCGCTGCGAGTTCAGCTGCTTTAATGTGAAGCCCTCCTTGCCTTTTTTGCCGTGAACCATCTGGTTGTCGGCTGCTGTTTGCATCAAAGCCAAAATCTCAGAGTCTGCATCTACAAATTTTTTCTTCCCCTCTGAATCCAGGTAGTATAAAGTTGGACCGGATAGCAAACCACTTCCTTCAAAGATGCATTCATCCACTGGACATATAGCAGTGAAAACTTTAATCTTGCCATAGTTAGTGTCAGTAGGATCAAAGCCAAAGGTTTTGTCTATTTCCATGTAACCGCGCGGGGTATCAATTTTTATTCTGTCCTTATCGCTATAATCAAATTCGTATTTTTGGCCATCTTTCACAAATTTAACCTCCTGAAGTTCCCCTTTGCTGTTGAATGTTCTTGAAGTAGCGCCTTCTCCAAGCGTAGGAACACCATCTTCGAGCTTAACACTACCTTCATAAACTTTTTCTATGCCATCTTTAGTTACCTCTCTTTTTACCAAGTCTTTCTGCATTGTCAAAATATTTTCGCCTTCGAAATTCAGATGCAATCCGCTTTTGTCGCCTATAACGCCTTGCTGGGTTTTGGTTAAATCAACGCCTGCCTTCACAGCCTCAGTTAATATCTGGTTGCGCCTGTTTTCGTCAGTTACAAGATTTGGGTTTGTGCTTTGCAACTCACTAAATGATTTTCCGCTGAGTTGTGTGGTTTTGCCGTCAACAGTGACTTTTACTTCAGCCTTGTCTGTGAGCTGTGCTTGCTTTGGCTCGTATTTTACCTCTATCCTTGAGCCGTCTGCAAGGGTTGTTGTTTCTATCTTCTGGAATTTCTCCGGATTTAGGGGGTTGTCTGTTATTGTGGTTTTTGTCCGCCTGTCTTCAAATATTTCTGTTCTTGTTTCCTTAATTAAAGACTTGTCTTTTCCGTATTTTCTGTCTGTAGCAATTTCTGTAGCGCCATCTTTTACAATAACCCTTTGGTCTCCGCCAGGCGCTGTAACTGTTATTGCTCCAGTTTGGGCATTGTAACTAAATCCCTTCTTGAAGTCAACGCCTTTTAATAATGAAGCATCCGTTGTTATTTCCACGCCGCCATAAACAATCTTCTGTTTGCCTTCAACAGGGTTGAAAATTTCAAGCTCATACTGCTTATTGTCTCTTCCTAAAACCAGAATTTTTTCTTTGACAGCAGGCGAAACTGTTCTAGCAGGCGCTGAAACTGAGAGTATATCAGGCGGTGCGCCCTCCTTTATTTCTTTTGTTGTGCTTCTGACATCTTCTTCGCCCTGAACCAAAACTCTGCCATATTCAACCCTGACACAGCTTATTGTTGGCGGGCATTTTCCAACTGGATATTTTTCGAGAGTTTGTGGGTTCACGTCCCTTGCTTTTTGGTCGTCCTCTTGATTAATATAAGTTTGTTTAGCCAAAGGCTGCGGTTGTTGTATTTGGCGTGGAGCAGGAGAAGGTGCTGAACGCTGTTCCACTAGTGCAGTGGATGCATACTTTTCCAAAAGTACAAGCTGCCCATTTGGCTCTACCCTGTAAACTTCACTTTCAGTAGTAATATAGTATTTATTATCGGCATCTTTGTAATTAAAACCGACAATATTGCCACTTTCTTCATCAATTACCGGGCTGGCTTTTAACTCACGATTTCCTGAGAGTATGTAATATTCCCCTCCTTTTTTAATTGCAGGGCCTATTGTTGCTTGTAGTTGGGTTTCAGTCGCTGGCGTTTCTGGAATTGTTGTAGACTTTTCTTCAATTATATTTACAGTCGCTCTTGATAAGCCATCTGTTAGTCTTACTTCTATTTTTTTACCCTTATACTTCTCCAATTCTCCCCCTTCTAATGCTCCAACAACCTGATTATTATTGTTGACAATAGTTCCATCTTCTCTTACATTGTATTCTCCCAATGTTGTATCTGGATTGTCAGCGAAATCTTGTATTCTTTGATATTTCGGCTTTTCTTGCGAATCTGGTTTACTTGCATCAGCTGGCGCTTGTGCTTCTTGTATTAAACGAAGAGCTTCACTATGAATTTCATTATATTCATCGGGAGAAACAGTTTCATCAGGATAACAAAGATCGCAGCCCCCCAGTGTTCTAACCCTCATTAATTTCAAATTCTCTATGCTGTCTCCGTCAAGATAATACTCCTCTGAGCCTATTTGTATATATTCATTTTTCTGTGCAATCTCAAGAAGCTCAGTATCGTATTGCTCTTGGGTTTTTCCCTGTGTTGATACATCAAAAATTTTTCCTAATGGGTTTTCAATGACTTGTGATTCTACAACGCTCTTGATTTCAACATCATAGCTATATGAACCCCTTGGATCTCCTTGTACATTTTTTACAAGAAATTCTTTACTTTGACTTCTGAAAACTTCACCTTCAAGAGGTATGACAAAAATACCTTTGGGTACGCCAGTTTCATAAAATCCATAAGCCTCGTCATAATAATACCCTCTTAATCCTGATAAAGTTCCGTAGAAATCCTCTGGTGGTGGATTGTAAAGTCTGAATGTGTGAACTTCACCATCTTTATCGGTAAATGTTAAAGTTTCCGGAGCTTCCCTTATATCAACTATACCCAATTTTCTGTAGTTTAGGCTATTTGACTTTCCAATTTCGGTATTAAGTTTTTCTGGCTCTTGAGTTGCTGAAATTTGTGATATGCTTGCACCAAAATCTTCATTTTGCTGGTAGTCTGTATTTTTTCCCAAGTAGCTAAGGTAAACACCTTTGTCGACATTTATGCCGTCTATTATTCCGTACCAATCATCAACTTTTGGATCAAATTTTCCATCACCATCAATATCTACCCAGTCTATATAACCCCTGCCTTCAAATTCCCTCCTATATTGGACAGTTTTTATTGTTCCTTGTTGCTGTGTTTCCGAAATCGTACTAATCCCCGGAAAACTTGAGCTTTTTTTGATACCCTGGAGATATTCCTGATATGCTTCCTGTGCTTCTTCATTTTCAGGAGGGGCTCCGATTTCAGTCAGTTGCTGAGCTACATCCTCTAGCTCGGGATTGACAAAAGAAAGCTTATGCACGTCCTTGGCAGGGTACTCCTTTTTGCCGAATAGGCCATAGAATGTAACCTTCCATTCTTTTGCGTTATTATCCCAAATGAATATTGCTTTGTCATATAAAAATGGGTCACGCACTTCAGAACGGAAGTAATAGGCTTGATTTTTTGTGGCTCTTTGCAGTGACTCTGATTTCTTGTCGCTTAAAATCTGGAATCCTGTTATGCGGGCAAGTTTTGAAATTATTGTTATTTCTTCTTCCACAAACTCCCCTTCATCCGCAACCTCGCTTTCAGGCAGCCCTGTGAAAGTCTTGTCAAGCCTTGCTGTCCCGTCTGCTTCAACAATCAACAGCCCATTCTGTTCCTCCGGGTTCCTTACTTTTATGTACAATGAAACATAAGAGTTGAAGCTGTCGAGGTAATACACATAGCCGTTGATTATCTGGTACCATCCCTCGTTTAAATGGCTTAGCTCATTCACATTTCTGACTTCAATGGTTTTCAGCCCAAACCCATTTTCGCTTATTGCAGTTTCCTTAGCAACATTGGCTGTTATATTATTTTCATAAACAATAGATGTTGCCAGTACAAGAGACAAAATTATAATTATGGTTGTGAATACAAGCAGCGCTTCTGCCATTTTACCTGGGATTTTTTGCTTCATTTTTTTGTTTTAACCGGCGTAAAGCCAGAATCTCCTGTTGTCTTTTTTGGCTTTGACTTGTCCTTCAAGTCCAATCTCGAGCAATAATCTTCCCTTACCTTAAATCCTTCATCTATAATATTTTTCACATTGCCTATGACTTCCCCTGTTTTCGCCAATAGCCTCCAGCCTTCGCATGCTGTGAATACTGCAGTAGAGGTTGGCGCCGGTGCAGGGCAAGTCGTCTTGCACAGCAATGCAACTCCGACTCCCAAGGCTGAAAAGGGGTTTGACAAGGCGTCCTTTATTATTCCGGTAAAGTGGTCGAACACGGCAGTGTAGGGAATCAGTGCAAAAAGCTCTCCGTAAACATACTTGCAGGTTGAAAATGCTTTCAGGTCCTCGCATGCGGTCACTGGCAGCCCATCCTGCGCAACAGCGTTTTCCAAACAATCAGCATACAGGCATTTAATCTGCCTGTACTTGTCCAATCCGTAAATTATTCCGGGAATGCACGCAAACAAAGTAGCAACTATGAGGTTTCTCTGCGGGTTCATGTATTCTGCAAAGCCTCCTTTGATTTGGTCGCCCACTTTAACCTGCCCTCCAAGAGAATACTTTCCTTCCCCTCCAGAAACATATTCAGGACTTGGTGTAGGCAGGTATTTTGCTCCGGGCAGGCTGTTAATCATGCCCTTTACGTTATTCTGCCAATATCCTAAAACCCATGGCGCCCATTGGCAGTTGACAAACTTGCAAGCCTTGACTCCAAAGTCTATGAAGGCATTTTGTGCAGCTTCTTCCCCGGCTTGCTGCGCCCCGCATTGGGCTGTCTTGGCGTTATAAGCTGCAGTACAAACCGGAATTCCTATTATAGGCAGTCCCCCTTTATAACAATTGTCAGTGAAAATTCCAAGAAGTACTGTTATGGTGTACATCACAGTAATAATATTGTACAGCGTAGCAAACAATTGGCATATCTTTTTTGCAATGGTGAAAAACTTGTTAAGGCTGGAGATAGCCTTGAAAATGCCCTCTGCATCATCCTTTGCGTCTTTTATCTTGCGCTGGATTTCGCTGCTTACCTCCCCTAATGGAAGATTTGAAAACAGGAGATTTATCTTTGCAGTTTCTATCTCCGGGTTTCGTGTTATGTCTGTACCGCTTCCAATCTTCGAGAATATGTTGAAAGAGCAGCTTAGGCTTGCATTGCTGAGCTTGAAGTCATCTTTCTTCAACGTTATCTTTATGACAGGCGACGTGCTTCCTGGCTCTGTGTTGAAAGTGTCAACGCTGTCCACGATTGATGTGTCGCCTGAGCAGCTTGCAGACCCAATGAAAACAGTCGAGACAGCCTTTGTTGCTGATTTCTGGCTTAAGTCAACTTCGCAGAAAACCCTTTGGTTTATCAGCGGACCAAGCTGCCTGTCAATTGTTTCAGGAGAGCACTCGGCTTCGCTCGTCCAGAAATTAGGCACAGTGGCGTTTTCCAGGCCATAAGTCTTCAATGACTTTGTAACAATAAGCGTGTTGCCTGCATTGTCGCTGAAGTTGAACGTTATGAAATCAGAGGCTTCAAGGTTTATGGGGTCAGTAAGCCATATGCATATGTTCTCGTCTGCCTGTATCTTTTCGCATTCTCCCTTGGCATCCGAGGCATCGCTTATGAAGCTGGAAAAGTCGGCTGATACAAAAACATCGTTGTCTTCTGTGACATTTGCAACTACAGCAATCTTGTCGCCTATCTTGAAAAAGCCTGCAAATGCCTGGGCTAAGCCGCCTACATTGGTTATGTTCATGCTCTTCAACTGAGGGGCATCCTGGTCAAGCTTTACCTCAAGCTGCGTCTCTTCAGCAACTGAGTTTCCAAGCAAATCCGTTGTGTCAGAGCCTATGGAAATTGTGGAAACTGGCCTGAACCTGACATCTTCCCAGATGCATGTCCATCCTGACTCCTGAATGCAATTTGACGCTTTGAGCTTGGCTCCGTCAACAACAAGTATTGCGTCTTCCGGGCTCAAGCCCGTTGAGTCGTCGAAAACAGCTGTTACAACATTGCCTGATGCTTTGCCTATCAGCTGCCCGTCTGCCAAAGTGGACGTTGACAAGAGCTGCAAAACAGGCCCTTCCTCGTCCAAAGAAAGAAGCTTTGTAATTGTGACGCTTCCTTTGTTTCCTGACTTGTCAGAAGCATTGATTATGATATTCTTGAAGCCGCCAGTGCCTGGCTTGAGCTCAACAGCCCATGCGCATGCGCTTGTGCCGCCTTGCAGTGTGCACGATGCCTTTGCATTTTTTAAGGCTTGGCTGGGGTTTAATGCTGACAAATCAGCTGTTACTGAACTCAGGCTTAAGTCATCCCCAGATATATTGACAGCCACAACTGCGTCCGAGCCAACAGAGGAATAGGTGCTAATTGCTATGTCTTTTACAAAAATGCCAAAAGTGCCGGGCAATGCCAAAGGAGGAGTGTTGTCTATTGTAAATGTTGCCGATGCATCGTCTGAAACCTGGCTGAATTTGTCGGTTGCCTTTGCAAACACAGAATTCAGGCCGTCGTCAAATACGCCGGAGTTAATGGATATGTTGGAGCTGTAAATGCACTCGCTTGAAGAAATGTCAACCTTTTGGCTGAGCGAGCTGTCCAGCGTGAAAAACTCTATGCTTTTTATTCCTGCGCACTTGCCGCCGCAGGACGGCTCGTCGCATGCAAAGTCCGCAATGCTGTAAGTGATGTTAATGTTCTGTCCTGAGGAAAACTTGCTCTTTGGAATGGTTAGCTTAACTTCAGGCGGCTTGTTGTCTATAGCCAATGAGCTTTGCTTTGAGTCGTCAAGAGTTTTGTCGTCCCTGTAAAGGTTTATTGTGACAGGGAATGATGTTGCATCAAATAATTCTGTGCCGCTGCTTGGGTATCTCAGCGTGCACAAAAAGCTTCCATTGGACAATGCATCGCACTTGTCAAACTGAATTCCTGGATCTGCCCCTACAACAATCTGCTCCGGAGTTATCGTGTCTCCGGCAATTGAAGCCTGCGCTTCCAAGTTGATGAAGTCCTCTTCGCGCGCAAATCCCTGGATATTGTCGCTTCCCTTCACAGACACTGTGCCTATGCCTGCATAGGCGCTTGTAGTGTAAAAAGGAATTGTCAGCACTAAGACTATCAGGAACGATGCAACAAACTGCATGTATTTTTCATTGCTCATTTTAACTGGAATGACGGCTGCAGGGCAGCCTGGTATGTTTTTGAGTAATCCTCAACCCTGTTCATCTGCTCAATGTCCTCTATCACCCTCTGGCTTTCAGGCACATCTGCAATGCCTATGCTGACTGCATAAAGCACGATTGTATTGTGCTTTTCAAGCTCGTTTGCGCCAATCGTGAAATTCAGCTTAAGCCCTCCCTCATTGAAATTCTCTCCATAATCAATTTTTTGTATTGTAAAGCATTCTTTGCCTCCGAAAAATCCCTTCTTGACGCACTTCTGCCTTTCGGGAATCACTATCATTTCGTTGAGCAATAGTGTTATGTCAGCCGAGTAAGCGCCTGGCGCAATTTCTATTTCGCTTGACTCTTTCTGCTGCCCTTCGTAGCCGGCAATTGAGGAAAAATCAAGCTCGGTGCCGTCGCTGATTCTTGTCAGTACAACAGATGCCGACTCTTTGCTGCTCAAATCAGCAGCGGCATCGGAAAACTGCCATCCTTGCGGAGTCTTTACGACACTTTTTTTCCTGACAATCAGGTTTTTTGTGTAGATTGGGGTGAGCTGCGCCTCAACAGAATCTTCCCTGCCTGCTTTCGGGTCATACTCAACAGCCTTTCCTATGTAGCCGTCTTTGACTATGCTGACACTTCCGCCAACTCCAACAGGGAACTGCTCCTTCAAAATCCCGTTTGCATCTGTTGCGCCTATAAAGCAGCTTTCTCCTATAATAGTGTAAAGCACCTGCGCATCTTCAACTGATTTTTTTGCTGCCGCATCAGCAGCATGTATTGTTATGTTGCCGCTTGTCCTTGAGTCGCAGAGCAGTGTCCTTTCCGACAATGAAGCCCTTTCCAAAGGAGCAAATCCAGCAGGCATGGGCTTGTTGTTCCTTATGTTGCCTTCAAGGAAGAAATTAAATGAGTAGCCCTGCCCGTTCAGCGCAAGGGGGTCCTGCACTTCAACCATCACAGGAAACGACAAGTCATACACAAACCTGTACTGCTGTATTCCGAAAAATGAAATCAGGCTGTTTGCAGAACTCGGCATGCACCGCTCGCCATTGCAGTTGAGCTCAAAGTACGCAGGCCAGAAATCAAGGTAAGTGAAATAAGCTGCAAGGTTTCTGAATGAGCTGTTCGCAACAGGGATTATGGTTGAGTCGTAAAGCCTTTGGGCAAGCTCCGACTCAAATTCGTTCCTCTCGTAATTGTAAGTTCCGTCAACCTGGAAAAGAGGTATGTAAGATGTAAGCAGCCCGGTAACCTTATTTTTAACGTCGCTTTTCCTCCAGCTTGTTGACGAGCCGAACTTGAACTGCAGGTCCGACATGGGAGGCAGTTTTGACTTGTCAGTGCCTGAAAAAGCCACAAGCAAATTCAGGGCGTGCTTCTCAATGTAGCGGTGCTTTATCTCCATGTTTGTAATCTTTGTAGCCAGGTCATAGATTTTGTCAAGATTTATCGGAATTCTTGCAACGGACTGGCTCAGCCTTGTATTTGCAGCTTCTTTTTCTATATCCAGCGGATAGTCCACTATGACCAAAACATCGCTGGACGCTATTGTGACATCCGCATTTAATTTTCCGGCTTCGCTGATTTTGAATCCCTGGTCTGCAAATGGCTCGAAATTTCTTGTGCATTCCCTGAACTTCAGGTTGATATGCCTTTCCAGCTGCTTTTCAATCGAATTGTCAGTTTGCCTGAGCTCGGGCCTTTTGGAAGAAAACCTGCAGTCGCCTTTGCAGCTGTTCGCCGACTTTAAATACCACCAGTACGCAGTTTTCAGCCCGGAGCCTTTTGTGAACTCGACAGCATCGCTTTCTGTGGGGTTTTGTGTTATTATGAACGCCTCCCTGTTCAGGCTCTTGTCTGCAAAGCTTATGTAGCCGCCCTGCTTTCCTATTATATTCAGCCCTTCCACTGCAACAGAATAAGCGCAGTCGTCCAGGTATTTTTTCACAGGGTCAAATTCAAGAGGCACCTGCTCCTGCACAATCCTCACTTCAGGCTCGAGCGGCTTGGCAATCTTCTGGGTGGTGTAGAAAAATATAGCGCCTCCGAGTATTATGACCAAGCCGACTATCATGAAAATTGTCGTCTGTGATTTTCTATTCAATTTCATTTTATTGTTTTATTTTTTAATGAATTTTTTTATTATGTTTTATTCTAAATCTATTTTTAATTTAAATCATTCCTTTTTATCGTTACTTAATTCCCTCTGTATCAGCTCCAAGTCGTACATCTTCTGCTCCATCAGCTCCCTGGCTAGCATTGACTTCTTCTTGCCAAGCTTTCTGGAAACCTTTTCCAGCAGCTCGTTGATTTCTTTTGATACAGTAATGCGTATTTGAATACTCATTTTTACCTATTAGTATACATTTTTTATACTTATTTAAGTATAACTATTTAAAGTTTCCTATTAAAAAACAGCCATAAATTCAATAATTTATACATAAAATAGTATAAATAAAGTATTAATAAAGAATTAATAAAGTATATATAAGGCTTACAAAACAAAATAACAAACTTTAAATACAATATGCTTCAAAAAAGCATTAATGGCTGAAAAAAGTCTGGCTGATTACATTAAAAGCATGTCCCAAAAGGGCTACGATTCTTCCTCAATAAGGAACATATTGCTAAGGTATGGCTACAGCCAAAGGGATATTGACAGCGCAATGGGCTCTGCCACAAGCCATACCATAAGGCATGAAATTCATTTGTCCCATACAACTGCATTGGTGATTATATTCCTCATTGTTTCTGCTGTGGGGGCTGTATCACTCATTTACCACAGCCCGTCAAAAACTCCCTCAAAGCTGCTGGACCTGAACCTTGAGCCTGTGGCAACTACAGTCGAGGCGGGGCAAAACATTGTTTTTCTCAAGGAGCTTTCCAACCTAGGCTCTTCAGAAAGATATGATGTTGTCATAAAGCAGGATCTCATAGATCCGTTGACAAGCAGGATAATAACCCAAAAAATCGAGACAAGGGCAATAGAAACTTTCGGCTCGACACAGACAAGGATTCTCGTGCCAAAAGAAGCAAAGCCTGGCGACTATATTTTAAGGGCTGTGGTAGAATACGGGGATAAAAAGGCAATTGCCACCCTGCCTGTAAAAATCGTGTCTTTTGCCGCTGAAACCTGTTTTGACGGCATAAAAAACCAGGACGAATCGTCTGCTGACTGCGGCGGAGCCTGCAAGCCCTGCGAAACCCAGGCAATTGAATGTGATGACAACAACCAATGCACGAATGATGTCGTGGAAAACGGCGCTTGCATAAACAAGCCGATAGCGCCATGCTGCGGGAACAAGGTATGCGAAGCTGAGGAGCAGGGCAGCTGCAGTGCAGACTGCATAAAAATTGAGCAACCCGCAATATCAAGCGAAACTCTGGACGACATAAAAGAGCTTGCAAGAGTTGATCCGGCTAAGGCGCTGCAGCAGTGCATGAGGCAGGAGCTCCCCGACTATAAGGACGAGTGCATAAGCAACATTGCAGAGGTCCAGCGCAGCAAAGGCTACTGCCCGCAGATAACAAGCCCGAGGGCGAGGGATGTGTGCTATTTGAACATCGCAAAGCTTGCCAACGACAACTCAATATGCAGGGACATATCCACAGAAGGCAGGCGTGATTCATGCTACATGACATTTGTGCTCGACAACAAGGATTATTCAGTCTGCGGCAGCATAACAAACAAGCAGCTCAGGCAGTCATGCGAGTCATTGAGGCAGCTGAATGACTTGAATCAAGCATCACAAAATCAAGCAGAGATTAGTTAGAAAACAATTAAAAAAATCATTAAAATTAAATAAAATCACGAGAGCGACTTTATCGAAAATCCATTGGATTTTCGGAAATGATCGGAAATGCAAAGCATTTGCCGACATTGTGATTAACAGCAAGATGAAAGTGAACCGCTTTTAATGAGTTTAGTAAATCAGTAGGCGAGGCAAATATGTATATATTCAAGCACAGGCAAAAACTGCGGAAAAAGAGGATTTACAGCAAAGCCCAGATGTCTGTATTCTGGATTATGGGCTTGGTTATGTTTATAGCGCTGGTTGCAGGCTTGTTCGTCTATAACGACTTAAGGACGGCTAAGATTAAGGAAGGGGCAAAAAATGACCTGAGCTCGCAGGCAGAGGAAATTGAGAAATTTGTGAACGACTGCATAAGAAAAGAGGCGTTTGAGGGATTGAAAAGGCTTGGGCAGACTGGCGGCTATCTTGAAATCCCGAAAATCATAAGCTTCAAGGGCACAGGCTATTGGTACCTGGATGAGGTTAACATACAGCCAATCCTCAACCAGACTCAGGAAAGGCTGCTCGAGCACATCAGTGCAAACGTGCCAAAATGCGTTGACGACGAAAGAATAAAAGAGCTTGGGTTTGCAGTCCAAAAAGGGGCTATAAAAACGACAATCGAGTTCGGAAATGCCGATGTGACAGTGAAGATAGAGTATCCAATAAGGCTTGAGAGGGAAAAATTCACAAAGGATTTCTCTGGTTTTTTCAACTCTTTTGACATAAGGTACAGGGCTGTGTTCGAGGCTGCCACAGAGGTGAATGAAAGGCTTTTCGACGCTGACTTCGACATCAAGAACCCATTGAAAAAATTGGATTACCTGAAAAGCCTTGAATTTGATGTGTCATACAAGAGCCCTGAAACTGATGTAATGGTGTTTACAGTAACAGACAAGAAATCAATTCTGCCGACAAATGAGCTTTATACTTTCAGCTTTGCTGCGAGGCTCGGCACCTCTGACTTGAAGAAGTTCATTGACTTGCAGGACAACAGCGCCACAAATCCGGTATTTTTGCCCTACACAATTTATTCTGTTGACAAGAAGGCTCAGCTTGACATTTCATCAGGAACAACAATAAGCCTTGAAGGGCAGCCTGTAAAGGCGATAAGCGTTGAGCAAGCTTATCCAAATGAAGTCACAACAAAAGACGTCCCTGTCTACAAGAAAAACGACAAGATAATGCAAAAGCAGGACATAATCTATGTGATAGACAATCCCATATATACCTTTGAGCCTTCCGGGATTTTATTCAACAAGCACCAAAAGCTGGCTTTGTATTATGAGGATGAAATAAAGGCGAGCAAAGGCGTTGGAATTCTAATGGGAAAGAATGGCTTCTGGATTCCTATTCCGTCAAAGCACGAGCCTGAGCAGAAAAGGGTGTTTGCCAGCATACTAGGGTTTACTGAATTTACTGCTGTGAACTGCGCATCGCAAAAACTCAAGACAACAATTGCAGAGCATTTCTTTGAGCCAGCCCCTCCATGTTTTATATTCGGGGCATTGAGCATAATTGCTGTATTGGCAGTGGTTGTTACGCTTATCGGTGGTGGGCCTGTATTATTCGGACTTTTTGGCGGTCCAACTGCTGCTGAAGGTGGAATTATAAGTGCCATAGGCCAAGGCTTTATTAGCGGTTCAGAAGCTATCGGCATCGGCGGCATTACTTTTGGTGCTACCGCTGCCACAGTTGGAACTGTCCTTACAGGGCTAACATTAGTTACTATAGCAGGCTCTATACTCGGAGCCACAACAGACGTCTTCTACGAAAAATCCCCTGAAAACTGCGAAACTTTCTATCCAGTCTGCGACCAGAACATAAATATAGAAAAAGAGCTGAAAGACGGCACAGGGGACTGCATTCCGGACAGCGGCGCAAGGGTTGCCGCAGGAGCGCCTGCAAACGTATGCGCCCAGGTGAAGAAATGCGACTCATTGAGCAAGTTCTTCTGCAAGCCGTGCAGCGTGAAGTGTAGTGCGCAGTTTTATTGAGGGTTATTTTTAAAATGATTGTAGTAAGCCATAACTTCTTTTACATAATCCCTCGTAGTGTAACCTGGCACAATAACTACATCAGGAACTGAGCGCTCTTTGGCGACTCTGGTGGGGCCAGCCTTGCTGTAACCTGCAGCAATCAATTGTAAGTTCCCGTTAAAGCGTTCTGTAAGATATGTGAGGACAGCCATTGATGCATCAGTAGCTGTATACTTATCCTTTTTAACTTCATTCCAGTCGTATGTCCCATATACTTCCCTTTGATTGACATCCTTCACAGCTATGTAGTTTAAGTGTCCTATCCCGTGATTTCCTTGGCTTGGTCCTACATAAGGGTCAAATTTTGACTCAACTGCAAATATGGCTTTGACAAGATTTTTATCAACTTTTAAGCTGGACAATTCTATCCTATTCACAATATCCTGATTTTTCGGAATATTTGTTTTTTCAACTAATCCTATATCCCTCTTAAACCTCTCACTTTCTCCCGATGGTATTTCAGCGTTGAACTTTACGCCCCTAATTACAACTTCAGCATTTGTATTTGACTCAGTATTAGGCGGAATATTGGGATTCCATTTTACATTCGGCACCCTTATCTGCACATTCGAGTCTTTGTATTGAATCTCTGCATCGCCGTTTTTCAGGGCATTTAATAGCTTGATATTCTGGTCCGCATTATTTGCGCTCCTGTATGTTTCTCCCGGGAAAGTTTCTTCATATTTTATTTTCCTCGCCTCGAAATTATTGCTGCCATAGCCTGCCTCCTTGAATACATCAGATATGGATTTGTCAGTGCCCAAAACAACAAAATTCCTTACAGGAGTAAGTGTATAGCCCAAATCATCCTCGACAAAAGAAAACCTGACCGGGCGGTTTTCAGCCATCAATTTAATGCCGTCAAATATCGTCTCTTCCTGCCGCGGCAGCACATATATATTGCTGTTTGCAAAGTCTATATAACGTTTATCGGATTTGCTAAATTTGTATCCTTTGCCGTCAAAGACTATGTCTGCTCCGGGAAGAGTTGTTGTCTTAGAATCGCCCTCAAACCTTATTGTATTTGTCTTTTCGTTATAGAAAAACTTGGTGTTTTTCCCTATTTTCTGCTCTAAAACCCTGGAGTTGTCGCCAGCAACGCCGCTAATCTCGCTGGAATATTGGTTGTATTTAACCCCATTGGAGTTTTCTATGGGCAAGCCATTAAACGGGCTATTTTTAATTGAAAACACACCCTTTTCAATTGAAAAGCCGTCCAGTTGTTTGGAGTATGTGCCCTTGCCGGTAAACACTGCTCCGCTGTCTTTAAGAGTGGCAGTTGCATCAACAACGCGAACCTTGCCGAGAAAATCAGCTGGAATTTCAGCAGAGCTTCCGAAAGTTAATGTCAGGGAATTTGATTCTTTATTGTAGTAAAAACTATCGCCCACTATTTTAATGCCTATATTTTTATCAATCCATTTTGCCCTGTCTTCTTGTGTTCCACACTTGTCATAGTCGTCGCATGCGCCCTGCACAAAGGCACCAAGCGCAAAAAGTGCAATAATCCAGACCAAAATTATTTTTTTCATCCTATTTTTCCATCGCAAAGCTGAATATGTAGTCATCTCCATCCACTTTAGTTGCATTGTCAAAAATAGTGAAAATCATAGAATCTTTCTCTGAAACAACATCAATAAAGACATTGTTTTCCGAGGCCAAGTCGATGAGGCAGTCTATGCACAAGGCTCCATTGTCCCTTATTTTGCCTTCTGTTATGTTTGAAGCTAGGATGTATATTGTATTGAGCCTGACAGGGACCTCCGCCCTGAAATAGGGTATTTGAGTTTCTGCGCCTTCCTTGGAAATTGTAATTGGATAATTAATGTCAACTAAAACGCTTTCAGTGCCTATGGTTGATTTGACAGAGATGGCGCCTCCTTCAATCCTTGCCCCCTGGAAGTCCTGAAGCCCCTCAATGCATTGCGGCAGCTGCTCCGCTACATAGCCCGATATCTGCATCTCGACAGAGCTTCTTGAAGGCATTGTATTCCTGCTTTGATAGGCATAGTAAGGCACCTCGTCGTAGAAATAGGTTAGCTTTGGTTCAGGCACCTTGTAGTATCCCCCGTACAATCCCGTGTAAACAACTGAGTCTTTGGCTGTTTCACTCACGCAGAAATCAATGTTCAGCTTGGCAGGCAGCAGCGAGGAGGGCGCGTCTGCAACATTGACAATTTCGCTTGCTGCTTCAGCCTCCGCCCTTGTTTTGTTTATAGCAACATAGCTGATGAAAGAAGCAGCTATCACCAGCACTAGCCCAAATATAAGAAACAATGCAACTTGGGTTTTTTTGCTCGCCATCTTTTTTGCCCGTTATTTCTTTATCTTAAATCATACTTAATAAATCTTTTGCGGAGCCCTGATTTTGCCGTATTTGCCTAAGAAATTTTATATAAAATATATAATGTAAAAACAAAAGCTTTAAATATAACATCGTTATAAGTAGCTCAATAAAATGGCAAATGGCATAAAGTGGATGGAAGTGAGTATTCTAAGTCTAATTAGGACTATCCACACAACAGCTACAACAGCTGTGATGTGCTGATTGCCAATTTTAACCTTAATTTTCTAAAACAAGATTGGAGGTGTTAAAATTGGTACAAAAGACTAAACTAAGCAATGCGGAAAAGAAAGATTTTGAAGAATTCCTTCAAAATTTGTTGGTAGTAGACTTCAACAACCGAAATGAAGAATCGAAATACAAGTGAAAATGGGATATAAACATTTAAATATCCACTGGCTTGACAGCCATTTCATGATTAGGCAAGATTATTATAGATGCTGTTATTGTTGCTAGTTCTGGTTGTTTTTACTTAAGCGAGGCGGTATATCCCTAAAAATATATCCAAATTATTTTTTCACAAAATTTGTGTTTTCCAAAAAAATGGTTTTATTATGAAAACAAAATATTATACTCAAAAATTGAATTTTTATGAATTGGTAGGTATAATTTTAGGAGATGGCTGCATCTACAATTACCCCACTAAAGGGATATACGGGCTTGAAATTTCAGGAAATGCTGAAGAAGATCATGAATATTTTTTGAAAATTTCAAGTTTTATTGAAAATTTAATCGGCAAAAAACCTAGGATAGTTACAAAAATTGAAAAACTTGGCAAAAGTCTAAGGCTGGTAGTTTATAGCAAAAAATTTGCTGAATACCTAATTAATGATATCGGCATAACGTGTCAAAATAAAACTTTTGAGGGGGCTATCCCGAGAAGGTTTTTAGATTGGAAATATATCCGACATATTATAAGGGGACTCTTTGAAACGGATGGTTCGTTATATTTTTCAAAAGTTAAAGGGGTTTCTCGCTATCCAAGAGTCGAAATTAAAACCTCCAGCAAGATACTTGCAAATCAAATCATTGATATTTTAGAGCAAAAATCTTTTAAACCACATAAAAGAACCAATACATCGGATAGCACAATTGGAATATACGTGAGTGGCCCAATAATGTTAGAAAAATGGGTTCAAGAAATCGGGTTTGGAAGCAATAAAAATTTAAGTAAATACTTAGTTTGGAAGAAACTAGGATATTACATACCTAAAACCTCCTTAAATGAGAGAATAAACATATTAAATGATGAAAATCATATTCAAGCGAGGGTGCCCAAGCGGCTAATTGTTACAGCAGAATGTACAAGTCGGTAGGGGAGCGGCTGCAAAGCAGCCATACGAGCTTTTCAAGCGATGAAATGATTGCGCCAAGCCCGCTTTATCATGGGTTCGAGTCCCATCCCTCGCTTTTTTAATAAAAACAATTAAAAACATGCAAAATAATTTCTTGTAAAATGCCGTTAAAACTTTACAATACCTTAACAAGAAAAAAGGAAGTGTTCAAGCCGATAAAAAATAAGGCTGTCCATCTCTATTCCTGCGGGCCAACGGTTTATGACTATGCCCACATCGGCAATTTCAGGGCTTATGTCTGCAGCGACATTCTTAAGCGCTATCTAAAATACAAGGGCTTCAAGGTAAAGCATGTGATGAATATAACAGATGTAGATGACAAGACAATAAAAGGCGCAAATCAGCAAGGAATTTCTTTGAAGGAGTATACAAAAAAATTTGAAGAAGCTTTCCTGAATGACATTGGGGCATTGAACATTGACAAAGCAGAAATTTTTCCAAAAGCGACCGAGCACATAAAAGATATGGTTGTAATAGTAAAAAAATTATTAAAAAATAATGTTGCCTATAAAAGCGATGACGGCAGTATTTATTACGATATTTCAAAATTTAAAAATTATGGAAAACTGTCTCATGCAAAAATAAAGTCGCTGAAAGAAGGCGCAAGGGTAAGGCAGGATTCTTATGAAAAAGAGGAAGCTCACGATTTCGCATTGTGGAAGGCTTATGACAAGGAAGATGGAAATATTTTCTGGAACACGGAGGTTGGCAAAGGGCGCCCGGGATGGCACATTGAATGCAGTGCAATGTCGATGAAGTATCTTGGCAGTCATTTTGATATCCATGCAGGCGGGGTTGACTTGGTTTTCCCGCATCACGAAAATGAGATTGCCCAAAGCGAGGCTTTTACAGGAAAAAAATTCGTGAATTACTGGTTCCACAACGAGCACCTGCTTGTTGGCGGACACAAGATGTCTAAGTCTTTGGGGAATTTCTACACTTTGAGGGACTTGCTGCAAAAAGGCTACAATCCAAAGGCAATAAGGTATCTTTTGCTTTCTGTCCATTACAGACAACAGCTCAATTTCACAGAAGAGGCTGTAAAAGCGGCGGAAAATTCCATTCGAAGATTGGAAGATTTTATGATTAAATTAAAGGAGCTTAAAAGTGATATAAAAAATGAAAACATTGAAAAATTAATAAAAAAGACAAAAAAAGAATTTGAAAAAGAGATGGACGATGACTTGAACATTTCAAATGCGCTGGCCCATGTTTTTGAATTTGTGAAAGAAATTAATACATTGATGATGGAAGGCAAAATAGGCAAGGGTGATGCAAAAAAAATTATGAGTTTTGTGGGGGTTTTTGATAAAGTCCTTGGCGTTCTCGAAAAAAAAGAAGAAAAACTAAGCACTGAACTGAAAAAATTAATTGATGAGCGGGAGAAGGCAAGAAAGGAAAAAAATTATGAGAAAGCGGACAGAATAAGGCAGCAGTTAAGTGAAAAAGGGATAATTCTTGAGGATACAAGGGATGGTGTTAGGTGGAAGAAGGCAGGTTAAACCTCAAAAATCAACCATAATTTCAACATCCTTCTCAGGAGCTTTCCCTCTTGTCGGCTCGAAAATTATCTGCTCTGCCGCTGTCGCTGCCTTTATCTCTGCTTCAACCCCGTCAAAGTCAATCTCTTCTATCTTTGCCTTTATCGTAAGTTTTTTTATCGGGGTTTTCAGTGAAAGCTGCTTTTCTGATTTCTTTTTTCTCACAAACTCTATGACTTCGACAACAAAGTCCCCGATTCTTTCTGCATGTTCGTCAATAATATTAATGTCAGGCCATTTTGTAAGATGCACGCTCTTGGTTTTTTCATGCTTCTTGTAGTAAATCTGGTACAATTCTTCTGTTATGAACGGCATTATGGGCGCCATCAGTTTTATGATTGTCAATAAAGTGTTGTACAAGCCGTATTGCGCAGACAATCTTGCATCCGAGCCTCTTTTTTCTGCATTGTAAATCCTGTCTTTTATTATTTCAAGGTAATTGTCGCAAAATGTATGCCAGAAGAATGTTTCTGTTGCGAGCTTTGTATGGGAGTACTCGTAGTTCATGAAATTTTCAGTGCTTTCCTTCACAACTTTGCTGAGCTTTGACAGAATCCACCTGTCCATCATTTCTATTTTGCCCGGGCGTTCCCCTTTATAGTCAGAAAGGTGCATGAATGCAAACTTTGAGGCATTCCATATCTTTGTAGTGAACTTCTGCCCCGTCACCAAGTCTTTTTCCTGGAACGGCAGGTCGTCTCCCAAGCGCGAGCCTGCTGCCCAGAATCTCAGCGAGTCTGCGGAATATTTCTTTATCATCTCTCTCGGGTCGATGACATTGCCCTTGCTCTTGCTCATCTTCTTTCCTTTTGGGTCCAAAGCCCAGCCTGAAATCATCACATTATGCCATGGAATGTTCTTGTGGTGAAAATAGCTTTTTACAACAGTGTTGAAGAGCCAGAAAGTGATTATGTCGTGAGCCTGCGGGCGCAAGCTCATTGGGTGCAATGATTTTTGCAGTTTTTTGTCTTCAAATAATTCAATTGCAATGTCCGGTGTCAATGAAGAAGTTGCCCATGTGTCCAGAACATCTTTTTCTCCTATAAATTCATTGGAACCGCACTTGCACTTTTTCAAAGGCTTGTCAACTAAAGGGTCAACAGGCAATTGTTTTTCATCTGCCGCAATTATTGCATTGCACTTCTTGCAGTACCACACAGGAATCGGAATTCCAAAATGCCTCTGCCTTGAAATGTTCCAGTCCCACTTCAGGCCCTGAATCCAGTTCTCGTACCTTGCGCGCATGTGCCCCGGATACCATTTTATTTTCCTGCCGTATTTTATGAAATCATCTTTCAGGTCAAGGTATTTTATAAACCATTGGTCCACTGCCACATATTCTATATCCGTTTCGCATCTTTCATGGGTATTGACAACGTGTTTTATTTTTTCAAGCTTTGCTATCGCACCTTCTTTTTGCAGGTCTTCTATGACTTTCTTCCTTGCTTCCTCGCTTCTCATTCCCTTATACCGCCCGGATAGCTCATTGTATTTTCCATCGAGCCCCATCACCTCCACAGGCTTGATGCCAGGATGCCTCTGCAGCCATTCAATGCAGTCAAGGCTTCCATAAGTGCAGTAGTAAACAAGCCCTGAGCCGTATTCAATATCTGTAAATTCATCAGGGATGATTTCCACAAGCCTGCCTGTGATGGGCATTCTTGCCTTTTTCCCGCTTATATGCCTGTATCTTTTGTCATCAGGATGGAATGATATGCCGACGCATCCGTAAATAAGCTCGGGCCTTGTTGTTGCAAAGACTATTTTTTCGCTGCTGCCTTCAACTTCAACTTGAATATGGACAAGCTGCGATTCCCTTTCAGCGTCTTTAAGCTCCACCTGAGCTATCGCTGTAAGGCAGTTTGGGCAGAACATTATGGGGTATTTTTTTTTCTCCAGCCTTCCCATTTTATAAAGCTCTATAAAGCTTTTTTGTGATATTCTCTGTGAATGCTTGTTTATGGTTGAATAAAAGATATTGAAATCGGCACTGGTGCCCAGCCGCCTCCAATCATAAACAAAGTCACTTCTTAGTTCTTCAACAGTTGTATAGCACAATTTAACAAATTCCTGCCTTGGCATGAATTGTCCCTTCACATTTTTCATCTTTTCAATCATTCTCTCTGTGGCTAGCCCGTTATCATCAACTCCAAAAGGATAAAACACATTCTTGCCGATCATCCTCTGGAACCTTACAACAAAGTCCTGCTGCGAATATGAGAAAGAATGCCCGAGGTGCATCTTGCCGCTTACTGTAGGAGGCGGAGTGTCAACAGAATAAATCTCTGCCTTGCTTTCGGGGTTAAAAGCATACACTTTTTCTTTTTCCCAGAACTCAAGCCATTTGGGCTCTGAAACCTTGGCGTCATAATTCTTTGGAAGTTCCATTTCAAGTAGTAGTTTTTATTTGGTATTTAAAAGTTTAATTATTCAAGAAACATCTTTTTGCCTAAACTGCAGAGGAGCGCGCTTAACTTCTGCCTTGCTTTTTCATAATTTCCCTGTTTTATGTCAGAATAAACATCAATATTTATGCTCCCGGGGACAGTGCTTGCGCTGAATTTGCCGTCATCCCTGATGTCAAGCATCAATAAGCCGTATTTCCCGCTTTTGGCAAGTTCTTCCGCAGTTATAAACTTCATTTTCACTTAGCCTGTTTCAGCCACCCAACCTCTTCGTCATTTAAATCAAGCTGGCTTATAATATTGCCCCTCATCTCCTTATTTTTGAACATTATCGGGAGATAAGGCATTGTGCTTTTCAGGATGTCTTTTTGCGAGGCATGGGTTTTCTCGGCTATTTTGCCTGCAATCGCCTTTTTCTTCAATGACTTCTGCTTTGCCCACCATAATTTCAGGATCCTCCCGGTCGGCTTGTACTCAACAAGGTTCTTGTGCTTCTCCTTTTTTGCAGAGGCTATTCCAGCCGTAATCAGTGCATTTATGTAAATCAAAAACCTATAATGCTGCCATCTCCTTATCCTCCTGTTGAAGACATCGGCTTTGCTCAGCATGTCATATGCCTTTGCAAGCTCTTCGGGCTTTGTGTACTCTTTCGGAAGGTTCTCGTCAATCCACAACAGTTGCTCGTTCAAGTCCTCTTCAACGCTGTCAAATGCGGAAATTGCGATCTTCAGGTCTGTTGTCTTGAACACCTTGTTCAATGCCGTCATTATGCTGTCAGTCTTGTTCCTGTCAGCAAGCTCTTCAAGGCTCTCTTTTGTCAGCTCTTTTTTAGCTTGGGTTAATGTTTGCAAATCATTTATGGCTGCTCTTGCATCGCCCCCTCCCCTTCTTGAAAGCGCTTTTAGGACATCTTCATCATACTTTATTTTTTCATTATCGCAGATGCTCTTTAATATTTGGAAAATTGACAGGTAACCAAGCTGCTTAAACTCGATTAAATTTGACTTGCCTCTCAAGGAGCTGAATTTGTTGTCAAATGGGTTTGTGGCTGTCAAAATTATTGGGAATGCGGAATCTTCAATTAATTTTGTTATGGCCTGTATGCCGCCCCGGTCCTCGTGCCCTGACAAGCCGTCAATCTCGTCAACAAGAATTATCTTGCCCTTTGCAAAAAGGCTTTGCTGCTTTATGGCATTGCCGACCTTTTGGTTGATTTGCTCTGCATTCCTGAAATCAGATGCATTGACTTCTATAACCTCAAAGCCAATCTCATTTGCAATTGCATAAACCGAGCCTGTCTTTCCAGTTCCGCTTGGCCCGTAGATTAATGCAGAATTCTTTTTCTCATTCCTGAAATTGAGTATAAACTTCTTTAACTGCTTAACAACATCATCCTGCCCGATTATGTCTTTTTCAGTTTTCGGGATGTATTTGCGGATTAAAGGCTGCATAGCAGCTAGTGTTATTTTTGGTTTTATTAAGGTATTGGTTTATCTATTCTGATAATCTCCAAATCTAGCTCTTGTCTCTTTAACATAATTGTAGGTTTCATTCACTATAAAGCTTATTGCTTCAGTCGCCTGCTTTTCATTCAAGTCTTTTGTCATAACGCAGTAGAATACCCTGCTTTCGTCAATGTAAATTATGCCGCAGTCATGAAAATACCTGTAACCGACATAATATGTCTCGCCGAACTTATGGGCTATAGCAATATCGCTGGGTATGTTAGCGGCTTTTTTAACATCAAAGGCTGAATCAGAAAGGAATGACAGCAGGCGCTCTGAATTCTCGGGCTCAAGAACCGTGGAAAAATACAGGCTGGAGAATAAGGTAGACATTGCCTTCGGGCTTAATAAATTTGGGCGCTCTGCTGTTTCGCCTTCCTCAAAGTCTGCATTAACATCAATGCCGTAATAGTCCAGAACCAGCTGAAAATCCCCAGTATCGATTTGATGGAGCAATACCCTATAAGCCGTATTGTCTGACTCTTTCAGCATTTTTTCAAGCAAAACTCCGACAGGCAGCTGCTTTTCCTTGGTTTTGTAAAGCTCTCCAAAGCTGCTTGTCCTGTCCGAATCATCAATCTTAAGCAGGGTATCAAAGCTCAGCTCGCCGCTTTCAATCTTTTTTGTTATCAGGATTGCAACAGGCAGCTTAATCAGGCTTGCCGGGAAGAATCCTGTCCTTTCATTTATTCCCATGTATGCGCCGTTGCGGAAGTTCTCAACATATACTGATACGTTAAGGTTATTTTTTTTGATATAATCATTGATTTCTTCTTTCAATGGCGCAAAGCTCACTATCAGAAAACTCTTTGGCTCAAGCAATCCTGCATATATTCTAGTCGATAAAAGCCCTTGGCTTCCGGCTTTTTCCAGCTTTATTATATTTTTCTGAGCTATTTAAAACAGAATTATGTCATCACTTTAAAATAAACACAATCAAAACCTTTAAATAATGCATTGGTGAATTTATAATTATGGGGGCAAATAACACAAGGCTTTTTGTATTATTGCTGACAGTTGCAGCAGCATTGGGCATAGGCAACATGTGGATTTACCCTTATCATTCCTTTAATTACACGGGATTGTTTTTCATCCCATACATCATTGCATTGATTGTTTTGGGAATGCCTTTGCTTATGCTTGAGCTTTCTATGGGGCAGTATTTCAACAAGAACATAGTTGACTTGTTTGCTTCGGTAAGAAAATGGTTCAGCAGCATCGGCTGGCTCATGCTGTTTAATGCTTTCATTGCAATGAGCTTCTCTGCAGTCATACTTTCATGGCACATCATTTATCTTTTTGTGTCTTTTGGCTTGCAGTGGAAAAATGGCGCTTCAAAATACTTTTTCAGCAATGTAATTCAGGCTTCTGACGGGTTTCATGGATTTGCAAGTTTTTCTTTGCCTGTGTTCATAGCTTTGATTATGGCTTGGCTTATAATATTTTTTTATATTAGGAAAGGCTTTGCAACCATAAAAAAGGCTTTTCTAGCCACATTTCCGGTTTTTGCCTTTTTGATGCTGCTGTTTTTTGTTTATTCTCTAAGTTTGGACAATGCTCTTCATGGTGTTTATTCATTTTTGAAGCCTAATCTAAAGGGCTTGCTTAAAGGAGAGGTTTGGCTTGCGTCTTTTGCACTTGCGCTGACTTCGCTTGGGCTTTCGTTTGGCATTTTTCATGCCTTAGGAAGCAAGAGTGAAAAGGGCTTTTTGGCTGGGTATTCTTTAATAGCTATTGCTTCCAAGCTTCTTGTCAGCATTGCTATTGGATTTATTATGTTTTCAATTCTTGGTTTTTTAAGCATGAAGCAGTCAGTTGAATTGAGCCAGATTGTGTTTGCGGATTTCAGCTCTTTTTTTACAATATTGGCTCAGGCACTGCCTTTCTTTTACAAGCCAACCTTGCTTAGCTTCTTGTTTTTTGCGTTTTTTTCAGTGTTTTTTATATTTGGCGCTGCATCGCTTGGCTATGCAATCTCTCATGTGCTTGTGCACAAGTTTAACACAAAGCAGGTGAATGCTGCAATCCTTGTTTCTGGATTCGGCTTTTTGCTTGGCTTGATTTTTGTGATAAAGCCAGGCATTTACATTATGGAATTAGTAACGCATTTTTTCTATTATAATGTGCTGATTGCCATTCTGCTTGAAGTTGTCGCAATCGGCTGGTTTTTTAACATTGACAAGCTGTCGCAGCACATAAACCAGCATTCAATCCTGAAGATTGGCGGGCTGTGCAAGCTCATTGCAAGGTATATTGCGCCTTTGACCATAATTTTGCTTCTTTTTCTCCAGATAAGGGCTGATTTACTTGTGAATTACGGCTTTTTTGTCAATTACAGCAAATACCAGTTGTGGGCTTTGCTTGCTTTCGGTATTGGAACTGTTGCAGCTCCTTTGGTTGCTGCATTTTTAATGCCGCAGAGGCTGCTGGATAGGGGATAGTAACCATAACCTTTTTATTCTAAGTTTTTTAACTCAGTCTAAAATGGACTTCCTCTCAATAGTTTTGATAATCTTGGGATTGAGCCTTTTTGAGATAATAATAAGCATAGACAATGCAGTCATAAATGCCGATGTCCTGGGCACAATGTCCAAGAGAAGCAGGAGATGGTTTTTAATCTGGGGCATTATAATAGCGGTTTTTCTTGTTAGGGGACTGTTGCCGTGGCTTATAATATGGATGAGCAATCCAAGCCTTGGCGCAATTGGCGCCTTGACTGCCTCTTTCAGCTCTGACCCAAGGGTTGCTGAAACTATAAAAGAGTCAGCTCCCATATTGCTTGCCGGCGGAGGCACTTTCCTTGTGTTTTTGTTCTTCCACTGGATATTCCTTGAGCCAAAGCACTATGGATTAGTTGGAGAAGAGTTTATACACCGGCAGGGGGTTTGGTTTTTTGCAGTTGTTTCTGTTTTGCTTTCATTCATTGTCTGGCAGGCTATAAAAATCAATCCACTGATGGCTTTCGGCGCTGTGATTGGCTCGACTGCGTTCTTCATAACGCATGGATTCAAGGAGAATGCCGAGAAGATGGAGAGGGAGATGATTGAAGGCGCCAAGATGACTGATTTGGCGAAGATATTTTACCTTGAGGTTATTGACGCAACCTTCTCAATTGACGGTATTTTGGGTGCTTTTGCCTTCACATTCTCCATACCTTTGATTTTGATAGGCAATGGGATTGGCGCTTTGGTTGTAAGGCAGCTTACAATAAGCAACATAGAGAATGTCAAGAAGTACAAATATTTGAAGAACGGCGCAATGTACTCAATATTCGCGCTTGGTGTTGTAATGCTTGCAGACAGCTTTGGAATGCACATTCCCCAATGGGTTTCGCCGGTAGTGACTTTTGCCATAATCGGGTTTTTCTTCTGGAAGTCTTATAAAGAGGCTAAAAAAGGATAAATTAAAAAACACTATAAGGAATTTTAATAGAAAATGGAAAAGCCCAAACTAACCATTGATGAAATGGCAGCCTTCTGCAAGAGGAAGGGCTTTGTGTACCCAAGTGCCGAGATATACGGCGGAATAGCGGGCTTCTATGACTTTGGGCATCTTGGGATTGAATTAAAGAACAACATCAAGCAGGAATGGTGGAAAACCTTTGTGCAGCGGCGTGACGACATTGTGGGCATAGACGGCAGCATTGTGACTCATCCAATGGTCTGGAAAGCATCCGGGCATATTGACGGCTTCACAGATATTCTTGTTGACTGCAAAAAATGCGGAATGAGGTACAGGGCAGACACTCTTATAGAGGACAAGCTGAAGATTGCAGCAGACGGCATGCAAATCCAGGAAATAAGCAAAAGGATAAAAGAAAGCAGAATAAGATGCCAGAAGTGCGGAAGCGAATTAGGCGAGCCGAAAAGATTTAATTTGATGTTCACAACAAATGTGGGGCCTGTGCAGAGTTCAAGCTCTGCCGCTTTCCTGCGCCCTGAGACAGCCCAGCTTATTTTTGCCAACTTCAGGTTAGTTCAGGAAAATGCAAGATTGAAATTGCCGTTCGGAATTGCGCAGACGGGCAAGGCTTTCAGGAACGAAATATCACCAAGAGACTTTCTTTTCAGGATGAGGGAGTTCGAGCAGATGGAGATGGAATACTTCGTGCATCCTGAAAAATATGATGAATGCAATTTCATTGACGATGTGATTGAATATGAATTGAATGTCCTGTCAGCAGAGATGCAGAAAAAAAGCCAGAATATGCAAAAAATGGCTATAAAAGAGTGCTTGAGCAGAAAAATCATAAAGACAAAGTGGCATGCCTACTGGCTTGCCCTGATGCACAAGTGGTTTGTTGACCTGGGCGCGGATTCAAGCCATTTCAGGGTAAGGCAGCATGTAAAGGATGAATTGTCGCATTATGCCCTGGACACATGGGACTTGGAGTATGAGTTTCCATTCGGGTGGAAGGAATTGCAGGGGCTTTCCAACAGGACAGACTTTGACCTGAAGCAGCACATCCAGCATTCAAAAACTGACCTGAGCATTTTTGATGAGGAAACAAAGAAAAAGATAATTCCCCATGTCATCTGCGAGCCTTCACAGGGAGTTGAAAGGGCATTCCTTGTTTTCATGTTTGACGCTTACCACTATGATAAGTCAAGGGATAATGTAGTGCTGAAACTGCATCCAAAGCTGTGCCCTGTAAAGTTTGGAGTTTTTCCATTGGTTTCCAACAAGGCCGATATTGTTAAGAAAGCAAGGGACATTTATGACGAACTGAAGCAGGAGTGGGCTTGCATTTTTGACTTGGGAGGAAGCATTGGAAGAAGGTATGCAAGAGCCGATGAAGCAGGAGTTTATGCCTGTGTTACAATTGACCATGAAAGCCTTGAGGACGAAATGGCTACAGTAAGAAGCAGGGACACGACAGAGCAGGTAAGGGTCAAGATTTCTGAAGTGAAAGATATTTTAAAGAAATTTATGGAAGGGGAGAAATTAAGTAAATTAGGGAAGAGTGTGGAGTAATTGGTGAAACGGCTCGGGCTCTGGTAATAATAAACATATCTGAAAAGGTCACTTACCACTGGACATCCTTGCCCAAACTATTTAAACCCCAAAATTATGCTAATTTTTATATAATCTTTATAATCTAAAACCAAAATCTTTAAATATAACTACTCCCTCAAAAATACACTACATATAGTGTATAGACGACACCCAATATACTACCTATTGTGTTTTCGGCAAAGTGGTAAAAATAGGGAAAAAAGCAGAATCAGCGTCTAAAAACATAAAAAAGAGGTTAGAAAATGGAAGCAATACAAAGAATCAGGAAAAGGGACGGCACGGTAGTTGTATTTGACCAGAACAAAATAACAAATGCCATATTCAAGGCAGCCCAGTCAGTAGGCGGCAAGGACAGGAAAATTGCACAGCAGCTGAGCGACAGGGTAGTTGAAGAGCTTGAAAAGCTTGGAAAAACAGCCCCTTCTGTTGAGGAAATCCAGGACATTGTGGAAAAGGTCCTTATTGGGCAGGGTCATGCCTCTACAGCAAAAGCTTACATTCTTTACAGGCAGCAAAGGTCCGAAGTCAGGAAAGAAAAGCAGCTGGTTCTGGAAAAGGAAGAGATTGACGAGGTTGACAAAAGGTTTGATGTAAACGCGTTGAGGGTTTTAAAGGCAAGATACCTGAGAAAAGATGCGACTGGAAAATTGACAGAAACCCCAAAGCAGCTGTTCACAAGGGTTGCTGTCCATGCTGCACTGCCTGACTTGTTCTATGACAAGAGAGTTTTTGATATCGAAAGCAGGCAGCCGGAAAACGAGCCGGAAAGCTTCAGCCCTGTTGCAAACGAAGATAAATACAGCATTGGCAATTACATTCTGAACAGGTATCATCTCGAAGCGCTGAAGAGAATGTACGACAGGTTCAACGACAACAAACAAATGCGTGTTTCATGGAGCAAGTTCTTTGACATGATTAAAAAAGGTGAATTCAACAATTACGAGAACAATGTTGACGAGCTTTACAATCTGATGACTCACAAGCTCTTCATGCCAAACACCCCTGCAATTGCAAATTTTGGCAATCCCTTGGGCATGGGATCCGCTTGTTTTGTGCTCCGTGTGCCAGATTCAATCGAAGGTATAATGGAAGCCCTAAAGAGCACCGCAATTGTTTTTAAAGCTGGTGGCGGAATGGGCTACAACTTCAGTGAATTAAGACCAGAAGGAGACTTTGTGTCCTCAACAGGAGGAGTAGCTTCAGGACCATTGAGCTTTATGCGATTGTTTGACACAATGACAGAGGTGATAAAACAAGGCGGCATCAGGAGAGGCGCAAATATGGGCATTTTAAACTCCAACCATCCTGACATTGAGAAATTTATAACAGCAAAGGACGGCAACAAGGCATTGAGAAACTTCAACATAAGCGTATTGATAATGTCTGACTTTTGGGACTATTATGGCAAGAACGAGCCATATCCATTGGTTAACCCGAAAGACGGCAAGGTTGTAAAGTATGTAAATCCAAGAGTGCTGTTTGACAAGATTGTCTACCAGGCATGGGAATCAGCAGAGCCCGGGGTCATCTTTTTTGACAAGGTGAATGAGTACAACCCTTTCTTTGAGCATCTTGGACCAATTGTAACAACTAATCCCTGCGGAGAAGTTTTATTGTATCCAAACGAGCCATGCAACCTAGGCTCAATCAATGTGTGGGCTTTTGCAAGGACTGACTATGACGGAAACAATTATGTTGACTGGGAAAGCTTAAAGATTGTTGTAAAAAGTTGCACAAGGTTCCTCGACAATGTCATTGATGTCAATAACTTCCCGTTAAAAGCAATTGAGGGGATGAGCTTAGCCACAAGAAAAATTGGGCTGGGGGTTATGGGTGTTGGCGACTTGCTTTACGAATTAAGATTGCCTTATAATACAGAGGAAGGCAGGAAGTTCATGGAGCAGTTGATTGAATTCATAGCCTATTGGAGCAAAGTTGAAAGCATTGAGCTTGCAAAAGCAAGTAAGGGGGGCTTACCTTAAGGATGAGCAGCACTTTGACTGGGGCAGGCTCGCTGAAGATGTAAAAAAGTATGGAATAAGGAATGGCTACACAACAATAATTGCGCCGACAGGCAGCATTTCAATGATTGCAGGCTGCTCGTCAGGCATGGAGCCAGTCTACTCACTTGTTTTTGAGAAAAATGTCAAGGTTGGAAGCTTTTATTATGTGGACCCTGCTGCTGAAAAAGTGCTGAGGGAAGAAGGCCTGCTCAACGACAAGCTGATGGAAGACATCAACGAGCACAAAGGCAGCATACAGATGATTGAGTACGTGCCTGAAACTATAAGAAGGGCATTGGTGACAGCAATGGATATAACTCCTGAAGAGCATATAAGGGCGCTTGCCTCATTCCAGAAATGGGTTGACTCAAGCATTTCAAAAACAAACAACTTCCCTGCAGACGCAACTCTGGAGCACATGAGGGACAGCTACATTTTGGCTTACAAGCTTGGCTGCAAGGACGTAACTGTCTTCAGAGACAGCAGCATAAAGGATCAGGTGCTTGTTGCCCCAAAAGCCAAGGAGAAGAAGGAAGAATCCAAAATGGAAGTTGACATAAAGCCTGAAATGAAAAAAATGATAAAGGAATCCGAAAGCGGGCTGGTTTTTGCTAACGGCAACGGAAGTGAGGCAAAGCCCACATCAAAATATACAATAAAGAACTGCCCTGAATGCGGCACAAAACTTGAGTTAAAAGAAGGCTGCCTGCACTGCCCGGGCTGCGGCTGGGGCTTGTGCATTTAACTTTTTGTTCTATTTTTTATTTTAAACCCTGAAAAAGAGATGCTATTTTGTTGGATATAACAGCCAACTAGATTAATTTATGGGATTTAAAGTTAGATAATAATCATAAAAACAATTCAAAAACTAATAAAAAATCAAAAAACGTCGCTTCCCAGCATCTGCAACAACGGCATAAATCCGTTGACACTTTGAGGGTTTCGCTTCGCTCAAGCCCTCAATGGGAACCTAGCTCAGGACTGAACGCCTAGCTGTTTGAAATGAATAGGCGAAGCGGAGAGGCTGGGCAAGTAAGGTAATAACAATCACATTGCCTGCCGTGCCGACGAAATCAAGAGATTTCGCGGACACAATCAAAATCGAAGATTTTGATGTGCAGAAAATTTGAAAAATTTTCTCGCACAGAAAATTGGAAAGCAATTTTCTTGTGCCGCCGAGCACAAGATTTGCGAAGCGGATTGAAAAAATTAAAACAAATTTCAAATAAAATGGCTTTAACAAAAATAAAGAATGAAATCAAGGTGAAGGGCGATGACAGCAGGGAAAGCCTCGGGCTAGTCCATGTCATAACAGGCGACGGCAAGGGCAAGACAACCTCTTCACTTGGAATTGCCGTTAGGGCAGTCGGCAGCAATCTAAGGGTCCATATGATCCAGTTCCTGAAAAGCGGGTTCACAGGAGAGATTTACTCTGCAAAAAAGCTGGGCTTTGATATAGAGCAGTTCGGCGTTGACGCTATAAAGCAAAAGCAACTGAGCCAGTTTAAGGACGCAACTGGCACTTTTGTGTTTCATCCTGATGTGCAGGAAAAAGAGGCTGCATTGCTTGGCTGGGAGCATGCAAAAAACACTATCAAGAGCGGAAAATATGATGTTGTTATCCTGGATGAGATAAACTGCGTGCTTGCGAAGGAACTTGTGCCGCTGCATGAAGTTCTTGACATTGTAAAAAGCCACGGAAAGGTTGAGATTGTAATGACGGGAAGGGACGCCCCAAAAGCATTGATTGACGCTGCCGATTACGTCAACATCGTGCAGGGCATAAAGCATCCGTGGCAGAAGGGGATTGTTGCGAGGAAAGGGATTGAGTATTAATTTGATTACTTCTTTTTAAATTGGAAATAAGAGTATACAAAATAATAAATAATGGGTATTATTATTGCCAATACTAAAATAATAAAATCATAGTAACAATAACTTGGTACAGCTCATTCTATTTCAGAAGTGCATCCTATCACAGTGCAATTTCTTAACAGATTTAAAATTAGACGATATAATATAAAGAGCACTATTAATGTAGAAATTGTTTTAAATATAGTTGGTTTTAAAAATCCTTTCCACTCCATTTCAGATCATCTGCTCAATAACCCTAGCCATCTTGAAATCATCATGAGTCAAGCCGTTTGCCTCGTAAGTTGTTAGATGGATGGCCACTATGGTGTTTTTAATGGTGATGTCGGGAAAATGGCGCTGCCTTTCAGCTTCTTCGCCAACCTTATGAACAAATTCCATTGCCTCGTTGAAGCTGTTGAAATGAAACTCTTTGGTTATGCCGTTGCCAAACATTTCCCATCCTTGAAGCTCTTCAAGCCTTTCATGGATGTCCTTGATGGATAAGTGCTCCATACTGCACCCTTTAAATTGATTTTATATAAATTTTGTGATAATATTTATAAACAAAAATAGATAATCTATACTAATGTATTTGGTTTGAAGGTGTCTGAGCGTGTTGCAAACTATTTATTCCTCACTTTTGGAAAAGAGCACCATGACTTGGCTTTGCAAGAGATAAAGGAAGCCAAAAATCCAGAAGAAAATACGGCTGGATTGTACCATTTTGCTGTTGAGTTTGAGAATCTTAAGCAATTGGCGGAGATTTACTTCAGGCTGAAAAGATTAAAAGTCCGATTCTCGCCTGTCAACCATGGGATAAGCAAAACTATTTATTTTGAGGACCCTGACGGCAACGGAATAGAGGTTTATGTTGATACTAGGAATGAAAGAAAGGAGTGGAAAGGAATGTCATCTTTCATACAAGAAGAGGATTTTGAAAAATGGCTGAAAAAATAAAACTATCAAAAAATGCATTGATGATACTTGAGCAGCGCTATCTGAAGAAAAACGATAAAGGCAAAGTAATTGAAAAGCCCGAAGACTTGTTCAGGAGGGTCGCCAACAACATAGCGCAGGCAGATTCAAAATACAAGAATAGTAAAAAAAACATAAAACAAACAGAGAATGAATTCTACAATTTGATGGCTTCTCTGGACTTTTTGCCGAACTCTCCAACCTTGTTCAATGCAGGGAGAAAACTGCAGCAATTGGCAGCCTGCTTTGTATTGCCAATTGAGGATGATATACATTCAATCTTCAAGACTTTGCACGATGCTGCCCTAGTCCACAAGACAGGCGCAGGCACAGGCTTTAATTTCTCAAAATTAAGGCCAAAAGGCGACATGATAGAAAGCGCAGGCTTTACATCAGGGCCAGTTTCGTTCATGAAGATATTCGACGCCGCAACAGAGCAGATCAAGCTGGGAGGAACCTTAAGGGGGGCGAATATGGGCATACTGGACGTCAACCACCCCGACATTGAGGACTTTATAACAGTCAAAAGCAAGGAAAATGTATTGACTAATTTTAATGTTTCAGTTGCAATAATAGACAATTTCATGAAAGCGGTAAAAAGCAACAAAAATTATCCGTTAATAAGCCCAAGGACCAAAAAAACTGTAAAAAAGGAAAGCGCAAGAAGGATTTTCAGGCTCATTTGCGAGCAGGCATGGCTTAATGGCGACCCGGGGGTTGTATTTATCGACAGGATTAATGAGTTTAACCCGACGCCAAAACTCAGCAGGATAGAAAGCACAGACAGCTGCGGCGAGCAGCCTTTGCTTCCTTACGAATCCTGCAATCTGGGCAGCATAAACCTTGCAAACATGGTTGAAGATAAAAAAGTAAATTATGAAAGAATGAAAAAAATAATTCATAGTGCAATTCATTTTCTTGACAACGTAATTGACATGTGCGATTACCCGTTAAAGGAAAACGGGAAGATTGTCGAGAAAAACAGGAAGATCGGGCTGGGTGTTATGGGCTTTGCAGACATGCTTGTCAGATTGGGCATAGCCTATGACTCTGAAGAAGGGCTGGAAAAGGCAGAAGAGGTTATGAAGTTCATCTCAAAAGAGGCAAGCATTGCCTCAATGAACCTAGCAGCGCAAAGAGGCGCATTTCCGTCATGGAAAGACAGCGTTTACAACTCCGGGAACAAAAAAATAAGACTGAGAAATGCCACAAGAACAACAATTGCCCCGACAGGCACTATAAGCATAATTGCAGATGTTTCCTCTGGAATTGAGCCGTTGTTTGCATTGAGTTATGTGAGAAGGACGGCAGAAGGCAAAACATTAACTTATTTTGACAAGAACCTGAAAAAGGCATTGATGGAAAGGGGGTTATACAATGATGAAATTATTGAAAGGATAATAAAAGAAGGCTCCATAGGTAATATCGACAAAATCCCTGAAAGATTAAAAAAAATCTTTGTTGTCGGCTCTGACATTGAAGCAGAGTGGCATGTCAAGATGCAGGCTGCCTTCCAGAAATACGTTGACAACGGAATAAGCAAGACCGTTACCCTGCCAAAAGACGCATCTGTCGAGGATGTTGAGAAAATCTTCATGATGGCTTATGAATTGGGATGCAAGGGCATTTCTGTTTACAGGTATGGCTCAAGAGAAGGGCAGGTTATTTATCTAAGCTCCAAGAGGGACGAGCAGATTACGCTGAGCGGGTTTTTGAGAAAGTAAAATGGTGGTTATAAAATCAAAAAAATTTATTTTGAGACCTTATGAAAGAGGAGATGAAAAATCTCTTCAAAAAAATGTTAATGATAAGGATATTTATAGGTATACACTAAGAATTCCTTATCCATATACAATAAGAGCTGCAAAGAAATGGATAAGCTATTGCATAAATGAATATAATAAAAAACACCAAAGGAGATATCATTCGCAATTGACGTTGATGGAGACGTTGTTGGCGCTGTCGGGTTTAATAATATAGAAAAAAATCACAAGGCAGAAATTGGATATTGGATTGGAAGAAAATATTGGAACAGAGGAATTATGACAAAAGCTGTAAAACTATTCACAAATTTTGGATTTAATAAATTAAAATTAAGGAGAATTTATGCAAATGTGTTTTCCATAAATGGGGCTTCCGCTAAAGTTTTGGAAAAGAACGGATACAAGCTGGAAGGCAAAATGAAAAATTATCATATTAAAGACGGAAAATTAACTGACGCGTTACTTTACGCTAAAACAAAATGAACTTCATAATAATCCACGGAGTCTATGCAACTCCTGAATCAAACTGGTTCCCATGGCTGAAAAAGGAATTGGAAAGCAGAGGCTATGAAGTAATTGTCCCTAAGTTTCCAACGCCTTTGGATCAGTCTCTTGAAAGCTGGCTTAGGGTATTTTCAAGCTACGAAAGCAGGGTTAATGAAGAAACCGTAATGATTGGGCACAGCCTCGGCGCTTCATTCATTCTTAATTACCTTGAAAAAACAGGCAAAAAGATTAAGGCAGCATACCTGGTTGCCCCTTTTCACAAGCTGCTTGGCGTAGAGTATGACGAAATAAACAAAACTTTTGTTGACAAGGAGTTCAACTGGAAAAAGATAAAAAGCAGCTGCAATAAATTCTTTATTTTTGCATCTGACAATGACAAGTACATTCCGCCTGAAGTTACAGAAGAAATTACAAAAAATCTTAATGCGGAATTCAACATTGTGCCAAACGGCGGGCATTTAAACAAAGAATCAGGCTATGACAACTTCTATTTGCTGCTGGAGTGCATAACTATAGATTTGGAATGATAACAACCCTTAAAAACATCGCCAAATTCTGAATCCTTATGGAAAAGCGCATCTTCACAATTTTATTTATCGCAGTTTTTGCAACAATGCTTGGCACCAGCATAATAGAGCCGTTCATGGGCATTTATGCGGAAAGCTTGGGCGCAAACGGCTTCCTTATAGGCCTGATTTTTGGCTCTTTCACATTGTCAAGAGCTTTGTTCACGCCATTGATTGGAAGGTTGTCTGATTTAAGGGGAAGAAAAAACCTCATGCTTGTTGGACTGACAGGCTACACAATTTTATCCTTTTTTTATGCTGCAGCAGACACTACATCATCTTTAGTTATAATAAGATTTTTCCATGGATTGGCAAGCGCAATGGTTCTGCCTATTTCAATGGCTTACATCGGCGACATTGCGCCAAAGAACGAGGAAGGCAAGTACCTTGGAACATTTACAATATCATTCTTCATGGGCTTGGCTGCAGGGCCTATCATAGGGGGAGCTTTGCATGACTTATGGCACATGAACGCTGCATTCTACGCAATGGGCGCAATAAGCTTTTTGTCATTATTGCTGCTTGTGTTTATGCTGCCTGAGATAAATGCCCACAAAAATACCAAGCCTTCGTCATTCAGGGACATATTAAAAGACAAGACGATGCAGGCAATGTTTGTTTTCAGGCTGATGAATGCTTTCGGAATATCCGCATTAATGGGATTTTTGCCCCTGCTTGC
>JACOZN010000013.1:0-79685 GCA_016181305.1 Candidatus Woesearchaeota archaeon
CTTCGCTCCAGTCCCGAACTTGGTAACCCTTCTCTCAAAGAAGCCCTTAATGCCCTTTACGCTGATTTCATTAGAAATTGTTGTCTTTATCCTTCTCATGGCAAAAACTCATTATTATCTTAATATATATAATATATATATTAACTATTTATAAACTTTTCGGTTAAATTTGTGATTTTCCAGAATTTTCTCAAAAACACAACAACTAACAAAAATCAAAAAACGAGAGCGACTTTGGTCTGTAAGGGCTATAAAAGTAAACCGCTTTTGATGATTAATAGAATTATACTAGTTTATATCTTATGGACTGATTAATTCCTGCTCAAAAACAGCATTCTGCCCCAGTGCGCCTTTCAGGAACAAGCTTCCTGTGCTGTTAACATAGGCAACAACCTGCTCATCCTTGTCCTGTATGATGAAAGAATTTGGCGTTGGCGCTAATAGCTCCTGATTTTCAAGCAGAGAGCCCTTAATCATCATGTTGCCTTCGGGGTTTGTAATGGCTAAATTCAAGCCGTTTGTGGAGTTCTGCACTATGAAGTCATTTTCGTCTGCAAACGGCTCAATGTTCGGTATCAGGACTCCTTTTATTTTCACATTGCCAAGGCTGTCAAATACAGCCAGCTTATTGTTTGATGTGTCTCTTATCTCAAAGAAATTGACATCTGTTGGCTTTATTTCCCCGCTTATATTAATCATGAATATGTTTGATACTGCAAAGCTTTCAGAGTCATTTGCAATTATGTAAGTGAACCTTGCTCCATTCACATTCCTGTCAGGCACTATTGTTGCTGTTTCATTCTCGAACAATATCGTTATGTTGTCAGCCTTGAAATAGCTGTAGGCCAAAATATCCCCGTCAGGGTCTGAAAAGTATTTGGACAGATTGATTGTTGCATTTCCGTTTACTAAAATGTTGACGCCGCTGAAATTCTGCAGCAATACGGGAGGCTGGTTAACCACATCTGATATAACAGAATACTTAATCCTGTCAATCCTCAAAATGGCATTGTCTTCTATTTCAAATACAAGGCTGTAGGAGCTTTTGTTCAGGCCGGTTAAAGCGCATGTTTCCAGGCAAATGCCTGAAAACAAAGTTTCCTCTTCAAAGAACTTGGCGCTTAAATTGCCCCATTCAGAGTAGTATATTTCAGATTTTGGGTTGTCAATGCTTGTGTTTACATCATAGTAAAGCACTTGCGCAGAAACAATGTTGTTGTGGGCAGCGCCATCCTTGCCGAACGTTGAGTAATAGACATCATTCCAGTTGCTGCTGGTTGGCAAAAGGCTCACAAATGCGCAGCAGTCATTGTTGCCATTGCACAAAGTTGTCAGTTTGTCGTCCTCAAAGCTGTAAATTTCCCACCTTGTGCATAATCTGCTTTTGTCGGCATCCCAGCTAAACAAAGAGTCTTCAGCCGTCAAGTCAACAACACCATTAACGCTTTCCTCGCCGTTGTCATTAGCATCATAAACAGTGCCTGATTTATAGGCAAGATTTATCGCTATGGTTTTTGCAGTTATATTGGTCTGATTTGTTATGTTCGTTATAGTCTCATTAATTGTCGGCGTGATATTCAATGTTTGGTTTATCGTCTCGTTTATCGGTATTGTTATGTTTATCGTCTCGTTTGTCTGGTTTATAGCTGGAGTTTCATTTAAAGGCAGCGTTATATTCGCTGCAACACCTGTTTGCTCGGCAATCACTATCAAATTAACAACCTGGCTTTTGCTGTCAACTCCGTCAGAAGCTGTGAATATTATTGTTGTGTTGAATTCTGTACCCAGTATTGGGGTTAATGTTGCAATCTCGTCTACTATAGCAGCTGCAATTCCGTCAGCATCAGAGGCAGAATAAACCATGGCGTCATTATCGTCGTCTATAAACTGCTGCGACAAGTTTATCTGGGTTGTTCCATTTATTATAAACTCATTTGCTCCAACCCATTTCGGCTTTTTGTTTTTGTCCTTCTTTTCCCCGTCAACGACAAAGCCCGTTATCAAGTTTGACCCGTTTGCTGCTGCCTTGGTCTCATTCAGCATTGCGCTGTCAAATATCAAATGCCTGATGCCGTTGCTTTCCAAGTACACTCTTGCTTTGCCGTAGTTTGTAATGCTGCCGTCTATACTGGCTGATTTCAAGTCCCCGATATTGCCCAATTGCCAGGTATAATTGCCGCTCGACGTGACAACCAAATTCAAGTCTTCTGTGTAGCTGAATTCTTTTGTTACAAAGCCGGTTATAGTCGGGCCAAGATAATACAGCCCAATACTTACTATAATCAATATAGCCAAAAGCATCAATAACCACTTTTTATTGTAGTCTGTCAATGTTTCATTCCTCTCTTCATTTTTACCCTGTCATACACCGTCCATATAGTCCTATCATCAAGGCGCAGCATTAATGCAACTTCATGGTTTGAATAGCCTAAATCCTTGATAAACCCGACAAGGCTTTCCAGAGTTGAAAATTTCCTGCCTGCGAAAACAGAGACCGGAATAAAAATTTCATTTGAAATCGAGCCAAAAGTAGACGGCATTTTCCTTGCAGCATTGTGGTATGTTGCCCAGATTGTCTTGCTGCTCCTGTTGAGCAGCCTTGCAATTTTTGCAAGCCTGAGCTTTTGAGCCTCTTTCAGATACTTGACAATGGCTTCAAGGGAGCTTAAGGCATCGTTGCCAAAAATCCCGATAGGAATTGCCACTTCTTTTTTTCCAAGGATTTCCTGCTCGGTAATCTCGTGCAGGCTTTTCAACTCATCAATAAAATAAGAAACCAGCTGAAGCTTGTGCTCTTTTGAAAGCCCGTTAAACCTGGAAATAATCTTAGCAGATTCACTCTCCATCATTTTTAAGCTCCAATCTATCTTATTATATAAGAATTTATATATAAATCTTTCTTTTAAGTTAATAAAAACTTGTTATGTAGGAATTTTATCCTATTTTATAGGTTTAAGCTTTCTTATAATTTTAGTATTTTTTCTTATTATATAAGATTAATTTCTTATTATATAAGTAATATTCTTATTATATAAGTATATACTTCCTATTAAATAAGTAAAATATCCTATTATATAAGATAAAAAACTGATTGTTGAGCATAAAAACATAGTTTATTAAACATTATAATTTCCAGATCTGAAAATGAAGCACACAATTCAGGTAACCCTTGCCTTGGTTTTATTTTTCTTTCTGGCGCAGTTTACAGGGCTTCTCATAGTCAATGAATACATTGACCATAAAAAAACAACCGAGGCAAAAGCCATAGTAATGAAGCCGCTGCCATACGGCCTGGAAAGGCCTGAAGTCAAAAACCAGTCGACATCATTCTTGTACATAATAACAGCGATACTCATTGGAACAGGAATTATGCTGATTATTGCCAAGGCAAACATAACCATAATATGGAAACTGATGTTTTTCGTTGCTGTTTCTGTCACATTATCGGTTGCGTTTGCGGCTTTCCTGAACGTCTATATTGCAGGCATTCTTGCAGTTGCAATATCAATTTTTAGGCTGTACAAGCCGAATATTGTAATCCACAATCTTTCTGAGATATTTATTTACGGCGGCATAGCTGCAATCATGGTAAACATCTTCAATTTGTTTGCGGCATTCATGCTCCTGATATTGATATCAATCTATGACTACATATCGGTTTTCAAGACAAAGCACATGATAAAGCTTGCAAAGTTCCAGAGCAAAGCAAGGGTTTTTGCCGGATTGTTTATTCCTTATGGCAAAGAAAAACCGGCTGGCAAAGAAATCTTGGGACGCGAGCCTGTTAAAGCGCAAAAATCTATGCCAAAAAGCTCTGTCGCTGTCCTCGGCGGAGGCGATATCGGCTTTACGCTGATTTTTGCAGGTGTTGTGATGAAGAGCCTGATGCTCAAAGAAACAATACTGGCAGGATTCCTAAAGACATTGATAATACCAATTTTTGTAAGCATTGCTTTGCTGATTCTGCTTATTAAAGGGAAGGAAAACAAGTTTTATCCTGCAATGCCTGTGCTAAGCCTTGGATGCTTTTTGGGTTATCTGGCTGTTTTGGCTGTTTGAGATGGCAATATTTAAAACCTGCCGCATATTCTACACCATGGGAGGACTCTGCCGGGAAGCTAGCACTCTCCTGTCAGCGCAAATGTGCTTCAGGCGCGGTGAAGCTTTGGGAGCAGCCAAAGTTGTTGCAACTTAGTCTTGCTGCTGGCGTCGAAGCTCTGCCTTGTAGGACTTGTGCTTTTGAAAATCCGTAAGGTTCGGAAGAAAGCAGCGGTAATCTTGGGCATTGGTGCTTATGAGCCACAGAGTGGAGCTTGGAGCAAGGCAGCTAACTGCAATGGCTTTTGCCCATTTCTGAGCATGTCCTCCTATCTTATTTTAATTTAAAAGAGATGTGCTAAAATTGATATGATATTTATGAAAATGGTTTATGCAAGGCTATGGTTTAAAAAATACATAAAACACAACCATGCTAAATTTGATGACAAAACATTCAATCACAAATTAAATTTGGCTATTGTAAATCTTTCGCATAGAGTCTATAAATCTCATGGACTTAGAGGTCATAATGGAAGGCAAAGGATAAGGAAATTACTCTGGAATTATAGCAATATGGAATTAAAAAAATATCGTCCATCTATTATTAACAAAATAGTAAGTTATCTGAAGAGAGTTATTGGATTTTAGAAAGCGTGACTACATTAACCTCAAATAAAATGCAGCTCATCTACAATAAAATCTTCCTTGAGCATAAGGCAGAAATCCATCCTGAATGTCCTGAAAGGCTGCTTGCTTTTGGTAATTTAGAGGAATCAGAAATTGAGAATGGAGAAAAATACCTGCAATTAATATACGATAAAAATTATATCGAAAAAATAAAAAATGCTTCTAAACAAGGATTAAACCTTGACGCTGACACTTACACAAACAGCAAAAGCTACGAGGTTGCCTGCTATGCGGCAGGGGCTGCAATAAAAGCGGCAAAAGAGAGCAATTTTGCATTGATAAGGCCGCCAGGGCACCATGCGACTGCAGGCAAGGCAATGGGATTCTGCCTTTTCAACAATATTGCGATTGCGTGCAAGTGGCTTAATGAAAGGGGCAAAAAGGTTTTGGTTGTGGATTTTGACGGGCATCACGGGAACGGTACGCAGGAAATTTTTTACAAAACTGATAAAGTGCTGTACTTATCAACTCACCAGTATCCAGCATACCCCGGAACCGGCTGGATTAATGAAATCGGAGAGGGAAAAGGAAGGTATTTCACAATAAACATTCCAATGCCGTCTTACACAAGCGATGACATTCTTATCGATACTTTAACAAAAATAATACCAGTTATTAAAGAGCAATACAAGCCCGATGTAGCGGCTGTCTCTGCAGGATTTGACGGGCACAAGGATGATCCGCTGCTACAACTTAATCTGACTGTTAATTCGTATTATGAGGCTGGTAAACTGCTATCAAGCAGCTTCAAAAATGTCTTTGCATGCCTCGAAGGCGGCTATAATATTGAGGCTCTGCCCCATTGCGTATCTGCTTTTTTACGGGGCATCAATAACCAGAAGATGAACCTTAAATTTAGGGAATCTGCGACTGCATCAGCAGCCAATGTCCAGCGTGAATTTGATTCCAGAATTAAGAGCTTAAAACCGAGTCATGACGGATTTTGGGATTTCTGACTATTTAAAATGGTCAAACCCGCTTTTTAACCTGAATTCTTTATTGTTTTTAACCAATTTAATCCCGTACTTTTTATCAACGATCTTCCCGATAACCTTAACATCATATTTTTTAAGCTGCTTTAATTTTGATTTATCCGCAGTAAAAACCAGTTCAAAATCCTCCCCCCCGTAAAGGGCAAAATCAAGCGGATTTTTGTTCAGCTTTTTGGCGTCATTTATTGTGTTTTTTGACATTGGGATTTTGTCGGCATAAATGACTGCGCCGACTTTTGATTCATGGCAAATATGCCCTATTTCAGATGCAATGCCATCGCTTATGTCAATCATCGAGTTGATTCCGATTTTGGCCAATTTCCTTGCCAAATCCAATCTTGCACACGGTTCAAGATGTTTTTTTATTGATTTTCCTTTTTTATTATTTTTTAATAATTCCAATCCAACAGCGGATTTCCCGGCATCGCCGCTGCAAAAAACCAAGTCGCTGATTCTTGCGCCGCTCCTTAATGCCAAATACTTGTTTTCGACAAAGCCCGCCAAAAAAATGCCTACCACCACCTTACTCGATTGCGATAAATCCCCCCCGACAACGCTTATTTTGTATTTTCCAGATTTTTTGTTGATTCCCCTGTATAGCCTGTCAACAAAATCCACTTCAGTATTTTTGGGCAGGGCCAATGAAACAAGGGCGTACTTCGGCAAACCGCCCATGGAAGCGATGTCGCTCACATTCTGCTCAATTGCCCTTGCCCCAATCTGCTCCGGGGTTGAATGTTTCAAGGAAAAGTGAACATCCTGCACAAGCATGTCAGTCTTCAAGAGCAGATATTTTTTGCCGTATTTTAAAACAGCAGAATCGTCTCCTATTCCCAGTATGACATCTTTAGAGAATAATCTTACATTTTTTTTAATCCTCTCAATAAGCCCGAATTCACCCCCAATGCCTTTGATTTTCATATTCTTTAAATTATATAAACTTCAAATAAAAGTCAGCCATTTAAAGTACTTCTTGTCTTTTCCTCTTACAATATCCATGTATTTGTTTTTTATCCTTAAAGTAACCTCGCCTGCCTTGCCGTCCCAGATTTTTTTATTGTTAACCTCAACAACAGGCGCTACCTCTGTTGCAGTCCCGCAAAAGAACACTTCGTCGGCATTTTCCACTTCGTTTAGCCTGACTTTTCTTTCATAAGCCCCGATGCCCATATCTTTGCTTATCTCAAGTATGGAATTTCTTGTTATCCCGTGCAATGCGCTCCTGCTGTTTGGGGTTATCAAGCAGCCGTTTTTGACAATGAATATGTTTTCAGCAGGGCCTTCTGCCACATAGCCTTTTTCATCCAGCATCAGAGCCTCGTCATAGCCCTTTTTCCTCGCCTCGTACATAGCAAGAATTGAATTTGCATAGTTGCCTCCTATTTTTGTACCAAAAACAGCTGATTTTTCGGAATGCCTTCTGAAATTTGAAGCTATAATCCTTAAGTCCTTTGAGTAATAATGCTCCCATGGAATTGCCACAAGCGCCACATCAGTCGGTACACCTTTCGGGAAAATGCCAATTGGGCCGTAGCCATAGTAAGCCAGTGGCCTAATGTAGCCATTGCCTATATTATTTCTCCTGACAAGCTCTTTTACTGCTTTTTTTATCTGCTTTTTTGTAAAACCCAGCTTCATGCTCAGAGCATCAGCAGAATTAAAAAACCTGTTAATGTGATCGTCAAGCCTGAACATAGCCGTGCCTTTTCCTGCTTTGTAAGAATGAATCCCCTCAAATATAGAGCTTCCATAGTGCAGCGCATGGGTTAGAATATGCACCTTTGCATCCTGCCATTTCACAAATTTCCCGCCCATCCAGGCGAATCTGGCTTTGCTCATTCCCACACCGCGCTAAGATGCCTGCTGGACAGCCTTACAGAAACCCTGCTTCCGCTCTTAAGGAAGTGCTCTCTGCCTACAGAGTCCGCAACAAGTATGCCGTCAAGCATCTCTGAAACTGCATCAACTTTTTGGGCTTTGCCCAGCACCCCATATTTCAGCCTGTAATTCTTGAAAACCTTTCCTTCATAAGGCTCCCTCACAACAAACTGGTATTTTTTTGAGCTCAACGGCAGTGTTTTGCCGCAGCAGGACTTTGCCCATGCGTAGCTTCCTGTCGGGGTTGCCACCAGAATGCCGCTGCTTTTCTGCCTTTCTTTCCTTTTGCCTATTTTGATGACGTATTTAGCGGCATGATAGGATTTCCTTGCCCCTATAAAAAATTCATTCAGCGCAAGGCTGTCAATTTTTTTGCCGTTTATGCAAGCCTCGAGCCTTGGCAATTTCCTGACATTAGCTGTGCCATTCATGATTTTTTTCAGCTTTTCTGCAAAATTGCTTTTGTCGGCTTTCATGAAAAACCCCTCCTTGTTTTTTACGTCGGCGTTCACTCCGAGCAAAACCTGCCTGCCGATAAAATGAGCAGCCCTCAGGAAAGTCCCGTCGCCTCCGACAGCAATAACCAACTCAATACCTTCAAGCTTATTTTTGCCTAACTTGTCCCTGTTTGCAAGCCTGTAGTTAATTTTATGCTTTTTTAATATATCTTTTACCTTGCCCAAAGTTGATTTCTGCTCTTTTGTTGATGGCGGCGTGTAGATTATAATGGTATTGCTTATTTTCATAGCGTTTATTAAATTAAATATCATTTATATGCTTTATTGTTTTTTAGTGAAAGACACAATATTCAGGACAGTATAGATGTCAACTAGAATAATTGCCCTAGTCGTGCAGTTCAATCAGCCTGTCCAGAATTGCTTCTGCCATCTCGGATGTTGTGTTGTTGCCGTCCAAGTCCTGGGTTCTTGTCTTTCCTTCCCTCAGGACAGACTCAATGGCTTTCAGAATCAAATTGCCGGATTTCTGCTGCCCAATGCAGCCAAGCATTAACGCCCCTGCCCAAATCGTCGCAATAGGGTTTACAATACCCTGCCCCTTCAGCTTGGGCGCGCTGCCATGAATAGGCTCGAACATTGAGATGCCCCCCGGGCTTATGTTTCCCTGGCACGCAAACGACAGGCCGCCCTGGAGCATTGTGCCCAAATCTCCCAGAATATCGCCAAACAGGTTTGGAGCCACTATAACTTCGTATTTTTCGGGCTGCCTTATGAAGTTCATGACAACAGCGTCTATAAGGCTGAACTCAAGCACTGCTGCACTGTAATCCTTTGCAACCCTGTCAAAAGTTTCGCGCCAGAGATTATAAGATTCAATAATGTTGGCCTTGTCCACAGCCACAATCCTGCTTTTGCCGTTTTTGCCTGCATATTCAAAAGCGTACCTTGCAATCCTCTCGCAGCCCTTCCTGCTCAGGATTCCGATTTGATAAGCAACTTCACCGCCCTTTGCCTCGGCATCTATGCCAAGCTTTATTTTGCATGCGCTTTTGTCAATCTCAATCTTATGCCTGTTTTTCCCGTTTTTCGCCCTGCCTGACACTCCAATGTAAAAATCCTCTGTAGTCTCCCTTATGATGATGAAATCAATGTCGCCATGCGATTTATTTGCTACAGGGCTTTCAACGCCCGGCAGCAATTTTACAGGCCTCAGGCTTGCAAACTGGCCAAAGTAGTTTCTTATTGAATCTGAAATTCCATTAATCTCTTTGACAGAGGCGTCAAAAGTGCCGCAATAAACCGCATTGCATGAGCTTTTAATCTCCTTCATGGTTTTTTCCTGAAGCAGCTCATTTGTTTCAGCGTAGTGCTCCGCTCCATGTGGATACTTAACCCATTCCACCTCAAACTTGTCAAGCTCGGCAGCCTTGTCTATTATTCTTATTCCTTCATTTATCAATTCAGGGCCTACGCCGTCACCCGGAAAAACAGCAATCTTGTATTTCATGTTAGAAATTCAAAAAATGTTCAGTTCTTATTTATATGGTTTTTGATTTTGATGGCAAAATTTATATACAATCCGATTTTTGCTGGATTATGAAAAAAGAGGAGCTGATAAAGCTTGAAAAAGAGGAGCATAAGGAGTTCCACAGAAGAATTATATATATTGTTGCGGTAATAATGCTGTTCCTGTTCGGAGGCGCCACATTTTACAGCTATGCCGAAAAATGGCGCTACCTTGATGCGCTTTATTTCTCTGCATACACCATTACAACTGTTGGCTACGGGGATATAACCCCAAAAACAGACTTTGGCAAGATATTCACAATATTTTACATGTTTGCGGGCGTAGGGATGGCTTTGTACGGGCTGTCAGTTATAGCAGCGCACTTTGTCGAGGTAAGGGAGGAGTTCTGGCTGGAAAAAATCTCAAATATAAAAATAAGCCACCCAAGGACATTTTTTGAAAAAATCAAGAACCTATTAAATTTTGAATCCGGAAAACTGGTGGAAGAGTACAATAAATCTATGAGGAAAAAATAATCATTCAACCAAAATAGCCGCCTTTCCTGGCAATGACTGCCTTGCCTTTGCCTCTTTCGAGTTTTCTGCCACTATCACCTCAACTTTGCATTTGAACTCACTTTCATAGCCTGCAGATGCATCATTCAAGGCATGAAACTCAGCATCCTGGCTTAAAACGAGGTGAGGAATTTTTGTTTCATCGTTAAGAAGCCTTGGAGCCAATTTGCTTATCTCCTGCCCGTAAACCTTTAAGTCGCCAGCTATCAATGCCTTTATTATTTCAGCAGTATTTCTTGTTTTTTTCATTTCAAGCTTCAGTTTTTCCGTGAAGTCACGCTTCCATTTTTCCGCAACAAACAGGGTGATTTTCCTAGGCTTGTCTATTTTTGCCAATTTTAAAATTTCAATCAAGTCCCTTCTTGTGTTTTCAACAAGCATTGCAACTGCTTCTGCCTTTTTGTCAATCTTGTTTTCATCATAGGCAGGCCATTGCTGCAATGATGCAAGCCCCTGCTCTTTTGCCATGTGCCATATTTCCTCGCTCAAATGGGGGGTAAAAGGCAGCATAAGCAAAGCAAGGCTTCTGATTGCCTCCCCAAAAACCTCTTTGCTCTTGTCCTTGTATTTTTGCAGAACATCAACATATTCCATTATTTTTCCAATCGCAAGGCTGAATTCAAAATTCTCAATATGTTCTGTCGCACCCTTTATCGTTAGGTGCAGCCTGCTTATTACATATTTGTCCTTGTCATTTAGTTTGTGCTCGTCAATAGGTTTATGGGAAATACTCTGGACGTTATCATTTATCAAATTATAAATTTTATTTAAGAATCTAAACGAGCCATTGACGCCTTTGTCGCTCCATTCCAATTCTTTCTCAGGCAGCGCCGCAAACAAAATAAAAAGCCTTGCTGTGTCAGGGCCGTACTTCTCGTAGATTTCAGCAGGGTCTACAACATTTCCGAGCGACTTCGACATTTTTGCGCCGTCTTTTGTAACCATTCCCTGTGTTAGAAGCCTTGCAAACGGCTCGTCAATTGTTGCAAGTCCCAAATCCCTCAATGCTTTTGTGAAGAATCTTGCATAAAGCAAGTGCAAAATTGCATGCTCTATGCCCCCAATGTACTGGTCAACTGGCATCCAGTATTCTGCCTTTTCCCTGTCAAAAGGCTCCTTTTCATATTTCGGGCTGCAATATCGCAAAAAGTACCACGAGCTGTCTACAAATGTGTCCATTGTATCTGTATCCCTTTTTGCCTTGCCATGGCATTTCGGGCATTTTGCATTGACAAACTCGCTGCACGTCTCCAATGGATTGCCCTGCCCGGTGAATTTGCATTTTTCAGGCTTTGGAAGCTTTACAGGCAGTTCGTCATAAGGCACAGGCACAACGCCGCATTTACTGCAGTAGATTATCGGAATAGGGGTTCCCCAATATCTCTGCCTTGAGATAAGCCAGTCGCGGAGCTTGTAATTAGTTTGTCTGACTGCAAAGCCTTTTTCTTCACAATATTCAACAATTTCTGGAATTACATCTCCTGAGCGTTTTCCAGAAAATTCTTCAGGCTCAGCAAGAATTCCATTTTCCATATCGGTATAACATTCCTCAAGTGCTTTCACTCTTTTCGCACGCTCTTTATCTTTTGGGAAAAGTACCGGTTTTAGACGGATATTGTATTTCTTCGCAAATCTGAAATCTCTTTCATCGTGTGCAGAACATTTTACAATCCCAGTACCGTAGTCTTTTAATGCAAAGCTTGCAACCCAAATCGGCAGTTCCCCATTTCCTACGGGGTCAATAATGCATCTCCCTGTAAAAATTCCTTCAACTTCTTTTTCTTCTTCCTTGTCTCTAGCAATTCTTTCCCTCATAATCTTTCCACAAAAATCCAAAATTTCCTTTTTATTTGAAACACCTTCAAGAAGTTTAGGCAGCAAAGGATGGTCAGGAGCTATTACAACAAAAGTGTCCGCTTTGAATGCAGCAAAATGAGCGTTAAAAGTCTGAATTTCCAGATTTGTTCCCTTAACCTGTGCCGTAAACAACAAGCCATAACTCTTCCCAATCCAGTTCTTCTGCATTGTCCTGACTCTTTCAGGCCAGTGCTCTAGCTTCTCTATGTCATTCAATAACTCTTCAGCATAATCCGTTATTTTGAAAAACCACTGCTCCAAAAAAGACTCTGTGACATCGCTTTGGCAGCGCCAGCATTTGCCTTCCACAACCTGCTCGTTTGCAAGCACTGTATTGCAGCTTGGGCACCAGTTTGCAGCAGCCTTTTTCTTGTAAGCCAACCCTTTCTCGTAGAATTTCAGGAATATCCACTGGTTCCATGTGTAGTAATTTTGCCACAGGCTTGCAACCTCCCTGTCCCAATCATAGCTGAATCCCATTTCCTTCTGCTGCCGCCTGATTGTATTCATGTTGGTAATGGTCCATTTTTCAGGGTCAATGCCGTGCTTTATTGCAGCATTTTCCGCAGGCAGCCCAAACGCATCATAGCCCATCGGATAAAGAACATTGAAGCCCTGCATTCGCTTGTACCTTGCCAATGCGTCTCCAATGGAGTAATTTCGCAAATGCCCCATATGCAGACGCTCGGAAGGATACGGGTACATCTCCAAGCAATAGAACTTCTTCTTTTTAGGGTCTTCCTTTACCTTAAAGATTTCTTTCTCTTCCCACTTTTTCTGCCATTTCCTGGCTATTTCCCTGAAATCTGCCATAAAGAATGAGTTTTGCAGGCAGATTTTTAAAGATTTTGCAAATAATTATCAAAATCCCTTTCTCTTTCTCAAATACTCAACCAGCTTTTCATTAATTATCAACTTTTTCCCATCAACAGCATACCTAAAAGGCAAACTTACGCTTTCATTCTCATTTATTTCTATCTCCAATTCATCTGCAAACTTGAAGTCACTTAATTTTTTGCCGTCCAAAATCTTCCTTGCAATATAAACTGCTGTGTCAGTCGGCATCTGCCTACTGCCAAGGCTTCTTGATTCAAATTTTATTTTACGTTTTTTTAGGCTCTTAATCAAAATATTTGTCCTGTTTTTTGCAGGGTTGTCGCCAAGAATGCCGCCGAAAACAAAATATTCGAAGTTATTTTTGTCATTTGCCGCTAATGCCTTTCCAGCATATTGTGATAAAACACAAATCCCATCAAATCCCAGTTCAGAAACACTTTTATCATGAACAGTTCCGTATTTTTTTAGTTTTTTTGCATATTTTTTGCTAATGTTAGTGAATATTATACCCCCTTTGCCAACAATTTCAGAAATATGCCCGTATTCTATCAAACACCATTGGTAAAGTTCAGGTTCAAGATGCTCAATGACAAATTTCATACCAAGAAAAAACAATTCAAAACTTCTTGAACTGCGCTGCAGTGTCTATCAAATCAACATGCCCCAAAAACATCGCCCTGCAGCAATACCTTTGCAGCCCCAAATCGTCCATGACTTTCTTTCTTTCCTCGCCTTTATTGACTCTCTCCTGGAAAGCCTCCCACAAATGCGCTATCGGCTTGCCGCAGCTCCAGCATCTTATTGGAATTATCATTTTTGCCTCCTCACCTGTACGACTTTTGCACTTTGCTTCTTGCCTGCCCATGCCTGTTTGGCTTTGCAGGCTCTTTTCTTCTGACGTCTGCAACCAGCAAATTCCTGTCATAATTCAAAAATGTCTCCTTAAGCTTGTCACTCTTTGTGAAATCAACCAATGCCTTTGCTATTGCCAGCCTTGACGCTTCTGCCTGGCTTGTTATGCCGCCTCCGGCAACATCAATTTCTATGTCGACTTTGTTTGCAACATCGCCTGCCAATATCAGCGGCTCCCTTAACTTAAGCCTTGACATCCTGGGATGGACAAAATCTATTGGAATGCTGTTAACCCTCACTATGCCGCTGCCCTGCCTAAGCGTGGCTCTTGCAATTGCCCTCTTCCTTTTTCCTGATGCGTGCACGTTTTTCGTCATCTGCCACCTATTGCTTTGCATATTTCCTTTACCCTTACATAATCCACTGACTGCAGCCTTTCCATGCCTGCGCCCTCAATTTTAAATGGCTTTTCATTCCTCAAGCTTTCAGGCGTGCCTATGTGGCATTTTATATTTTTAAAAACGTCCCTGCCCTTGCTTCTCTTGAACGGGAGCATGCCCCTTATGGTTCTTCTTACAAACATGTCGGGCCTTCTGTAGAGGTAAGGGCCCTTTCCCGGCGCTTTCCTGTCTATCCTTCTTATATACTGCTGAAGCACTGCCTGCTTTTTGCCGCTTACAACGCTTTCCTCGCAGTTAACTATCTCTATCCTGTTGCCAAGCAAAGCCTGCTTTGCCGCATAGCTGCCCAGCCTTCCCAAAATCATGTCTTTAGCGTCGATAATCATTTGCTACCCTATTATTTTTATGCCCTTTCCGGTGGGGTTTTCCCTGCTTAGCTCGAGCAAAGGCACAATCTTTGCACCGGCTTTTTGAATCTTTTCCTTAGCGCCGCCTGAAAACTGGAACGCCGAGATTGTAAGCTTGTGCTCAAGGCTGCCTGCTCCAAGCACCTTGCCGGGAACAACAATCACTTCGTTCTCTTTTGTGGAGCGGTTCAGATTGGAGAGGTTCACAACTCTCCTCTGCCTTGTAGGCTTCTCCAAATCATTCGCAATTCTCTTCCAGATGCCTGCGCCCTGCCCGCTGCTTTTCTTCTTCAGCTCTAAGATAAGCTGCAGTAAAATCTGGTTTGTCGGTCCTGTTCTTTTCATTTTGTTATTAATTTTTTTATTGCAATGCGGGGGAAGGGATTCGAACCCTCGCACCCACTTAGGGACTAGCACCTCAAGCTAGCGCATGAAGTCTGAAAGCAAAAATGCCTTCAATTGACCAGGCTCTGCCACCCCCGCGAGTTATACGAGCGGGTTCCCGAACTTTAGTGAGAATACCCGCATTCATGATTTTCAGCGGGACTATTTGGCTTTCTTCAGCTCCTCCACAAACTCGTCAAGCTGCTCGTCAAGAATGTCAACTGCCTTGTTGACAATCTCCTTGCAGCTCAGCTGCCCGAATGATTCTATATAAAAAACAAAGTCCGTGTCGCTTGCAGCAACTTTGACGTTTTTATCTATCTCTGAAAAGTCCATTGACAAGTCGGATTCCAAAACCCTGTCTTTGTTGACTACAAGCTTCCTGTCTTTTATTTCAAATATATTGTTGTGGTCTACCTCTATTATGGCTTCCGGGTTTTTAACCTCGCCTGTTATTTCCACCACTGGCTTATACTTGTAATACGCATGGCACGGGCTCCATTTAATGTGGGATTTTCCTGTGCCCAAAACTGCAGTAGCTTCAAGTTCCAAAGTCTGGCCTTTCAGCAGCTTCACAATGGGCATGTCGCCATAAACGGGCTTTACAGCCGGGTCTTTGCTTTTCAGCTCGGATGCGTAGACTGTTCCGGAGCCTTTTGTGGCCCTTAGCACAAGCTTCAGCTGGCACCTGTTGCAGCCCTTCCCTTCGCATTTGCATTTTTCCGGAATGTTGTATGACTTCAAGTCGGTTTTAAGCGGAATCAGCCCAAGCCTGTGGGCAATTATCTCGTCATAGAGTATTGAGTTGTTCTTTACGAATTCAACATCTTCAATTGCCATTGCAGGGACTTCGTCTATCATAATCCTTCTCAAAGTGTTTGCGTAAACAGGATTTGAGTCTTTCAAAATAAAAGAAATTTTGCCCTGTTCTTTGCTGTTTTCCAAAACCCTGATTTCCATTTAAACCCTCCTTCCCCTTTTGCCCCCTTTTTTCCTGCACCCGTCATGCGGCAGAGGGGTAACCTCTTCTATAATGCCGATTTTCAGCCCCATCCTTGACAACGCCCTTATTGCAGCCTGAGCTCCGGGTCCGGGGCTTGTAGGCCCGTTATGCCCTCCTGGAGCCTTTATTTTTACATGTATTCCTGTGACTCCATTGTCCATGGCAGTCTCGGCAGCTTTTTTTGCAGCTATCATCGCAGCCGTGGGCGAACCTTCCATTCTGTCTGCTTTCACGACCATCCCGCCTGAGCCGACTGCCAATGTTTCAGTTCCTGTTATATCTGTGATATGGATAATTGTATTGTTGTATGATGCGTAAATGTGCGCTATCCCCCACCTTTGCTGCCTTTGTTCCATATTATTCCGCCTTTAGATTCCCGTGCTTTTGCTCCTTTGCCACAATCTGCAGGCTTATAGGGTGCACAAGCCTTATTTCCGGCTCTTCATTTATTGAGACCAAGTAGCTCGGGGTTGTTATTTTCCTGCTGCCGACTGCTATATGCTCATGCGTTATGAACTGCCTTGCCTGCAGCATTGTTGACGCCATCTGCTTCCTGCAAACCAGCGTCTGCAGCCTTCTCTCAAGCAAGTCCTTCAGCGTGAGGTTTAATACCTCCTCGATTTTCGAGTCTTTCTTTACCAATCCCATGGCATAAAGCCTCTGGAGCAGCTGGACTTTCTCCTTTTCGGACTGGGAGGTCCTTTCACCTATAATTGTTTTGGCCCTGTGGAGAAATTTCTTCAGCATCGAGTCCATCTTCCAGATTTCATATTTTCGCCTCAGGCCATACTGCTTTAATATTCCCCTTTCTGCCTCAATCCTTTCCTTCTGCCACGGGTGCCCTGGCTTTGAAAATTTCTTCCTTTGCCTTTTTGGATCTCCCATTTTAAACCATTATACCATTAGACTTTGCCGGCTTTTGCGCCTTCTTTTCTCTTGACTCCGAGAACCTTGCCCTTGTTTTTCCTGAAGTTTGATTTTGTCCTCTGGCCGCGTACAGGCAAGCCAAGCGAGTGCCTTACTCCTTTGTAGGACTTTATCTTCTTCATCATTTTTATGTCATTATCCTGCGTAAATGTGAGGCTTGTACCTGTCAAGTGCCTGTCTGTGTTGTCTTCAGGGTCCCTTTTCCTGTTGAAAAGCCATGCCGGAATCCTGAACTTTGAAGGCTCCTTTATGATGTCGTCTATCATGGCAGCTTCCTGCTCTGTCAAATACCCTGTCTTTCTGGTTTTTTCAATTTTGGCTGTATTGCATATGGCATTGGAGAACATGAAGCTTATGCCCTTTATCTTTGTCAGGGAATGATAGACTGACTTGTTTCCGTCTAGGTCTGTGTTTGCAATCCTTACAAAATATTTCAGTTCCTGCTTTGGTTGTTCTGTCATGATGGAAATAGCCGAGAATAAAGCGTTATGTGTTTAAAAACCCTAGAAACGCTCTTGTCGAACTCGGGCTGATGAAGAACGGGATATTATGGCTATTTAAAAAGGTTACTGATTTTTTGCCTTTTGCCTAGGCCTGGATTTTGGAATCCGAAGATTCTTGTAAGCAACACATGCCGAAGCATGCATCACCTCCCAGGATGCCCCAAAAAGCAATAAAATGTAATATTCAATGTCTTATAAATTTATTCAATGCAAAACCTTTAAAACCCTGCTTTTAATCCTAGTTTAGATGACTGCGGTAGTTTAATGGCAGAATAAGCGGCTGTGGAGCAACCTTTTCTTTTGCAAAGAAAAGCTTGACCAAAAGAAAGGCACTCACGAGGTGGTGGGGTAAACCCCACTGGGATTAAGCATTACTTCATGATGGGAAGGTTGTGTAGAGCCCGCTTGGCGCGAGTTCGATTCTCGCCCGCGGTCCCTTTATCAAAAGGGAAAGCCAATGCCAAAAACAGAAGACGAGTGGAAAAAGAAGCTGACTCCAGAGCAATTTCATGTCCTGAGGGAGAAAGGCACAGAGCCGGCTTTCACAGGCAAATACTGCAAGAACAAGGGAAAGGGCACATATGTATGCGCCGGATGCGGAGCTGAATTATTCTCGTCTGACACAAAGTTTGAGTCTGGCACGGGATGGCCAAGCTTTTACGCGCCAATGGCAAAAGACAGCATAGAAGAGAAGAAGGATTTTTCTCATGGAATGATGAGGGCAGAGGTGTTGTGCAAGAAATGCAAGGGGCATCTCGGGCACGTGTTTAATGACGGGCCAAAGCCAACAGGATTGAGATACTGCATGAATTCTGCAGCATTGGGTTTCAGGAAGCCAAAATAACTGCTATTCCTTTGCGTAATATTCTATCTTCAGCACAAACCTGTAAACTATATACGGCAGGACAAAGGAAACGGAATAAACCAAGGCAATAACTATCGAGTTATGCAGATTTGCCAGGCTTAATTTTGACATCAAGTTGTTTGACATATTTGATATGACAAAGGCATTTGCCAATGCAATTAACGGTATCAGGACGGCCAGAAGCAAATGATGCTTTTTCTCAAGGTGCTCTATGCTTCTTATTACAAGCTCGAACAACAAGCCAAAAACAATGCCCAAAACCATAAGCACAAGATAAAGAAATGCGCCGTTTAAGGCCACCAGTACAGGAATCAACGCAATTGAGATTGCGAAGTTTGCGGTGATTATAACGGCAAGAAGCACCCAGTAAATACGCTCTTCCAGAAACTTTATATCGTGCGGCTTGTTTTGCTTGGCGTCCCGTATAATCCCGACTGCCCTGACAATCTCTTTTTTTCGCCACCCCTTTTTTTCAAGCCTTTTTACAAGGTTTTCCATGCTTTGCTAGTGCTCTTCCTTCTCCTCATTTATTTCCTTTTTGACAAAAGCTATGAAGCTTCTTGTCTTCTCGTAGTATTCTTTCAAAATGTCTATGCTTACCTCGACAATCTCGCCTTTGTCGATTGTCGCAATCATTGTGACGTGCCTTCTGAACTCCTCCCTTTTTGTGTACTCTGCCTTGCTGAGCTTCCTGAGCCTCATATAAAAATTAATGTAGTCAATCAGCTCCGCATTGTCAGGAAAAGTTTTTCTGAGCAAGTCGCATCTCAGCCCCTGGTTTGCCGGAATGTTCGCCACAAGCTTTTTTTCCTTTGCGTACTTCAGCAGCGCCTCAATCCCAAAGCCGATGCAGTTTATCAGCCTGTCAATGACATGCTTTATGACATCTACTGTCCTGGTGTATTTCAGGCTTACCCAGAATAAATGGTCAACCCTTTTCAACTCCTGAACTGCCTCGTCAAATGACTCCTTCATAGAACATCCAAAAATTATTTGTTTTGTATTTTTAATATCGCCTTTGCCAGATTGCCGTTATTGCTCTGCAAGGCCTCCAATGCCTCATTTTTTGTGCAGTTGGTTTGCTCCATAACTGTTGCCAAGTCGTCTTCGTCTATCTCCGGTGTTTCATTCTTTTCAATTTCCGTTATATCGCCAACGACCTGAAATGTTTCCTGCCCCATCATGTTGACTTTGCTTACACGGGGGTTTTTAATGACAAAGTCCTTTTCGGCTGTTTTAATGATGACGAGCTCTGCATCGATTTCTTCCTGCCTGATGCCTAGCCTTTTCATCGCCTTCTGCATCTCCCTCGGGTTCATTCCAGGAAACATTATCTCACCTTATTCCAAGCAGCCTGTTGCCGTAAGAGTAGAGAAGCAGCATTATGACAATGACGACAACACACAGCACTATTATGTGCCCGGGCTTGAACTTAATCTTGCTCTTGTACTCGTCAAAATATCGCACTAAGCCGCCCATTCCCGAGGGCATTGAAATCCTGTCTTGGGCCATTTTTAATCACTACAAATTCCAGTTTATAAATTAAAGCTGCAGGGCTTGAATAAGCCGCCTTTTGTCAGGCCCCGAGTGTGACATGAAAATCACGACAGCCTGCCTTAGCATTAAACTAAGCGTCTTTTAAGACTTGCACCAGCCAGGGCTCACCGTTTCACCCATGCTGCAAAAACGTCAGTTGGTTAGCTCGATTCCCTCGCAGGAACCTTCACAAATTTCATCCTTAATTGCAGCGGTCTCGTTTCTGAGTGGTTGCCCCCTATTGCTAGGGCTCGCTTCCGCGAGTGGCTCTGATCAGTCAGCAAGCCTTTGAGGCTTGAGTGGGCGGACTTTCCTCAGTTGCAAAAACCGAAGCTAAGTACAAACCCTGCTTATTATAGAATGAAAAGTGTATATATAAAATTATCTGTTTTTTCTTTTCAGTATGGTTTCCTTTAAGCCCTTAATCTCGTCAAGCTGCTCAAGCAGAATGCCCTCCTTTATGTCCTCCCCTATTGCAAGCAGAATTATAAATATCACCATCAAAAGCCACAAAAAGACCGTCTGGAGGAAGCCCCAGCTTATTTTGTAGCCCTCTGCAATAAAAACCTTGTTTATGAAAAAATACCCGATGATAAGGACAAGGAAGCCAACCACCAATAGCAGCTTCTCAAAAACACTCGTGCGCCTCTTTTTTTCCATTGCGAGACAATTTGAATGTTATGTTTATATATTTTTCTTTTTGAACACCATGATTTTCAGCACCTGCTCGCCGCTCCAGACATCCTTTTCCCTGTGAACGGCAAAATCGCGCTTTTCCGCATGCTTTTTCACGAAATCAGGAATTCTGGACACTATTGCAACAGTCCCATTATTTTTCAGTATGTAATCGCACTGGTAAAAAAATTCGCCATACACCTTCTCCAGATTCGCATTTTTCGATGTCGGGGGGTTGGTTATGATTCTGTCAACGCTTTCTTTACTGAACTTTATGTCAAGCCATTCGAGCTCAACCCTGCTGAAATTAATGTGCTTGTCCACGCCTGCAATTTTGGCATTTTTCCTTGAGTAATCAACATACTTGAACAGGTGGTCATATGAGTATATCTCCGCCTTTGACTTTTTTATGCTTTTGTCAACGCCTTCAAAGAATTCCTCAAAATCAACCCCAATCCTCAATCTCAAAAAGGCAAACTTGCCCTTCTTATAATAGTTGACGGGAAAGCCGGCTGCGTAAAAGGCAGCTTCTATCGCAACAACCCCGTCCCTTGAAAAAGGGTCGAGCGCCACATCATCCTTTCCAAAGCCGCTTTCCTTCACCAAGGCGTATGCAATTGTGCCCCTCAAGGAATTGGAGTGGAGGAAAATCTTGTAAGCCCTTTTGTTAAGCTCGAACCCGGAAAAGTCAACCCCGAAATAGCATTTGTTATCAAAGATATAAACCAAAAAAATGATGACATGGCTTTTCATGTCAAATTTTTTATTTTTGAATTTGCCCTGTATAAGCCCCGCAGCCTTCCCCTCCACGTTCACGCTGTTAAAATCATGCTTTCCCTCCCTTATGCACTCAACCCTGAATTTCTTGCTTTCACCAATCCACTTGTCAAATTTCAATTTATCTATAAATTTTCTAAAATCTTCAAAAAAATCTTCAAACTCAAAGCTTCCTAGAAGATAAGCAATCCTGTCGGCAGACTGGCACTTGTAGCACAGCAGGCATAAGTCCTTAAAATCCCTGAAATCAAAGATAACACACCCGGTTTCCTGCTTGCAATTGGCATTTATAAGCCCTTTAATCTCTATAGCTGCCGTGCCTTCAATGCCTCTTGATGTTATGGCAAGCCCTTTCATAGAATAAAAGCAATCAGCCTTGTTTAAAAATATTTGGCTATTTTTTAATCAATGATTTTTTATTTAGCCTTGCCTGCAATCCGTGGCTTGACTTTAAGTGCTTGAAGAACTCGATCTGCCTGAGCCTTTTCACTGCTTCCTTTTTTGTTTTGTAAGTGCCGAACTTCCTGCCTGTTGTCTCTGACAGGACAACGTATTTGCCTTTAATCTTTTTTATCATTAACCCTTTTTCACATCCAGTATTATATAATCTTCTGAATCACAAGAAGTTGTTATACTGAAATAACTGATCCCGCATCTGCTTCCATCGGCATTGCACCGTTCACTGCAGGATTTGCCGGCATAAGCAAGCCACGTATCAGTTGTTTTGCACGATGTCGGCTCTCCCTGAGTTTCAGCGTATCCGTCTGCACATGTCCATTCAGCGTTCCTGAAAGTCTGCTCCTGCGGGCTCTTTATGCAGGCTCCATTTCTGCACCCGCTGTAGCATCCGTAAGCGTAGGTGAAAATACTCCCATCCTCATCGCACAATGCCTCATTGAGATTAAATTTGTCAAGGCAGTAGTCCGTTACCGTTATTTTGTAATATAAGCCCAAACTCGATTCAGCGACTCCTTTTGCAAAAATATTCTTCCCGCCATCAGAATCCGTGCATACAGGCGGTTGCACGATGCTGAATGGAGCGTCGCTTGCGTCATAAGCACCATTCCCTTCCTGCCCTAAAAGATAAATTACAATATAAACATCATCGGCAGCCAGTTGGGGAACCCAGTCATAACTTCCGGTATTGGCAACATTTGCGGCAATCATATTTTCATATGCAGGAGTTACATCGTACCCCCCGCCCCTTAAGGCAATATTAACCATGCTGTTAGCTGGGAAATTTGAAGTCTGCCATTTTACTGTTATTGTTTCACCCACTCTAAATGCCCCCCACCCATTCGGCGAAATAACTTGGATATACGGTTTTGGCTTATCAGCGCATTTCTGTATTGGAGGCGGCGGCGGTTGTTTTCCACCTCCACCAGGCTTGCTTATAGTGTCAGCAAGCTGGCAGTAGTCATACTTTAAGCATTCTTCCACACTTAATTCAGAGCAGCTTTTCAGGCAAGCTCCGTCTTTGCAGCCGTTGGGACAATCATATTTCTCTTTACCTGAAGTTCCGTCTTTATTGCAGGAATGCTCTGCTAAGACACATCCACCTTTGCCTTCGCACGGGCCATAACCCTGATCATAATTGTAGCAGAAATCAGTTGCTTCTTGTCCATTTGCAGATACTGTTCCTTTAACAAAATAATCCTTTCCGCCGTCAGAATCCGTGCATACATTAACTATTGAAGCGTCCAAATTCGCCAGCTTAAAGCCTGCAGGATCCCCATAATTCAGCCCGTTAAATGCTATCTTAAGCCCCAAGCCTTCAACGCTTGAGCCTTGGGAAATTGTATATTCCGATGATTGGGAAGTGCAGTAGTCCCCTCCCAGTGGGCGGCAGTAATTAGGGCTTGAAACCGTAATCTTTACAGAAGGCACAGGCGGTGGGGGCGGTTGCTTCCCACCTCCTCCAGCAGCTTGCGCATCATTTATACTTTCAAGCTTGATTTTCACATCTTGGTAGTTTGTTGTTCTGGCTGATTGCCCTTCTGAAAGTGAAAATGGTGAAGGCACGCTGATTTCTATTTCTTTTTGGCAGTCCTGCGGGCAGGTTCCTTTTGTGCATGGCGCTAGGCAAGGTGGATTTGCATTTGTGCAAGGCGGGCAATGGGAATCCTCTCCTTCCTCGCATATGCTGTTGCCGCAAGTTGACTCCAAACATTTTCCGCCAATGCATGAATATTGCGGGCATGGCGCCCGAATGCACCTTATCTGCGGGCAATCAGAATCTGTTGAGCATTTTTTTACACATTTGCCGCCTGCATCCGGGAAGTCTCCTGCAAGCTGGCATGCCAATCTATCGCAGCATCCGATACCAGCAATGCCGCCGCAGAATTGATTCTCCTCCGCACATTTTGTTGGAGGTATTGGCGGAGGCACAGCCTTTTCCCCGCACTTGTCGGTGCAGGTATTGGGAATAATTCTGCTTGACTCGCCATCGTCGTCAATCTCGCAATAATGGGTGCACTCCTGTTGGTCCTCCCCTCCGCAGGCTCTTGTATATTTAGTATCGCCGTCATCATCATATTGTCTGGCATTGCATGCAGTAACAGCCTGAGAAGGCACTCCAAGCTGCCCGAGCTGGGCAATTGCCATGCCTGCCAAAAACACTAAAACCACTAAGACAAAGAAAAACCTGCTCTTAAAATCACCTTTTTTGAGCATAATAATCCATTTTTTTTCCCATATATAAATATTTTACTAAAGAGAATTTTGATTATCTATATATTTGTCAAATCCTAAAAATGCATAATGCATTTTTTGGAACTTCAAAATTAAAATTTTGAAGTATTCTCTAAGAGAACTTTGAATGTCCTAAAAAATTGCAATGCAATTTTTGGGAATGTCGAAAATGCTTTGCATTTTCGAACACCTCGCAATTCCAAGGACGTCTATATCAAAAAAAGCAACTTTGCTTTGGCAGTCAATTTTCTTTGATAGAATCACATTTTTTTTGCCCCCATCCTCGCTAATCTGGACAAAAGGAATCTCTGGAGGGCATTCGCTGCCGATAACAGCGGGGTTGTACCTGATCCTTAACTCGGCTTGCGGGCTAAATCTGGTCCCTACAGGGCCAAACTTGTAAATATCGCTTGCGCCCTGCTGGGCTTGCGCAATTGTAGGCTCCACAACCTCTATTGTGATCTCATCCGAGTTAACTTGGGTCCCTTTATGCACTTCTATAGTAACTATTTCGTCAGCAGACTGGAGGATTGTCTTCTCTTCCCTGACGATTTTCGCCTTGGTTATAAAATCTGCAACAATTTTGGCTTTTCCGCCGCCTAAACCCTCAAGTCCAATCTCAACCTTGTTGTTTTTGCTGTGAAAGCAGTTCATATAGGGGTAGTGATTTATGTTAAAGTTCCCGATTTCTGAAGAATGGATATCGGCATAGCCTATAAAGAACAGGTTTTTGCTTGTATTGCTGGTTAGGCTGTCCATGACAAGAGGATAATACGCTATTAATTTGCTTGAAAGCACCTGGTCTTTTTTGCCGGTATCAACAAAGCACACCTCATTAAGATTCCGAGGGACAAGATAAGAAATCTTCTTGAAGGTCCCATACTCCCTGCCAACGGACTTTGCGTCTGCCTCAAGCTTGTTCTGAAACTGCAAAAGCTCTCCCTTGTCGATTACTTTCCTGCTGCTGCCCAAGTACCTGTAGCCCATGACAAGGATTACCCCTACAACCACAACAGTCAATGCGTAAACAAAAGCCTCTGAACCGAGCTGGCCTCTTTTTGCCATGAGCGGAATTTGTCTGCTTAATTTAAATAACTTTCCACTATGGCACAGAAATATTTATATCAACATGCGGGTACTCAGCCCTGATGAAGAGGATAATACTTGACACAAATTTTTTGCTTATACCCATTCAGTTCAGGGTAGACATATTTTCAGAGCTTGGCAGGATATGCAATTTCAACTACAACCTATGCATTTTTGAGCAGACAATAAGCGAACTCAAAAATATCATTGAAAAGCAGTCAGGAAAAAGCAAAAAAGCCGCCCAATTTGCCCTGAAGCTTATAAGGCTTAAGAATATTGGAATAATCAAGTCAGGGCAAAAGGATACTGATTCATTGATTTTGGAAAATCTGGACAAAAACACAATAGTGGCGACACAGGACATTGAGCTTAAAAGGCAGCTGCTTAAGAAAGGCACTTCTGTGGTTATACTAAGGAAGAAAAAATACCTCGAGCTTTACTGAAAGAAAGCTTTATAAATGAGGCTCTTATCCTGGAAAGCATTGACTAGTTGAAGTCATTTAATAATTGAGGGCAAAATGTTCTATAAAACTGAACTGAAAGACTATATCAGGGTGCCTCCTAACTTATTCAGCATGCCGCTGGAGGAGGCCGTAATCAAGAGGATAAAGACAAAATACAGCGGCTTTATCTCAAAAGACCTTGGCATCGTCATAGATGTTGCAGGAGTCAAGGAAATAGGCGAGGGCGTGATAATAGCAGGAGACGGCGCTTCCTACTACAACGTCATGTTCGAGCTTTTGACTTTCAAGCCTGAGATGCAGGAAGTCGTGCTTGGCAAGATAAAGGACATTGCCGAATTTGGAGCTTTCATCAACATAGGGCCAATAGACGGCATGATTCACATAAGCCAGACTATGGATGATTTTGTGAGCTTCAGCAAGGATAAGTCACTCACAGGAAAGGAGACAAAAAGGGTTTTGAAGGTTAATGACTTGTGCCGGGCAAGGATAATAGCGGTCTCGTTCAAGGATATGCTTAACCCCAAGCTTGGGCTTACAATGAGGCAGCAGGGCCTGGGGAGAATTGACTGGGTAAAGGAAGACATAGAGGAAAAAGCCCCGAAGAAAGATGAAAAGGAGGGCAAAGATAAGGAGCCAAGGGAAAAGAGGGAGCATAAAAAATAATCAAAACAAGGTGTTTTAACCATGAAAAAAAAATCATGCAAAAGATGCAAAATGCTTGTTGAAGGCAGCGAGTGCCCTGTCTGCAAGACAAACCAGTTTTCAACGAACTGGCAGGGGCGCCTGTACATAATTGACCCCAACAAGTCAATAATAGCAGAGAAGATAGGGCTTAAGGCCAAAGGCGAATACGCAATCAAGGTGAGGTAATCCCCATGCAGCTGAATGTAACAAGCAAAAAGGAAGAGCCGTTGCTTTCAAGGACAATGGTAAAGGCAACCCTGGATTTCGAAAAGGCAACGCCGTCCTATAATGAAGTTACCTCCCTGCTCGCAACGCAGATGAAAACCGACGAAAAATTGATTGCGATAAGGCATGTTTACAATTCATTCGGCGCAAGAAAAGCGGATGTTACAGCATACATCTACAATGACGAAGCCAAGAAGCAGCTGATCGAGCCGAAGCTGAAAGAGAAAAAGGACAAGAAGGCGAAAGAGGCAAAGAAAGCGTAAATCAATAAAATATACAAAATCAAGCAATCCAGTTAAAAATGGCCAAAGAAGCAAAGAAAAAATCCAAAGGCAAGTGGAATTTATACCAAGTGTCAGGCAGCAAAATTGAAAGGAAAAACAAATCATGCCCGAAGTGCGGCTCCGGGACATTCATGGCAAAGCATGCAAGCAGAATGTACTGCGGGCAATGCCATTATACGGAATTCTCCGGGAAATGACGTTTACAAAAATATAAATAGATATTCTAAACTTATTACTTTATGTCTAAAAAATCTCTAAAAGAAAGTAATAAAGACTATTTTATAATATGCCCCAGATGCGGAAGCACTAATGTATATCACGACTTAAGTAAAGATATGATGGCATGGGGTGCTCCCACTAGATGGTTATGCAAAAATTGTGATTACTCTGCAATTGTATTCCCTAAATTACACAAATCCAAAATAGAAGAATTCAAAAAGAAATTACAACAAAGAACTAAAGAACAAGCAGAAATTATAAATAGATCAACAATCACAAAAGGATTTGTAAATAAAAAATTTAATACTATATTGTTAGTTATTTATGTGATTAGCATACTAATTGGTTTGATAATGTTAATTGATTATATTATAAAAAATCAGAACTATGCATTATTTGTTTTTATTTTGTTGCTAATTTTCACAATTTCTATAGGAGTTTTTTTGAATAAATTAATTAAAGATTTTTAAAATAAAAACTAATCTTTCCCAAACTTCTGGAACACAAGCAAATCCTCTGTAGTCAATTTTTCCTTTCTCTTTATTTTTTCATTGACAGCGTCTTCCTTTGACTTCAGGAATGACTCAACTTCCTGCCTCTTTTTTTCCCTTCTGTCAGAGCTTATCCTGTCCAATGAGGCTTTAACGTCATTCATAGCCTTCAGCTTTTCCTTCAGTTGGGAATTTACATCGCTGAACTTTGACTTTAGCTCGGAAAATTTCCTGAAAACAGCTTCTTCCTCAATTTTCATCTTGTCAATCTCGGCAGAAAGCTTCAGAATGCCCTCATGCAATATTTGGCTTTGGTGCGCTTTTTCCTGCACTAGCTTGTGGATATCATTTGCCTCTTTTTTCATCCTTTTGATTTCATCGGAGGAATTCTTGAGATTTTTATCGGCATCGTCAATGGCCTTAGAATCCTCATATAATTTTTTCAATTGCTTTATCTTTTTCATCAGCTCTTTTTCTTTTTCAAAAGAGCTTGTTTCGGTTTCAATCCTGAACTCCAGCTTTTCAATGTTCTGCTTTATCCTGGATGGGGGTTCTTTGATATCGAGAGATTTTGCAATGCCCAGCTTTTCTTTTTTCAGCCTGTCAAACTCCTTTAATTCGCCGTTTATATCCTTGTTTATGGCATCCCTTTTCGGCTTCAGCTCCCTGACCTCTTTTGTCAAAAAGTCCCTCTTGGCTTTGCTGTACTTTATTGCTTGTATTGAATCCCGTATCTTCTTTGAGAATTCTTCCTTTTTCTTAAACCAGGATTCTTTTTCTTTATCGAGTTCGTTAAGGGCATTCCTTAATTTAGATGCCTCTATCCTGTGCCTGTTAAGTTCCTCAACTAGCTCTTTCGGGCTTTGCTGCAATGTCATGAATTTGATATGTAAATTCCAGCATTTACTCAGCCGAATAAAGCTCCCAAGCCGGCTGCTGCAGCTTCCTCTGATTTCTTCTCTTCAGCTGCCTTCTTTGCATGGTCTGCCTTTGCGTCATGCTTTGCCTCATGAGTTCCAGCTGCTGCCGGAGCTGCAACTGCAACAGGCATTGCCGCCTTTTCGATTGCCTCTTCTATGTTGACTCCTTCCAAGGCTGCAACCAATGCTTTGGCTCTTGCATCGTCCACTTTCACATGGGCTGCCTCGAGCACCTTCTTTACATTTGCTTCGTCTACTTTTTGCCCTGCCTTGTGAAGCAACATAGCTGCGTACACGTATTCCATTTTAGTTACCTCCTAATAATCTGATTTTTTAGTTTTTAATCAAATCCAACATCAAAAGCGGATTACTTTTATCGCCTATGCAGCGCAAAGTCGCTCTCGTGTTTGATTTAATTTGTTTTATTGGAATTTTTTTTATTGTTATGGACTATTCTAAATTAACTTTTATCCTTTTTATCCTGCCCTTCTATTGCCTTTTTATGTATATCGTGATAAATATTTTCCACTTGCTTGACTTCCTGCTGCTTTTCCCTCATTTTAATGTTTGCTTCAAGCTCTTCTCTTGTCGGAGCTTTTATTTCTGCTGATTCGTGTTTTTCTGCCATTTCTTTTTTTTCTGCTGGCTGCTCATGCTTTTCTTCTTTGCGCTCTGCTTGAATTTCGTGCTTAGTTTCAACAACTTCTATGTTTGCAGTTGTTTTCAGGCTGAGCATCTGCTGCTGGGCTTTGCCGAGCAGGAAATCAATGATTCCTTTATCAAAAATATTCTGCGCAATGCCAATCGCTTTTGCATCGTTGTAGGCTTTCCCAATCAGCAGGTTTATGTTGCTTTTTGTTGGATAGCTTATGCTGAAAGCAAGGTTGAATGCCCATCTTGAGGCATTGCTTAGCCTGTTTTTGTACTCGGACTCGTCAACCGACAAAACATCTCTTGTGTAGATTAATCCATTTTCATAGACAGCAACCAAGTCCAAGCCAACTTCCATTGGCTGTATTCCCAGCCTTGTCAAAATCTCTGCAACCTTTGGCTTTATCTTTTCCCCTGATTTTACAACAACAACGTCTTCTTTTATGGCAACCTTGCCGCCTTCGACTCCTGACTTTATGCCAGCCATTGCAAGCTCTCCAATTATCGGGCCAGGCGCAAATGAGGTTGCTCCTTTGTTGACAATGATGTCCCTTGGAGCTGTTTGATTGGCTTTTGCAGGAGCTGGACTCTTGCTTTTCTGCAGGGTTTTGCTCAGCTTGAACGGATTTTCCTTTGTGAAGATTAAAGCAGGCATTCCGCCAAGATGCGCTTCAATGCTTTCAATGCCTTTCTTTTTTTGCTTTGTTGCTGCAATGGCAAGCTTCATCAGCCTTCTTTTTGTCATTGTCATGACGAATTTTCCCCTTAATTGCGCACGCATGGTTTGCAGCTGCGGAGCAGGCAAATTTTCCATGTTTACAACTGCTATGATGGGGTACTCACTGATGAGATTTATGAGATTGCCTACAATTTCCTTTTTGTAGTCAGCTACATGAGCCTGCACTTTTGATATTTGTTCCATTTTATTTTGTTTCTTTTACTACCTCTATCTTTTCTCCTACCTTGACTGGCTTTCCCATTGTGAGCTTGATGTAGGTGTCCTTTATGTTGTGCTTTTCATTCGGCAGGGCTTGCAATAATGAGCTGTAGACAGTCAATGCGTTTTCAGCGATGTCATTCGGCTTCATGTCCTCTGTGCCGATTGCGCATTGGATTAAAGGGGCGCTTTTTGTTGTGGCCCTTACTGTGCGCTGGAGCTTTTCATACAACGGCTTTAGGTTTGCATTGGGAGGGACAACTGCCCCTGATTTTGGGTTCGGCATCTTGCCTCGTGGTCCAAAAACCCTTCCAAATGCAGTTGCAACCTTTGGCATTATGTTTGCCTGGGCAATGAAGAAATCAAAGCTGTTTGCAAGCTTCTTCACTTCCTTTTTGTCCTTGTATTTGTCAAAGCTGTCAGAGAGAATTGCAGAGTCGCAGACATTTTTTGCCTGGGTTTCCAGTTCAGCAGCAACCAATGCGCATACCTTTACTTTCTTGCCTCTTGGATGGGGCAGTGTAATGAAAGTGTCTACCTGGTGCTCCTGCTTCTTGACATCCAATCCCTTTAAGTTTATGATTAAGTCAAAGCTCTGCCTGAAGTTTCTCCTTGTAGAAATATCCTTTGCCTTGGCTATCGCAGCCTGTACCTGCTCTTTGTCCATTTATGTCCCTCCTACGCTAGGTAGTCTTAATCGGGTTATATGGAAGTGGAATGTTAAGGGGTTTTTAAATGTTATTATGCAAATTTGGTTTTTAGAAGGATTTATTATGCAAAGCCCATTTTTCCGAAACATTTATATTTTACCACTCCATCAAATATACTATGCCTAAAAAATCTAAATTGAAAGTAATGAAGTTCAAAGTATTAGTTGAAAAAGACGAGGATGGTTATTATGTAGCTGATGTGCCAGAACTGCAAGGCTGCCACACACAAGCAAAGAATAAAAAGGAGCTTATGAAAAGGGTGAAGGAAGTGATAGCTTTATGTTTGGAAGATAATTCTTCAGATTTTTAAATTTGGCTATTATACAAATTCTAATCACACATTGTGTGTTTATGTCTTGAATTTTCATTTTCCACAACCTTTATAAACATAAATTAACCTTCATCTGCTTAGGGGTGCTTATGAAAAAAGAAAAATCATTAAACAAACTGCTGTCTTCGAAAAAAGCGCAGACTCTTCTTGGGCAGCAGTTGAAAGAGGAAATCGCCCAAAGGCAGGAAAAAAAGGCAAGCATTCTAAGTAAAGTAAACTCCCCAAGAGACCTGAAAAGGCTGAGCAGGCAGCAGCTTAAAATCCTTGCCCAGGAAATAAGGAACAAGATAATAGAGGTTGTGTCAAAAAACGGCGGGCATCTTGGAGGGCCTTTAGGGGCAGTTGAACTCACTTTAGCAGTCCATTACGTCTTTAATGCGCCTTACGACAAGATTGTAATAGACACAGGGCATCAGTCATATCCCCACAAGCTTGTGACAGGAAGAAGGCAAAATTTCCACACTTTGAGGCAGTACAAGGGAGTTTGCGGGTTCTGCAACATTTTTGAATCAGAGTATGATGTTTTTGGCGCAGGGCATGCCTCAACAGCAATATCAGCAGCTTTGGGAATTGCAAAGGCAAGGGACTATCAAAGCCAAAAGCACAAGATTGTTGCAATTGTCGGAGACGGGGCTTTGACAGCAGGCTTGGCTTTTGAAGGCTTGAACAATGCCGGCTACTCAAAAACAAGCATTTTGGTTATACTAAATGACAACAGGATGTCAATAAGCCCAAATGTTGGTGCTATTTCAAGCTACTTGAACAAGATTGTCCTGAAGCCGGGATATTTTGAACTCAGGAAAAGAACAAGGGAATTGCTTGAGAAAATACCGGGCATTGGCAGGGAAGAAATTGACAAGGTTTTCAAGATGCAGGAAAGGCTGAGGACAATCACAAACGAGGGTATATTCTTTGAAAGCATGGGCTTCCAGTATTATGGGCCAATTGACGGGCACAACATTGACGAGCTTATACTGGCGCTGCAGAATGTTAAGGACTTGAAAGGCCCTGTTTTGCTCCATGTAAAGACAGAAAAGGGCAAGGGATATGCTTTTGCAGAGAAAGACACTGATAAGTTCCACGGAATGTCGCCATTCGACCCTGTAAACGGAAGCAAGTATGTCACAACAACAAAGATGACTTATACAGATGCATTTGCAAATGCGCTGATAAGGATTGCCGAGCAGGACAAAAGGGTTGTTGCGATAACTGCGGCAATGAAGTCAGGAACAGGCCTAAACAAGTTCGAGAAGCATTTCCCTGAAAGAACAATTGATGTCGGCATTGCAGAGCAGCATGCGGTTACTTTTGCTGCAGGGCTGGCAATTGCAGGAATGAAGCCTGTGTGCGCGATTTACTCGACATTTTTGCAAAGGGCTTATGACCAAATCATCCATGATGTATGCCTGCAAAATCTTGGAGTCATATTTGCATTGGACAGGGCAGGGCTAGTGGGAGATGACGGGCCAACCCATAACGGCCCTTTTGACATTGCTTATTTCAGGGCAATCCCGAACATCACAATAATGGTGCCAAAGGATGAGAATGAATTGCAGCACATGCTTTACACTGCAACATTATTGAAGGGGCCGTGCGCCTTAAGGTATCCAAGAGGAAACGGGATTGGAGTTGGCCTGGATTCGGAGTTCAGAAAGCTCGAAACGGGAAAAGGGGAATTGATCAAGGAAGGCAAGGACCTGCTGATTATTGGCATAGGGCCTATTCTGTACGATGCGATGCAGGCAGTTGAAGAGCTTAAGTGCAGCGCAGCAATAATCAACGCGAGGTTTGCAAAGCCACTTGACGAGGAATTAATTCTAAGACATGCGAGAAAAATAATAAATATAATAACACTGGAAGAAGGGGCTTTAAATGGCGGCTTTGGAAGCGCTGTTTTGGGGCTGTTAAACAAAAATAAAATAAAATCCAATGTAAAAATCATCGGAATTCCTGACAATTTCATAGAGCACGGCAAGCCCGACATACAGAAAAAATTGGCTGGCATCGACAGGGAAAGCATCAAAAAGGCAATACAGGAGGCAATTTAAAATGCCGCATGAACTTCATCCAAAAATGAAAAAATCTGAATGCCCGCATAATTCCGAAATTAAGATTACCAAATCAAGCAAGAAGGAATGCGAGGTTTGCGGCGACAAGGAGCATCTTAGGATTTGCACGTCATGCGGCAAAGTTCATTGCTGTGAATCGCATCAAGCGCACGACACAGAGCATTCCAGGAAAACAGGGCATCCTATAATCAAGACAATACACTGTGATTATGATTTCATTTGGTGCTATAAGTGCAATGCTTATTTGGTTTGAATTTGATATAACTACAATAAAACATTGATTATAAAAATAATTCAAAACATTAAACTAAAAATAAATAAAAAATAACGAGAGCGTCCTCTAAAAGTAATTGTAAAGGAGGAAACCCGCTGATGTTTACTCAACTAAAAAAAATAAAATGCTACAAAGAAGAAACTCAAGAAAAGTAAAAGTCGGAAAATTGCACATTGGGGGAGATGCGCCGATAACAGTCCAGTCAATGACAACCACTGATACAACTGACGTAAAGGCAACTATCAAGCAGATTCAAGGATTGGAAGATGTTGGCTGCGATATTGTGAGGGTTTCTGCGCCTACAATGGAGGCTGCAAAGGCGTTGAAAGAAATTAAGGAGAATATAAGCATTCCTCTTGTTGTTGACATTCATTTTGATTACCGCATAGCGTTAGAGGCGGTAAAATATGTTGACAAGTTAAGGATTAATCCTGGCAACATTGGAAACACTGACAAGGTTCAGCAGGTTGTAAATGCGTGCAAAAATTATGGAGTTTCAATGAGAATTGGAGTGAATCTTGGCTCTCTTGAGAGGGATTTGTTTGAAAAGTACGGGTACGCGCCTGAGGCAATGGTTGAAAGCGCAATGAGGCATGTCAAAATTCTTGAGGACTTGGATTTTTACAACACAATCGTTTCATTGAAAGCATCTGATGTCACTAGAATGGTGAAAGCGTATAGATTGTTTGCAGAAAAAACTGATTATCCGCTGCATCTTGGGGTTACAGAAGCAGGAAGCAAGATTCCAGGGACTGTGAAGTCAGCAATATGCGCAAGGACAGAGGTTGATGTGATTAAACTGGTTGAGCAATTGGAAAATGCAACTGAAAGGGTAAAAAAGCCGATAAAGGTTGCAATCATGGGATGCGCTGTCAACGGGCCGGGCGAATCACGAAAAGCTGACATCGGGATTGTAGGCGCTCCTGGAAATCATTTGTTGTACAAGGAAGGCAAGATTGTAAAAAGAGTCAATGACAATGAGATTTATGAAGTTCTTCTGAAGGAGATAAATGAGATGGAGAATGGTAAATAAAATTTTTTTGATATTTTTCTTTTCTATATTGTTAATTTTTCCAATTTTTGTGAATGGTGAAGAAGAATGTGTACTTGATAAATATATAGAAGTATCTGGAGATTTTGTTAAAGTAAACTGCGCAACTAAAGATATAACATCAAAAGAAAAAACAAATATACTTATTATAACGAAGGACAATGGTATTTCTATCAGCCCATTACTTATAGATGGAAAATATTTGCCTATGGATTTCAAAGAAATATCTAAAGACCCCATTATCTATAAATTAAATCAATCACAAGATATGGGTCACTATGCTTTTCAATTAACAGTTCAGGGAGAAGGTTTTTGGTTATTTAATATATTTTATATTAATTCTAGAGAGTGGAATTTAAAATATGAAAATAAAACATCACCAACTATTGAAAAATGTGGAGATAAAATATGTAATTTGGATGAAAATTGCCAGAATTGTACCATAGATTGTGGAAAATGCCCATTTCATACACCTCCCAAAATAACTCAACCTCAAAAAGATGAACAAGAATCTACTTCAAAACTTAAAGCATGGATTAAGACAAAACTTATAGACTTGGGTATAGAATTAGAAACTAAAAATGTTACGTTAATCTTTCTTGTAGTTCTTGTAATATGTATTGGATTTTATTATTTTTTAATAAGAGGGAAAGTCACAAATAAAAAATCTAAACCCTAGTCTTAACAACCACCTTTCTCCTCTTATTCAACGGCTCTATAACCAAAGTGTCAAAAATCGCAATAATCCATTTTAAATAGTTGCGATTTTTGAGCATGCTCGGAAATTTTTGCAAATTTAATCAATAGTAAAAATTTCCGACATGTCAAACAAGTCAATCATTTTCCTGATAAATAGGTAATGGAATATAATCTTTATACCACCACTGGACACTGGACATGTGCGCATGAAATATATAAAGGGCAAGTTCTTACATTTTTATCAAAATAAAAAAGAATGGCCGAGTAGGCCAAAAAGCGCTGGAATAAGTTTAGCGTTCCGAACTTAATCAAAGCGGATTAGAAACTATATAAAACTTTCGGTAAAGCCGGGGTGGCAGAGTCTGGCCCATTGCGCTGGACTTAAGATCCAGTTAGCGTTCCGAACGCTTCACGGGTTCGAATGCTATAACGGAAATCCCGTAGTTGCTTGCGAGAACGCTCGCAAGCTCGCGTTCAACTCCCCAGCGCCGTGAAAATGCTGATAAGACAGATTTCAATAGAGCAAAGGCCAAGAGAAAGAGCCAAAGAAAAAGGCATTGAATCGCTCAGCGACTCAGAGCTAGTTGCAATTCTGCTTGAAAATGGAACAAACGGGGAGAGTGTAATTGACCTCAGCAACAGGCTGATTTCATTTTTTGGGCTTGAAAAGCTCAACTCTTTGTCTTTGCAGGAACTTATGAAAATAAAAGGCATCAAGCTTGCCAAAGCCTGCAAGCTATCTGCCGCTTTTGAATTGAGCAAAAGGGTTAATTCAGGGAAATTAATGGGCAAGGTTGTTAAGAACCCTTCTGACATAGCCTCTTATTACAGGCATAAGCTTAAGGAATTGAAGAAGGAGTATTTCATTGCCGTGTTTCTGGACTCGAAGAACAGGATAATAAAGGACGAGGTTGTCTCTATCGGCACTTTGAACAGCTCAATTGTGCATCCACGCGAAGTATTCAAAGGAGCAATCAAAAATTCCGCCAATTCAATTATACTGGTGCACAACCACCCAAGCGGCGATGTTGAGCCTTCGGAGGAAGATTGCAGGGTTAATAAGGTTCTTGTTGAGGCTGGCGACATGGTGGGGATAAAAGTGCTTGATCACCTGATTGTCAGCGGTAAGAAATGGAAAAGCATGGCTGAGTAATCCTATTTTTGACTAGCCTTATCTTTGTATTTCCTTGCCAATTCATGCCCTTTTTGGGTAAGCTCAGCTTCAAAATAATATTTCCCGTTTTTCGCATGGTGCTCCTTTTTTTCCACCTTGACAAAGCCGTAGTCTTCCAATTCTTTGATGTTGTTTTTGACGGAATCATAATTTGTGCTTAACTTAGTCTGTATCTTCGTGTAAGAAGCCCTTTTTTCCCTCAGCACCAGAATTATGTCTTTTTTAATTTCATATGATGTTTTCTTAGCCATCCTACATCATTGTAGTAAGTTTTAAATATAACCCTTCCTCACAACTTTGTAGGGTGTAAAATGAAACACGCCAAAAAGCCAAAATTACCTAAAAAACAAATTGAACCAAGAAATAGGATAACTAAATTGCTATCATTAGAATTTGTGAAATCATTCTACTATAAATGGAAACATATTTTACTGAGATTTTTTAATATCACTCTTAATAATAAAGCACAACATAACTACTGGAAACATATGAACACAACACAATACATGAAAAAAGAGAATTACTGCAAAGACTATCATACCCACTATAAGTTATGGGATGATTTAATGGAAAATGTCAGTCTAAAAGGCTTATTTGGATATGACTATGGGTGCGGGGGAGGCATTTTCAGCAAAAGGTTATCAGACAAAGGCGCAAAAGTCATTGGTGTTGATTATGCTGCAAATAAAAACTATGAATATCCCTTTATAAGTGAGGATATCACTAAGTTTATAGTAAAAAAGAAGGCGGACTTTGTAAACTGCTGCAGGGTTCTTTCCCATATAGAGCATCGCAATCAAGACAAAACATTAGAAAATATAAAACAAAATCTAAAAAAGAGAGGATTATTCATACTGCTGGAATCTGAAAGGGGCATATCAAAATATGGGCATTATAGGGACTGGAAGAACTGTCTGATATTTCATGGTTTTAAGATAAAAGGATTTTTGTCAGATGGGGTAATGCACTGTATCTTAGCTGAAAAATAATTTATGATATAAATCTACTACTTTTTATCACAATCCTCTTTTTCTTATTCAGCGGTTTTATAAATATATGGAAAGATTTATAATCAAACTTATTACTACAAGCTTATAAGGGGTGGAGTTAACTAAATGAAATATCTTAGCATTTTAGGCAGCACAGGCAGCATCGGCACACAAACTCTGGAAATAATAAGGCAGTTTCCAAATGAGTTCAAGATAGTTGGCCTGACAGCAAACAAGAATTCTGAATTGCTGCTGAAGCAAATAAAGGAGTTCAAGCCAAAGGCAGCTGCAATAATGGACAAAAGCAAAGTAGATGATTTGCTGAATTTCTCGCCCTGCCAGGTTTATTCAGGAATTGAAGGATTAAATAGAATTGCAGCATTAAGCGAGGCTGACACTATAGTAAATGCTCTGGTTGGAAGCATAGGAATCGAGCCAACTCATAATGCAATAAAAGCAAAGAAAAACATTGCATTGGCAAACAAGGAAACTTTGGTTGCAGCAGGCTCTGTAATCATGGAAGAAGCCAAGAAAAACAATATTGAATTTATGCCGATTGACTCTGAGCACAGCGCTATATTTCAGTGTCTGAACGGAGAAAATGTAAAAGAAGTAAATAATATAACAATAACATGTTCTGGAGGCCCATTTAAAAATTACACAAAAGAGCAGATGGAAAATGTTAACGTGCAGGACGCATTAAGCCACCCAACATGGAGCATGGGCAATAAAATAACAATTGACTCTGCAACCTTGATGAACAAGGGCTTTGAAGTGATAGAAGCTCATTGGCTTTATGACATTGAATATGAGAAAATAAAAGTTGTGATTCATCCACAGAGCATTGTGCATTCCCTTATTGAGTTTGCTGATAAATCAGTCATTGCGCAGCTTGGCATTCCTGATATGAAAATTCCAATACAATATGCTTTAAGCTACCCAAAAAGATTCCACAGTAGCAATCCGCAGCTTGATTTGGTGAAAATAAAAACTCTGGAATTCAAAGAGCCTGATTTTGATATGTTTCCGTGCCTGAAATACGCCTATGAAGCTGGAATAAAAGGGGGAACTTTGCCTGCTGTGATGAATGCCGCAAATGAAGCTGCCGTTCATGCTTTCTTAGCCAACAAAATAAGGTTCTTGGACATTCCAAGGCTGATTAGAAAAATGATGGATGAGTCTAGTCCAATGCAAAACCCGACACTAAATGATATTCTTGAAGTTGACAGAAAAACAAAAGAGGAAACTAACAAGCTAATCGAAGAAGAAATGGTTGTTGAGCATTAATATTAAGAATGATAAATTCAAATGAGCATCATAAAAGAGTTATTTCTTATTTTAAAGAGTCAAAGCTCGGCTATGACATAGTTCTTGGCGGCTCGAAGCATTTTGGCTGTTATCCTGATGGCATAAACAATATCAGCGAGAAAAAGGCACAGGAGTTGATGCAGGATTTGCTTGCAAAAGCCCTAAGAATAACAAAGAACCAAACAATATTGGATGCAGGATGCGGCCAGGGCGTAGTAAGCACCTATTTGGCAAAAAAATATGGCTGCAGCATAATTGGAATAACCATAGTCCCATTTGAAATAGGCAAAGCTGAGAGATTGGCTGAAAAATTAGGTGTAAGCTCAAATGTTGAATACCACTTAATGGATTACTCGAATACAGATTTTGAAAATAATAAATTTGACTCCGTATATGCAATAGAGTCCTTTGTGCATTCCCCAGATGCTAATTCAACTCTTAAGGAATTCTTCAGAATTTTAAAGCCCGGCGGAAGATTGGCCATTTTTGATTATACTATATCGCACGATAATGAGTTTACAGCTTATGAGAAAAATATATTTAGAATTATAGCGGAGCGCACGGCGATGGGCTCAATAAAAAACATGAGGCATGGCTCATTTGCGGATTTATTAAAAAAAGCAGGCTTTGAATCTATAATCCAAAAAGATATATCCAGAAATGTGCTTCCTTCAATTAAAAGATTGACTAAGCTAGCTAAATTTCCATATGTTTTTGTAAATTCCCTTAAGCTGCATAAAAACTTTATAAATGTGACAGCTGCCATTGAAGTTTATAAGCTTGCAGAAAAGGGCTTATTTAAGTACAATATTTTCACAGCCCAAAAATCAGGTAAAAATATCTAAAAATGAACTTTGCAATCATTGTTGCTGCGGGCAAGAGCAAAAGGATGGGGAAAAGCATTAACAAATTATTTCTTCCATTGTTAAATAAGCCTATGATTTATTACACTATTAAAAATTTTCAGGAATGCAATTTAGTTGTGGCACAAAAAAATTACATTAAAAAAATCAATGAAATAAAGCAGGAATGTCATTTTAACAAGATTAAAAAAATTGCTGAAGGCGGCAGAGAGAGGCAGGATTCTGTTTATAACGGATTGATTTCTATCAAAAATGCTAAAAATGATGACGTTATTGTCGTGCACAATGGAAGCAACCCTTTAGTTAAGGAAAACGAAATTATAGGATGCATAAATGCTGCAAAAAAATATGGCGCAGCAGTTTCAGGATTCCAATTGAAGGACACAATCAAAAAAATAAGAAATGATTTTATTGAGAAAACAATTGACAGAAAAAATGTGTACCAAGTGCAAACTCCCCAGACAATCCGGTACGGGCTGTTTATTGAAGCTTTCAAAAATGCAAAAAAGAAAAATCTTAAAGTTACCGATGATGTTTCTTTGGTTGAGGCTCTTGGCAAAAAAGTCAAAATCGTACCATGCTCTTACGAAAATATAAAAATTACAACTTATGAAGACTTGAAAATTGCAGAGGCAATTCTGGCGAAAAGGAACAATGCTGGGTTTAGGATAGGCTTCGGGCAGGACAGCCATAAATTCTCAAAAAATAAAAATAAAAAGCTTGTTTTAGGCGGCTGTATTTTGCTAGATGAAACGGGGTTGGAGGCAAACTCAGATGGAGATGTTGTTTTGCACGCATTGTTCAATGCAGTAAGCACTGCAATTGGAGAGAGAAGCCTTGGCTATTACTCTGATGAAATGTGCAGAAAAGGCATTACTGACAGCAAAGAGTACCTGAAAGTGATTTTGGATAAATTAAAGCAAAAAAATATGGAATTGAATAATGTCAGCATCATGATAGAGGCAGGCAAGCCAAAATTAGAAAAATATACGGATAAAATTAAAAACTCATTGTCTAAAATATTAAAGCTTGAAAAAGAAAGGATTGGAATTGCCTACACTTCAGGGGAAAAGCTAACTGCTTTCGGGAGAGGCGAGGGGATTCAGGGGTTTGCTGTGGTGAGTTTGGGTTAAAATGTTTGTTTTGTTATTATTGTTCCTTGCGAATCATACATTTCAGTATCTGGATTAAAGTACAAACCAGAAAGACTCAGCATATCAGCTATATTGGCTACTGCAGCCCCTAACAAACTTTTACCATCATCATATTTTTGAGGGTCAGGTCCCCTAACCCCAGTTTTTGTTATTTCATATCGTGCTAATACTTGCTGTGATTCTGGATTAATAACATGAACTATCGGGAATTTCTTATCTGGCACTGTTTTCGATTCGAGACCACTACTTTGTACCCAACTTTGAATTTGCTCTGCTAAATTATTAAGATTTTTACTAATATCTGTTTTTCTCTCCTTCATTTTATCTCCTCCCCATAAAATCTTATATATAACTAAAGGTCAACCCTTTAAAAACCTTTCTCTTTTGCTCTTAAAATCAGCAAATATTAAATACCATTGCTTCTACCTTTTCCTTATGGGAATCCCATCGTATGCCAAAATCAACCTTTACCTTAAGATAGGCAGGAAAATAAGCTCGGGCTACCACCAAATCCAGTCAGTAATGCAGAAGATAGAGCTTGCAGACAATATCACAATTGAGCCCTTGACAGAGGACAAAATAATAGTCGAGTGCACAAACAAGGAGCTTGAAAATGAGAACAACCTTGCATACAAGGCGGCTTTGCTGCTGAAAAAGAAGTTCAAGGTAAGGCAGGGCGCAAGGATTTTCATAGAGAAGAACGTGCCTATAGAAGCAGGATTGGGGGGCGGAAGCTCTGATGCAGCCACCACCTTGATGAATCTGAGCAAGCTGTGGAGCCTAAGGCTTAAAGAAAAGCAATTGATTGATTTGGCTGCCCAGCTTGGCTCTGATGTGCCTTTCTTTATAGGGGAAAATGCGGCACTGGTGGAAGGAATAGGAGACAGGATAAAAAGGATAAAGAAGTCATTCAGCATCAACATAGTGCTTATCAACCCCGGATTCAGGGTTTCGACAAAATGGGCTTACAAGGCGTTTGACAAGAACAAGCCCAAGATAAGGACAAAAGCTGACATTAAATCCCTTGTGAAGGCAATAGAAAAAAAGGACATCAAAGAAATAGCAAACAACCTGCATAATGACTTCGAGCCGATTGTGGCAAAAAGGTACAAGATTGTTGCAGACATTAAGAACAGCCTGCTGAAGAATGACGCGCTGAATGCGATTGTCTCAGGCTCAGGACCGACTGTTTTCGGGGTTTTCAACAGCATTTACGAGGCAAGGGAGGCATTTTTCAAGATACAATATGACTATCCGTTCGTTTTTTTGACAAAAACTATATAATCTGATACATATTAATTTGGCTTGGGGACTTGTTTTAAAATGGAAATAAAGGTTGCAAAGCACGCGGGATTCTGCTTTGGCGTAAAGAAAGCCATAGAGATCGCAGAGGAAGTTGCGCAAAAAAACAAAGAAAAAACTTATGTCTACGGGCAGCTTGTGCATAACGAGCAGGTAATAAAAGACTTAGAGGGAAAAGGAATAGTTTTTGTTGAAAATATCAATGAAATCCCGGAAAATTCGGTCACTGTGCTCAGGGCGCACGGCGAGCCAGGCACAACGTACAGCATTCTTGGGCAAAAATCAATCGTGAGGGGAAAAAACCTGAATGACGCAACCTGCCCCCTTGTTACCCTGGTGCATAACGTTGCAATCAAGCTGAAGAACAGCGGATACGAGGTAATCCTCTTTGGCAAAAGAAACCATCCGGAGGCTATAGGCACGAGCTACCACCTTAAAGGAAAAGACACTTTTATTGTCGAGAAGCCGGAGCAGGCTGGCATGGCCGCTGATTACATATCCAAAAACAATTTTGAAAAAGTCGCAATAATCTCTCAGACGACAATGTCCGTTTACGGATATAAAATGCTGATTGACAATATAAACTCAAAACTGGGCAATGATAAGTTCGAGGAAATACCCTTGAGCCTGAAGGATTTGACAAAAAAATACGGCTATGTTGACACAATCTGCAACCCTACAAAGCAGAGGCAAAGCGATACAGACGAGATTGCGAAAGATTCAGAGATTGTAATTGTCATAGGCGGCAAAAACTCGAGCAACTCAAAAGAGCTTTATGCAAAGTGCAGGGAACTGGGAGTTGAGAGCTATTTCATACAATCAGGGCAGCAATTGCAGAAAGAGTGGTTTAAAGGAAAGGAAAAGATTGGAGTTACAGCAGGAGCTTCAACTCCGGATTATCTGATAAATGAGGTTGTGGAGAAGATAAGAGAAATAACAAGTTAAATCACTCAGTAGCAAAAAACCCAGTCCTTTCAGGGTCAAACTTCCATGCTTCGGAAACTCTCCCTGTCCTTTTGTAGTATTTTACAATCCTTCCTATTTTTGACTCTGTCAGGAGCAGGCCCCGCTTTGCTGTTTCGTCGTTCTTGTTTGAGTCAAGGTGCTTTTTTATCGCAGCGTACCTCTTGAACAATGAAGTCAGGTCTTCGGGCACTTCTGGAAGGGCTTTTTTTTCGCCAAGAATTTCGCCTACTGACTTGCCGCATAATGCCGATATGCTCGGGATTCCATAGACATCCCTGAACAGAATCCCAATCTGGGATGCAGTCTTGCCTTCCTTGGCAAGCTTTGCTATCAAAAGCTCAACTTCCTTTGCCTTGTACCTTATCCATGAAGGAGCTGTCTTCTTTGCAGGCTTTTTCGAGCCGTGCTTTCCCCTCTTCCTTGAGTGCATTCTTGCCATTTTAAGCCAATTTAATTATTTTAAAATCTGGAGAAAACATATTTTCATCCAGTATAGCTGAGCTTTCACCAAGCTATCTTTATGAATTGGGATAGTTAAATGCTTTATAAATTTATTGTAAAAATAGCCCCGGGCAGATTCGAACTGCCGTCCATGCCTTTCGTTAGCAACGAAAGACCAGAAAATCTCTGATTTTCGCTGCCTCCAAAGGGCACGATGCTTGACCGCTACATTCCGCAGAATAAATTGCTTTATTCTTCCACGGGGCTATAAAAACGAATCTGCCGAGACTAGGCAAGAGAATTTCCTACTTTGTTTATAAAATTATCCACATCAAGAATACAATTTCAACGCTTCCTCTTCCATGAAATGCAGCTTGCCGGGCACTATGAGGCAATGGACTGGCTTGCCGAAATTTTGTTTTAACAAATCCTTTGCCATACTGGCTTTTATAATCTGGCTTTCGCTTCCGAGCCTTGCACAGCCAACGCAAAGAGTTTTTTCCGAGAATATTCTTTCATTTCTCTTTAATTCCACTTTCAGCAAATACCTTATTGCATCATTAACGGACATGAATTTTTCTTCATCCGGGTTTAAATCCAGCAAAAACAAAGTATGCAGTCCAAGGCTTGAATTGCCTTTCAGCACATCATACGGAGATTCAATGTCCTCATTCTCCAAAGGAATTGAGGTAATTTTGCCGAATTTATACACTTGAAGCCCTGTTATTCCAACAGCGCTTGCAATAGAAGCATTATGCAAAATATGGCATTTTATGCCCTCTTTTTTCGCCCTTAAGAACAAGTCGATGTGGGTTGTTGCTGCAAACGGGTCTCCAATCACAAGAAAAGCGACATTTTTTGATTTTGCATTTTCAATGATTTCATTGTTGTCAGCTTCCACTAAGCTTCTTCTTGCAAGAATTATTTTTTTGCTGTAAAGCTTTTCCAAACATAAGAATAAAGGAGTTAAGTAGTGTTTATAAATTATTAAGCTTCTGTCTGTTGTTTTTGAAGAGCATTTTGTCTGTAAAATTCCCTAATTCTGCCAAAAGCATCGTTAAATTTTTGAACTTCTCCGGTATTTTGATGCAGTGATGGACTGTTGAACACAGCACTATATACTCCCATCATTAGCGACCTGTATTCCTTGTGAGCTTTTTCCCAAGGAGTTTTCCTGTTAATTCCAAAAAGAGCAAAATCCTCTTCAGTAGCTGGCTGCACTTTAGCTGAAGTCCCTTCTTTAGGCTCTTTGCTTAAATCCGGCACTTCTGTGAAATGTTCCAATCTAAAAATGTCGTAATGACCCAAGCCAAAAATAATTTTATTAAGTGGTGATGATAGGCTATCATACTTCATACTTCTTGGAACTTCTCCTGTTGAGGCTGTGTCCATGCCACATTTATGTGATGCATACTCATCCAAAATTTCATGGGGTATTCCTTTTATTTCATAACCTCCACCTGTTTCATCATGAAGTCCCATATAATCTAAAACCATCTGTTTAGAACCTAAAATTTGTGCAGCTAGAGCCATATCAACGTAAACATCTCTTAGTAGAAGTAGCTTATTAAACGCTTCATCTTTTGCTTTTTCTCCTTCTTCAAGAGAATTAATATAGTTTTTGAAAGTCATATGGCCAATATGATTAGCCACACCCGTTCCTATAACAATAACCTGCTTGGCAAGTTCTTCAAGAGATAACTGCAATTTAGAATATTTTTTATCGTAGTAAGAAAAATTATGCGACTTATATCCTAAATAATTCATTGCACCTCTAAATTCGCCAAGCAATTTTGATAATTCAGGAACGTCATTAGAAATAATCATTACATAATCAATTAATCTATCAGGATGCTTAAGTTCAAGCAAAGCTTTTGGGTCTCTGCTCAGTTTCTCAAATCCTTTCAATCCATATATCAGCCCTTCCTCTTTTTCATGCAGAGCATCAAAAATAGCCAGCATAATTTTGGGATTGTCTCCATCATAAGGTCCTTCCTGCTTCATATAAGCAATAAGTTGATCTTTTAGCGCGTGAGTGCTTGCCAAGATTTCGAAAAGTGCTTCGCGACCTTGAAACCTTTTGATTTCTCCCCACGTTGTTTCAGGTCCGAACAAATCATCAATTGAATCAGTTTTCATATTGATTAGGAATGTAAATCATTTTATAAATTTATACGAACAAATACCTTTGATTTATATAAACCAACCTATATTTTTAAACCCAGAAATCTTTATAAATCACTTTATATATAAATATAAAATTAAGAAAAGATTAATTATGAGTTTTTTTGGCGAAAAACTCATCTAAAGCAGCTTTTTTGGCGAAAAGCGGCTTGAAATAGTCTTGTTTTGGAAATTCTAGTTTTGGCTTGAAATAGTCTTGTTTTGGAAATTCTAGTTTTTTAGTACGATAAAAACTATAAAACGATATCAAATCAACCTGTTGGCACAGGCTAATTCTAAAAGGATAACTACAGAAGAGCAATATAAACATTTCGGTAATCGAAAATTTATATTGTAAACTATAGATGAAAACCACTGGGCTAGGGGAAAGGGGGTAGATAAAAATGGAATTTTCGTTAGATGGGGCTCAAGACATGAGCGGTTTGGTAGGACAGGCGAACATAAAGGTTATAGGCGTTGGAGGAGCCGGCAATAACATGGTTGGCTGGCTCTACAAAAAGGGCATCAAAGGCGCTGAGATAATAGCATGCAACACAGACAAGCAGCATCTTGGCATCATCGATGCTGACCGTAAGTTCCTGATTGGAAAAGGCGTTACAAGAGGGCTTGGATGCGGAGGCTTTCCCGAGAAAGGGGCTGAGGCTGCAAAAGAATCTATGAATGAGCTGAAAGAAAGCCTGAAAGGGGCTGACATGGTTTTTGTATGTGCCGGCATGGGCGGCGGCACGGGAACAGGAGCTGCCCCTGTTGTAGGGCACCTTGCAAAAGACACAGGCTCTATTGTAATCGGCACTGTCACAATGCCTTTCAAGATTGAAAGGGCAAGGGTTGACAAGGCTGAGTTTGGATTGCAGCAGCTTAGGCAAATTTCTGATACAGTAATCGTGATTGACAACAATAGGCTGGTGCAGATTGCAGGCAATTTGCCTATACAGCAGGCATTTGCAGTTGCAAACGAGCTTGTTGCAACTATGATAAAAGGCATTGTAGAGACGATTGCAGTTCCTTCCCTTGTCAATCTGGACTATGCTGATGTAAAAGCCATAATGCAGAACGGCGGAGTTGCTGTAATCGGAGTCGGCTCTTCTGACACTAACAGCAGGGTTGATGAAGCTGTCAAAGGAGCTTTGGCAAACCCATTATTAGAAGTTGATTACAGGGGCGCAACAGGCGCTTTAATCCATGTAGTGGGCGGGCCTGACATGACATTGGATGACATCAACAGGATAGGTGAGCTTGTGACAGAAAGCCTTGACCAGGATGCAAATGTCATCTGGGGCGCCCGAGTTGTCGAGGACATGAAAGGCAGGATAACTGTCATGACTATCATCACAGGGGTTAAAAGCCCCTGGGTGCTTGGCAAGGTTGACCACTCAATACCATCCGCAGAAGCAGTTGCGGTTTCGCAGGAGCTAGGGATAGAACTGGTTCATTAGCAGGGATTCACAATCACCCCTTTAGTCTTTGTGGTGAGATTGTTTCTTTGCCTTCATTAGAAAACCACCCCCAACGTTTTTCATTATGAAGGCAAGCGGTGGCTCATTCAATAAAACATTAAAAGCGGTTCACTTTCATCACGCTGTTAAATCCAAAAGTCGCTCTCGTTTTTTAATTTTATTTATTATTGTATTGTTTTATTGAATTAAAAAATCAAAGAATTAAAATTCACTTTTTCCTAATCTTTTCCTTTAATTTATTAACATGCTTCTTAATGTGCTTATGTGTCCTTTGCACAGCGCTTTTTATCACAGGGCTCCACATTCCAAGGGCTGTCTTTGGCCCTTCAATCCTGCCCCACCATTTCTCGAAGTACATGGTATGCTCTATTCTGTATTTTGGAGGCGCTGTCGGAGTTTCATCGGCATAGCCTATTGTTATGATTCCCTGCACATTGACATGCTCAGGCAGATTGCAAAGCCTTCTTATTTCCTCTTCATCAAAAGCCCCAACCCAGCAGCTTCCCAGTCCAAGCGAGTGTGCTGTAAGCAGCATGTTTTCAATCGCAGCAGCAGCGCCCTGTATCGTGTAAAGCCTTACACCCCTTGTGCCGTAATACCTTTCAGCCTTTTCCGGCTCGCCCACAACAACAATATGTATCGGAGCGTCTGCCATCCAATGCTGCTGCACGCTAGCCTCTGCGATATCCCTTCTTTTATCCTCGTTCTTGACAACAATAAACTTAAGATTGAAAATGTTGCCTGCGCAAGGGGCATATTTGCCTGCCTGAAGAATCTCGACAATATCGTCCCATGGAACATCCTTTTCCTTGTACTTTCTTATCGAGCGCCTGGTCCTGATGCAGTCAAAAACATCCATAATTGAATTTTTGGATAAGGGTATTTAAATAGTTAACTGAAACATGAGCTGTAAAATGAGTGGAAGTTATTTTGATATACTACATCAAGTATTTACAATATCTAGAACCTTTTGAGATACATTCTGTTGCAACACAATCATTGAATGTTCATATTGAGGGCCCTTAAATACTATAAAATCTTTAGCATTCTTTAGTTTTGCATCTTCAACATAAATAACCCCATCACATCTTTGTCCAAGTCCTAAATCACAAGCCTTACTATCCCCCATAATAGAATATGTATTGACAAGTGAATCTTCAGGATAATTTAGTAGATTCAGAAAAGGGGAACCAGGTTTCATTTCTTTTGATTCAGATTCACCTGCATTACTTAAAAAGTTAATCCAATTGTTTGTTCCATAATGCGGACTACTTATAGTAATCAATCTGTAAATTTTAGACTGACCATCCTTCTTCAATATGTAATATCGACTAATTATTCCCCCCATTGAATGAGAAACAATTATCGCTTTATCTTTATTAGTTGCTGTTAAAACCGCATCAATTTCTTTACTTAGAGTTGGTGCATAATCCCCTATACTATTCTTATACTGAACTGCTCCTCCATTCATTATACCTTCATAATATGTAACCATCACTGCAATAGGCTTACAGTAAGGCCAACTACCTTTAGTCAATTCTGTTGCCTTTTCTGGATATAAAATATCTTTAAGAACATAACCTCTCTGAGCAAAATACGAAGACATACTGGCGAAAGTGTCAAGAGAGCTTTTGACTGTTTTTTGCCCAGTTTCTGCAGCGTGCCCATGAACAAAAATAACTGGATAAAGGTCTTTTCTTGATTTATACTCATCACTATCACAGCATTTATTTGTTCGTTGGCCGTTTTCATCAATACAATTTTTTTCTACATTCTTTAAATCAGTTTTTATATCAGATTGCTTTTCAGAAGTTTGAATATTCAAAGTATTCGCTTGTAATTGAGTAAGTTGATTCTGAGAAATTTTACATGAATCCGTAAAAAATTTAACAGTTTCATCTTCTATATTAACATTTTTAGCTGGTGTTATATTATTTTGTAATTCTGATATGAGTTTTGGTATTGTTTCATTTATTTCCAAATTCAATTTGTAATCTAATTCTTGCTTGCTTCCTAAAATTCTATAATATAATTTTTTAAAAAAAGCAAAAAAATTATTTTCTTGAGATTTTATTTTATCGGCTTCAGTTCTGACCTTTTTGGATTCCTCTTCTAAATTTTTCAATTTAGCTTCCTTCTTTTGAAAATCTAAAGCATTATATTCCTTTACCAATTCTATGTATTTAGAAATATCGATTGTTTTTCCTAATAAGTTTATATCATTAAGTGAATCTTGTATATCTTTTTCTACTTTTATTGCTTCAGAATTTGTATTTTGTTTTAAGTCATTGATTTTTTTAGTTTTATCAATTTCTTTTTGTATGGGAATGTTTTTATCATTAATTTCTTGATTTTTCTTATTCAGTTCGTCTAATTCAATTTTTTGTCTATTAATCTCTTTATCATTGAAGATTTTTACTTCTTTCGATAAGGAATCATATGAAAAACAGAAACCGGTAAAATCTTTGGCAGTTGCTAAATTTATCTCGTCAATTTTCCCCTTAGTGTCACACAGCTTAAAATCACTGCAAATTTTATTAACCTGTTTTGATATTAGGTTTACTGCTTTATTGGCATAGTCATTCAGGTTACTTTGCATTTGATTTATTATCTTATCTTTAGAATCCGAATACGTTTTAACTAAATTATCGGCGTCATCCAAATCTGTGAACTTATAGCTATTAATTTTTAAGCTAACTTCTTTTCCAACTTCGTCGAGTTTACTTATTAATTCATTGTTAAACATATATCTTAATTTTGCTGACTTATCTTTAGCATCTGAAACTAAATTTTGTAGATTTAAACCAATCTGTTTGTATCTTTGAATATTATTATTTGTCATAGTATTCATATCGGTAATCTTCATATCTGAGTTTGATAATGAAATCAAATCGGAATTTTTATCAACTTGAGAACCAAGATTGTATTGTTCTTGCTCAAGCGAGTCATGTACATTTTGAAATTTACTCTTTAATGCGTTGACATTCTGTTGGATATTTGAATTATCCTGATTGATACCTTTTGGTAGAATAGGAGTAGGAGTTTTTGATATCAAATCATTGATTTGTTGAGCTTTTTTATCTATATCAGTTATTTTATTTGCTAAACTATTCCTATAATCCTCTAAAATATCAAAATTTTTTTGGTCTTGGTCACTTAAAACATAATTAATATTAACGGAGTGGGGGAAGGGCTTTGAATCATAATAGCATGTCGTAAGGAATGGAAATTCAGTTGTTGGACAAGTGTAAGGTGCTGCGGTTGTTTTACAATCTGTAGTAAAAGTTATGCTAGCTGGTTTTCCAAAAAAACTTTTTATCGTGTTAGGTACGTTATGTCTAAAGTAGAGAGTTTGCTGGCTTCCCGCTGGTAATAAGTTTGTTGATGAGGAACCTAAAGAAGAGCTGATTGTACAAGTTATACTTATAGAATCTGGATTAACTACAGTAACTGGAATGTCAATATAACTACCCTTATATGCTGTAAAGCTTTGCTGTGGAGAAGAAGGTAAAAAATTTAGAGTGATATACTTAATTGAATAAGCAAAAGGAGTAATTAACAATGCAACTAATATGATAACGAACATATTTTTTACTGGCATATCCTAAAGAAAACCATAACCATTTAAATATTTTTATAATATCCATCTTAATTAATTAGTCAAATATTTCAAAAAACTTAATAAACAATAAGGAATATCAAATACCCTATGGAATACTCAAAGCTTGTCGATATTTACGAGCAGCTGAACACGACTACAAAAAGGCTGGAAAAAACACATATTATTTCAGAGTTCCTGAAAGAAGTGAGTGCTGATGACATGGAGCATGTGATGCTGCTTCTTGAAGGCAGGATTTTCCCGAATTATGATGCAAGGGAGATAGGAGTTGCATCCCGCTTAATGCTGAAATCCCTAAGCGTTGCAACAGGAATAAGCATTGAAAAGATAGAAAACGAGTGGAAAAAGCAGGGCGATCTTGGATTAGTGGCTGAAGTGCTTGTCAAGACAAAGAAGCAGGCAACTTTGCACTCCGCAAAACTGACTGTGAAGAAGGTTTTTGACAATATCAGAAAGCTTGCGGGGCTTGAAGGCGAGGGAACTGTCGATAGGAAAACACAGCTTATTGCAGAGCTGCTTACATCAGCAAAGCCCGTGGAATCAAAGTACATTGTAAAGACCATTCTTGGAGAAATGAGGATTGGGGTCGGCGAAGGCGCCATGCGGGATGCAATTGTATGGGCGTTCTTCGGCGGCAAAATAGGCATCAAATATACAAAGGAAATGAATGACATCGATGTTGAGGACAGGGAAGTGTACAACAAGTACGCGGATGCTGTGCAGCATGCATATGACATGACAAACGAGTTTGCGGTTGTTGCAAAGGCTGCAAAATCAAAAGGATTGGATGGCTTGGAAAATATCGGCATGAAAGTGGGCATTCCGATACAGGTGATGCTTGCTTTGAAAGTTGATACAATCGAGGAAGCATTTGAGACTGTAGGAAAGCCAGCTGCAATAGAGTTCAAGTATGACGGCTTCAGGATACAGGCGCATAAGGACGATAAGGGAAACATCAAATTATTCACAAGAAGGCTTGAGGATGTCACAAGGCAGTTTCCTGATGTCGTCGAGTTTGTAAAGAAAAATGTGAAAGGAAAAAGCTTTATCATTGATTCAGAGGCAGTCGGCTATAATAAAAAAAATGGAAAATACCTGCCGTTCCAGAGCATCTCGCAAAGAATAAAGAGAAAATAATGTTTTTGATGTAATTTATTTTGAAGGCAGGAGCGTGATTAGCGAGGAGTTTGAGAAAAGGAGGAAGCTATTGGAGAGGACAATAAGGCAGGAGCCGAAAAAAATAGTGCTTTCAAAAATAAAAATTGTTTCTGAAAAGAAAGACGTGGAGAAATTTTTCAAGGATGCCGTCAATGCCGGCAACGAAGGCCTGATGTTCAAGTCGCTTAAGTCGCCTTACAAGCCAGGCGCAAGAGTCGGCTACATGATAAAGTTCAAGCATATCATGGAAACTCTGGACCTGGTAATTGTAGGGGCGGAGTGGGGGGAAGGTAAAAGGTCAAAATGGCTCAGCAGCTACACAATCGCATGCATCGATGACAATGGCAATTTTCTTGAGGTTGGAAAGGCAAGCACCGGATTGAAGGAAAAAGAGGAAGAAGGCCTGAGTTTCATGGAAATGACAAGATTGCTTAAGCCTTTGATAATTTCAGAGAAAGGAAAAGAAGTGAAAGTCAAGCCGAAAATTGTCATTGAAGTCGGCTATGAGGAAATACAAAAATCGCCGACATATGAAAGCGGGTTTGCTTTGAGGTTTCCAAGAGTAATCTCCCAAAGATTGGATAAAGGACCTCATGAGGCTTCTACACTGGATTATGTAAAGAAATTGTATGCGTCGCAGAAAAAGAGCTGATTTTTCTATTATTACTATCTAGTACTCAAAACCGAAAGCTTTAAAAAGGCATTTTTACATTGTTTCTTATATGGAAAGCGGCGAAACTGCCGAAGCTGTTGAAGGCAAAACAGTGGAAGATAGTGATTCTGGGAGGCATGATTCTAGGCATTACGAGAAAGCTGAGCAAGAAGATTATCAATCAGAGCCTGTGCAGTCAAGATATTCAAAAAATGCCAGGGACTCTGAAGACGGCAGGGGAAGTGAAAAAAAATCACGTTCAAAAAAAGGCTTGGAGAAAATAGTCAACAGCCTGAAAAAAGAGGCAGGAAACTCAGGAATTGATGAAACAGAATACGCATCTGCCCATTTTCATGAAAATATAAGCGAATTTTTAGAGGAAAGCGATGATTCTGAAGAGGAGGAATTCAGCTATAAAGATGCGGTAGCTTTCATATACAACAAGGCAACAGGAGAATTTCTGCTTGAGGAGAAGCCAGGCACTTACTATTGGAAATCAGAGAGGTGGAAGAAGGCTCTTATAGGCGGAAAGGGCAACAAAAAAGATTACAGCACTTATGCAACGCTCAAGAGAGAGCTGGGAGAGGAAATTCAGAAAGGCGCTGCAAAGGATACAATCATAAGGACTTTAGAGTCAAGCGGGACTTTAGTTGAGAGAATAACAGACCTTTGGAAAGGAAGGGAGATTATAGATGACATATATAAAATACACATTGAGCCTGTCCAAGAATGGCATATAGCGAGGGAAGCAAAATCAACGCATGATGCAGGGCCTTTCCATGTGCTGACATATGACCAAATCTTGAGCATGCCGAACAGCGCATTTGCATTCAACCACGGGCAGTTGCTCAAGAAATTCATTTTGGAGGAGTTTGTCCGCAATAAGCCCTCAAGCGCTTTGGCGCCTTACGCAAGCTATGCTCTGCCGCTTTTCAGCACCAGCCCAAGCCATTTAAAGGCTATTCAGGATTATTCTAATCCCTCATTGGCTTTAAGAAGCAATCCATTAATCCCAAATCAGCAGAATTCATTCCAAAAATCGAACTATTCACAACCTTTATATACACAATAAAAACACGAACAATAAAATGATTGTGGGATTTGGATTCACAAAACTGAGCGCCCAGAGGAACGAGGCAGGCAAGGGAAAGATAGACATAAACAACAATGTAACTATAAAAAGCGTGGAGGAAGCTGACATTTCCCTGGGCAAGAACAACCAGAATGTCATAAAATTCCTGTTTGAGTTCACTTCAAAGTACGAGCCGAATGTCGGCGCAATACTTTTTGAGGGCGAGCTTCTTTACATGGAAGATTCAAAAAAGGCAAAGGAGATTCTTGCTTCATGGAAGAAGGACAAGAAAATACCAAAGGAACTGATGGCGGGCCTGCTGAATACAATACTGACAAAATGCAACATACAGGCCCTGATCCTGAGCCAGGAAATCAACCTGCCTGCGCCGATTCCGCTGCCAAAGGTACAGGTTGCTGCTGCTGAGAAGGGCTATATAGGGTAATTCTGAAATAAAAGAAAAGATTTATAAAACTGCATACCTATCTTTAAGTTGTAAAATGACAGACAAAGAGCTTAAATTAAAAGTTGCAGAAGCAATACAGGACGATGTCAACAAGGGCATTGTCAGGATTGATTCAGGGTACTTGTCGGAGGTAGACATCAAGTCAGGCGACATTGTAGAGATTGAAGGCGAGAGAAAGACAGTTGCAATTGCCGACAGGTCATATCCCGGGGATATCGGGCTGAACATCATAAGGATGGACGGCATTATAAGGAAGAATGCAAAAACGGGGATTGGGGAAATAGTAAAGGTAAGAAAGGCGCTTGTAAAGGAAGCCAAGAAAGTTATAATTGCGCCTGCAAGAAAAGGAATTGTCATAAGGGCTTCTTCTGAAATATTCAAGCAGGGGCTGCTTGGCAGGGCTGTTGTAAAGGGCGACATAGTCTCCCTGGGCGGGGCAAGGAGAAGAAAAACAACCATGATGAACAACCCTTTCTTTGACGAGGACATATTCAGCATACTGGACGAGAGCATGATGGGGATTGGATTTGGAGACATAAAATTTGTTGTTGTCGACACCAACCCAAAACAGGCTGTGATTATTCTTGACTCGACTGAGATTGAGTTCAGGTCAGAGGCCGTTGAGGTTGATGAAGAGAGGGTTCCTGACATCACTTATGAGGATGTCGGCGGCCTGGAGGACGAGATAAAAAAAGTGAGGGAGATGGTTGAGCTGCCGCTGAAGCACCCTGAGATTTTTGAGAGACTGGGCATAGAGGCGCCAAAAGGCGTTTTACTGCACGGGCCGCCAGGCACTGGAAAGACTTTGCTGGCAAAGGCAGTTGCAAACGAGACAAACTCGCATTTTATTTTGATAAACGGGCCAGAGATAATGTCAAAGTATTACGGGCAGAGCGAGGAAAACTTAAGAAAGAAATTTGAGGAAGCCGAGAAGAACGCGCCTTCGATTATATTCATTGACGAGATAGATGCAATCGCCTCAAAAAGGGAGGAAACGAGAGGGGAAGTCGAAAGAAGGGTTGTTGCACAGCTGCTCGCTTTGATGGACGGCCTTCAGTCAAGAGGGAAAGTTGTTGTGATTGCAGCGACAAACGTCCCAAACATTCTTGACCCTGCATTGAGGAGGCCGGGAAGGTTTGACAGGGAACTGGAAATTGGAGTTCCTAAGGAAGACGGAAGAGAAATTATCTTAACGATACACACAAGAAACATGCCATTATACCATTTTGATACTGAAATAGCTTCTAAGGTTTTAATCCAAAAAATAGAAGCCGAATTAACAAATTTAAATGATAAAATTAAAATAACTAAAGATAAAATTTCTACTGCTAGGTTACATATCGAAAGATTAGAAACAGATATTAAGAATTTAGAAAATGAATTGAAAGATAAGGGTAATGAGTCAATAATTAAACGTGTATTAATTTTACTTCAGAATAAGAAACAGGAGATTCAAGATAAAAATAATGAGTTAGAAGCATTAAAAGAAGAAACAAAGAAATATATGAGAGACATTACAAAATTAGAAAATAGTAAAGCATTCTTGAAGCAAAAAAAACAAAATTTGGAAAATGTTATTAAAACTATTAAAGATATTAGAGATTCCAAAAAAGTTTGGAGTAAAAAGGAAGGGGATGAAAGAGGCGTTTTTCATGATACGACATTAAATCAAGTTGGAGAAGATGTAGAAACTACCATAAATGATTTGTCAGACCTTAAAGTTATTAATAATTCCTTTTATCAGGAGGTAATCCAAAAGTCCAAACTTAAACTTTTAAAGGAAATGGCTCAAATAACACATGGTTTTGTAGGTGCGGATTTATCATCTTTAGCAAAAGAGTCTGCAATGATTGTATTGCGTAATGCTATAGAGAAAGAAGGTTTAAAACTAAAGGATGACGAAGCTCTACCGAAGGAGTTACTTGAAGAGCTTGAAATTAAGCAAACAGATTTCAAAGAAGCTTTAAAAGTTGTTAGGCCAAGTGCACTAAGGGAGGTTCTTATAGAAAAACCAAATGTAAAGTGGTCTAACATCGGTGGCTTAGAAAACGTGAAGCAAGAATTAAAAGAAGCTGTTGAATGGCCACTAAAACATCCTAAAGCATTTGAAACATTAGGAGTCAAGCCACCAAAAGGTGTTTTATTGTATGGTGCACCGGGAACAGGAAAAACTTTGCTTGCTAAGGCTGTGGCCAATGAAACTGAAGCCAATTTTATTTCTATAAAAGGACCTGAACTTTTGAGTAAATGGGTTGGTGAAAGTGAAAAAGCAGTAAGGGAAATATTTAAAAAAGCAAGGCAAGTAAGTCCATGTATAATCTTTTTTGATGAACTAGATTCATTGGCCCCAAAAAGGGGAATGGGCTCTGAAAATCACGTAAGCGAAAGAGTTGTAAACCAATTATTGACCGAAATGGACGGCCTAGAAGACTTGAACGAAGTGTTAGTCATTGCTGCAACAAACAGACCGGATATGGTGGACACAGCACTATTAAGGCCAGGACGGTTTGACAGGATGATCTTAACACCAGTGCCGGATGAAAAAACAAGACTGGAAATATTCAATGTCCACACAAAGGGCATGCCAATTGGCTTGGAAAATCATTTACCTAAACAAAAAATTGTACTAACAAAAGAAATAGAAACCAACACTAAAAAATAAAATGGCAACACTAAAAACTTTGAAAAGAGGAACTGCTGGTGAACCTATAAAGAGCGAAGAACTTAGTGATAAGCCTAGATCATATGGTGCAAAGAAAATAAATTTAAACGCAGAAAACATCAAAACGAAAGAAGAATTATTAAGAGAATTGGCAAAAATTACGGAAGGATATGTGGGTGCTGACATAGAATTAGTTTGCAGGGAAGCGGCAATTCTTGCTTTAAGAGAAAATATACGGGCTAGGGAAATCCTGCCCAAACACTTTGAGCAAGCACTTGAAAAAGTGAGACCCAGTGTCACTAAGGAAGTTCAGCAAACTTATGAAGAGTTACGCGAAACCCTTAGTGCAGCAAGAGCGAAACAAATGCTTGATGAAAAGCCAAGCTATATGGGTTAAAATTTTGCAACTTTTCAAATAAAAACCTTTAAATAAGCTTATCCTAACTTTTTATTCATGATACCTGAGTTTGGAGACACGATTAAGGTACACACTAAAGAACAAGTCTATGAAGGAATACTTCTGCCGCGCCCGGAGATTTTTGACGAGAATTACACAGTCATAAAGCTGGACAACGGCTACAACATAGGGGTTGAAAACAAAAGAATTGAGAAAATCGAGGTTGTGTCAAAATACCAGAAGAAAAAAGAGGAAAGGCACAAGATAGAGCATAAAAAGGGACTGCCTAATGTGCCGGTTTTGTCCTTTGGAGGCACTATTTCTTCGAGAGTCGACTACAAGACAGGCGGAGTTTATGCCGACTACACCGCAGAGGATTTTGTTGAGATGCTGCCTGAGCTGACAAATGTTGCAAACTTAAAAGCAGAGAAAGTAATGAGCATAATGAGCGAAGATATGGCTCCTGAGGACTGGCAGGCAATGGCAAGAAGAATTGCAAAAGAGCTTAATGAAGACAATGCAGGGGTTGTTGTGACGCAAGGCACAGACACTTTGCATTTTTCAACGGCAGCGATGTCTTTTTTTCTGAAGAATCTGAACAAGCCTGTTGTTTTTACCGCAGCGCAGAGAAGCATTGACAGGGGAAGTTCCGACGCTCTCTCCAATTTATTGTGTGCTGTGCACGCCGCATCAAAATTTGACGGGGCTGCCGTTGTAACCTGCATGCACGGCACAAGCGACGATAACTACTGCATTTTAAACAGGGGCACAAAGGTGAGGAAGATGCACACAAGCAGAAGGGATGCTTTCCGCCCGATAAATGAGCTGCCCCTTGCAAAGGTTTTTGAAGACGGAAAAATCGAGGTTTTGAATAAAAATTACAATAAGAGAAATAATGAAAAAGTGCATGTTGATGACAAGTTCGAGCATAAAACCGGATTGGTTTATGTTTATCCTGGGATGGATCCAGAGATTCTTGACTATTATCCAGAGAAAAAATACAGGGGAATTGTGATTGCTGCAACAGCGCTCGGGCATGTTGCTACAATAAATCCAAAATATTCCTTAATTAAAAAATTAAAGGAATTAATTGACAATAATGTTGCTGTGGTGATTTCAACGCAAACAATTTATGGAAGAGTCCATCCTTATGTCTATACAAATCTGAGAAAACTATCGGTAGAATTAAACTGCATCTTTGCGGAGGACATGCTTCCAGAAACAGCTTATGTAAAGCTAGGCTGGGTGCTTGGGCATACGCACAAAATTGACGAAGTCAGGGAGATGATGCTCACTAATAGTGCTGGGGAGATGAGCGAGAGAAGTAGTGAAAAGGCATTTTTGTACTGATGACCCCTATTCAAGATTTATTAAACAAAATCAAGTGGGACAAAAGGGAAAATACAAGCGATTACACGCTTTTTTATTTCGATAGAATTTTAAACAAGATGATTTCTGTTCCCTATAATAATATTAAAAGGCTGGAAGGCAGCTTTATGGTTTTAAATAATGAGGATGAAACAAACATTCCGCTGCACAGGATTAAAAAGGTAGCTAAAAAAGATGCGATAATATGGGAAAGGAAATGAACTATCAGGAATTGGGATTCAGATGCGGGCTTGAAATCCACCAGCAATTGGAAGGAAAAAAGCTGTTCTGCAACTGCCCTACTCTGAACTCTGACAAAGAGCCTGATGTAAGGGTTGAGAGAAGATTAAGGGCTGTTGCAGGCGAGACAGGCGACATTGACATTGCAGCAGAGTTTGAGATGTCAAAGAAAAAGAAATTTCTTTACGAGAGCAATTCTGAAGACACCTGCCTTGTTGAATATGATGAGGAGCCGCCGCATGAATTGAACAAGAAGGCTTTGGAAACTGCATTGAAAATTGCCTTGCTTCTCAACGCAAAAATTGTTGACGAAATCCAAGTAATGCGCAAAACCGTTGTTGACGGCAGCAACGTATCCGGATTCCAGAGGACTGCATTGGTTGCAATGGACGGCTTTGTGGAAAGCTCTCTTGGCATGGTTAAGATTCCAACAATCTGCCTGGAAGAGGAAGCTGCCCAGAAATTAGGGGAAGGCAATGATTTTGTAAAATACAAGCTTGACAGGCTTGGAATTCCACTGATAGAAATTGCAACAGACTCGGGCATAAAAAGCCCTGAGCATGCAAAGGAGGTTGCAAGCCATATCGGAATGGTGTTGAGAAGCGTTGAAAATGTCAAAAGGGGCATTGGCACGATAAGGCAGGATGTTAACATTTCAATTGAAGGCGGGGCAAGAACTGAAATAAAGGGATTTCAGGACCTGAGGAGCATTCCAAAAGTGATTGAGTATGAAGTTAAAAGACAAATTAATGGGATAAACCAAGGAAAAACATTAAACAAGGAAGTTAGAAAAGCAGAGCCAGACTTCACAACGTCGTTTTTGAGGCCATTGCCTGGCGCTGCAAGATTGTACCCCGAGACAGATGTTTTGCCGGTTAAATCAGAGAAGAATCACATAGATGAATTGAGGAAAAAGCTTCCAAGATTGCTGACGGAAAAAGTCGATGAATTCGCAAAAAAATACAACATAACAAAAGAAATGGCAAAGGAATTGGTTGACAATGCTGATTTTGAATACCTAAAGCAAAAATTCAAGCATAAAGACACATGGGTTATAGTCCGAACTTTGATAAACACGCCAAAGGAAATAAAATCAAAACTAAGCGCCGAGGATTTTGAAGAGATAATCTCCTATTATTACGACGGAAAAATAGCGAAGGAAGCAATAACAGACTTGCTGGAAAAAAAGGCTTTAGGAGAAAAAGTAAAAATATCAGAGTTTGAAGCAGTTTCAGAAGAGCAGCTTGAAAAGGAAATAAAGCAGATAATAAAGGAAAAGCCCGGCTTGAGCCAAAGCGCCTACATGGGGCTGGCAATGTCAAAGTACAGGGGGAGGGTTGACGGCAGGAAAGTGATGGAAGTGGTGAAGAAATTTGTTAAGTAACATTTATATTAAAATGCCTTTTTCTTTGCTTTGGTGATTTTAATGGCATTTGGGAAATTTGACAAGAGCTTGGACAAGGAAATATTCTCGGAAACAATCCAGTTTGAGACATCAAGTATAACTGTTGGGATTTTTTCATATAATGACGGCGAGAAAAAGATGCAGGTTTCAAGGGAAAATATGTCTCAAGACGGAGAATGGAGCTTCGCAAAGCTAGGCAGGATGTTCAAGTATGAGGCCGAGAAAGTGATTCCAGTAATGGAAAAGGCTTTGGAGCATATGTGACTCCTTATTTCTTTCCTGCTCTCTCGCTTCGGATAACTTTTTTCATGCTATGCTAGATAGCACTACTCCAAGGGTTCCTCATAAGTACGAGGCAGCCGCTATAAGCGAAAACGCGCCGGGGAAGATTCGAACTCCCGGCCTAAAGGTTAGGAACCTTTCGCTCTATTTGCACGAAGCAAAGCGAGTGCTCGCTAGCCTCTCCAAGCTGAGCTACCGGCGCATAAGGTTTTAGAATTTAACTTGGTTTAAAAAGCTTGTTTTATTGCAAACCGGGAACAGCAATGTTAAAATCGGCAATCCATAAACTTTATAAATACCTACTAAATAGCTAGTATATACATGGAAATACGCAACATACAGAAGACAGGCGACATGCATTACCTTTACCTGCCAACATCATGGTGCAGGGAGCACAAGATCGGCTCAAAATCAAAGGTTAGCATTGAGCAGAGCAGCGACGGCTCATTGACTATTTCTCCGCAAATTACTGAAAGGAAGCCAAAGCACCTGAAGCTGAATATCTCTGAAGATGATCAGGAAATAATACACAAGCTTGTTGTTGCATGCTACATCAACCCATTAAGCTCTTTCGAGATTAACTTCGAGAAAGAGATGGACTTTACAAAGCTGCTGAACCAGAAAAGGCTGATAAGCCTTGAGTCAGTGGAGATTGACAAAAAGCAGATAACATGCAACGGTGCGATTTCCATAAGCGACCCGGAGTCATTGCTCAAGACAATGGCAAAAAAAATAAAGAACATGGTTATAGTGATGCAGAAGAGCTACGACAAGGAGCTGATTGAAAGGTATGAAGACGAGATTGACAGGAGCAAGATGCTCATAGACAAGTCAATAATAAGCTCGCTCACTTTTGAAAGGACAACAAAAGCAAACACAATCGACCTTTATTACATTTCGCTTATATCAAAAGACCTGGAAAGGATGGTTGACCATCTTATCTGCATAAGCAGCAAGGAAACGGAATTTTTGACATTAGTTCAGGAGACTATAGACCAGCTTCAAAGCATAATTGAAAACACAAATAACCTGAACTATAAGGCTGCATTGCAGTTTGTAAAAAAAGTAACTAAAATCAGGGGCTTCGAAGTCAAAGACATAAAAAGCTATGACAAGGAGAGGATAAGGCTTTCATTGACAACGATTGCCGAGGTTGTCACAGACTGGGCAATAACAAAAGAGACGGAGAAATAGCTACTTGTGCCTGGGCTTCATCAGGGCGTACTGAATCGCCATTGAAAGCCTGCCGGTTATCACTCCAATGACAAAAACAGACGAATATTTTGCATAAAGCGCAAATTGGCCAAAGTCCATAACAAAGCGCATAAAGGGCAGTAGAAAAGCGTAACCCAAATAAAAAATATAAAGTATTTATAATAGTTATTTTATATAGGTTATATAGAGAACTTTGAATAATTCATTATTTTCGCCATTTCATTCAAAGTTCTCTATACAAATGTTTTCCATATAACATTTAGGCATTGTTATTAAGGCTATTCAGAATACTTCAGGACTGGTGTACAGATGGAAGCTTTAAGCGATTCAAAAGAAGCTGAGATCCTGGGAGAAATCAGAGAAGCTGAAAAAAAGGCAGACGAGCTTATAGAAAGGGCTGGCAGGGAAAAGGAATCCCTGCTGCGCGAGGCAGCTGCAAATGCCTCAAAGCTTTTGTCATCCAAAAAAGAAGAGATAAGAAAGGCGCAGGAAAAGAAAGTAATGGATTTCAGGGAGAAGGCAGGGCTGATTGGCGAGGAGAAGTCCGCCGAAGGCAAAATGGCTGCAAAGCAGCTAAAATCAAAGTCAGAAAAAAACACCGGAAAGGCTGTTGACTTCATACTGAAGAAATTCGAGGATATGGTCCAAAATGCTTAAGCCGCATGAGATGAGCAGCGTCATAATAACAGGCCCGAACAGCGAGCTTGAGGCTGTCATCAAGGAGATGCATGATATGGGGGTGCTCCACATAGTTGAGCATTCAAAAAATGAACTGGCGGATACAGGCAAGCCACTGGATAGCGCCGGCAGGCTTTCCGAAACCCTTGTCAAAATAAGGGCATTGACTGCAGCGCTGAGCATCAGGCAAGAGGAAAACAGATTCGAGCTTAAGAAAGGCCTGCCTGAAATCGAATCCAATGTCAGAAAAATCGGAAATGAGCTTGGCGCGCTCAATGACGAGCTAAAAAAGACAGAAGAGCTGGTATCGAAAAACGATGCTGTAAGGCAGGAGCTCGAAATCCTGAAGGGCTTGAACATTCCGCTTGAAAACTTCACGTCTTACAAGTCGTTGGCTTGCTTTATGGGCTGTATAAATGAAAAGAATTTCCGGCATATGAATGGGGAGCTTTCAAAAACGACGAAAAATTTCCTGATTTTCAAAAGCGGCGAGAAGCGAAAATTCATTGCGTTGTTCATAGACTCAAAGAACAGGGAAGATGCAGGCAGCATATTGAATAAAAACGGCTTTTCGCAGCTGAACTTCTCCAATATAGGCGGCTTTAAGGGGACTGCAATGAGCAATCTTAAGAGGACAGGGGAGGAAAATGCAAGGCTCCAAAGGAAAAGAGCAGAGATTAAAAACAGCGTTGAAAAGCTGGCAAATGGGCATAAGGCCTTTTTGGCAGCTGCCGACAAATTTTTAAGCATCCAGCTTGAAAAGGCAGAAGCGCCTTTGCAGTTTGCATCAACGCCAAGCAGCTTCCTCATTAAGGGATGGATTCCAAGCGGGCAGTTAAACAGCTCCATAGAAAGGCTGAATAAGGCGGCTAAAAACATGATATTCGTGCATTTTGAGCCTGCAAAGGCGCATGACAAAGTGCCTGTCAAGCTGAAAAACCCGAAGTATGCAAAATCTTTTGAGTTCTTCATCGACCTTTACAGCATGCCCACCTACAGGGAGATTGACCCGACTTTTTTCATATTCCTGACTTTTCCGATATTTTTCGGGATAATGCTCGGTGATGTTGGCTATGGGATAACAAGCTTATTGATTTTCTGGCTTTTAAAAAAGAAGATGCCGAAGGCAGGCGGTTTTTTCAACATACTGATGCTTGCGTCTTTTGTGTCAATGCTGTTCGGGTTTTTGTATGGGGAATTTTTTGGCTATGAGTTTATTCATCCAGTAATAAGCAGGGAGCATGAGATGTTCACCTTGATGTACATGGCCATTGCAATCGGCATAGTGCATGTAAATCTAGGATTGGCAATAGGATTTATAAACGAGCTGAAATCGCATGGATTGATGAAGGCTGTATATGAGAAATTAAGCTGGATTATACTTGAAATAGGAGCTGCATTGCTTGCATTATCATATTTTGGAAAAATATCAATATCCCCATTAATCGGAGCTGTATTTTTAGGATTGTCAATATTAATGCTTTTTAAGGGCGAAGGGGTAAAAGGGCTTATGGAGCTGCCGAGCATTTTCACGAATATTTTGTCCTATGCAAGGCTTATGGCAATAGGGCTTTCTTCGGTTGTGCTTGCAGTCATAATAAACGACTCTGCAAAGGAATTTTTTCATCAAGGGGGATTTTTTGTATTAATAGGGGTGCTGATTTTGGTTGTTGGGCACATAATAAACATAATGCTTGGATTACTTGGGAGCTTTTTGCACTCATTGAGGCTCCATTACGTTGAGTTTTTTTCAAAATTTTTTCACGGTGGCGCTAAGAAGTACCAGCCGTTCGGGATGAAAGAAGATTAATAATAAAATATACACCTACAATAAAAAATTAAAAACTCGGAGGTAAAAATGGTAGACATATCGACTGGATTGGTGGCGATGGCGTCAGGGCTGGCAATCGGCTTGAGCGCAATTGCGGCAGCTATTGCTGAAAAGGAAATCGGAGTTGCAGCTGTGGGCGCTATGGCGGAAAAGGAGGAGCTGTTTGGAAAGGGGCTTGTGCTTACAGTCATCCCGGAGACCATTGTAATCTTTGGGCTTGTGGTTGCCATATTAATACTGAACCTTGCAAAAGGCGGCTAAGCAATCAAGATGGGACTGGAAGCGGTAAAGGAAGAGATAATTAGAAATGCCAAAGAGCAGGAGACTGCTTTGATAGCGGAAGCCAGAAAGGAAGCCAACAGGATAGTGAGAGAAACCGAGAAGAAAATAGAGGAGATAAGGGAAAAAAGCGAGGCAGATACAAAAAAAATGCTCGATACAATCAAGAGGCAGGAAATTGCCTCTGCAGAGCTTGAGAGCAAGAAAATGGCTCTTGAGGCAAAGAAAGAGGCCATTGGGAATGTGTTTTCAGAGGCAAAGAAAAAACTTGAAGGCATGGACGACAAAAAAAGGGAGCTTTGCATAAAACATCTCATTGAGAAAACAAAAAAAGAGATTGAAGTTGCAAACATTTACTGCAATAAAAGGGATGCAAAGTTTTTGAAAGGGTTTAATGTGCAGGCGATTGATATTGCAGGCGGCTTGATTGCAGAGAACAAGGAAAAGACTATAAGGGTTGATTACAGCTTCGAGATTCTGCTTGAAAGCATAAAGGAAACAGAGCTGCAGAGCGCAAGCAAAATATTGTTCGGTTAAAATGCAAAAACTAATGCTAAAAAACATTGAGCCAATAAGGCTTGGTCATTACCCATACACTTATGTAAGGACTGTTGTTATGAGGGCCTTGCTTTTCAGGAAAGAAGACTACCAAAAAATGCTCAAGATGGGCTTCAGCGAAATAGCCAAGTTTTTGCAGGAATCCAATTACAGGAAGGAAATAAATGCATTGGCGACACAGCTTTCCGGAGCGGACTTGATTGAGCTTGCATTGAACAGGAACCTTGCTGAGTCGTTTAAAAAGCTGGCAAGAATTTCGTCGCCAGAGCTAGCATTATTGGTTAAAGAGTACCTAAAAAGGAAAGATATAGAGGACATTAAGACAATTTTAAGGGGCAAGTTTACAGGCACAAACGAAAAGCTTATTGCAAATTCCATAACAGCGGCAGGCACTTTGAGCTATGGTTTTTTAATGTCGCTTCTGAAAAAGGGCTCTGTTGAAGAGGTTTTAAAGGACAACAAAATAGCTGAATTTCATCTCTTTAAAGGCGCGCTGAAGGACTTGAATGAAAAAAAGAGCCTTGTCGGGATTGAAAATGCGTTTGACAGGCAGTATTACGGCAATCTGATTGAATTTTCAAAGGCATTGCCGAAGGAAGGCGCTTTGTTCAGGAATTTTTTGCTGAAGGAAGTCGGGATATTAAACCTGCTGACACTGTTAAGGCTGAAAAAGGCGAAGTTCGGAAAGGATGCAGTCAGGGATTTCATTGTGCTGACAGGAGATAAAGCCAAAGATTCAAAAATCATCGGCCTAATGAATATCGGGAGCCTTGACGAGCTCCAAAAAGCGCTTGAAAAAACCGAATACAAGGATATTGTTGCGAAAGGCCTTGATGAGTTCAAAAAGACAGGCTCGCTGATACTGCTTGAGGCAGGGCTTTACAAGCATCTTTTAAAGCAGTCTGTGTTGTTCATGCACCAGCATCCCTTGTCGGTTGATGTTATACTGGGATATATGTTCGCAAAGGACATAGAAGTCAGGAACTTAAAGATAATTGTCAAAGGCAAGCAGCTCGGCCTGAAGGAAGAGTTTATCGAAAGCCAATTGGTGTATTGATTAAAATGGTGAAAATCGCAGTTGTAGGCGGAAGCGAATTTATTGTAGGATTTCAGTTAGCCGGCATAAAGGACACTATGGAAGTAACAGGCAATTACTTCAATGAAATGAAGAACATGAAAAGCAGAAAAGACATAGGGATTGTTGTGGTGGACGAGAAGATAATGGAAAGATTGGACATCCACCAGAGGCTTGACATAGAGGCTTCTGTCGAGCCTGTTTTTATCCCTGTATCAACAAAGGCTGAGCAGGACAGCCTGAAAAGACTGATTAAAAAGTCGATTGGAATAGATTTGTGGAAATAAAAATGGACAAAGGAGTTTTGTACAGGATTGCAGGCCCTGTTGTTGTAGCCAAAGGCATAAAGCCCAGGATGTACGATGTGTGCAGGGTTGGCAACGAGAAACTGATGGGCGAGGTAATCCAGATTGAAGGAGAGAAAACCATCATTCAGGTTTATGAGGATACTTCAGGCATTAAGCCGGGAGAGCCGGTTGTCAACACAGGCGAGCCTTTAAAGGTCGAGCTCGGCCCCGGAATGCTCGGCAGCATTTATGACGGAATCCAAAGGCCGCTGCCTGTCCTTATCAAGCAGATGGGCGACTTCATAAAAAGGGGAGTTGATGCGCCCGGGCTTGACTATGCAAAAAAATGGGACTTCAGGGCTGTTGTCAAGAGCGGCGAGCAGGTTGCCGGCGGCAGCATAATAGGCGAGATAGAAGAAAATCCAGGCATTATGCATAAGATTCTTGTGCCTCCCAATCAAAAAGGAAAAATTGCGGAAATCAAGTCAGGAAAGTTTACAGTCAATGATGTCATAGGAAAACTTGACAACGGGTTTGAGCTGAAGCTGAAGCACAACTGGCCTGTAAGGGCTGCAAGGCCTGTAAGCTCAAAATTAAAGCCTGAAGCGCCTTTGATAACAGGGCAGAGAATTTTTGATGCATTGTTTCCGCTGGCAAAAGGAGGAGTTGCTGCAATACCTGGGCCTTTCGGCGCAGGAAAGACAGTTTCCCAGCAGCAGCTGGCGAAATGGAGCGATGCTGACATCATTGTTTATGTAGGCTGCGGCGAAAGGGGAAATGAGATGACAGAGGTTCTTACAGAGTTTCCCGAGCTTATTGATCCAAAAAGCGGCAAGCCCCTGATGAACAGGACAGTGCTCATTGCAAACACAAGCAACATGCCTGTTGCGGCAAGGGAGGCAAGCATCTATACAGGCATTACAATTGCAGAGTATTTCAGGGACATGGGATACTCTGTTGCATTGATGGCTGACTCAACTTCAAGATGGGCGGAAGCGATGAGGGAAATTTCATCGAGACTGGAAGAGATGCCGGGCGAGGAAGGATATCCTGCATATCTGTCAACAAGGCTTGCGCAGTTTTATGAAAGATCTGGAAGAGTAATTCCGCTTGGCACAAAAAAAGAAGGAAGCGTGAGCGTAATCGGGGCTGTTTCGCCTCCGGGAGGAGATTTTTCAGAGCCTGTAACCCAAAGCACTTTGAGGGTTACAAAAGTGTTCTGGGCTCTTGATGCAAAGCTGGCGCAGAGAAGGCATTTTCCCAGCATAAACTGGCTTACTTCATATTCGCTGTACCTGAACGCCCTTGAGCCGTGGTTTGCCAAAAATGTCTCGTCAGGGTGGAGTGGCCTGGTGACAGAGATGATGGGGGTGCTGCAGGAAGAGGAAAAACTGCTTGAGATTGTGCAGTTGGTAGGCTCTGACGCGCTGCCTGAAAGGCAGCAACTGACTTTGCTTGTTGCTCGCTTGATAAGGGAGGTTTTGCTGCAGCAGAATGCATTCCATGAAATCGACACATTCTGCGAGCTGAAGAAGACATACTCCATCATGAAGACAATATCCAATTTTTCAAAAATGGCGAACACAGCAATGGACTCTGGCATGAGGGTGCACCAGATACTTGCGGCAAAGGCAAAGGACAGGCTGGGCGAAGTCAAGTTTGTAAAGGATTACGAAAGACTGCTTGATGAATTAACGAAACAGATGGAAAAAGAATTGAAGGCTTGAAAAAATTATGATTAAGGAAACAAATAATAAAATTCATTAAAAAATTAAAAATAAAAAAACACGAGAGCGTCCTCTAAATGTAATTGCGTTGGAGGAGACCCGCTTGTGATTTAAAAAACATAAAATGAAGGAATACAAGACAATCAACAGAGTTGCAGGGCCTTTGATTTTCGTCGAGAAGACAGAGCCTATCGGGTATGCGGACATAGTTAAGATTGCATTGCCGAATGGTGACATAAAAAACGGGCAGGTCCTGGACACAAGCAACGACATTGTTGTTGTGCAGGTTTTTGAGGGAACTTCAGGCATTGATGTTGATTCAAGGGTGAAATTTCTCGGGGACACCTTAAAGCTTAATGTCTCAAAGGACATGCTCGGCAGGATTCTAAGCGGCTCAGGCAAGCCGATTGACAATGGCCCTGAAGTAATCCCAGAGAAAAGGCTTGACATTATCGGAGCAGCTATAAATCCTTTTGCAAGGGGCTCTCCGCATGACTTCATACAAACTGGATTGTCGACAATTGATGCAATGAACACTCTTGTACGAGGGCAGAAACTGCCTTTGTTTTCAGGCTCGGGACTGCCGCACAATGAGATTGCTTTGCAGATTGCCAGGCAGGCAAAAGTCATAGGAAAGCAGGAAAATTTCGTTGTTGTATTCGCGGCAATGGGCATAACAAATGAGGAAGCCCAGTATTTTATCAATGACTTCAGGCAGACAGGCGCTTTGGAAAGAAGCGTTGTCTTTTTGAACCTTGCAAATGATCCTGCTGTTGAAAGGCTTGTCACGCCAAGAATGGCATTGACTGCAGCGGAGTATTTTGCATACGAGCATGACGCCCATGTCCTTGTTATTTTGACAGACATGACAAACTATTGCGAGTCTTTGAGGGAGATAGGGGCTGCGCGTGAGGAGATTCCGGGAAGAAGGGGCTATCCCGGGTACATGTACACTGACTTGGCAACAATCTATGAAAGGGCTGGAGTCATAAAAGGAAAAAAAGGCAGCGTCACTCAAATCCCTATCCTTACAATGGTGGGCGATGATATCACGCATCCGATTCCTGATTTGACCGGCTACATAACAGAAGGGCAGATTGTCCTGATGAGGGAGCTGCACAGGAAGGGAATCTATCCATGCATTGACGTCCTGCCGTCGCTTTCAAGGCTGATGAACCTTGGCATAGGGCCGACAAGGACAAGGGAGGACCACAAGCAGGCAAGCGACCAGATGTACGCTGCCTATGCAGAAGGAAGGGATTTGAGAGGGCTTGTCGCAATAGTCGGCGAGGAAGCCTTAAGCGAAAGGGACAGGAAACTGCTTAAGTTCGCTGCTGAGTTCGAGGACAAGTTTGTAAGGCAGCGTAGAGATGAGGACAGGAGCATTACAGAAACTCTTGACCTGGGATGGGGGTTATTGGGAATACTGCCGGAGAATGAGCTGACAAGGATAAGCCCTGAATTGAGGAAGAAATATTACAAAAAGATGGAGTGAAAAAAGATTGTTTCAAATAAAAACCCAGTTTTGCCATGCCCCAAGACATTAAGCCGACAAGAAGCGAACTGCTGAAATTAAAAAAGCAGATTAAGCTAGCAAAATCCGGCTACAGCCTGCTGAAAAAGAAAAGGGACGGCCTGATTCTTGAGTTTTTTGAAATCCTGAAGAAGGCAAAGACTTTAAGGGAAGAGTTGGTAAATGAATACAAGGCTGCATTGGAAAAAATCAACATTGCAAGGACTCTGGAAGGCGACTTGAAAGTCAAGTCAATTGCAATGGCAATAAAAAACATTCCTGATGTAAAGCTCACGACAAATAACATAATGGGAGTCAAGGTCCCGAAAATAGAAAGCTCTGAAATTAAAAAGGCGTTCATGGAAAGGGGCTACGGCGTTTACAATTCCTCGGCAGTTGACGAGGCTGCTGAATGCCCTTGAGTTTGTGGTTATCCCGAATCTTGACAGGGTGAGGTCATTCATACAGCTGAGGCTGGAGGAGATAGAGAGGGAGAACATCTTCAGGATGAAGAGGATAAAGGCAAAAGCCTGATGAAAAAGAAAACAAAGCAAAAGACTTTGGTTTGGACTGCGATTATAATAACTGCTTTTAATTTTTTGCTGGTTATAGCGTTTCTTGTTTATCTTTATTTCTGGATTAAGGGGGGAAGTTGAATAATAATTTTTAAAACCGAAACCTTTATATATTAATTATATATATTTATATATATAAATATATACTAAAATGTTAGCTTTAAACAAGAAGGATTTAATCGGCATAAACCAGCAAATAGGATGCAACGGGAAATTGCACAATGAGGACAGCATTGACTTTGCATTGTCAATTGCAAAGCAAAACAAAAGCTGGCTCTATGAGCTAAGCTATATTGTCAGAAGCTTGCTAGTTGACCATTGCTTTGAAGATGGAAACAAAAGAAGTGCAATAGTTGTTATAATAACCTATTTTGATAATAATAATATGGATTATGATAGAGACAAATTGACAAAAACTGTTTGGAATATTTCGAAGAAAAACATAACTGATATAAACAAATTGATGAGGTTGATAAAAAATGCCATCGTTCCTTGACAAAGCCAAAGAAGTTATCGCAAGAAACCAAGATGTTTTAAATGCGCTTGAAGAATTGGACAGAACTGGCAAACTCAGAAAAGTCAATTACAAAACAAGAGTTGCTTTTACATTAGATGAAGAGCTATTCAACAAATTCAGGGCTTACTGCAAGGAAAATGGAATAAATATGTCTGGAAGGATAGAAAGTTACATAAGAAAAGAGTTAAAGCAAATCAAATAAAAATATTTGTAAAACCGCAAACCTTTTAAAAAATTCCAATCAACTACTATCTCATGCACAAATTTTTCACTCTTAATGACTTGGATGTCCAAGGAAAAAGGGTTCTTGTAAGAGTAGACTTTAATGTTCCTCTGGACAAGAAAACAAACGAGATTACGGATGACAAAAGGATAAGGGAAAGCCTGCCCACAATAGAATTTCTTGCTGAAAGAAATGCAAAAGTGATTTTATGCTCGCATCTTGGCAGGCCTGATGGAAAAGTTGTTGAATCTTTGAGAATGGACAAAGTGGCTTTAAGACTGGGGCAATTGCTCGATAAAGATGTCAAAAAATCGGATGACTGTGTCGGCGATGAAGTTAAAGAAGAGATAGCACGTATGAATAATGGCAGCGTTGCTTTATTGGAAAATCTGAGATTCCATCCCGAAGAGGAAGCGAATGATGAAAACTTCTCAAAACAGCTTGCAGGGCTTGCTGATTTATATGTCAATGATGCATTCGGAACTTGCCACAGGGCGCATGCATCAACTTATGGCGTTGCAAAGCACCTGAGATCCGCTGCCGGATTTCTTGTCGAGAAGGAATTAAGGATCATGGGAAAAGCAATGGGGAACCCCGACAAGCCTTTCATCGGCATTCTCGGCGGGGCGAAGATTTCCGACAAGATAAAAGTGATAGAAAATTTATTGAAAAAAGTCGACAAGCTGTTAATAGGGGGCGCAATGGTTTTTACCTTCCTTAAAGCGCAGGGAAAGAATATCGGCAACTCAAAAATCGAGAATGAATATGCTGAATTGGCAAAAAAACTGCTGAATAACAAAAAAATCATATTGCCTGTTGATGTTGTAATTGCCGACAAATTTGACGCAAATGCAGATTCAAAAATTACCGGTACAGATAATATGCCAAATGGCTGGATGGGGCTTGACATAGGCCCAAAAACAACAGAGTATTACAAGAAGATTCTAAAAAATGCAAAAACAGTTTTATGGAGCGGCCCTCTCGGAGTTTTTGAGTTTGAAAAGTTTGCAAGCGGCACAAAAGAGATTGCAAAGTTTTTAGCTAGCTTGAAGGCAACAACCATTGTAGGCGGCGGAGACACAGCAGCAGCGGTTGAGAAATTCGGATATGCCGGCAAATTGACTCATGTAAGCACGGGCGGAGGCGCTTCATTGGAGTTTTTTGAAGGAAAGAAGCTGCCCGGAATATGGGCGCTGGAAGAGAGCTACAAAAAGTTTAAGTAGTTGAATTCTAATCGTTTAATTATGTGGATTACAAAGCTTAAATTAAAGCATCAGGACTGCCCTATTGTAAATAGGTGCGTTAAATTCAATATTGTCGTTCTTTCTTACCCCAGCAGTTGGTATGACCAAAAAGGAAAAAAGTATGCAACAACCACATGTTATTTTCAAAGCAACGATGAAAATCAAAAAAATAAATTTATTGATGATTTGAGGGCGGACAGGCGCATAACCAATCTTGAAGTTTCCGGAGATGTTTTCACTTACGAAATTAATCTCGGCAAAGAAGGCGAGCATGTGATGATTTACCACAACAAAAACATTATTTTTGTCAAGCCTACAATTAATCATTATGACGGGCACGAGTACTGGGAGGTTGCTTCATGGAAAAGGGAGGAGCTTGAGGATTTCATAAAGGCGCTAAAAAGCCACATGGATGTCTGCGAAATAATGAAGCTTGAAAACTCTCCCTTAACTGATGTTTACTTTCCTAATGTCATGCCAAAGTTGTCCAATCACCAAAAGACAGCGCTGGAGATTGCGTACAGGAACGGCTATTACTCTTATCCAAGAAAAATGACTTTGGAGCAGCTTGCCAAGATTGCAAAAGTGGGAATTTCCACATTTCAGGAGCATCTGAGAAAGGCTGAGCTTAAATTACTGCCTGTAATAATTGAGCAGCAGATTAAAAAGTAGGTATCGAACAATTTCGGCTTTTTCTTTTAATATAACATAAAAACCGAATAATTTCGGGTAAAATTTGATATTCTGAGGCTTATTTAATACTATTATGAAGTGATAAACATGGCTCTAGAAGACAAGCTGGAAAATGGAAGCAATAATTATGAATCAGCTCTTGAGGCAAAGCTGAACAAAAAGTCAAGCTGGTTTAAGATTGCATTAAACACGCTCCTTTACACTCCTGTTCTGGCAGTGTCTGCGGCAATTTTTGGCCATGTTGCAGTTTTGTCAACTGCAATCCCAGCAATAGGCTACACAATTGGCGGATGGTATGAGAATAAAAAAAAGGGAACAGGGTAAGAAGAGAGGCATATACGGGAAATATCATGGGGCTTCTCGACTACTGGCTTTTTTCAATGCCTGAGAAATTGTTTAAGGCGTATCCTGCAATCTTCAACTCCGATACATTTTCAGGCATGCTTGCGACTTCTCTTGCCTTTAACCCGCTTTTGTTTATTCCTGTGAATATAGCTTATGGCGCATTCTTCTATTTAAGGGACAAAATAGGATTTGGAAGAGCCCTTAAGGGCATTTTCAATGGAAAAATCTCAAATTACCTGAAAAATACGTACCAAAATCTAAAGCAAAATCTCTGGAGCGACACAAAAAATGTCTTCAAGTACCTTTTTCCATTGCATTTCTTCCAGACGCATTACCTTCCAAGCATTGCACAGGGTATTCCGTATTTAAGGGAAATGCCTGCAGCCTCTCTTAGAATGACGCAAAGCGCTTTGGTAAACAACCCAATATACAGGCTGATAATGGGGAGACAGAAGAAGCAGGAATATACAATGCCAGCTTATTCACGAAATTATTCATCAGCTTATGCCTAGCAGTTCAAACAACAACCCTGATTTCCTCCCCAAAAATCCCCTTCATGGAGCTTTCAATCTCATTTTTTAAGCTTTCAATTGAACTGCCCAGCCTGACAACATCGTTATTCAATATGCTAAATTCCTCATTGCTTCTCTCTATCCTCAAGTTGACATCCTCCAGCTGCCTGTTGAAGTCCCTGAATTTCTCAGAGACCCCGGTTGCCTTTATCTTATTGTCTATTCCTTCTATTTCGGCCTTGAACGAGAAGTATTTTTTAACAAAACTCTCAAGAAACTCCCTGCTTAGTTTTTTAATTTCCTCAAACGCCTTTTCCCTTTTCTTGTCGTCTATCTGTATTTGATTTCCTTTTAATGCTTTCTCCAAGTTCGCAAGAACATCAACAATCACCAGATTTTTGTCATTTGCCAGAGTTTCAATGGGGTTTTTCAGGTAGTCCAAAATGGCCTCCTCGTGCTCAAAGGCAATATGCGAGTATTTTCTCAGCGGCCTTTCCAGAGCGGAGAATGCCTGCATGAGGCTGTTTTCGTCGTTGTAGAAGGCATTTGCCTTGGCTTTTTTCTCTTCGTTAAGCTTCAGGAAATTGCTGTGGGCTTCGCTTGCATTGAATTTTCCTATATCGGCCATGATTTTGTTCTTTTCCTCGCTTGCAAGCTTCAGGCTGGCTTCCATGTCCCTAAAGTCGACATCCGCATTTATTTTTTGGCTTATTTTTGCCTTCATGCCTCGTATTTTTTCCCTTGCATTGTTGACTGAAACAACCCTTTCATTGTTCAATGCGGATTTCAGCTCTGAAAAAAGGGCGTCAAAATTCTTCAGGTTATGGGCAATCCTGCCTGCCTCATTGGCAAAGAATTCCTGAAGTATCGTATAGCTCCTCAAGGTGCCCTTATTAAGCTCGTTAATCATCCCGTCAAATTGCTTGCAGAAGCCGACAAGGTAGAAATAATCCCTGTTGTTGATTTCCATATGCCCGAGGAAAGAGTTAATGGCCCTGACATAGGCTTTCCTGTTGTGAAGCTCCTCTCCAATCCTCATTAAGATCCCTTCTGACTGCTGATTAACGTCTTCCATCAGCGGCTTTGCCCTTTCATTAAGCCAGGCTTCAAGGTTTTGCAGGCTTACTTCTGTTGTTTTCTTGGTTTCTGGTTCTTCGTCTTTGAATATTTTTTTCAGAAATTCCAGCATTTTATATTGACTAGAAGCTTAGTACATATAATTTTTACTATTTTTGAAGGGTTAAAACAATTACGAAAAGCAGCGTAAAAACAAAATTTTTACTGGGCTTTGAAAAACTGGCGTTTCTCAAAACCTTTATAAACCACCTAATTTTCCCACTTTGGATGGTTTTTTCGTTATTGAGCATAGTAATTGTGATTAGCATTCTTGCACTGCTTTTTGCCGGCTGGCTTACAAGGCAGGTTCTCAAAAAAGACACGGGCAGCGAGGCAATGCAGGAAGTGTCGAATGCAATCAAGGTTGGCGCAGAGGCTTTTGTAAAAAGGCAGTACACGACAATTGCAATCCTTTCAGTTGTTCTTGCTGTTATAATCTATGCAATTTATTCATTTCTTGGAAAAACAGACCTGGGATGGAGAACTTCTGTCGCATTTCTTTTCGGGGCTTTCAGCTCAGGCTTGGCGGGGATTGTAGGCATGTGGGTTTCCATAAGGACCAATATAAGGACGGCAAGCGGGGCAAAAAAAAGCCTTGGAGAGGCATTTATCATCGCACTGAGGGGGGGGGCAGTCACAGGCATTGTAATAGTTGCCATGTCCCTGCTCGGGGTTTCATTAATTTACTATTTTTTCAGCCTTGGCGCTGAGCAAAAAGAAGTTCCTTTTCTCATAGTCGGGTACGGATTTGGAGCAAGCTTTGTTGCATTGTTTGCGCAGCTTGGGGGCGGAATTTATACAAAGGCGGCTGATGTAGGCTCTGATTTGGTAGGCAAGGTTGAAAAAGGGATTCCTGAAGACGACCCGAGAAACCCTGCTGTAATTGCAGACTTGGTAGGCGACAATGTCGGAGACTGCGCAGGAAGAGGCGCTGATCTGTTTGAAAGCACGGCAGCTGAAAACATAGGCGCAATGATACTTGGAGTTGCATTGTACCCTGTTTTTGGAATCAAGGGAGTGATGTTCCCATTGGTTGCAAGGGCATTTGGATTGATTGCAAGCATTATCGGAATTATGTTCACCAAAATGAAAAATGAAAGTGAAGACCCGATGGCTGCCTTGAACAGGGGCTATTATATAACAAGCATTCTTGCAGCAGCATCATTTTTTGTTGCAGTCAAATGGCTGCTGGACGGCAATCTCTGGTTTTTCTTTGCAGGAGTCGTTGGCATAGTAACCAGCATTTTGATTGTACTGATAACTGTTTATTACACGGACCACAAATACAAGCCTGTCAAGGATATTGCAAAAGCATCACAGACAGGGCACGGCACAAACATAATAACGGGATTTGCTGTTGGCATGGAATCAACAGCGCTGCCTGTTATTGTTCTGTCAGCGGCTTTATTGTCAGCTTTCTGGCTTGGAAAGTTAAGCGGGGTAGAGCACGGCGGCTTGTACGGGACAGCTATCGCAACAATGGGAATGCTTGGGACAGCCGCTTATATCCTTGCAATGGACAATTTCGGGCCTATAACTGACAATGCAGGCGGCATTGTGGAAATGTCAAAGTCACCGGAGTCAATAAGGAAAAGGACAGACAGGCTGGATGCCGTGGGCAACACAACAAAGGCTTTGACAAAGGGATATGCTGTCGGAAGCGCTGCATTGGCTGCATTTTTGCTTTTTTCAGCTTACCTTGACGATGTTGCAAAGCATTTGAAAATTCCGGGGCCTATTGCAATTGACCTGTCGAAGATTGATGTTTTTGTAGGGGGATTTATCGGAGCAATGCTGATATTCATGTTTAGTTCGCTGGCTATAAGGGCTGTCGGAGATGCAGCTTACTCAATTGTGAATGAAGTCAGGAGGCAGTGGAAGACAAAAAAAGGCATAATGACAGGCAAGGAAAAGCCAGACTATGCGAAAGTCGTTGACATTTGCGTAAAGGCTTCATTAAAGAAAATGATTTTGCCTGGGCTGCTTGTTGTTGCTACAACAGTAATTGTTGGAATGGCTTTAAAGTATGAGGCGGCTGGAGCGTTTTTGATGGTAGGGACAATAACCGGAATATTGACGGCATTGCTGCTGAATAATGCAGGAGGCGCATGGGACAATGCAAAAAAGTATATTGAAGAGGGGAATTTAGGCGGAAAGGGCTCTGAAACCCATAAGGCTGCTGTTACAGGAGATACTGTGGGTGATCCTTTCAAGGACACTGCAGGGCCTTCATTGCATGTTTTGATTAAATTGCTGAGCACGATAACTCTTGTTTTGGTGCCGCTGTTTGTTTAGAATTCTCAGATAATTTTATATTAAGCTGAGGTTATTGAGTTTTTATGCCAAAAAGGTATTTTAAAAAGTCCAATAAAACACAGAGGATAGCAAAAGCCCGCATTAATCTGCTTTTCAGGCTTGCAAAAGAGCATTTCAGGGAGGACAGCAAGCTTTCTGACAAATATGTCAAGATGGCAAGAAGGATAGCCATGAAGCACAAGATAAGGATGCCTTCTTCGCTGAAAAAGCAGTTCTGCAAGAGCTGCCACAGATTTCTTGTGCCGGGAGCCAACTGCAGGGTTAGAATCCACAAGCACAGGATTATTTACTATTGCATTGGATGCAAGCATTTTATGAGGCATCCTGTGAAGTGAGTTTTTAATAATTCAGTTACAAGTTTAAAAAATTAAAAAAAAACGTTGGGGTATCTGTTTGCTCTGAATGTAACCAATTCTGTTACCGCTCCATCACGCTGCCATTATTAAACAGAGCCTGTTTCTTTATTTTCAATATAGAAACTAATCTATTTTTATACTATCAAACGAAAGCTTTATATATAAGTTGTATCACTATAGAGTAACAAATAACACATAAAGATTGGGGTTCAAACCATCGTTCCGTGGAATTGAGTGAAACAAAATTCCACATTGACTTGAAAATTTTGAATTTTCAAGTTCCCAAAAATCCAATGGATTTTTTAGGACATGGTTTTAGTCAAGCTTTTATCAAAAGGTTGTGGGGGTTAAAATGTGTTTGGCTTGTTCGATAGCAGAAGGCAAAACCTATTCAAAGCAGGAGAAGCAGGCTGATTACTCTGCTAATCGGGAGTATAACAATCAAACTTACTGAGGATTAAAATGGAGACAGAAGAATTGTTTTTTGACGAGGACATGGAGCAGATTGAGCTTATGAGGAGCGAAAGGAAGAAGATGAAGGACAAGGACTTTGCAAAATTGATAAACAAGAAGGATATTTCTGACTTCGAGATGGACGAGATGTTTTTGTAGGGATAAAATGAAAACTTCAACCAAGGTTGGGATTACAGCTGCAATTCTTGCTGCAGGACTATTCGGAGCGTCTAAATTAGACAGAGGAAATATAGGTTCTATTGTTAATCATATTCCAACCTCCATCAGAAATGGTGTACATAACATTGCCAACAAAGCTGTTTATGACGGGTATGATCCTGATAAAAAATATATTTTGGTTGATTATATAATTGGTGCAAATGACAGGGTAAAATCACTTGTCCATGGAAAACAATATTTAATTGAGTTAGTCGGTGACATAAATAACATCCAAGATTTTGCCAAATTGCGTCCAGGAGACAAGATAAAACTGCCAGTGGAATCCGAAGAAGGCAAAACATTTTTAGAGTTGTACGATGATTTATACCGGTCTAGAAGTAATCAGCAATAAATCACTATGCTTAAAGAATCGCTAGAAGCGTTGTTAATTCCTTTTTTCTTATTACAGAATCAGCTTAATCAACTTTCCGAGCAATACATTCTGCAAAATCAAGATAGAAATCAGGCGGTTTATGCGCAGGCTTTAAAAAAGAAAACCTGCCCTACACCAGAAGAAATTTTCAAAAATGAGCCAAGACTTTCCCAAATGACTTCAAAGACTAGTGCATTGTACGAGGCTGGAACAGGGCAGGAATTCGAAGTTAATTTCTATAAAAAAGGGAATTTTCGCAGGACAGGCCCAAATATCTCGCAGGAAGCATGGATCGACATGAGGGATTTTGATGTTTTTACAGTTTATGAATTCGATGAGCAAAAAAATATTATTGAAAAGCCAACAGCAAGCGGTTATTTCAAAGAAGGCATGATGCTTGTCTTGTATGACTTATTTACTAAGCGTGGAAATAAAATAACAAAGCCCGTGCCGGATGGTTATGTTGAAGACTCTTCATGCTATTCTGCAAAAAGCGGTATAATGCAAGTAAGGGCTTCACAATTGATAGCAGATGTTGTAGAAGTGATAGCGAAAAACAGGCATAATAAAAAATATGAAAATCCTTCATTAAAACCAAATGATTTTTAAATCAGGCAGCCATTCTTACTTCTATGGACAATTACGACTTGGAGCTTAATAAGGTAATAGAAAGAGTAAATAATGAAAATGCTAAGCTTGTCTGCATCCAGTTGCCGGACGGCTTGAAGCCAATGGCAAAGGAAATACAGCAGGCAATTGAGAAAAATACAAGCTCTTCTGTTGTGATATGGATGGGCTCGTGCTTCGGAGCATGCGATGTTCCATTGCAGGTTGAGAGGCTTGGAGTTGACTTGCTTATCCAATGGGGGCACTCAACATGGAGAGGAAGCTGGTATTAAGCTTTAAATATAAGCCTTTATTCTAAGCAGTAATGAAAACTTATTTTGTTGTTACAGGCATTGTCAAAAATAAAGGCAAAGTCCTTATTCTCAGGAAATCGCCGAATGACTATAGTTATCCTGGCAGGTGGAGCTTCTGCTCCGGCTATGTCAAGGAGTTTGAAGCGGCAGAAGACACTGTCTTGAGGGAGATAAAGGAAGAAACCGGGTTAAGTGCAAAAATTGTAAAAAAAGGAATCCTATTCCAGAAAAATGACATAAAAAACAAAAGATGCTGGGTTATAAAGCCTTTTCTTTGCGAGGTTGAATCGCAGAATGTAAAGCTTGACAGGGAAAATGCTGAATTCAGGTGGATAATCTACAAAGACATCAAAAAATACCCTACTGTGCCTGGGCTGGAGAAAGATTTAAAAGTATTGGGATTGAAGTGAAATATTATGAAAAGACATAAAATATTCCTAGGCTCAGACCATGCAGGCTTTGAGCTAAAGGAAGAAGTAAAGAAAAACCTGCTTAAATCAGGCTTTCATGTCGAAGACTGCGGGGCTTATTCCTATGACAAAAATGACGACTATCC
>JACOZN010000013.1:79690-132627 GCA_016181305.1 Candidatus Woesearchaeota archaeon
CTTTGAGCTAAAGGAAGAAGTAAAGAAAAACCTGCTTAAATCAGGCTTTCATGTCGAAGACTGCGGGGCTTATTCCTATGACAAAAATGACGACTATCCAGATTTCATTGTTCCGGTAGCAAAAAAGGTTGCAAAAAATAAAAATTCCAGTGGGGTAATATTTGGCGCATCAGGGCAGGGGGAGGCAATAGCGGCAAACAGGGTAAAAGGCATAAGGGCTGCGCTCTATTACGGGGGCAGCATGGAGATTGTAGAATTATCACGCACGCACAACAATGCAAACATCCTCTCGCTTGGAGCAAGATTTCTGACAAAAAAAGAGGCTATGGAAGCTGTAAATATGTGGCTGAAAACAGGTTTCAGCGGCGAGGAAAGGCACGCAAGGAGAATAAAGAAGATTGACCATTAAAATGCAGTTCGCAAATTATTTTTCTGCTTCCATAATATCGTTTTCAGGCCTGCTAATCGGAATAATGCTTGCAAGAATAGCTCCCGAAGAGCAGAAGCCGCTGGAAAAATACTTCTTGCAGGGAAGAAAGGCTTTGCTGCTGGCTATTTTCGCCTTTTTGGCGTTTTATTACTTTAACAATTATTTCAACCTTCTTGTGCTGCTGGCTTACCTCCTATTTTTATTGCTTATAGAATATAAATTGAGGGACGCGCTCAAAAAAAACATTGTTGTTTATGCGCTTCTTGGAGTCCTGTTCTACCTGAGCTCAAAAAACACAAACCTTTTTGCCATTGAATCAAGCCTTATGCTGCTTTACGGCATGCCGGCAGCCTCGCTTATGTACAGCAGAAAGGAAAAGAACGAGTACAGGATTGTCTTTTACAATATAGGTTTTGTTATTATGGCAAATTTATTGTATTTTATCTAGCTACCACTTCTCATTCCTTATTTTCAGGTAAAAAGCCGTGTGATTCACTATAATGTGAAGCACAAAGCTTAAGATTACTGACACAAAAAATATTTTTAGCGTCAAGCCAAAAATAGGCATGATAAAAATCAAAGCCCCAACCACAAAGTCAGCCTGGTCGAATGGAATGAATTTCCCGCCTGGCTTTATGCCCAGCCTTCTCTTGAAGAAGCTTTTGGCCGCATCGCCTGTTAATGCCCCAAGCCCCATCAAAAATCCCAATAAAAGCCAGCTATTATAGTCGATAAACGAGATATTTCTGAAGAATTCATTGCTGTAAAGAAAAAACTGGATGTATGCGATGAAAACGGCAAAAATCACGCCAAAAATCAAGCCCCTGAAGGTCTTGTGGCTGCCAAGAACCGGCTCATTGCCTATTTTTTTGCCGAAATCTATCGGCGCAACAAATAAATTGATTTTTTTGACTATAACGGGAGCCATGTTTGCAAAGTATGCAGGCAGCATCAGGTAGAAGCATTTCAGCATGAAAAATATGGATTCTTGCATTTGGGTGGCTTTTGTATCTGGATTTAAATAGTTTTTTATGAGTAATTATCAAACTTATTTTTTCCTTGGCCACGGAAACGGCTCTTCACCTTCTTCAAGCGCAAGCGTACCATTGGATTGCATCCTGCTTACCCTTCCGTCAAGGTACTCTTTCCAGACTATGATTTTTCCATCCTTTACCTTGCCTATGATTGCATCGCTTACAGCAGTCCTGTTGCCTGTTTTTGTGCTGGTGGAAGCAAACTGCCATTCCACGGCCAAATCTTCGCCGTCAACAATTATTTTGCTGATGTAGATTTTAGTGTCCTTGAATGTTTTGTTGTATTCAGCCAAATCCTTAAGAGTTTCCTGCTTGTTAAGCCTTCTCCCCGGATAGGCGAAAATGGCATCTTTATGCAGAACGTCATCAAGAAGCTCTAAATTGCCGGTTTCCCATGCCTTGGCATGCTTATGGACAAGCTCTTTTGCCATTAATTCATTTTTTGTGTCTATGTCCCCGCCGAATTCAATAATAAAAATAACCAATACAATTACCAAAAAAATTTTAAATAACATTCCCATATTTTTCAGAAAACTATTTAAGCAATTATAAATCTTACGGCTTTATGAAGTTTAAATTCAACATCCCCAACAAAATAACCATAATAAGGGTCAGCCTGATACCGTTATTTGCAATCATACTTTTGGTGAAAATTCCGCACAAGAATATTCTTGCAGCCTTCATCTTCGGCATGCTTTCAGTCTCTGATTTTCTCGACGGCTATTTCGCAAGGAAAAAGAGGCAGGTTACAGAGTTCGGCAAGCTTATCGACCCGATTGCCGATAAATTGCTGATTTCAACAGCATTGGTTTTTCTGGTTGCGCAGGGCTATGAAGGCATTGAACTGTGGATGGCTGCTGCAATAATCGCAAGGGAGGCTATACTGACAGGCATAAGGTTTTACCTGCTTCCAAGCAAAATTGTAGTGCCTGCAAGCAATTTCGGCAAGGCAAAGACCGTGGTGCAGAGCATTGCGATTGTTTTTGTGCTGCTGGAGATTCCTTTTGCATGGTGGGCGATGCTGCTGGCGGTGCTCCTGACGCTTGTTTCAGGCTTTGAATACCTTTTCAGGATAAGGAGGATGACGGGCAACAGTATAGTAAACCTCCCAAACCTGATAACAATGGCAAGGTTTCTGCTGATTATGCCGTTCGTTTATTATTTCCTGAAGGCGGAGCTGCAGATATCACTTCTTATCTTCGGTGTGATAGCCCTGAGCGACAAGCTTGACGGCATTTCGGCAAGGCTGATGAACCAGAAGACAGAGCTCGGGAGTGTTTTGGACTCTTTTACCGACTGGACTCTGATAATAACCACATTTGTTCTTTTGGTTATGAAAAATTATGTTGATGTTTTGTGGGTTGCTGCGCTTGTCGCTCCTTCGCTTATAAGCGGCATATTGAAGATGATCTATGCAAAAAAACTCAGGGTGGTGCCTGTAACCTTCATAGCAAGGCTGAGTGTAGGCCTGACTTATGTGGCAATAATAGCTATATGGATTGATTTCAAGTATAAATCTTATCTGATGGCTGCAACTTTAGTTTTTGTGTATATAACGATGACGGGATATGCTGTGAAAGCTCTGGAAATTCCTAAAACTGCAAAAAAGAAGCCAGCCAACTAAGGCAATTTTTTTATTCTTAATGAAGAAACCATTAAGATCCCCAGCACAAGGTATACATAGGGATAGAATTTTATCGGCGTGCCGAGGAAATAAGCCAATGGTATTATAATGCCGTTCAATGTTATCGGCATGCCCTGAAAAGCCCCCCTGAAGTCCATTATGTTGTATCTTGCAAGCCTCAGAATGCCGCAGAATATGAATATTGTGAACGCTATCACCCCAAACGTGACCTGCGGCTGGCTTATTTTTGAGGAAAACTGCATCAGGCTGAAGCCGAATATTGCAGGAGCAACGCCAAAAGAAACCGTGTCAGCAAGGCTGTCCAGCTCTTTGCCGAATACGCTCTGCTGCTGCATTGTCTTTGCAATTTTTCCGTCAAGATAGTCAAATGCCACAGCTATGACGAGGGTGTAGGCGGCATAATCAAAATTATTGTTGATAGAGAACACTATGCTTACAATCCCAAGCGCGGCATTCAGCAGCGTAAAGAGGTCTGCGAACTTCAAAAGCTTTGAAATCCTGAACTCATCAAGCTCTGTTTTTCTCCTTGCAAGCCTGAACTCCGACTTTACAAGGGCGTAAATGCCTGATGCAATTGTAAGCGCCAGCGCGGCAGACATCAAATACCAGTCTATCTGGGATGTAATCATCGTATAGAGCAGCGCCATCAGCTGGAAGAAGTAGCTTATCTTGCCGAGCACTGTCGGCTTGAACTCCTTCCTTAAGCCCCTGTAAAGGAGTACGATGCCGCCGATTATTGTCAGCATGTCCCTTCCAAGTATCACAAGAGCAGCCCAAAAAGGGATGATTCCCTTGAAAGCCAATGCCATGGCTGTCAGGTTTACAAGAATCTTGTCGGCAAAAACGTCAATTATGGAGCGCATCTGCGACGGGTACCTTCTCGCCGTGAAAGTTTCAAAGAACCCAACCAGTGCAGTCAGTATGAAGATGAACAGGGCTATGTTCCTCCTGTCAGAGGCAAGAGACACTGCTACAATAAAAGCAAGCACCCACCTGAGCCATGTAAATGCAAAGAAAATCCTTTCTTTCCTTATTCTTAATCTCATTTGCCGCTGTAACCCATACATTTCTTAATTTTTTATACCAGCAATTATAGTTGAGCCTGCTTTCATATGCTGGCCTGTTTTGGCTTTCAAGCCAACCCATTTCGGAATAACAATTGTCGTCTGGCTTGATAACGCTATCATTCCTATTTTACTTCCTTTATTAACTTTTTGATTGGGCTTTACATAGCATTTTATCCTTCTTGCAAGAAACCCCGCAATCTGGATGACTTTTATCCTGAGATTCCCGTTTTGGATTATGATCTCATTTTTCTCGTTCTGCAGGCTTTTTTCCAGGTCATAAGCCTTAAAGAAGCTGCCTTTTGTGTGTTTGACTGATCTTATAACGCCTTCAATCGGAGCCCTGTTTATGTGGACATCAAAAGGCGACATGAAGATTGAGACGACATAGCATTCCTTTGCAATGTCTTTTGTCAATGTTTTTATTTTTCCAAGCAAGCCTTTTTTTACCTCTATGCTGTTTTTTGAGGTGTCTATAATGCTTATTACCCTCCCGTCTGAAGGCGCTACAATATTATAGCCTTTTGGTACGGCTCTTTTTGGGTCCCTGTAGAAGTTTAAAAGAAATAATATTAACAGCAAAGCCAGCACAATTATTGCCTTTAATATCCACCCCATAAAAATCACAATCTAAGTTGATTATTTAAATGTTTTCAAAGCTTTGTTGTTGTAAATAAGAACGGCTAATGCCGTAACAACAAGAATCATGCCTGTTATGGCATGCTTCAAATGGGCTTGCCCGCTTAAGCCTATTCTTGCGTGAAATACATGCGGCTAAAAAGCAAGAAAAAACCCGATAAAAAGCAATATAGTGCCTGAAACATCAAGAAATTCTTTAGCTTTCATAAAAAAAAATAAAAAGAGCCTTATGCAGACTCTTTTATTCCGTAATGCACGCCAAGAGAAACTGCGCCTATTGCTATGTGCAGCCCGGATATTGCCGTGTTTATGGCAAAAAGGCTTGCCAACAAGCTGTTTGCACCCGGCACAAAGCCAAGAATGCCCACAACGCCGGAAACATAGCCAAGCCACATATTTGTCGGCTTGCCGCTTCCCTTATATGCAAACCAGACTATAGCTGCCCCTCCAACAAGGTGCAGAATGTTCTGTGCAGTGTTGACTCCGAACAGCGCTGAGTCGGGGCTGCCAACCAGCGGATTCGGGACAAATCCCAAAATCCCAACAAGCACCAAGACTGCCCCTATAACCATCGCATAGGTTTTTTGCACGTCTGCTATGTTAACCACCTCCTTATGGTTTTCACATTCTTTAATTGGCGTGTATTTAAGCTTTTCGCCGAATTGTATGGTGCAAAATATATATCCAAAACATTTTTAAGAGTATAAAAATTCCGTAATGGCTATGAAATACGCTATTTTGGACTGCTACACAGACGAGCCTGCCGGATTGGGAGTTCCCCCTTATCTTGGCACTTATCCAAGGTACATAGCAGGCTACTTGAATGAAGATGTTTATTATTTGACTATTGATGATTTAAGATTGTGGAAAAAACATAATGGGATTATTAGAGAAACTAAAACATCTCAAAAGACAGACATTACAACTTACAATCTGACAATAAATTACAAAAATATCCGTAGAATACTGGAAGAAACTGATACGCTTATTGTCGTGCTTGGAGTTCATGTGCCAGGGAAATACCTTTCTGCTGTGCCAGGCACTTTGCATGAGATAATCCCGATGATTCAGGATTTGAAATGCAGGAAAATATTGACGGGGCCTGCTGTTTTCGGCACTCAATTGTTTGGAGGAAAATTCTTTGAGAAGGCTGATTTATCGGTTTTTGATAAAGTAAGCTACGAAATGTTTAATTTTAAGTATTCTGATGTTAAAGATTATTCAATCAAAGGAGCGCAAATAATCAGGCAAATTCCTGACATCAGGATGATAGAAATAGAGACAGGGCACGGCTGCGACATCGGAAAATGCTCATTCTGCACAGAGCCCCTGAAAAACAAAGTTGAGTTCAGGGAGAAGGAAGATGTCTTGAATGAGATTGTCGAATTTTACAGGCTTGGCGCAAGGTATTTCAGGCTGGGGAAACAGACTTGCTTCTATACATTGCCTTATGCTGCTGAATTATTGAAAGAGGTTAACTCCAATTGCCCTGACATAAAGGTTTTGCACATTGACAATGTAAATCCTGTGAAAGTTGTTCTTGATAAGAAAAATGATTTTGCAATTACAAAGGCAATTGTGAAATACTGCACTTCTGGCAATATTGCTGCTTTTGGAGTTGAGAGCTTTGATTTGGAGGTTGTGAAGGCAAACACGCTTAATACTCCCCCTTCCATTGCTTATGAAGCGGTAAAGATATTGAACAAATACGGCGCTGAAAGAGGCTCTGACGGAATGCCGAAGTTTTTGCCTGGCGTGAATATAATTTTTGGCTTGAGAAATGAAAGCAAGAAAACACATTCGGAAAACATGAAATGGCTTTCAAGGATTTATGAGGAAGGATTGATGCTTCGCAGGATTAACATAAGGCAGGTTGCAATCTTTGAAGGCACTTCTCTCTTTAATGAAGGCAGGGACAAATTTCTTCGAAAGAACAAGAAAATGTACTGGAAATGGCGCAATGACATAAGGCAGAAGATAGACTGGCCAATGCTAGTTATTCCAAACGGAACAATCTTGACAAACTGCTATGCAGAGATTTATGACGGCAAAACCACATTCTGCAGGCAGTTTGGTACTTACCCGATAATTGTTGGGGTGAAAGGAAGGATTCCATTAAAACAATTTTATGATTTAGAAGTTACAGGGCAGATGCTGAGGAGTGTGACGGGGAAAGTTGTGGTGGAGAGGGAAGTGGTGGTTTAGTTATTTTTAATCAAAATTTTACTTATTTCTTCTTTAACTTCAGGATTTATGTTAGGTACAACACCCTTAAGAACCCTATAAGCTTGAATAGTATTAGAAAGAGCATCATTCATCTGTGTAAAACTTGGGTTAAAAGCTTCATGTTTGGTCCAATTGTCTATTAAACAAACATTTTTATCCAATTGCTGAAGAATATTACTATTGCCTTTAAAAACGTCATGTCTAATACAGATTCCAAGAATCTTTCCAAGTCTAGCACCATCCATGTCTAATGCTATCCCCAATTTATCTTTTAATAACAATTCAACTACAGTGTGACAACTACTAAACAAACCTTCTGCATTTCCGTCACGTGCTGATTTATTAGCTCTCTCTAGTTTTTCTTCAATTCCAAGAAAAATGTTGCCTTCCTGTATTTGCTCATCACCAGTTAAATCTATCTCTAATAAATCTAAGATATGTTCGAAAAGTTGATCAATCTTTAAAATATAAAAATCTGGGTTTATTTCTTGGTATTCAGATGTGATAGTATTATGATAATTTTTGAGAAGGTTATGCAACAAGTTAAATATAATCTCAAATTCGGAAAAAGCTCTTGTATTCCCTGTAATATTATAATACTTATTGGTTATACCTTCACCAAGATATTTATAATACAGCTTTACATGTTTTATAATCAATTCTATCTTTTTCTTTTGTTCAAAATTTTGAACGTTTCTGGAAATATTTTCTAATCTATCTAAAAATGACATATGTGAATAGAATACCCATCCTATTTAAAATTATTTTCCTTTTATTAAACAAAATATCTTTTAAAAAAAACTCCAAAACCTTTAAATACTCCTGTATTACATATGTATTACATAGGTGATTGATATGCCAACTACGAGAGTCAGGAAGTCTGGAAACAGCATTGTTTTGACCATTCCGCCGCATTATGTAAAGGAAAGAAATATAAAAGTAGGCCAGGAAGTCACTTTTGAGATTATCCCGAAAGTTGACTTGAGCAAACTTTGGGGCGCAGGCAAGCATCTAAAAATTGATGCACAAAAAGCAAAAGACGAACTTAGGAAGGAATGGGCAATATCAGACTCAAAACTTTCCAGGCACTTTGCAAATGAAAGGAGAAATCCTAAATGAAATATTTTTTCGATACTTATGCCCTAATAGAAATATTCCTGCAAAACCCTAAATATGAGAATTATACTATGAATCCGATAGAAGCCGGCACAACAGTCTTTAACATTATGGAACTTCATTTTTACTGCCTAAAGAATTTTGGAGATGAGGAAGCAGAAAAAATTTACAATCTAGTAAGTTCTTTAATAATCAGCACAGATGATGATATAATAAAAGACGCGAATAAATTCAAGCTTGCAAATATCAAAAAAAGACTTAGTTTTACTGATTGCATAGGCTATATATCCTCAATTAAGCTAAATTTAAAATTTGTTACAGGAGATTACGCATTCAAAGGAATGGAAAATGTTGAGTTTGTAAGATAATTTCCCATCCCTAAAAAATAATTATAGTGCAATATACCTATTGGAAAAGCACTGGACATATGCGGGCAAACTATTTAAACAAGACATTCTTCCTCTTTCTAAAATGACAGAGCATGAAAAAGAATTAGCAGTATTCATGGAATAATGATGAATGGCATTTTTCTGTTATAGACATAGTTTCAGCCTTGACAGACAGCGTTGATGCAAAGGATTATTGGTACAGGCTAAAGCAAAGGGAGAAAGAGTCCTCGGGAGTTGAGTTATCGACATTTTGTCGACAACTGAAATTAGCCTCAGCAGACGGCAAATATTATGAAACTGACTGCTGAAGGCTTTGGACAAAATAAAGCAGCTGCAAAAGAAGGCGGAGAAGTTGCAGGAAATGCCAGAAAAGACGCTGAGAAAAGGATTGGGAAATCAATAATCTCTGATGAAAACTATTTAACAGAAACGGAAAATAAGAAAAAAAGAATATCAAACCATTAAGGTTATCAATAAGACATTTTTAGATTTATTAAGCCCAAAACCATTATATACTATTTATTATTCTCATCCAAAAAATGAACCAAGGAGCCAAGGTAAAAGTCCATTACACAGGCACTCTGAATGACGGAAAGATATTTGACTCTTCAGAAGGAAAAGAGCCTCTGGAATTTACTATAGGCAACAACCAGGTCATAAAAGGCTTTGAAGATGGAATAAAAGGCATGAAAGTAAACGAGGAAAAAACCATAAAAATCAAGGCAAATGAAGCATATGGCGAAAGAGACGAGAGAATGGTTGTTTCTGTGCCGAGGGACAAGTTCCCTCCTGAAGCGCAGGCTGGCGGAATGCTTATCCTGAAGGGGCCAAACGGCGAAAAGCTGCCTGCAGTCATAAAGGAAGTAAAAGGTGATGCTGTAATCATAGACATGAACCACCCGTTGGCGGGAAAGGAATTGAATTTTAAAGTGAAGGTTATTGGAATTAGTTAGTTCTCAAAAGGTTTATAAATTGATTATCACTCCCAAGTAATATGTCAAGTGACACGCTGTACGAAAAAGTATTTGGTAGGCATGTTGTTGACGTACTGCCTACGGGACAATACCAGATTTTTATTGGATTTCAACCTCTACATGACGTAACTACTTCTCCTGCATTTGAGATGGTGAAAGAAGCAAACGGAAAAGTTGCTTATCCTCAACTGAATATTGCTACTGCAGACCATATGGTTCCAACAACAAGCATGGCAAGGCCTTTTAGCGACCCAAAAGCAGAAGCTTTGATGGATGCATTGGAGAGAAATGCTAGGCAATATGGCATTGAATTCTTAGGTCCTGAGTCAGGAAAGCAAGGCATAGTTCATATTATAGGTCCTGAACGTGGATTAACTCAGCCTGGCATTACTATTGCATGCGGCGACAGCCATACAAGCACGCACGGAGCATTTGGAGCACTGGCATTTGGCATCGGAACAACGCAAGTGCGCTATGTGCTTGAAACCCAGACTCTTGCTGTTGACAGGCTTAAAGTAAGACAAATACATTTTAAAGGAGAGTTATCAAAAGGTGTTTACGCAAAAGACGTTATATTGTATACAATCAGCCAATTAGGAGTTGGCGGGGGCAAAGGTTTTGCATACGAATACGGCGGCAGTATAGTTGATAAAATGACAATGGAAGAGCGAATGACAATATGCAATATGAGCATAGAAGGGGGAGCATTGGTTGGATATGTGAATCCTGACAATACAACTTTTGATTATTTAAGAGGACGGGAACGTGCTCCTAGGGGAGAGGCGTTTGAGCGAGCAGTTAAATACTGGAAATCCATTGCATCAGAGCCAAATGCACAATATGACGACACAGTTGTGTTTCAAGGAAAAGAGATTGAGCCAACTGTTACATGGGGAATCAACCCAGGACATGCAATCGGCATTTCACAGCGCATGCCTGAATTGTCAAAAATTTTAGATGAAAGTGAAAGAAAAAGTGCGGAAAAGGCATATGCACATATGAAATTGACGCAAGGAGAGCTAATTTGCGGCACTCCAATAGATGTTGCTTTTATCGGCTCATGCACAAACGGCAGGCTCTCTGATTTGGAAGCGGCATCACAAGTCCTTAAAGGAAGAAAGGTTGCAGATAGTGTGGTACTGCTAGTAGTTCCTGGTTCTTATGAAGTGAAACGCCAGGCAGAGGAGCTGGGGCTTGACAGAATCTTTACAGAGGCAGGTGCGCAATGGAGAGGTGCAGGATGCTCCATGTGTCTGGGAATGAACCCTGACAAATTAACTGGATATCAGATGTCCGCTTCCTCTTCAAACAGAAACTTTATTGGCAGACAGGGAAGCCCAAATGGGCGCACTCTGCTTATGAGCCCTGCGATGGTTGCAGCTGCTGCTGTTGAAGGAAGAGTAACTGATGTTAGGCAGTATTTGAGGTAATAACTATGGCTATTGATGATTTGGATGTATTAAAAATTTCAGGAACAGCAATACCTATACCAGGCAGTGATATGGATACAGACCAGATTGCACCAGCGGATTCGATGACAGAACTGGCTTATAGTAAAGCTAGTATGTTACCATATCTTTTTCGTGATGCAAGAAAAAAAGACCCAAATCACCCACTTAACAATCCTAACTATGAAGGTGCTTCTATCATGGTAGTTGGCAGAAACTTTGGTGCTGGCTCATCAAGGGAAACTGCTCCGCAGGCAATTATGAGTTATGGCATCAGTGCTTTAGTTGGCGAGTCCTTTGCCACAATATTTGAGGGAAACTGCAGGGAAATCGGAATGCCTGCAGTGACTGCGTCACATGACATCATTGAAGAATTGATGGAATTGACTGTGCGAGAGCCAAAAACAATATACACTTTAGACATATTATCAAAGACATTAAGCTGGAGCGAGGGCACTTACAGACCAATAGAATTACCCGAGTCAACAAAAATTACGCTGATGCACGGCAATGTTTTGCAGATGCTTAAGAACAATCATCCTAAAATAGCGCCAGTCGCCAATTCATTGCCTTATATTAATGGTTTTGAATAACAATTGATTTTTGGGGTTATTTCAAATGAAAAAAAATATAGCAGTTCTTGAAGGAGACGGCATAGGTCCAGAAATAATGAGGGAAGGGTTAAAGGTTCTTGATGCTATTGCCAGAAAACATGGACATTCTTTTACATACATCCCTGCCCCTTTTGGCGCAAAAGCTTATTTTGATTATGGACATCCTTTTCCAGAACAAACTAAAGGAATTTGTGACGGAGCCGATGCTGTAATGAAAGGTCCTGTTGGCTTGGCTTTGAGTGAAATGAATAGAATTCCAACTGAGATGAGTCCAGAACCGGCTGCTCTGCTTCCTTTAAGAAAAAGATATGAAACGTATGCTAATTACAGGCCCGTTTTCTTGCCAAAATCCTGCGCGGATTTTTCCCCACTTAAACCTGATAGGATAGGGGAAGGCTTAGATATACTTATGATGAGGGAATTAGTGGGCGGGATATACTTTGGAGAAAAAATTGAGGGTAAAGAAACAAAGATGCAATATGCTCGAGATGTTTCAGACTATACAGCAGAACAAATCGAAAGGTTTGCCCATGTTTGCTTTAATGAAGCTAGACAACGAAATGGCCAGCTTACTAGTGTTCATAAAGCCAATGTTTTGGCAACTTCAAGATTTTGGAATCAACTATTTGAAAGTATATCAGTGAAGTACCCAGATGTAAATTTAAAATCAATGTTAGTTGATAATGTAGCATATCAATTGAGCGTTAACCCTACGCAATTCAATGGTGTTATGGCGCTAGATAACATGCAAGGAGATATTTTGACGGACCAAGCTGGCGGTATTTTAGGCTCATTGGGATTAATGCCGTCTGCATGCCTGAACTTGCAAACCGGAAAAGGATACTACGAACCTGCACATGGCTCGGCTCCGGATATTGCAGGGCAGAATATCGCAAACCCTTATTCTATGATAGGCAGTGTTGCATTAATGCTGGAAAAAAGCTTCGGGCTTGGACAAGAGTCAAGGGATGTTTGGGCGGCATTAACCAATGTTTTTGCAGAAGGTTATAGGACAAAAGAGTTGTCCCGAAATACTCCTTTGGAAAAAGTATTGTCAACATCCCAATTCGGAGACAAGGTTGCAGAAAAAATAATGGCTAGTTAAAATATCAAAGACATTAACCTAAAGCTTTTTAAATAAACTTTTCTATCCTTTTCTTTATGCCTCCGTAGCTCAGCAGGTAGAGCGTGTGACTGTTATCCTCACTATTGTTCGGGACTTCCCAAACAAAGTTTGGTAAGTAATCACAAGGTCACCAGTTCGAGTCTGGTCGGGGGCGTTTTTTAAAATGCAACAAATTCCATATAAGCCATTAAAGCACATTCTTGTATGCACAAATGAAAGGGAGCAGGGTAAGGACTGCTGCTCGCACACAGGCAGCTACGAGATTTTCAGGGAATTGAAAGACTGGACAAAGGCAAATGGACTAAATTCAAAAGTCTGGGTTACAAGGACAGGCTGTTTGGGATTCTGCAACAATGTGGGCGCAACTGTAGTCATTTACCCTGATGAGCTATGGTTCAAGCAGGTGAAAAAGGAAGAAGTGCAGAAGATAAAGGACTTTATCTTGGATTCCCTGAAATAATAAAACTTTATAAACCAACTTAATTTTCAAACCTTAATGGGCTCGTAGCTCAGTCTGGTTAGAGCGCTGCTCTGATAAGGCAGAGGTCGTGTGTTCAAATCACATCGAGCCCATTCCACTCTTTTTTTGTCAATACTAATTATTATATTAAATAAACTTGCCGGTTATTATTCTGACATTGCTTAAAAATCTTTTAACTACCACAAAGTTTAAATATAAGTTATTATTTTAAAATAGCAACACTTTTGTTTTACTAAAAAATAGGAGGGTGTATGATGAATTTTAAAACTAGGCTTTTGGCTTTGATGGTTGTTTCTGTTTTCTTGCTGAGCGGTTGCGAAGTGTACCAGACGCTTTACGGGAGCGCGCCGCAGGAAGTTTCTGAAGCTGCTCCGGGAAAGGTTGTGAGAATTGAGGGCTCGCTGGCAAAAGAAGCAGCCCTTTCCAAACAGGCTTATGCTGCTGCATCCGCAACACAGCACGACCCGTTCAAGACCGGAGACAATCCGCTCGGGCCGTTTGACAGGGGAAATTCTTTAGGGTTTACAATGCAGCAATGGCTGGCTGCAAGCGGCATAGGGATTTACAGCATTGACGGCGAAAATGCAGAAGCAGAGTTCTCATTCAAGAATCTTGTGCCTGGCGGAGTTTACACAGTATGGTGCTCAAGAATTTCACTGCCTCCTAATTTCAGCGTTGTTGACAAGCCGTGCGGCGCAGAGGACGGCTCTCAAAACTCATTCACCGCAGACGAGAAGGGCAATGGCGAATTCTCATTGAAATTTAGCGCGCTCGAGCCAAGCACAAAAGACGCTGCATCTCTTATGGCAGTCGCTTACCACAGCGACGGCAAGACATACGGCGCAAGCCCCGGCGATTTCGGGCTGAACAGCCACGTGCAGATTTTCTACATGCTTCCAGAGATGGAGGGGGAAAAGGCAAAGTACCAAGTGCCTGTGAAGTTCGTGAATCATATTGATGCAGGCTTTCCCGAGCAGGATGTATTCATAGAGCTGGAAGAGAAGAAGGAAGAGGCTATGCCCGAGGTAAAAGAAGAACAGCCTGCCACAGGAGAGGCTGTTGAAGAGGTAAAAGAAGAACAGCCTAAAGAAGAGGCAGCGCCTGAAAAGCCGGTCGAAGTGGTTGAAATGCCGCAGGAAAAGCCGATTGTTGTGGTAGTGCAGGAAACGGATTTGGTGAGCCTGCAGCCAGAAGCAGAGGATCCTGACAAGGCAGCAAATCTTGTGTTTACTTACACGTCGCCTCTGGACGAGAAGGGGGAATGGCAGACAACTTATGGGGATGCTGGCGAATACACAATCACTGTAACGGTATCAGACGGCGAGTCAGCAACAGCAAGGGAAGTTCTTGTAATTGTAAACAAGAAAGAGGAAGCGCCGGTAATCGACAGATCAAAACCCATTGAAAGCGGCTTGGCTATAGACGAAACGCAGTCTATCGATTTTAGCGTTGCCGCAAGCGACTTGAACAAGGACATGCTGTCATATGCCTGGAAGTTTGACGGCGCTGATGTTGGAAATGAAGACCAATATGCCTACCAGTCGACTTATGATGATGCGGGCACGCACACAGTCAAGGTTGAAGTCTCAGACGGGTTGTCAAGCGCAAGCAAGATATGGTCCATAGAAGTGGAAAACGTAAACAGGAAGCCGGTTTTGGAAGAGGTAGGGGGCATATCCGTCAAAGAGACGGACAGGATTGTCATAACTGCGCTCGCAACTGACGACGACAATGATGCCATAGCCTACGCAATAAGCGACAGCAGGTTTGCCCAGGAAGACAATGTTTTCACGTGGCAGACTGATTATGACAGCGCAGGAACATATGAGGTTACTGCAAGCGCAAGCGACGGCCAGGACACAACTGAGCAGGCATTCACAGTAACGGTTGAGAACGTAAACAGGCCGCCTGTAATAACTGACATTGTGCAGAAAGGATAATTTTTATTCTTTTTTGAGGGGGAATAAATGAATAAAAGGGCTGCATTATTGCTAATTATATTTTTATTGTTCCCTTCTATTGCCCATTCCACCACAACATTCACTATACGGGAAACAGAGAAAATAAGCCTGCAGCCTAATGCAACAGACCCTGATGCGGACAAGCTTGCCTTTGCATACACGCAGCCATTGGACGAGAAGGGGGAATGGCAGACAACTTATGGGGATGCTGGCGAATACAAATCAGCCATTGCAGTTTCTGACGGGGTAAACACTGTGTCAGAGGACATACTGATTATTGTCAGGAAAAAGGAAGAAAGCCCTGTGATAGAGTCCTTTATACCAAAAGAGGGCGATTTAAGCATTGATGAGGCAGAGTCAATAGACTTCAGGGTTTTGGCAACTGACTTGAACAGGGATGAGCTTGCCTACAAATGGCAGCTGGACGGAAAAGAGGCAAAAGAAGGGCAGGAATTCTCTTACCAGACAACTTACAAAGATGCCGGCAGCCATAATGTCAAGGTTTCTGTATCAGACGGAACAACAAGCGCCAGCAAAGAGTGGAATGTTGATGTTAAAAACGTGGATGTTGAAAGCATCATGGACCCGATACAAGACGTTGTTGCCGATGAAAATGACATCATAAGCCTGGAACTGCCTGACTTCGAGAAATATGGCCTGACGTATTCAATTTCCGAGCCTCTTGGCAACAAAAACAAATGGGAAACAGGCTATAAGGATGCAGGCTCTTATGAAGTTGAAGTCCATGCAGAGGGTAAGGGATTTAGCGGCGATAAGAATGTTAAAGTTGCTGTAAACGATGTTGATAGAGCGCCTGTTTTTGACAGGATAGGCAACAAAGTTGCAAATGAAAATGAGGAGGTGACAATAAGCCTTAACGCCAAAGACCCTGACGAAGACGAAATAGCCTACTCCGCAGGCAACCTGCCCGAAGGCGCCTCTTTTGAGGGAAATATATTTGCATGGACGCCGAGCTACGACACTGTCAAAAAAGAGGGGCTTGTAGACTGGGTAATGGACAAGTTCAGGGTTCTGAGCAAGAGCTTTTATGTGCAATTTACTGCTTCTTCAAAAGACAAGAAAATAGTCCAGAACGTTATCATAACTGTCAAAGATGCCAATAGGGCGCCTGTAATTGAGGATATTGAGCCGATAACTGCAAATGAAGGCGAAACAGTAAAGATTTCCCCAAAAGCATATGATTTGGACGGCAACAAGGTAAAGCTGAAATATTCGGGATTTATGGATTCTGACTCGTACAAATCCAATTTTGGCGATGCAGGCACGTACTATGTCAAGGTTGCTGCAAGCGACGGCTTGCTTGAAAGCTCAAAGTTTGCTAATGTAACAATAAGCCATGTGAACAGGGCGCCGGTTTTTGAAAAAATCAGCGATGCAAGGGCAACGGAGACGGACAACATAGCGATTTTGCTGGACGCCAAAGACCCTGACGGGGACGAGATAACTTACTCAATTGACAACCCTCCGGCAGGCTCCTCATTGAAAGGAAACGTGTTTTTATGGACGCCAGGCTACGATACTGCGGGCAAGAAAGAGACAAAGAAATTTGACTTGGTGTTTGTTGCTTCTGACGGCAAGGCAGAAACAAGGCAGATTTTAAAGGCTGAAGTAGCCGATAAGAACAGGGCGCCAAGGATAGTCGATGCGACAAGGAGCGTAAATGCAAAAGCCAGCAGGCCGGTGCTCATGTCAGTCAAGGCAGTTGACGACGACGGAGATGAATTGACATACACTTGGGATTTTGGAATATTCCAGAAGTACAAGGCAACTGCAATACACCAGAGGGTATTCGCCAGCAAAGGGGCTAAATCAGTTAAAGTGGTCGTGAGCGACGGCACTGATGAAGCAGAGCAAGCGATAAATGTGAATGTAAGTTAACAATCTTTATAAACCACCTTTTCTTTTTCTTGCTTATGAAGAAGGTTAAAATCGATGAGAAGACCGATAACGCTGTTCTTGACATCGCTTTAGACACATTGAAGATTGGGAAACAGGCGCTTGTTTTTGCCAGTACAAAGAAATCTGCGGAGAAGACAGCGGAGGAAATATCAAAAAAGATTAAGGATGAGAATGAAACATTGAAAGAGCTGGCTAACGATGCTTTAAGCGCGCTTTCAAGGCCTACAAAGCAATGCGAGAGGCTTGCTTTATGCATGAAAAAAGGCATTGCATTCCATCATGCCGGACTGGTGGAAAAGCAAAGAAGCCTGATTGAGGATAATTTCAGGAAAGGCGCAATAAAAATAATATGCTGCACGCCAACTCTTGCCTATGGAGTGGACCTGCCCGCCTACAGGTCGATAATAAAGGACCTGAAGAGGTACACATTGCATGGGCTGGCATGGATCCCTGTTCTGGATTACATGCAGATGTCAGGTAGGGCAGGAAGGCCAAACTACGACAGCGATGGGCAGTCAATCACTATTGCAATGACAAGCAATGACAAGGAAAAAATAGGGGAAAGGTATGTTAATGGCGCTCCGGAAGACATCTATTCAAAGCTTGCAGTCGAGCCTGTCCTAAGGACTTATGTCCTGTCGCTGATAGCGGCGAACTTTACATCGACAAAAAAGCAGCTTTTTGACTTCTTTGACAGGACATTTTATGCATACCAGTTCAAGGACCTGAGAAGGCTGCACGCAACGATAAACAAGGTCATTGACTTGCTTGAGGAGTGGGAGTTTATAATGGGCTCTCGGGATGATTTTTCAGATGCAAGCGAGCTTAAAGACGAAAAGCTCAAGCCGACACTGATCGGAAAGAGGGTGGCTGAGCTTTATATAGACCCTTTGACTGCGAATTTTATAATAGCATGCATGAGAAATGCCTCTGACAAAAGGCTTGACGCCTTCTCATTCCTGCAGATGATATCCCATACCCTGGAGATAAGGCCATTGCTTAAGGTTGGCATAAGGGAATATGACAAAGTGCAGGAGTCACTGCTGGAGTTCAGCGACTTTTTACTTGAGAATGAACCTTCAATGTACGAGCCTGAATACGAGGATTTTCTGAACTCTGTAAAGACATCACTTATGTTCAACAAGTGGATAAGCGAGCAGGACGAGGAATTTCTGCTTGAAGAGTACAATATAAGGCCGGGGGAATTAAGGGCAAAGCTCGACATTGCCGACTGGCTGCTTTATGCGGCAGAGGAGATAAGCAAGCTTTTGCATTACCAGTCTTTAATCAAAGAAATTGTTAAATTAAGGCTCAGGCTGAAGTACGGCGTCAAGGAAGAATTATTGCCTTTGATAAGACTGGAGAATATAGGAAGAGTAAGGGCAAGGATACTGTTTAGGAACAGGATAAGGGACTTGAAGGACGCTAAAAATGCCGATTTGTACACTTTAACACAGCTTCTTGGAGAGAAAGTTGCATTGAGCGTGAAGAAGCAGCTTGGGCAGGAGAAGCTTGAAGTTCCTGAAAACAAGAGGAAAGGGCAGATATCTTTAAGGGACTGGGGAGAATAAAAGCAATTAGATTAATCCTTTTAACAAAACTTTATAAACCATTTTCTTTATCTTTAATTTATTGCCCCTGTAGTATAACGGACCAGAACGTGAGGTTGCGGACCTTAAGGTCGGGGTTCAATATGGAGAATGTTCCATGAAATTCCCCGCAGGGGCATTTGTTTTTCGGTTAAATGCCGAAACGGGTTTTGGATATTGGTTTTTAGTTGTTGGTATGCAAGAATCTGTTATTGATATCCAAAACTGGAAAGGGAAATACGAAAGCGAATTAAGGAAAATAGAAGCGTCAGGCATAAGCCAACGAAACAAGGAGCTTATACTTGATTTCAACAGATACTATGTTCTTGAGGGAATCAGCTATTCCAGAAGAATAAGGGTTATGACTATACTTTGCTCGGTTGCAAGAAAGATTGACAAGGATTTTGACAAAGCAACCAAAGAAGATATAATGAAGTTTGTGGAATATCTGGAAACTTCGCAGTATAAGGACTGGACAAAGCATACCTACAAGCAGATTCTAAAAAGGTTCTATAAATGGCTTAAAGGAAATAATACAGAGCACCCTCCCGAAATCAAATGGCTAAAAGCTTCAAAAGCAAAGATGGAACATAAAATTCCAGAAGAGCTTATAACAAAGGAAGACGTTGTTATGCTTATACAGAAAGCCGAAACAATAAGGGACAAGGCATTGATAAGCAGTTTGTTTGAAAGCGGGTGCAGGATTTCTGAATTGGGAAATTTAAGAATAAAGAACGTTGTTTTTGATCAATACGGAACGGTTATCGTAGTTAGTGGAAAGACTGGAATGCGTAGGGTAAGGTTGATAGATTCAACGCCTTATTTAGCTAACTGGATAGAAAATCATCCTTTTAGGGATGAACCCGACAAACCATTATGGGTAAGCACAACCCGAAAAAGAAGCAGTATATGCTATGGCACTATAAGGAAGATGCTTAATGAAATCGCACAAAGAGCTGGAATAAAGAAAAGGGTAAATCCCCATATATTCCGCCACAGCAGAAGCACAATAAATGCCAACTTCCTGACCGAAGCACAAATGAACAATTACTTTGGATGGGTTCAGGGAAGCAGAATGCCATCTGTTTATGTTCATTTGTCTGGAAGGGATGTTGATGCTACTATAATTAATATGCACAGCCCTAATCAGAAAGTTGTTATCAACAAAGCATCAGAAAACAATTTTGAGCCAAAGTGCTGTCCAAGATGCAGAAATTCCAATCCAGCAACGAGCAAGTTTTGCAATAGGTGTGGGGCTGTTTTGGATTTAAGCAATTTTTCTAATTAAGTGTGTTTTCAGCCACAAAGCTTTTATAATTATTAACTATATTTTTTAATCTGGTGATTTATTGTGGTCAAAAAAATAATGATTAGTAGAAAAGGCATTAACATAGGAAATAAAAAAATTGGACATGTTGTTGGACATTTTAATCATATAGAGGGATTATTGAAACATTTGCTAACATTTTACATCGAACCTTCTGAAAGAAAAAAGGAATTTGTTGAAGAAATCCTATTGAATAACTCAATACTAAATTTTTCCTCAAAACTTAAATTATTCTTAAATATTAACCAAGAAGAGAAGTGGTTAAATGGGAGAGAATTAGACGATTTCAAAAAAAATATTTATTTTTTAAGTAATGTTAGAAATTCTTTTGCCCATGCCGAAACTAGAATTCATATTTATACCGAGCATAGAAAAAATAGAAAACCAAAAATTTACTATGTTGTAGAAAAATTTGAAAATGACGGCACTTGTGCATGGTATAGTGCTGATGAACTTCTCAAGGAGTTTAACAAGAAGTATATTCCAGTCGAAAATACATTGATTAGAATATTGCATCAACTTGATAAAAAATTTGGGAATATTATCGAAAGTGCAAGTATTTAGAAGAAGTTCTTTCTTTTTCCTTTTCAAATTTCATTTCAGAAATAGAAACCTTATACCAATTTCTTCAATACCTTTAAATACTAGTTTTGTAAGAATAATACATTGGTGGGTGGTATGTCAGATAACAAAGAAATCCATGAATTTGTTAATGGTGCTTTAAAGCAAATTAAAGATGCTATTCCAGAAGGTTACAAGCTAAACAATCAAATCAACTTTGATATTTCTGTAACCACTTTAACTAGGGCAGATGGTAAATTTGATATAAAATTAGCTGGATTTGGTATGACTTCAAATAAACAGCAAGTGCATAGAATCAATTTTTCTGTAATAGATGAAAAATCACAAAAGGAGTCTATTCAAGAAGGAATTAACGCATTTGAACTTTTCATTAAGCAAATAGCTACGGTAGACGCTCAAATGAAAGCACAAAAAGCTAAATCTGCTAAAAAAATAGCTGTAAAGACAAATGGCAAAAAAGGAAATTAAAGTATTTTCGTATGAGCAAGTGTATAAAGAATACTATGTCAGTTTTATAGCGGGTCTTATTGGAGGATTATCAGCATTGACATTTAGCTATGTTATTCCATTAGCAATTAAGGGTGATTGGAAAGGGACATTTATAGGTTTTTTAGTATATGTTATAGGTGCTTTACTTACTTTTATTGTCGGATTTTCTGTAATAAAGAAAGTTTTTGTTAAAGATGAGTGATGGAGATAAAAGAATAAAAACTGCATTACAAATTTTCATAGCTGGTGCAGTTATACTTGCATTACTTGGTGCAGGAACAAAGATAATGAATTTTTATACAGAATTTGGGACATCAATACTAATAAGCATAATCTTAACAATCATTGCAGAACTTATTGTCATTAGATTTGGTGGAGAATTTCTTAAACAACATCATATTACAATTTGGGGATTTAGAGTTTCAGTATTCTTTATATTGGTGATATTAGTTAAATACTTGGTATTAAGTTAAATTTTATTTTTATTGTCCAGCCATTTCATAAATAATTCTATTATGATGGCATCATAAACCGCTACAGCAGAAATTGCCAAAATAAAAATATCCAAAATTTTTAACCAAAACAACCACCAGTTACTTTGCGGACTAAATCTGATAAAAACTTTCGGACTATTAAATTCCCAACTTTTACTAAATCCTTTAAATATTTGAAAATCTTTTTTGATATCCCCATCAATAATAGTAAAGCAATTTTCATCGCATGTATAGCCATTCAAAAAATCTGAATTATAATTAAAATTAAGTTTGTCTAATTTACTTGCACCTTCAATATTTAGCATGTAATAGGAATAGAATGTAGATTTAATATCTGCAATTATCCCAAAACTGTAAGGATCGTTGTCTATCATTTTGCTTAAATTTATTGTTAAATATACCATTCCTTCAGATAAATTTACCACATAAGTGTAGTTTAATTTTTCTGGATTGTAAACACTCCACCTCTTTAATTCAGATATTTTAAAAACAGGGTATCCATAGCTGGCAAGCTCTTTTTCGTTACAATACTCTTTACGTTTTTGGAAAAAAGTATATATTGATGCAGTGTTGGTTTTATAATCAATACTAACAGATGGTTCACCTATATAAAAACAACTGCTTTTAACGTTAGCTTGATAGGTTGATATTAAAAACCAATCATAATTCGTGGGATACAGTTTTTCATTATAAATCCAATTTGATGTTATAATATACAGAATAAAAAAACCAAACGCTATACCAAGTAAAAATGATATTTTAACCCAATTTATGTCATAATTAGGTTTTTGATTATCTTGGTTCTTCTTGTTAACTTTCTTAATCTGTTTTGTTCTCTTATTAGAAGCCATAATGTAGGAAATTGTGGATAAGTTTAAATTACTTATTCTTTTATTTTCGTCCTTCCCATAAGCTGATAATCAAATCTTTTCCAGCAATTCCTTCTTTTTTTCAAATTTTAGAAGAAACTTTAATAAACTAACTATATACTAAATAGACTGGTGTAAACTATGTATTATAGATTATTGATATTTTTAACAAATGCTGGAGAGAACGTAGATAAAATTAAACTCAAATTTGGGTTAAAAATAAAAGAAGTTTCAGAAGAGGAAGCAACAGACCTCTACGCCACTTTAGAAAAAACAGATTTGTATAGGGCTGGAAAAGAATTATTTATGGATTATCATATAATTAATAGTAAACACAAAGCTTATTACATTACTAAAAGGATTAAAATTTCTGATGAAATTAGAGACGAAATGTCAAAATTTAATGAATTTGGCAAAATACAAAGACAACTGATAATGGGTTATTTAGATCCATTGATTATTAAATTAAGATTATTTAAAGAAGGTTATATTGGTTATCATAAATACTATTTTTTTGGAGAAAAAACTAAAAGTTCATTTACAGGGATGACTTCCCCTAATCATATAACAAGAGGCAGTAAAATTTATGAATTAAATGATTTGAATGAAATTAAAAGACTTAATAAATTTATTAAAAAAGTTAAGGATTTGCCAAAAGATGGTCAGCTTAAAATAGCTTTAGATAATTTTCAACAATCTTATGATTCAGTCAGTATAGAATCTGCATTCTTGAATCTAATGATTGGAATAGAATCATTATTCTCTAAAAGCACCATAGAATTATCTTTTAGATTAAAGAGAAATTGTGCAATTTTTTTGGGTAGAACCAAAACAGAATGTTTGGAAATTTACAATAAAATGAAGGAATTATATGATATAAGAAGTGTTTTAATTCATGGTAAAAAATTTAAGTTAGAGCCAGAACAAGTTTTTATATTAAGAAACTATGTAAGAAAGTCTATATTAGGGTTTATAGAGATTGATAGGAATCATGACCAAGTTCTTGATGAACTGGATAAATTAGGATTTGGGGATTATACAAAAATAACAGATAATTAAATACTTTTAAGTAATTCCTTCTTTTTCTTTTCAAACTCTGCTTTAGAAATAGCTCCTTTGTCCTTTAATTCTTTCAATTTTGCTATTTTGGAAGTAGCATCTTCTTGTGGCTTAACTCCATGCTTATGGGTATCATAAAACATTGCTTTATTGTATGCTTGATACATAGTTCCCCAACCCACAATAAATACAAATACAGCAATGCCAATCCTCCATCCAGTGCCTAAATTTACTCCAAAAATTCTGGCAAGTGGTCTAAGTAAATCAACCACAAGCCATTTATCAAAAAAGTAAGTTACAACTGCTGAAACTACTAAGAAAATACCCACCATCATAGTTTCTTTTTTCTCTTCTGGTGTTGATTCTTTGGTTTTCATCAAATCTCCCCTCTTGCTTGCATATCTGCATAATCTGGAAATGCACTGTAACAATAATATCTGAATGTGCTATCTTCTTTTACATACTCTTCAGGAATATTTTTGCAGACTGTTTTATCATTAGTTTTTTGTGCAAAATTATAATAACACTCTTTACGGATATATTTGTTATTACCATATTTAGTTTGACATATTGAAGAAACTGAAGAATCTTTTTTTACTACTGAATATTCTATGTAACATTTTATCACATAATCTAAAATAGCAAAATTAACCCATTCATCTCTAATTTTGTAAGTAGTAATGAAAGCGGGGTCATTACTGCTTGTCATTTGATACGACTTTGTCATTGCATCACAAAACTCTGGATTATTATATTTAATTGCTAAATCAGAATAACAAGCAACAAGTTGATTAGTTTCTGAGTCATAGCAGTCTTCCGCAATATCTATTATTTTTTCTTCGCTTAAAGTTTTAGTTTGTTGTTGGATAGAAGTAGAAGCTGTTTTTGTTGATGTAGCTACTTCACTTTTTGATTTTGGCGTAGTTGTAGTTTTCTCTATTGTTTGTGTTTGAGCACAGCTACTAATCAAAAATAGTGCCAATACAATAAAAATGGTAAGTTTCATTGTTGATATGCCCTTATTAAATTTAATAGTTAACCGATAGGTAATGGATAGGTTTCTATATAAAAAGTTTACTATGAACAGAAGTTATGAGTTGGGAGAAGTATAGTTTTGTGAAATATGCACCATTACGCTCTGAAGTTCTAAAAATATTGGATACAGAGAAAACACCAAAAGAGATTAAGGATGAGTTACATAAATCCGATTCCAATGTAGCAAGGGCATTAAGGGAATTAACTAAAAAAGGGCTTGTCAAGTGTTTAACACCAAAAAGCAAGAAAGGTAAGATTTATGTTTTGACTAAAGAAGGTAGAGAAATAAGAACTAAACTATTGAAACAAAGTTTATAAACTTCATAATTTATTCTGTAAAATATGGACACTCGATTACTTAAAATTCTGGAAGAAGAAACAGCTAAAGAGAAAGCCAAGAAGAAAAAGAAACCTATATTTGAAGTCAGAAAGGAAAAAAGACTGAATTATTATTTTGGATGGCATAAAGGAAAACCGCTAGAAGAAGGAAAGACGGAAAAACAAACAAAGCTTGATTAATTTTTTCTAGATTACTTTTTCTCGTTAAATTTATATAAGCGAGCATTAACTAGGTATTGGTAAAATGGTTGACGAAGAAAGTGGCACAATTCTTAATAAACTAGGAATATTGCCAAAATATGAACTAGTCCACCTAGTTAAAAAAATATACAAAAATGACAAGCAAGGTCTAATAAATATCATTTATTTAGTAACTTCAAAGAAGATAAGAGAGCCTTTTAATAAAATAAATAATTTTAATGCAGAAACTTTACTAGGACTTCTATCAGAAACTAAGGATTTGCCTATTGATTTGATTGATGAACTATATTATGAATATAACCAAACAAAGAACCCTTCACTATACTTCTTTGAAATTCTTGATTTTAAAGAATCTAATTTTTTAAAGTCAGGAGACAAAGATAAAGAAAAGTATTTTATTGACAAAATTAATTACATTAATCCAACTTTGGTTCTTAAAAGCAGACCTCAATTTAAAAATTTTAGCTTAGGAAGCATACATACAAAATCTAACATTATAGAAATAGAGTTGGATTTTCAGAGTAGAATTGATTATGTTGACCCTAAAACTAAATTACCTAAACATATTTACTCTCTACATGAAGGGATAATATGGATTTCCAAAGACCATAAATCAATAGTAATAAAGGTTGATTCTTCGGATGTTAATAAGATTTTAGTTAAGATTCTACAAAACTTATTAGAAAGTAAAGTTGTTAAGTTTAATTTAACAAAGGAAATAGTTAATGAAATTTTTCCTTTTGAAACACTAAGAAGAGCAGGTTACATTGAGCCAGAATTAGGTGGTAAAAAATTTACTGAAAGAAAAACATTAGCAGATAGGCATTATTCAGACAAAGATGAAAGCAAAGAAACAGACGAAAGATGTGATAGACTTTATTCGTATCATAAAATTTCTTTAAATGAATTAGAAGTGGGAACAGCTGTAAGTGAAAAAGGAAAAATAACACTCAATAGGCACATAAAGAGATCTGAGCTCAAATTATGGTCTCTTACCCTAATAAAAGATATTATTAGACATATGAGCCACTTAAAAAAAGAACAAATGTCTAAGTATCTTAACGGAATAGACAAAGATTCCATAATAGAACTAGATGAATTAACTACAAGCACCGCAAAGGAAAATTTATGTCATATTGCAGTTGCTGTAAGTAGCTTGAAAGAAAGCAATGAGGCTCAGATACAGACAAATCTTACTAGTCTTGAATTGTTTAATACTTTGAGTGAATATTTAATTCCAATATTTGAACCAAGTTGTGTTGATTGTGGTGAGAATAGTTATACCTGCAATAATTGTGGAGAACTTAATTCTGCAGTCATAAGGAAAGGCTCAATAAAAATAAAATGTGATGGATGTCAAAAGGAAATAAATAATTTAGCTGAAGATATAAAATGTCCAAATGATTCGAATCATAAAATTGATGGAACTATAGAAGAGAACGTATCTTTTTTCTCTACGAAAAAACTTTTTGAACTATTAAATAAACTTTCACGAGTATTAGAAATGGGTTTAAATTTGACTGAAATGGAAATTTTAAAAATTAAAAATAGGATTATTTATTACAAACTCTCTAACAATAAAACCCTTTATCTAATGGATATGTTACCTTCATTTGCATCAATAACAAAAATAGATAAGATACCAACAAACGTATTAACAACCCAGTTAATAAATTTGAAATATGCAAAAGAGAAATGCAACGTATACAGTGATGTAAACTGTCGGGATTGTATTATTTCTCAAAAAGGACTTTGTATTCAAAGATTAGTAGGTAGCTTTACAAAAAATACTAGACTACATAGTCATTGTGGAACTGAGTTTGGCGACATATCTTTTGTAGAGAATGTAGATGGAAATAATATTACATTGGTAGGCTTAGCAAAATCTGACTTAAAAGTCTATGATAAAATGCTTACGCTTCGAAATGGCAAAGGTTCTAATTTATTTGCTCAAGCTTATGACGCATTGGCAGATAGCAGAATCAATTTTATAGCAATAATTGCAACAGCGATATTGCATGAAAAACTCAGAGAATCCTTAATACAGATTACAAAATGGAACAATAAAAGGATTACTTTTATTGAAAAACCTGAATTAGTTAGGATGGTTTATGATTACATAGAAAAAATAAATCAAGGAAACTCAAATTATCATTTTTGGGAAATTGTATAAATATTTTATGGGTTACTTGTTGAAAAAATTTCTATAAAAACATGGTGCACACGTTTGGCAGACATAGGTAGATAAAAAATACCCCACCCCCATGAGCAAACTTTTCTCATCGATATACTACAATCCATAGATTATAATCCATTTTATCGACTACGAGTGTGTTTATATACTTCAATACCACTGATTTCTTGGGTTAAAAAAAGTTGGCAAAAGTTCCGCTAAAGACCAATTGCCAACTTTACCCAATAACAACCACGAATGGAGGTATTAGGTAAAATGGGAACAAAGAAACAGAATATAAAAACTTTGGCATCGAAAGATGCTCAACCAGAAAGAGGTGAGATTGAAAACAGAGTCGTTTTTACCCTATATTGTAAAGACGTTATTGATGGGATCAAGAAACAACTTGCCAAAAAGCCAATGGCAATGAAACAGGCAGTGGTAGTTTCTTTATTGTTGGTAGATGAACCAACCAGAAAAGAAATTCTTGAATTGGTCCGGGAAAACAAGAAGTTTGATAAAACATTGGAAGGTTTTATCACAACCAATAAGAAGAAGATAATGGATTTCTTCCAGAACCAAAAGGACAAGACAAGCACAACAGCTGTTCTAAAACAAAGAATAGCCGAACTCGAGGCACAGGTTGGTGATAAAAAATGAAAGAAACCACCAATTACCCCAATTCTTTGGAGCAAGTCCAAGAATTGATGAAGCAACACACCAAAGAAGCTTACCTGAAAAGATTAGCCAAAATTGGTGTAATTGTGAGGGATAAAAATGACAACCGATAAGTGTGCTTGCGGAAACGACAAAGAAGATTGGATGGAAGTCTGTAAGCAATGCTATGCAAAGAATAAAGGCAACAAACCAACATCAAAGAACAAAGATAAGGAAATAAAAAGACAAGTTTTCTTAAAAATTGCCAGCGAACAACTGAAATCCCAACAACCAAAGGACTTGGTAAGCTATGCACAAAGCTTGGAAATTGAATTTAACAAATGGGCTTAATTGCCCATTGTTTTTTCTTTTTTGATTTTGATAAGAACAAAAACTATTAAATACCTATGATTAACCCCATAATTTATGTTAAAGAAAACCCTAACAGCAATTGCAATAGTAGTATCTATAGTCGCATTTATATTTCTGATAGGTTGGGTAATATCAAGTCTAACTGCTAATGAATATAAAGATAAAGCAAAGTCTTATGATGACTTACAAAATGAACTTACCCTTTGTCATGGAAATTTGACTCAAAAACAATTACAGTATAATAACTTACAGAAAGTAAAAGACACGGCTATTGATGCCTTGACTAAAGACAAAACCGAACTAAATAACAATTTACAAAATTTAGGTCAGGAACTTGATTCTTGCAACAAAACCCAACAAGGGAAAAATCTGGAGATAGGAAACCTAAAAAATAAATTAACTAACTGTACTTCAAATCAGCCAAATGTGTCCAATAATTGCCCAGTAGCATTAAGCCCTGCTCCAAGTGATAAAACCATGTTTTTTGGTAGCGTCATGGATGTTTCAACTATAAAAATTATTGGTACAATATCAGTCATAACCCTTATAACTTTATTAACAATCCCATTTTCACTTGCATTTACTATTAATTTAAAGATAGGTGTAGTAGTGAGTTGGTTTATTGCAAATGCCCTTACTGTTGCTGTTCAAATTATTTTAGAAGTAATAGAAGCAGATTTGGATTTTAAAATCAGGTCGTTAATCACAGTTGTAGTGTTCACAGTTATCTTTGCTTTATTTGCTTATGCAACAAGAGACTGGGATTAATTATTGTTTAAGTACTTCTTTTTCGTTTTCTTTATTTTTTTGAGCTTCGTAGTGTTTCATCAAAGCTTTATTCTCATCATCAATATCTTTTTTAGTATAAACAATAGCTTTAATTCTATGAATTCCTGAAGTTAGCAAACTAATATCATGCTTTATACTATCAATACCTTTAGCAATAGTATGTAGAGGTGGATCTCCCAATTGTTGCAACCCAATCAATTCTGAAAAATCAATCGTGAATTTTTCCTTATAATCATTATCATCTTTATCTTTATAATCAACCTTAATATCAAAGCTAGATTTGAACTTTTCTTGAGGATTTTCAGCAAGACTGGTAAGAAAGAACTGTAGTTTTTGATTGGGTGCTAAATATTTTATTCCATTTTTAATAAAGTTCTTATCGGATAACAAATGTCCCTTTTTTAATTCCAAATTTTTACTAATTTCAAACTTAATATCATAAGCTGGTCCAGTTCCTATATTCCTTATGACCATATCAATAAAATTAATCCATTCTTCTCTTGGTTGAATTATTATCGATATATTAGGCACCCTTTGTGATTCTCTCATCTGTCTTGTTTCATCGACAAGTCTCCATGTCAGGATGGAATATGTCAAGCTGGACAGTGCCACAACAGATGTAAATATTAACATCAAAGTTCCACTGTTTTTGTTTAGAAACTCTGAATATTGCCAACTACTTATAATCAGCACAGCTAACAAAAACAGAATAGTTATGAATATTGATTTATCTTTCATATACAAATATCAATATTTTGTCCTTTATAAACGTTATTGGAAAATTTAGCCCATTTTTAGCCAGTCACTAACCCTAATGAAAATGCCTAATTTTGTCTCTTTGGTCTTATAACAAACCCAAAAAATTGTTCTGTTTTGTAGTCGGTAGTGTTTAAGGCATTTGCTAATCTTTTAAGATAGGTATCATGCCTTAATGTTGTAGAAGCACGGATATTAACCACTTTTTATTATTTTAAGCTATTTTTGCCCTCTTTTTCGCTAAATGGTTGAATCATACCACCCTATCGGATATCGTTGAAATTTGGGCGAGATGGCTATATTTTCATAGGTAAAATTATCGTTAAAATTTAAGATTTTAGGGAAATCAATTCCTTCACAATTTCAATTTTAAGCTTTTTATGGCATTATTGTCCTATACCAATTTTTGACATTAAAATAAATCATACAGGCAAGAATGTCCAATGGTTAAATTATATTGGAAGTCTAAAGATATTTGCGAGTTAAGGAAACTAAGAATGCACTAGACACTATAATTCCTAAAAATCCTTCAAAAACTGATAGTAACTTAGTTATTCCAACTGGGACTATTTCACCATAACCTATAGTTGTGAATGTAGTACCTGAAAAATATAGTGAATCCATAACATCCAAGCCATTAACCAACTCTTCATTAATACTGAAATGTGATATTGGCAGTAAATAAATCAAAGTAAACAAAGAATATAATATAATCGCCATAAAAAGAATTCTAATTGGTTTAAGTAAAGCACCAGTAATTCGCAAAATATACTTCAAAAATTTTCTTTTATTCGCTAAAATAGTTTTATAATATTTTAATTTGTTAAAAATATCTTTGTTATCCCTAATTGTTGTGTTTTTCTCAATGAAATTTATTGTATCAAAAATATAAGAATGAGACATATTATCAAGATTTTGTTCTAGGTTTGTTGAATCTCTAAACAAGAATAAATTAAAACCATCTCTTAATTTTAGATATTTCTTGTTTCTTTTATAATCATCTATCGTGTAATACCCTAAATTTTCATAGTTAATTTGGTTATAATCAAAATAAACCTTTTCAGTTTTTAATTTCACAAATTTTACAAATGAGAAATCGTTATCATAAGTCATAAATTGTTGAATAATATTTTCTTCTAATTCGAATTTGAATATACGACTACTGTGGATACCCATGCGTAAAATGCTCGATAATCTTATATTCACATCGCTTGCATTTAAACTAATTATTGATAAATCATCAGTTTCAACTAAACGGACTATATTTAGCCTACCCTTGATTATACAGTTATCTAGTGTTACATTTTTAAGATTATTTGTTTTATCCCCTATTGTTAAGTTTCCAAGTATAATACAATTTTTAAATTTTATTTGGATTGAATTTTGTAAAGATATACTACACATTATTACTGAATTTTGAATTTCTACAATTGGTTCGTGATATCTATCCTCACCATCCAATCCCAAATCAGATTTATTGAGTGTTTTAAAATCTGGTCTTGTTTGAAGTAATTTCTTTAATTGTCCATCAAAATTTTTCTCATAGTCAATTCTATGTTCGGATACTATTTTACTAAGGTATATGGGTAGTTCTTCTTCCATTAATTTAGGAAGTAAAGGATTCTTTAAAATTATTTCCTTTTTCTCCTTCATTTTTTACTTTCATAATCTTATGTTTTACCATCATCGGAAAACAATCCAAAGTCAAATTATCTATCCCAACATCTTTTAATTCTCCTTAAAGAAATTCATTTATACAAACGAGGCAGAAGATAGCTACTATTTGGTTTCTGAAAAATTTTCTGTAGATAAAAGATGAACAAGTCCCTTTTTGTGCGTTATGGTACGAAAAGGCAAAATTAAACGTAAATTGGAGGATTGACACCTTTATAGCGACGAATCAACAATTTAAGCCAAAAAGTATCACTGCGTGTGGTATCTATAAGGTAGGTATTTGTCTAAACATATACACAAAAATCCCCCTAATTTTCAAGATAAAGTATTTATATAACCTCAACCACATATACATGTATATAAAAAAAGAAGCAAAAACCTCCAGTTTATTGCTGTTGGTTGCTTTCTTTAGGTATACAAAATATGTTTGATAAGCTATTAGGAAAGTCAATAAAGTGCGTTTATGTTGATGGAAACCAGCATAAAGCTATTTCTGGATTACTGAAAGACCAAAGCCCTAGTTTTGTAACCATTTTTACGAATCAAGGTCAATATTTCTATGTCAAAGTTCAAGCTATAACAAGCTTGTATGAAAAAATAAGTGTGTTTGGAGGAAAACAAAATGGCGGAGTTATTCGAAAGTAAAGAAGAAAATTATCAACCTTATACCCAAAATTTCTACAATCCTTTCATTTGGACAAAAAACTATTCAAAGGTTAATGGTATAGTAGAAGTTCTGTTAAAATTGGAGAAAAGCAGGGTAAGGAGAAATGTCTCAATGTACGTGGTTAATCTTATCCTGAACAATGGCAAAGTAGCAGTCTCGAGAAGTAAAGGATGGTTTAACAATCACCCAAATTCTAGATGGCATACTTACAGAAGTGCAATAAAATCTCAGGATTTATTGCAAGAATTAGGATTTGTAAAGATTAGTAGGGGTTATAGAACTGCGGGATTTAGTAAAGGGTTCAGCTCTACCCTTGAAGTGACTGATAAGTTTAAAGTGGTATTCTTAAAGGAAGACATAAAGAAAGAGATAATTAGTAGTAGATTAGAAGTTGATGTTAGTAACCTATATGACATATTAGTGGATAGTAATGGTTACAAAGGGGTAGGAAGTGATAGGGAGAAAGCCATATCTATGGATAATATAGGCAAAGAGATTACTACTGCATTACAGTCCCATTTTCTTAAAAAAGGTTTAGAAGACGCTTTAAGGAACATGTCAAAACTAAATACAGAGCTTTTCAGTAAAATTACGCTTGGTTTTGATGATGGAAGGGTAACCAACACTATTTCTAATGTTTATCTTACAAGGATATTCAAAGAAGATGGTTGTGGAAGAATTTACCAGCAATACGCTTCAAGCTACCAACAATTACCAAAAGAAGATCGAAAGCACCTAACTATCAATGGTCTAAAAACTGTTGAAGTTGATTATTCTAACCTTCATATTAATTTGTTATACCACAAAGTAGACAAGGATAATCCAGTTGAGGATTCTTATATGGCTATTGTTAAGGTATTATTAGGAAAACCTGACCCAGAAATTAGAGAAATAATAAAATTATACATTATCATTGCAATCAACGCAAAAAATTTTCGTTCTTCTGTTAGTGCCATGAATTTAAAACATTCCAAAATGGTTAGGAAATTAAAGGAAAAAAACATTAAATTTAAAGATATTATTAATGCATTTGGTAAGGTTCATCCAGACATACAAAAGTTTCTTAATAGTAATATTAGCTTTGAATTGATGCTAAAAGACAGCACTATTCTTGAAAATGTTTTATTAAGACTCAATAAAGAGGGCATATTGGGACTCCCCTTGCATGATAGTATTATTTGCCAAAAAGGGTTTGAAAGAAGAGTTAAGGAAATTATGATAGAAGAGTATAAGAACTACACTAGACTCTCTATAACTGTTAAAATATCAGCAGAATAAAAGGTGATAAAACATGCAAGACGAACATAAATTAAACATTTACAACGAGGCTTATGCTTTAAGCTTGGATATTTACAGAAAAATAAAGTTTCCTGACAAAGAAAAATTTGGAATGGAACAGCAAATAAGAAGGTCTTCTATGTCCGTTTCTTTAAATATTGCAGAAGCGTGTGGCAAAGATTCTCAAGCTGACTTTAAAAGATGTTTGTATATCTCTATGGGTAGTTTGAAAGAAACAGAAACACTGATAGATTTTGCCAAAGATTTAAGTTACATTTCTTCTGGACAGCACAAAGAATTTAAAGACAGAATAACTACATTAGGAAAGCAAATAAACAGCTTAATTCAAAAAATAAAGGAGGGCTAACAACCAATAGCCACTAACCAACAGCTTGGGTTGATTACCAATCAAACCCAACCCCGCAGGGGCATTTAACTCATCGGTACTTCAATTAGAAGAATTTTTGAGTCTTTTAACGTTTTTAAATTGATTTTATTTGTGATGATAATCTCAGCAGAATCACCCTTCTGTAGCTGGTATTTATCAATAGTAATCTCTCCATCAATCACAAAAACACAAATACCATGCTTTTGGTTATGAATCTTATACACTACTCTTTTATTTTTGTCAAAATTTCCCATTAAAAAATAAGCATCTTGATGAATGTAAATCATGTCATTATTCTTTTTTCCTGAAACAACCTCAACAAGTTCATTTTTCTTCAAATCCAGCCTTTTCTGCTCGTAGCTAGGATTTATGTTTCTTTCTTTTGTCAGAATCCAAATCTGCAGAAAATGCACTCTTTCCTTGGCTGAGTGATTGAACTCGGAATGCCTTACTCCTGTGCCAGCAGACATTCTTTGTATTTCACCAGCTTTTATTATGTCATGATTGCCCATGCTATCACGATGCTCCAGACTTCCTTCATGAACTATAGAAACAATCTCCATGTTGTCATGGAAATGCATGCCAAACCCTTTTCCCGGCTCGACAATGTCGTCGTTAAGAACTTTTAATAAGCCAAATCCAATTCTTTTTGGATTGTAATAATCGCCAAAGCTGAACGAGTGTTTGCTGTGTAGCCAGCCAAGCTCTGTTGCACCTCTTTCCTCAGCTTTGTGGATAGTTATCCTAATCATAGAATTAGACATAAGCTTTGTCAACATAGCACCATTTCCAGTCCTGCCCGCTGATTGATTTTATTATGGGGTGCTTTGTTTTCTGGAAATGCTTTGTTGCATGCCTGTTTTTTGAGGAATCGCAGCAGCCAACATGCCCGCATGACAAGCACAATCTTAACTCCACCCATTTGTCGCCTCTCTTTAAGCACTCTTCGCATCCGCTAGTTTTCGGCTTGACATCTTTTATTTGAGCTAAATGGCTGCATTCCATAAAAAATCACTTTGCATGCTTTTCAATGATTATTTTTATCCTTTCCAATTCTTCCTGCGGTGGCTTTGGTATGTTTTCCCCAATCTTCCAGTATTTAACTTCGTGGTAAGCAAGCGGCTCTTTGCTTTTGTTTAAAGATGCTTCAATCACTTCTCCGACAAGCATCACATGGTCGCCAAGCTTAATTTCCTTGAACAACTTACACTCTAAGTTAAGTACAGCGCCTTCAACCATTAGAATATTAATTTTTTTGGCTTTATAAAACTTAAAGCTGAGCTCTTTTAAAGCACTAACCTTGTCAACATTCTTTCCAGAACTGCCGCCTGCAACGCTTGCCAAGACATTTTGGTCGGTTGCTGCTATGCTGACTCCAAACTCTTTGGTATTTTTTATGTTTTCCAGAGTGGCTTTATTGTGGCCTATGCATACAGCCACCAAGCCAGGGCTATAGGAAACATGGTGAGTCCACTCGGCAGACATTATATTGTCGCCGTAAGGACCATTGCTTGTGACTAACCCAACATTTGTTATAAATTGTACAGTTTTTTCATCTCCCCATGGCAAATCCATTTTATTGCAGTACTTCAAACACGTCTTTATAGTCAAACCTCAGCTTTTGCTTTTGCTTGTCTGCAGCATATCCTATCGGGCACAAGGCTGTCGGGACCAAATTCTTCGGAAGCTTAAGAATTCTTGCATATTCTTTTGGATCAAAGCCTTCCATCGGGCACGAGTCAAATCCAAGCGCCTTTGCGCCATTAAGGGCGTTTCCCAAAGCAAGGTAAACCTGCCTTTGCGCCCATGAAAGCTTTTGCTCTTCACTCAGGCTTTTATCAAAGCCCCGCATAATGTCTATGTATGCAGTGCTTGCTCCAGCTTTATTCATCAGCTTCTCAAGCTTATCTATATTGCCGGCAATGTCCTTGTTTGCGCAGAAAACCAGCAGATGTGAGCAGGATTCTATCTGCTTTTGATTCATTGACACAGGAGTCAGTTTTTCTTTAAGCTTCGCATCTGTTATTACTTTTATCGCCCAAGGCTGTATGTTGAAAGAGGAAGGTGAATACCTTATAATCTCCAGCAGCTCATTGACTTTGGATTCCGGCAGTTTTCTTCCGTCAAACAGCTTTGTTGCGTACCTTTCCATTACTATGTCCATGAAATTCATCAAACCACCTTTTTAATAATAAAACACAATAAAATAAAAATTTATTCTTTTTGCAGCTCTTTAAGCCTTTCCCCTACGCCTTTTGCCTCTTTTTCAAGGGAGTCCTTGTATTCTTTCAGCATCTCTATCTTCTCTTCCCTTGTAAAGAAGCTTCTTGCGCTTCCACATCCGCATTCCATTTTTTCACCTCAGATATATCGGTTATACGATATGAGAAGCGCAGCTTGTATTTAAATGTATCGGTTTTGCGATATTTAGAAAAATATAAATACCAGCCAGTTAATCCTTACAATATGAAGGAATGCTGCGAGATGAAGGGTTTTCTGAGCTTTATAGTGCTGAAGCTGATAAGCAAAAAGCAAATGTCAGGAGATGATATAAGGAAAGAGCTTGCCAAAAGGAGAGGCTCAAAACCCAGCCCCGGGACAGTTTACCCCGTTCTCAAGTCACTCAGCAAAAGCGGCTTTATAAAGGAAGTCAAAGACGGCGGAAAAACAAAAATGTACAAGCTCACAAAGAAAGGCAGGGAAGAAGTGAAACTGGCAACAAGAAAATTTTGCACCATATTTTACGACATGAAAGAGGAATTTAGAAGAAGTTAAATAATAACTTTTAAATGGGCTCTTAACTTTCTTTCTTAAAATGCAAAAATACAGGCTAGTGTGCTTTGACGTTGACGGGACTTTGATAGACAATCTTACATTCTCATGGCAGATTTTCCATGACTACTTCCAGACAGACAGGCACAAAAGGGAAGACGCAAAAAAGAAGTTCTTTAACGGGGAAATAACCTATAGGCAGTGGGCGGAGCATGACATCGGGCTTTGGCGCGAGAGAAACGCAAAAAGAGGGGATTTTTTCAAGGCGATGAGCCACCTGAAGCTCATGGAAGGCGCCATTGAAACGCTAAATGCACTGAAAAAAAGCAAAATGAAGCTTGCAGTAATTTCGGGCTCATTTAACATCTTGCTGGAAAAATTCATCCCAAACTATGAAGAGATTTTTGACGACGTTTTTTTAAGCAGGATTTATTTTGATGAGAAAGGCAGTATAAGCAGGGTTGATGCAACGGAATTTGACATGGACGGAAAAGCCATTGCATTAAGAAAAATTGCAGAAAGGGAGAATATAAGCCTGAAGCAATGCGTTTTTGTGGGAGACTACCTGAATGACCTGAAGATAATGAGAGAGGCAGGGCTGGCAATAGCGTTCAACTGCAATTATGACGAAGTCAGGAAAGCCGCTGACGTTGTCATCGGGAAAAAGGACTTGAGGGAGATTTTGAGTCATATTTTTGTTTAATTCTTTCCCTCAAAGCAGCATAAATTATCGGCATTGCAATCGTCGCATCGCAGATTAAGTCAACAAAATTTGCCTTTGGATTCATTTTGCCCCATGAAATGCCTTCCCTTAATTCAGCCCCTGAAGAGCCGCCGGGCTCGGGCCTGTCCATCGTGACCTGCACGCCGTAAGAAGCTGACTTTGGAGCAAGCTGCATTGCCTGCTGTATGTAGTTTTTAGGCACACCCCCTCCAAAATAAATCACTCCGCATTTTTTTGCAGTCCATGCAATGTCCATGATTTCCTTCAAGTCTTCAAAAGCCCTCACATCGACATTTTTGCCTTTTGCAAGCTGCCCCCACATCATCAACCCAATTCCCGAATCAGAAATGGCAGGGCAGAAAATGGGTATTTTGTTTTCATAGCACGCTTTCAGTATGGATTTTTTTGGAGTCAATCTGCCAATTTCCCACAAAAAGTCCTTGATTGACTTTTTGCCCTTCAAACTGTCAAAATTATGCGCAATAAAGTCTTCCATGCCCTCGTAAATCTTGTTTGGCATGTAAGACTCGTAAACCCTGTCAAAGCCTTTTTTGTAAAGCTCTGCATCATCTATATTTGCTGTGCCCTGATAGTGCCTGTAGCCAAGAGCCTCTCCCAAATCATGTGTCAAAGTAGCGCCTGTTGCCACAACAGCATCAACCCATTTGCTTTCTATCATATCAATAATTATTTCCCTCATGCCTCCGGGAACAAGAGGGCCCGCTAATCCAATAAAAACCCTGCAGTACCTGTCCTTAATCATCGCTTCGCAAATTGAAACAGCTTTTCCAAGCCTTCCTGAGCCTAAAACACCGGCTAAATCCATCTGCCTGACTAGTTCATTCACTCTCATTCCATTTTTTATTTTTATATGGCTGACTGGCTTCATTTTTATTGGTTTAGCCCTGGTAAATAAAATAACTTAAATTAAGAATAATCCGGCTTTATACTCCCCTGCCCCTGACAGTATCCATATTGCCCGGTAAACACAATAATTATTTAAATCTATTGAAAATTAATTGTTAAAAATGAGCCTGTTAGTTGATGTGCATTCCCATCTGGACCACCCTTTATTAGCCGATAAAATAGACGAAATTATTCAAAGAGCAAAAAATGCGGGCTTAAGGCACATAATAACCAATGGCATCAATCCTGAGACGAACAGGAAATGCCTTGAATTGTCAAAAAAATATGAAATTGTCAAATGCGCAATGGGGCTTTATCCAAGGGACGCCTTGAAGAAAGAGATAGAAAGCGGGGATTACCCATTAAAAAATGCCGATTTTGATGTTGACGAGGAAATAAGCTTCATAAGAAAAAACAAAAATAATATCATAGCAATAAGCGAGGTTGGCCTGGACTTTGTCAATGGCGAAAGCAAGGGGCAGATTGAGGATTTCTGGAAGATGGTTAATCTTGCAGAGGAATTAAGAAAGCCGATAGTGGTGCATTCAAGAAATGCAGAGCATAAATGCATAGAAATTCTTGAAAGCTCAAAACTGAAAAAAATAGTCATGCACTGCTTTTCCGGCAGAAAATCGCTTGTCAACAGGATAATCGACAACAACTGGGCTTTGACGGTGCCTACAATTGTAGTCAGAAGCCAGCAGTTCCAGGACATTGCACGAAACGCTCCCATAACCCAGCTTTTTTGCGAGACTGACAGCCCATATTTGGGCCCTTACAAGGGGCAGTGGAATGAGCCTGCCTATGTTACCGAGAGCTACAGCAAGATAGCCGGGATAAAGCAGATGGAAATAAATGAAGTCATAAACAGCATTTATATGAACTGGCAGAATGTTTTTGAATAAGACAAATCGCTATGTTTAAATATTCTTATTAAAACGTTTTAAATCATGAAATTGGCAATATCCTTATCCATTTTAATTCTTTTTTTACCTGCTGCTTTGGCAGAAACCGAAATCTTTTCAGGCAAGGTCATAACGAACAGCGACAAATCAATAGACGGAGGAATTTTCAGGTTTCAGTATGATGATGTAGCCGACAAGGTGTTTGTGCAGACTCCGACGACAAACCTAATTTCTGCGAACGGAGAATGCAAGTCAAACGATGTGTTCAGGGTGTGCATAAACAGCGCCAATTTCTCGCATAAGAATATCACAACCTATGTGTATTACTACGAGATTGACGCAACCATATACAAGCTTACCGGAAGCCTTTCAGCAAGCAGCAAGGCAACCCTGAGCAGCCTGCTGCAGGGCGAACCTACGGATTTGGAAGTGACTGTCACAAACCCGACTGATTTTGAAATAACAGGCATACTCTTCAGCTACGACTTGGCGCCTTTCTACATACTTGAAGCCAAGGGCTGCGAGCTTAACGGCAAGCGCCTTATTTGGGAAGGCACCCTGAAGCCAAAGTATGACAAGACATGCACTGCAAAAATCAGTACAGACAAGGAGGGGAAGTACAATCTGGCTGGAAATTTAAGCTATTTCAACGGGTACGATACGGAGAGAATAATGACAAATGCCTCTGTGGTAACAGTTCTGCCGAAGCAGCTAAAAGTCAGTTATTTCATGGACAAGGATATACTAGTGGGAGAGCCGTTTTATACCAACCTTTCGCTGCAGAACCTGCATTCAAGCGAGGAGATTAACGCTAAATTTACAATCAAGCTTCCAAGCCATGTTTCTCTCATCAAGGACAAGCCTGCCTTAGAAAAGGACGGAAGAACACTAAGGCACAGCAGCCTTCTGCTAAAGCCAGCAGGGTCAATGAACTATTCACTCTATCTGGAAAAGAATTCACAAGGAACAGAGCCGATTAACTATAAGTTTGAATATGCAATCAAGGGCATAAGCGATGTGATAGAAAACAGCACTTTTGTCGATGAAATAATCACTCAGCAGAAAACCGAGCCAGCCGAGAAAAAGCAGGAAAAATCAAACGATACAATTGCCTCTGCGGCGCAAGAGCCTGTTCAAAGCCAGCAGATGCCGGATAAAAATGCAACAGCAGATGCAGCAGCTGAAAATAAGACTGCAGCAGAGCCTGTTGCCATTGAGGCTAAGCCGAAATCCGATAAAAAAATATTAATCACTGCCTCAGCTTCAACAGCTTTTTTGGTTATTCTCCTGGTGATCTTCAGGCTCCGGAAGGGAAAAAGGGAAAGCAAAGAGCTGGCTGAAAGAATAAGGCAGAAGCTTGAAACTGACAAAAAGGAAGCCCTGAACGAGATACAGGAAAAGGTTTTAAAGAAGGAATAAAATAAAAACCAAAAACTTTTTAAGCTTGATAGGGGATGTAACTACTATGAAAATAAGCATTGACACAAAAGAAGATTCTCACGAGGAGATCAAAAAAGTAATAAAAATGCTTCAGAATCTTGTTGGGGATTCAGGCGAAATTTTCACCAATGAGCCTTCGGAAGCGCAGGCAAGCCCGATTGCAAATATTTTTGGCGATGCCACTAATTTAACGCAAGAACCTACAACTTCATCAGAAACAATCGAAAATACACAGGCAGAAGCAACAGAGCCATCAACAGATGACTTATTTGCAGAGCTTTTCAGCGAAGAAGAAATCAAGAAGATGGATGTCAAGAAAGAAAGCGAAGAAGAGGAAGAATCTGAAGAAGAGGTAAAATCAAAAAAGGATAAGAAGTATGGGATTGAGCTTTATTAAACCTCAATAATTTTCCCTTTCTTTCCGACATTTATGACTTTTGTCCTGCCAACCATTTCCTCTATGCCTTCTGCCTCGTGGACATGGCTGCAAATCAGTATGTCCGGCTTGAAAGTTTCGATTGCTTTTCTGACGCCTTCGCTGCCGGGGAATATATTTGAGAATTTCTCCATCAATGAGCCAGATGGATGGACATGCGTAACCAAAATCTTTTTCTTCATGCCCTTTATCCTTTCGTATCCCTTTTTTATCAATTCAAAAATCTCATCTTCGCCGAGCTGGAACATGCCGATATTTGCCCCGCCGCATCCAAACAATCCCACATCCTTGTATTTTATGGAGTAGCCGTGCAAATTAGTTGCGCCGTAAAGCTCTGCAAGAAAATCAGCGGTTGCAACAGTCTCGTGGTTGCCCGGAATTAAAATCACCTTTTTGCCTTTCTTCACAAAAGGGCCTATGATGCCTTCTGTCGATGTTTCTGCATATGTCAAATCACCCGACAAAACCACTAAGTCAATGTTTTCCTTCTCCGCCTGCTCGGCAAGCTTCTTTGCCTGCGAAGTGTCCCCATGTATGTCGCCGGCTGCAAGGATTTTCAGCTTTTTGTGCTCCTTTTCCATGATATTATACAAAACAGAATTCTTTTAAAAACTTATCTCTCTATAACCTTGACAGCGCCTGTCAAGTCAACAAGCTTGCTTGGCTTGCCTTCTTTTTTGCCCTCGTATATGGCAAAATCCACTCCGCTTTTTATTGCAGGGTCCAAATCCTCCAGGGAAGTCATATAATCCTCATTGCTCCTGTTTACGGATGTTGTGACTACAGGCACTTCTGCGTCTGCAATAAGCTTCCTTATCCAGTGGTTAGGAATCCTTATTCCCAACGTCCTTAATCCCGGGTTAACTTCCTTTGCAACGCATTCTTTCTTCAATCTAAGGATCAGGGTGTAAGGGCCCGGCAGCCTGCTCAGCCACTCTCCAGACTCTTTTGTTATGATGCAATTTTCATTAATCCAGTCGATTGATGGAGCAATTACGGAAAAAGGGCTTGCAGCCCTTCCCTTAAGCTGCCTTACTTTTTTGACTGCATCTGAATTTTGGGCATTGCATCCAATGCCGTAGATTGTATCAGTCGGGTGTATGAAAACAGAGCCGTTTATAATGGAGTCAATGATTGACTGCCTTTCGAGATTAGTTTCTTCAAAATTCAGGATTCGCATAATGCGGGGAAACAGAAAACACTATAAAAAGGTTATGCTTAAAAAATTTTATCCCAGATATCCAATCATAAATCCTTCTTCCATGCCGTTTATCTCATCATCCTCAATGTATTCTTCCAAGTATTCTGCATTGTAGAAGTCTTCTTCCGATTCTCCATTTTCTTTCATCTGAATCATCTCCTTGTTCCGCTGAATTGCTCATCAAAGCTTCTCAATTGCCTGTTTGTCTTTGCTGTCAGCTCCTTGATTTGCTGCAAAAACAAATCTTCAATGAATTCGTTGCTTAAGTTCATTTTCATCGCCTCCGTTTTTTTAAATACGCGCCGCGGAAAGTTTTTATATAAGCTGATAATAGTCTTTCTTGAGGTTCTCAGCTCCTGTTCTGCCGTGATTGTGCGGCTTTTTCTTTTTTATTTTATTTCCAGCCATCAATTCCCATCTTTTGCATGAAATCCTTAGCAGCAATGGATTCTGGGGCTGTTCCATCAGTTTTTGATACTGGGTTGTAGCATCCATAGCACACTTCAAACCATGGCTTTATTGCCGCTCCGCATATCACACATCTTATCATTTTCTCACTTTTGAATTTTAAAAGCAGGAAAAGGGGTGGAATAAAGAGGAATTGAAACCTCCTTTTTTCCTGCCAGAGTTTTAGTTGTTGTCAGGGTTTAAATATTTCAGCCAAGAATGTCCAGTGTCCAGTGGTTATTTACAATATTGAAAAGAAATGAAAACATATATAAAACCCAAAAATATCCGTCTTTTATGAAATGCACACATCTCATAGTCTCGGGCAGGGTGCAAGGAGTCTATTTCAGGGCAAATGTGAGGGACAAAGCTCTTCAACTCGGCTTGAAAGGCTATGCAAAAAATCTTCCTGACGGAAATGTTGAGGTTGTTGCTGAAGGCAATGGGGAAAAGATAAAAGAATTAGTTGATTTCATAAAAAAAGGGCCTGGCGTTGCGAGCGTTACTGGAATTCAAATGAAGCACAAAGAGCCAGAAAACTTTAAAAACTTTGAAGTAAGACACTAGGAAAAATGGGGTGGAAAAATTTAATCTTGGTGACGGCATTGTCGCTTTTAATAGCTGCATGCGCGCAGCAGGCTCAAACAGGGCAGCAGCAGCCAACAGAAAAAAATGTTGATGCGCTGAAGAATGGAGACACTTCTGGAATCATAACAGAAGATGTAGCTTATTTTGGAAATTTAAAAGGATTTCTCGCAAAGCCGAAAAATGAAGGAATTTACCCAGCAGTTGTCATGATACACGAATGGTGGGGCTTGAATGACAACATCAAGGAAATGGCAAGAAGCCTGGCAGCAGAAGGATATGTTGTTCTGGCAGTTGACCTGTACAATGGAAAAGTTGGAAAGAATTCCACAGAAGCTGGGCAGTTGGCTGGCGCAGTCAGGAGCAATCCTGCTGCAGCAATACAGAACATGAAGGCTGCTGTGCAGTATCTGAAAAATCTGGATAATGTAAATGATGATAAAATTGCTTCAATGGGATGGTGTTTTGGTGGAGCAATGTCATTGCAGTTGGCTCTGAACGAGAAGCTTGCAGCGACTGTCATTTATTACGGCAATCTGGAGACAAATTCAACAAAGCTTTCTGCCATAAAATGGCCAATTCTGGGGATTTTCGGAAGCAAGGACACTTCAATACCTTTTGAGACTGTTAAGAAATTTGAGGCTGCCTTGAACGAAGTCGGCATTGAAAACGAAATCCACATTTATGAAGGCGTAGGGCATGCTTTTGCAAACCCTTCAGGAATGAACTATGCTCCTGAGCAGACAAAGGACGCTTGGGAGAAGACTTTGAAGTTTCTTGATAGTAATTTAAAATAATAGCAATATTTAAATAAGACACTTTTATTCTTTTTAATTATGCATGTGAAAGATATAGTAACTGCAGTAAAAGAATATAGAGAAGGTATCAATATTGCTAAGATTGTAGAGCGTGTGTTAGATTATCGTTATGGATTCTCTACGATAAAACCATCCAAAGATGATGAAATTATTTATTATTCTAAGCATGAAATTCTAAATACCAAACCTAAAAAAATAGGATATATGGATTATGCTTTGATAAGCCCTGCATTTATCCATGATGGATTAAAAACAATAGAAGGTTTAGTATCCTAAAACTCCGTCAACTTTCTCTCTGCATTAGCCTTTACAATGGTTGTGTTGCCCTCGCCCCCCCCAGCAGTTTTTTCAACAATAATAAACTTATTTTTTTGTAATTTATCAATCTTCCTCTGGAATGACTTGTAAACTAAGTTGCCTCCATTAGCTTGGTACAATTTGAAAAGCTCGCCTATCATTTTGCCTGAGTTGTTTTTTACCAAGTCCAGGATCATCTGCTCGTCAGACGCCAGCTCTTCTGGGTTTTTAATGCTGAAATCCTTTATCTTTTCCAATGCAAGCTGCGCATGCTCTAATGTTATTTTTCTTGATGACTTGTCCTCTGCAATCAAGCCCGCCTGCTTCATCAGGTACAAGCCTGTCCTTATGTCCTGCATCTCGGCTGTTTTTTTGGCTATCAGCTCAAATGCATCGCTATCCCACACATTGTCATGGAAAGCATATTCCATCCTTTGCTTCAGAATGCCTTTTGTTTCATCGTAGTTGTAAGGCCTGAACTCCAGAATCTCGGGCATCAGCCTTGACTTGATTCTTTCATCAAGCCCTGCAATCCAGTCCTTGTAGTTTGTTATTATGACTATTGCCTTTCTTGCTATCTCCTCCAGCACCATGTAAAGAAAATCCAGGTCTTCCAGCTTGTCAGCCTCGTCAAATACAAAAACAACGGATTTCTTGTTTAAATTCTGCCTTATCCACCTGAAAAGCTCCTCTGTTTTCTTGTTCTGGACAAACTTGAAGTCCATGAGGCTGCATATCTCAAGAATTATCTTGTAGGTAGTGTTGCTCTTCCAGCAGTTTATGTAGATTGGAACTATCTCATCTGTCTCGTCCTCAATTTCCGCCAAGAGATGCCTGCATGCAATTGTCTTTCCTACTCCAGGCTGCCCGTGCACAAATATGTGCCTGCCTGTTTTCTCCTGAAACAAAGGCTTTATGCATGCTGCAATCAATCCCTGCTCTTTTTCCCTGTAGCGAATGGGCTTTGGAATAAAGGAAAAGTCCAGTGGAACATCGCTTTGATTCCTGATGGCGGCAAACACGCATTTTCTTGGCGAAAATGCTACTCACAAAGGATTTTTCGGAACTTCGTAACCGAAAAATCCTCTGCATTCGATTTGCCAGCCATTGTTGTCGGGCGAAAACTGAGTGGAAAGGAAAAATCCGCTACGAAGTTCGGATTTTTCCTTTCCGAATAGGTTTTCAGTGGAATGGCGAGCGAGTCTTCGCGAAGCCTCGCAAGTCACTGAAAACCGTGTTTGAGCCCTTTAAAATTATCAAAATAGAAATCTAAACCCTTGCGCCGCATTTCGGGCAGAACTTGTGGTGCAAATCTAATCTTGCCCCACATTGATGGCAGTATTTGATGTTTGATTGCTGATGATGCAATGCTTTGTGATGTACATTTTCTTTTTTTGATGTTTTGCCTTTTATGATACTGAATATCAGTTTAAGAATTCCAATAAAAACAAAAACAAATCCAGCATAGAAGAAAAAGACCAGTTTTTCATAGTCCAGCTCATAAGAAGCAATTGAAACAAACAATCCGACTATTACATAGACAATCCAGTGTATTTTTGCCATTTTAGTCTGATTTTCCAATCACTTTCTTCCCCATATACTTCTGCAAAACCTGAGGAATTTTGATTGTGCCGTCTTTCTGCTGGCAGTTCTCAACAATCGCCCTTATTGCCCTTCCTGTTGCGATGGCTGTGCTGTTTAATGTATGCACAAATTCTTTTTCCTCGCCTTTCCTGTACTTTATATTGAGCCTTGTTGCCTGGTATGAAGTGCAGTTTGAGCAGCTTATCACTTCCCTGTACAAATTCTCTCGTGGAAACCATGCCTCTATGTCGTATTTTTTTGCTGCAACTATTCCAATGTCGCCAGTGCATATGTTTACAACCCGATAAGGAATTTTTAATTGCTGGAACAATTCCTCGCCGTTCTGCAATAATTCCTCATGGAATTTCCATGAATCCTCTGGCTTGCAGAAGATGAACTGCTCAACCTTGTTGAAGTGATGCACCCTGAACAAGCCTTTTGTGTCAATGCTGTGGCTTCCAAGCTCCTTCCTGAAGCAGGGGGAATACCCGGCAAATTTAATCGGCAATTTTTTTTCATCAAGAGTTTCATTCATCATCATTGCAGCAATTGGATGCTCTGAAGTTGCAATGAGCAGCAAATCCTCGCCATCCACCTTGTACATCATCGTTTCAAAATCCTTCAAGTCTGTAACTCCTTCGTACGGCTTGCGCCTGAGCATCAATGGGGGCTCTACAAGAGTGTAGCCCTTCTTGGCTAGAGAATCAACGGCAAAATTCACAAGAGCCATTTCAAGCCTTGCAATGTCACCAATAAGATAGTAAAATCCATGCCCTGAAACCTCAGCAGCCTTTTCAAAATCAGCCAAGCCAAGCTCCTGCAAAAGCTCGCCATGCGGTTTTAACTCAAAATTAAACTTCGGCTTTTCGCCCCATGCTTTTACAACAGCATTGTCGTTTGCATCTTTTCCTATAGGCACAGACTCGTGCAGAATGTTTGGAATCCTCATTAAATAGTATTCAATCTTGTTTTTCAATTCTTCAGTCCTTTCATCGCTTTGCTTTATCTTTTCAGGCAGCTCCTTAGCTTCCTTTATTTTTTCTTTTATATCCTCGCCTTGTTTTTTCAGCTTGTTTATCTCGTCTGTTATCTCGTTTCTTCTCTGCCTTAATCTTTGGTTTTCCTGCAGCGACTTCCTGTAGCCAACGTCGCATTTCAGCAAGTCACCAAGCCATTCAAGCTTTTCCTTCTCATTCCTTTTCTGCAAGTCTTTCCTTACAATGTCAGGATGCTCCCTGATGAATTTTATGTCAAGCATAACAAAAGAGTTCGCTGGAATGTATAAAAAGGTTGCGGAATGGAAAGGTATATATATTAGTATACAGAGATTATAAAGAGGCGATTTAAAGAGGGGCAAGAGTTTGAGAAGAGTAGGTGCGTCAGTGCAAATTAAGCGGAACGACCATCTAAAAAGAGGAAATTCTGTCGTTTTAAATAAACCAATAAAAATTAGTGATTCTAGGAGCTAAAGGTGAGACTAGTATTTGAAGCAAAATGGCAGAAGCAAAAATAAAGGTGTTGGAATCTCCTTACACAACAAGGACAGCTATATTGTCACTTAAGCGCGCTCATAGGGGCGGTCTAGTGGAAGCTATTGACCGTACAATTGAGGAGTCTAGATATTTTGATATTAAACCATATATGTGTGATATTAAAGAATCTATGGTTTTACCTAATGAATTTATGGGTTTACCATACGAAGAAAAGCCATGCGTACTAAGACCAGGAAATGAGGCAGCAACAACAAGAGAATTCGCAAGAGTTGATAGCCATGGAAATTTAATTGTTCACCCCAATTACATATTTCCTGGAGAGAGAGGATGGCTACAGGATCCTTGGGTTATGAGGGTTATCGAGAATAAAAATCCTTTAGTAGACAGAGAGGACTTCTTCACTGGGGAAATTTATGAAAATCATAGAGAGAGCGGCGTAGTGGACAGAATGGATGCAAAGGGTAAAGACTGGATGATAATACCTAGCCCATACCATATCGTTCCTGTTTATAAGCTTGACTTCGAGACTTTAACTATAATTGAACAAATCTTTACGGCAAGAGAGCTTAAAGATCCGGACATTATGTATGTTGTAGTGGGAAGCAACAATGCTGGACTGCCAAAAAAAGTAATGCCTCCGTTTTTGCTAAGACATAATTATAATAATCTTGCAGACAGAGTAAGGTCTATGATGAATGGTCATGCAAATGAAGCTGAAAAGGATATAAAAGCTCTTGAGGAATTAAAAATTTATTCGGAAGGGTATTATGAGCCTGCCGGAGATAGGTCAGGAAATTCTCAAACACATCCTCACGATAGGGTGATTTCACTTCCATTGTTATCAAAGTGGGTTGAAGAAGGCTACAAAAGGACAGAGGAAAAGGCTAGAAGCAACGGCAGAACATCTTTTTACGATTACCTTAAAAAAGCGAACTTAGTCATAGAAGAGGGCAAGTATTTCGCCTTGGTCGCCGACCCTGTGCCAGAATTCAATGGAGGCTTATTGGTAATTTCAAGATATAGGCAAAATATCACTGAGATGGATGAATCAGAATTAAAGGAATTGGGACAATTAAGAAGGTTGGGAAGGGTAATACTAGAAATATTGTATAATGGTGTAGCCTCCAATGATTATACAATACAAACTTTCAATGACGAACGCATAAAATACAGTAATACTAGGTTTAGCCTTTCTCTTGTACCGAGGAAAAGTGTTCAGGCAGTTTTAGAGCTAAGCACAAAAATTGTTGGGCTAGATACGGATCCTAAAGAGCTAGCTGGGACCATGAAATACTTGAAGGAACGCATAATAAGGCAGCCTCAAATGTATCAAACCCAATTAGCAAATAGATTTTAAACCACCAGCCTAATCTTCTCCTTCCTGTTTAAGGCTTCCATCAGCCTTCTGCCGATGCTGTTGTTTTTCTTTATCTTTATTAAGCCGGTTTTGCCAGCCTTTGCGCTGAGAACAAACTCCTCATTTACATAAATATCAATATCACGGTTCTGCATGTCAATTCCAAGCTCTATCATCAGATTGTTCTTCTTGTGGCTTATCTCGAAAGGCACTTCCCTGCCTTCTTTTGCAGCGCCCTTTGCAGCAGAGCCGTATTTTTCGTCTATGCTTTTTATATCGATCCCGATGCCAAGCTTTTTCTCCAGCCCCATTATGTTGGAGCCCTGCTTTCCTATGATTCTTGCGATATCCGCTTCCGGCACATAGACAATGCACTTGTTGTCGGAAAGCATTTCAACCTCAACATTCCTTGAGTAGTTTTGAAACTCCGCAAGAATTGTCGTTTCTGCCAGCTTGTGAGCTCCGCTTTTTCTCTCTTTGGTTTCCTGAACAGGTATAACAACTGTCTGCTCGCCGTAGCTGTAGATTTCATACTCTAATTTGCCTGTTTCAAAATCATTGACGACAACAACCGGGCGCGCCAAGTCCGCCTCTGTCATCCCGGAAGGGACTTTTACTGTCATCTTTAAAGCCAAAACCTTGTTGATAAAGCCGTTTTTTATGAAGATAACTGTGTCAATAACCTGCGGAATGACTCCCATTTCAACCCTGCCTATGAATCTCTGGATTGCATCAACTGGAGAGGTTGCATGCACAACTCCGACCATGCCGACTCCTGCCAATCTTAAGTCTGCAAAAAGCTTGAAGTCATCTGTGTTCCTCATTTCGTCGAAGATTGTGTAGTCAGGTCTTGAAAGAAGCAAGATGTCATGAATTTCCTGTGCATCCCCATAGCTAATTGCGTATTGGGTTATGCTCTCGGGCAGTATCAAGTCTCTGGGGGCCTCTACAGTCTTTACAATCTTGTTTTGTGCTGCATAGTACTCTGCCAATGCCTGCGCAAAGGTTGTCTTGCCCATTCCTGGGGCGCCTGCAACCAAAACACCTTCTGCCTGCTCTGCAACCCTTTTCATCAGCTTTTCGCTTAATTTGTAATCATTCAAGCTTAGTTTTTTTACAGGGCGGACAGCGGTTATCTCCCATCCGTCTGAAAATGGGGGCCTTGTTATAACAATCCTGAACAAGCCAAGCTGCACAATGGTTGAGCCTGCCCTTTCGATTTCAATAAAGCCGTCTCTCCTTAATTTTGCATCCTCGATTATTTCCCGAGACATGTCCTGTATTTCTTCCTGCCTCAGCAATGCCTTTCTCAATTCCTTGAACTCCCACTTTCCGGGCATTCCTTTCTTTGCATAAGGAGGCACATTTTCCCTCAAATGAACACTCATTGTTGTCTCGTCAAAAAATCTCTCAAGCTTTAATTTTCTCAGCCCTTTTTCAGGGCGCTTGTAGTATATAGCTTTCATGCCCTTTGCCAAAGCAACCTCGCTCTGCACTTTATCTGATGTTATTAAAGTTGCATCCTCATCAAAAGCCAGCTGCCTGATCAATGAGTCAATTTCCCCCAAAGAAGCATGCCTTATTTCTGCTGCTTTTGGGCGCGAGCCTTTGAACGAAAGCTCAAACTGCTTTTCTGTCGAAAGCCTCTTTATCCTTTTGATTTCGTCCAAGCCGAGAAATCCAATGGCTTTGCCCATATTGGCCTGATGCTCAAGCTCTGCAATTACTGCTTCATGGATAATTATTTCGCTTGCCTTGATATGATTCTGCCTTATCCTTTCTGACAGCAATCCTTCAATAATGACAGAAGTGTCTGGCACGATTTTGTCTATAATCTGTGTGCTTGTTTGTATATTTGTTTGTTCCATAGTCGTTAATCACCTTAAAATTTTAATCAATAGAGAACTTTGAATAACCAACCATTTTGATGATTTACATTCAAAGTTCTCTAAGAGAATTTTGACAGTTATATGTATTTTCAAAATTCTCAATAAGAAAGTCAAGTTAACTTTACCTCCTTAATAATGAAAGAATGGCTATTACTTTATAAAACTTTGGATTTTTATTTAATTACTATATAGAAAGATATTTTTAAATGGTTAAGTTTTATTGTTTGCTATATTGAAAATCAAAATAATTGTTTCAACACTTATACTTTCAAAATTATTAAAAACTAAAAGCAGCCTTTGCAACGGCGTTGCATCTGCCAATTCTATCGAGAATTCCCTGTTGGCATTGTATTTTTTTCCCAAGCCGTCAGAATAATCAACGTTTATTCTGTAATTATTTTTCCCGAATTTCAATTGCCTGCCCTCAAAAACCACGACAAACTTCCTGCCCTCGCTTAATTCCCGCATGCTCCATTTCTTGCTAAGGCCATTTTGGGCAAGGATTACTTCAACATCTTTCGGGTTTGACTGCGATTTTTTTGTTAGTGCAAAAGAAACGCTGAAATTTTTATTGTAAGAGGCATTTGCCGGGAACTCCAGGTTTTCAATCTCAATGTTTGGAATGTCATTTACCTTAAAATTCACGTAATCGGCTTTTGAGACAAGCTCGTTTCTTAATGTGACAGGAACTTCCCTTGAGCCGATTTTTAACTCGTCGATGTCAAATGTGACATTTTTTAACTGCGAGATTCCAAGGCTTATTTTTTTGCATTCATCCTCAAAGCAGACATCAGCATCTTCGATAAAGACATTGCCTGTGTTCTTTGCATCGCAAGAAATGATTGCATCTTCATACTCGTAAAACTCCTCTTTTGAGGATTTGCACTCCAAAACAACATTTCCGGAGTATTTTTTCTCTTTTTCCTCCTCCAATAACTTTGCTGCCTGCCCGACTTCCTCAAATGAGGCATAATCTTCCCTTGCGCTTGCTGCAAAGCTTGTTTCTGACGAGATGTTGTTTACAGTCCTTACCACCAGGGGAAACGTGTAAGAATATTTTTTATCCAAATCACCAAATCACCATCCAGCTTTAATATCCAGAATACCTTCTTTTTTTCATTTGGCAGCAGCAGAATGCTTTTCAGCTCCATTCCTATAATTTTGACCTCTTTTGGCTTGCTCAACTGAAGCTCGGTTGCATAGTAAAAATCATTGGGGTTTTCTATCGCTGCCTCAACCAGGTTGTAGGAGCCAAAGCTGATTGCATCTTTGAAAGCGGATGCCTCTAATTTTAACGAAGTCCTGTAGTAGCCTGCCTTTTCAATTGTATCGCCTTTTATGTCGAGCTTTCCTGTCTTTAAGTCAGCGTTCCTGCCTATCCAATTGTAATAAGTGGACGGCTCGTCAGAATCAACAGATTCCTTAAATTTTATATGGGTTGGGTCAACCCACCCGAATTCGCCGTAAGTTACGTCAAAAGGCACCCATCCGTAGCCCGGGAAATAAACCTCTGCCCAGCCATGCGAGCCCCAGTTTTCCGGGAAAAGCTCAGATTCAGTGTAAGAAAGCCCGGAAACAAACCTTGCAGGTATGCCGACTGCCCTTAAGAGTGCTATAAACAGCGAAGTCAGTTCATCGCATACACCCTGCCTGTTTTCCAGGACCCATGACGCTTTCTGGCTTACATCTGCCGTCAATGTGCTCAGGTTGTAGTTTATATTGTTTTTTGTCCAGTCGGCTATTTTGAACACTGCTGAATACAAATCGTCTTCGCCCCTGGCAAGCTCGTTGGCAATTGATATTATGCCGTTGTTGCCTGAGTCAATTGTTTCGCTTGGCTTTGTGTACTGTATTATGTCTTCCGGCAGTTCCCCCACCGGAAACCTTATCTTTTCCCTTATTTCTGCTATTGTGTTCGTTGTTTTTACGTCTGCATCAAGGCTGAAGCCAATCCTGCCTTCCGGGTTTTTCCATGTGAACTTTAGCGAGTCCCCTGCAAGCTCTGCCTTTGGCTTTGTTTCAAACTTCAGCAATTTCTGGGCATATGACTGCTTTGGGAAGAATGTCATGTTGACAGCTGCGCTTTCGACGTAGCCGCTTGGCGTTAATGGAACAATTTCGGCATCCCCGTAAATTTTTATGTTTGTGACTACGCTCTCGCTGTTATAGAACCAGTCTGCAAGAACAGAAGGGATTAATATGAATAGTGCAGCCAATAACACCAGTTTTTTCATATTAAACAGAGCTAATATCTTGGTTTATAAGTTTTGTTGTTGGA
>JACOZN010000014.1 GCA_016181305.1 Candidatus Woesearchaeota archaeon
TATTGCAAATTAAAAAAACATATAAACTCATGCTGCTTGACTATTATTTTCATATATAAAAACAACAAATATATACTAAAATATATATATTTTGGTATGTAATAATACCAAAAGCTTTAAATATGGCTAAGATTAAATTAGTTGACAAGGACGCTTCGTAAGAGGCGTTGCTACATAGTATAATATTCAAAAGCAATATTATGCTTAAGAAAAAATAAAACACTTGGAGGTGTTTATAAGATGAGATTTCAAAAAGCTATAAAGAGGATGATTGCATTAGGAACAGGAGCCATCATGGTGGGCTCAAGCGTATTTGCAGCCGCAGATTTGGCTAATTACCCATCACCATTCGTCAAGGACGGAAAGTTCAGCGGAGTCCTAGTCGTTGGAGACAAGGCAGCAGCTGAAGACGTCATCGGTATTTCTGACATCGTTTCAAGCCTGCAGTTTGCAGCTACAAAGGCAGCAGCAGTGACATCAGCAGGAAGCGTTGCAGTTGAAGGAGATGCGTGGAAAGTAGGAACATCAACAAAAAGGCTTGAGCTAAGTGAGGACTTGGCAGCAGGCGGAGTTAACAGAGAGATTATAAGCAACATAACGAGCTTTATACAAAAAGGAGATTTAAAAGCACTTGACTCGGGAACTGTAACTAACAACAAGGTTACTTCTCCATACAACCAATATCTCTATTTGCTAGGGGGACAAGCCCAAGCTAATATGGACAGCGGTTATGTTATCTACACCGAAGATGATGAGACAGACACATCAGCAGATTATCTATACTTTAAATCAGGAAGAGAAATAGGAAGATACTTGCTTGAATTCACAACAGCCCTTGAAAGCGATGTTGACGACTCAGCAGGCTCGTCCTCAACAACCGGATTGTTCCTGACAGACTTTCAGGATGTTGACTTGACAATGTTGGGTAAGAAATACACAATAGTAACAGCCAAAAGAACAACAACAGCTGGAAATAGCACTGTTTTGACATTAATGGGCGGAGCAGGAAAAGACACACTATTGGAAAAGCAGACAAAGACATACACAATCGGCGGAAAGGACTATGAAGCCACATTACAATTCGTTGACGCTGATGAAGCCCAATTTGTCATAAACGGACAGACAACAAGAAAGTTGAAAGACGGAGACACTGACAAGCTCTCAGACGGCACAACTGTCGGAGTGACAGATGTATTGTATCAGGATTATGCAGGTGGTATCCACAGCGCAACATTCTTTATAGGCGCAAACAAGCTGGAATTGAAGGATACTGGCGTAAGAGACGTTGCATCATCGAATTCACTAAAAGTGGATGATGATACAATTGACGATGCGCTTGTTACAATAGAAGGTACTGATGACAGCAGCGTTTTCAAAATAAATAGGATACACATCAACATGACTGCTGATGACAATTTCTTTGTACCGGCAGGTGGCAAGCTTAGTGATGCAATTAAGCTGGAAGGCGGCACAACAGCAGAGCCACAAGTATTATTTACAGAAAACTGGGATATTGAGTACAGAGGACTTTCAAAGGAGTCAGTTGAAACTGTTAAAATAAGAACAAGCGGTACAAGCGAATACAGGCTTGAGTTCATGGACGGCTCTGGCAAGAAAGTTGAACTGCCAATTGCAAAAACAGCAAGCGGCTCATCATTAATGATGGGCGAGCAGGCAGGCAGGGCATTCATAAACACAGAGAACAGTACAATTAACAAGGATGAGTACTTTGTAGTGTCAGAGAGTACTTCTTCTCGTAAAAGAGGAGAAAGGCCAACTTATGTGTTGCAATACAAAGGCTCAGACAAAGTAACTGCTGACAACCCACTGCTTAAGTTTAAGAACTTGGGAGAAGGCAGCACAATAGAGCAGACATTTAGCAACAAATCAACCTCAAGTACAGTAGGTGCTGCTGGTGCTCCAATAACAGAACTGGCAACATTAAAGGTAGGAGGCTCTGATTTCAATATATTCGCTGCAAATGGAATAGGCACCCAAGACTTTCCAATTATGATAGACATGGATGCAGATGGTTCAATAGATGGTGTGCCTGAATCATCCGGACATAGCATGAACGCCAGCAATCCAGTAGTTATTACTACAAAGTCTGGAATGGAGATAAACGTCACAAACGTAACTGGAACAGGTGGTTCATCAGATGTAACTGATGTGGTATTTGTGTCCTTTAGGATACCAGACGAAAGCAGAGAAAGTAACTCAAGGGACAGCGTTGAAACATTGTTATCAACTGTAATGAGGTTTAACATAACTGCTGCATCAGGAGAAGTGCAGATAGCACAGGATACAACAACAGAGACAAGAAGGCTAACCTTGAGAACACCAAGCGGTAAGACAAACATAGCATATGCTTGGGACAGCTATGGTAACTACTACACGTATGAAACACCAACAAACGACCCTGCATTGATTACAATTGAAGTGCCAACAAAGCAGAGAACACCATTGGTTTACATTACAGCCAAAGGAGCATCTTTCAGCGAAGTTGGCGCATCAACCACAGAAGCTGTGACAGTGCAGAGAATTGAAGTTGGAGCTGCAAAGCTTGCTTCAGAAGTCTCTGACATCAAGGCTCAGAATTCAATACTGGTAGGCGGGCCATGTGCAAACGCGGCAGCTGCAACAGCAATGCTAGTGGCAGGATACGCAGCATTGGACACAAGGAACGCAGCGCAGGTTGTGGCAAACTACAAGGACTACAAAGCCAACTTTAAGGGCACAAAGGTTGTAGTCAAGAAAGTCAACAACCAGCTGACAGTGGCTGCACCAGCATCAGCTTAAGGGTTTAAACCCTTTATTTTTCTTTTTTTTTTGTTGAATATCTTTTTATTTAGAAGTCTTATACACTTAGTTAGTCTAATGACTCCCCCAGGAAAATATTATGCTTTGTCCTTCTTATCCTTAGCTTCACTTTTGAGCCTATTTCCCTGTGGCAGTCAGGCACTGAAATAAGCCTGTCTTTGGCCACTGCAAGCTTCTCATTTCCTATCCTGCCCGGCAGGGCAATCTCTGCCTCTATAACCTGCCCTTTCCTGAACGGCTTTGGCAGCTCAGGCTGCTCCTCCACATCAAAGGCAGACTTGTCAAATACGAGCTTTACATTGTGCTTTTGCTCAAGCTCCCTCATTTTTGCATAGAATTGCTCCATAGGCACGCCTTCAACAGGGTTCCTGCCAAAGCGGTAGTTAAGCATGTTTTGAATCCCGATTGCAGGGCAGTTTTTGCCTGCGCCAATCTCTTCGGCAAACTTTGCAAGCTTTGGCAGCTCGTCATCGTTAAAGCCAGGCACCCACACCGGAGCAATGATCAAGTCCATTTTTGCAGGGATGTACCTTGCTATTTCCATGACTTTGGCTAAATTATAGGGATAGCCTGCCAATTTGCCTGCTTTTTCAGGATCCAAAGCATTAAGGCTCAGGTTAATCCTTGTCAGGCCCGCCTCTGCAAGCCCGTCAACAAGCTGTTTTGTCAGCAATGTACCATTAGTGTCAATAGAGCTTCTTTTAACCCCTTTGACAGACATTATGCCCCTCACAAGCTCAGCCATGTCAGCGTACAAGGTTGGCTCGCCCTGCGCATTTATGTGCGCATCAATATTGCTGCTGCCCTTGTGGGGCCTTCGTCAACAGAGCAGAATATGCAGCTTATGTTGCAGCTTGTTATGGGCTTTACCTCTATTATATTCGTGCCCCTGTCTATAAGCCCAAAATAGTTTGTTCCAGTCAGCGGAATTCCCGAGCTTTGGTGGATGTAGACTGTTTTCTTGTTGTTGAGCCTGTTTTTAAGGGTTTTAAACGCATTTGCCAAAAGGAAATCAAGCTTTCTTCTTGCGGTATTTTCAGAAACATTGTCAAATTTTATTGAATTCTTGCTTACCTCAAACGGAGCTATTTTTTCAAGGCTGCTTTCCTCAAGATAAGTATAGAACAGCCTGAGGAAATTGACCCTTATTTTGCCATTGTTCCGCTCAAAGCCCAAGTCCCTGAATACCAGCTCTGCCATGGCTTATAGCATGAAACAGAGTTTTAAAAAGGTATCTATGGAATTGTTTTTAGCTTCTTGCTAAAAGTTTTTAAACCAATGCCTGCTAAAGATATAGAGAACTTTGAATAATTCATTATTTTCGCCATTTACTTGAAAATCCAAGATTTTCAAGTTCCCAAAAATTGCATTGCAATTTTTTAGGACATTCAAAGTTCTCTTAGAGAATTTTGACAAAATTAATATATTTCAAAATTCTCTATAAGTGCAATATGTACAAATTGACAACCAGGAGCAGGAAGGCTGAAAAGCAATTTTATGACATCCTCAATTCTAGGGAAGGCATAAAGGAGAAATTAGAGAAGCTTAAAGTCAATCCAAGAACCGAGCTGGATGCTCACAAATTAAGGGGAAAGCTAGAAGGCAAATGGAGCTGCTCTTTGGGTAGTGATATAAGAATGGTGTATGAACTTGATGATGACAATAAAGAAATTGTTGTTGTAGCAGTTGGCTCTCATAAAGTCTATCGCTGAGTTTTAAGCTCCCAAGCCTTAATCCCTTTTTTCCTGGCTTCGTCGCTTTCCTTAATAGCTTCCATCATCTCTGCATTTCTTAAAATACCTACTTCCTCAAGAAGCTCCTCATATTCCCTTTTTGGTATTTGCACCATTTCCTGCTTCATACTGGCTGCTAAGTTATCTGCTATTTTTAAATCTTTTGTTTATGCTTAAAATGTTAACAACAAATTATTTAAATACCATGCCCTATTTCTGGCTTTGAGGGTGGAAAATGCAGGAGATAGTAATCACTTATGAGACCTTGTTTGAGCTTCTAAAGAGGGAAAAGGAGAGGACAGACTTGCAGAAGCTGGAGCCGACATTTTTCAGCGACACGATTGCATACATAAAGGACAAAAAGAAGATAATTGAGGCTAAAAGCGACTCGGTTTTTGCAGTAGAGGAAAGGAAAAAGACAGAAAGGCAGCTTGAGAACATATACAAAATCCTGAAGGAGCTTTACGAGAGAAGGGAAAAGAAGATAATAAGCATTGCATTGGACAGGAGCAGGACAAAGTCCAGCCTGATAGACACTTCAGCGCTCCTGAAGGAGGAAAAGGTTGTTTTTGACGCTTTGGCGTCTCTCCTTGACAATTACAGGGACGCCATCCTGTACAGCGTGCTTAACGAGAAAATGCCGTTCATGCAGCAGGCTGAAATCAAGCCAAAGGAAGAATTCAGGCCCGCCATTGAGCTGAAAAAGCCCACAAGGCTTTTGAGGTTCACAAGCCACGTGCCGAAGTTTGTCGGCACAGAGCTCGAGGAATACGGGCCGTTTGGCGAGGAGGACATTGCAAACCTGCCTTCCGAGATAGCAGATGTCCTTATCGGCAGGGGAAAGGCAGAGGAGATAAGGGAGGAGTGATTTTTGTCGACGATAATTTTAAAAATTAAATAGCAAAAGATTTTTAAATAACGCTGAAACCCACTTTCTTATGAAAATGCCCAAGCTGGTTAACAGGTACTGCCCTTATTGCAGGAAGCACACAGAGCATACTATTACAATTACAAAGAAAAAGAGCCCAAGCAGCCTTAAATATGGCTCAAAGATAAGGGCAAGGAAAAGAGGAAGGGCAAGGGGAAGGGGCAATCTTGGCAGATATTCAAAGCCCGCAATAAGCAAGTTCAAGATGACCGGCAAGAAAGCCACAAAAAAGACTGACTTTAGGTACGAGTGCAAGGTCTGCAAGAAAATGCATGTCCAAAGGCAGGGCTTCAGGGCAAAGAAGATAGAGTTCAAGTGATTAATTGCATCGGTACACTAAATATGCCCCTTCTGTTTTATCATGGAACTGGCTTAGCAAATCACAATTCTTATTTAAGAACTGCCTAACTTCCTTAAAATAGGAGATTCCCTGCTTGCTTCTGATTATAAACAAAACGTCATTATTTTTCAGCCTGTTTAATATCTCATTCAAATCGGCCAGCCCCGAAAGAAAAACTTCGTTATTGGTGTCAACAAAATCAAAAGCTATTTTTTTATTCGTCAGCAAAGCCAATAAAGGCACAACAGAGTCATCTCCAAAAAGCATTGTGTTTTCATCCGAGTGCGAATTGACGAAATCAGCCAAGTCACTGCCCCTTTCAAAGCCCCTGAATCCAATCTTTTCCAGAAACGCAACATCTGCTGCCAGATTCCACACGAAAACAATGGATAAGATTAGTGATGCAGAAATAGCCAGTTTTTTATTTTGAATGTTTTTTAATACCGATGCAATGCTGTACCCTCCAGCAATGGCCAAGAACGGGAATATAACAATAAAATAAAAGCCGAAAATCTTCTTTAATGAGAATAAAAATATTAAATAAATTACTGACACGGCAAAAAATAAGTTAACTGCCTTTTTGCCTTTTATAAAAATAAATAAAAAAGCGGAAAAAAACAAAATCCAGTTCAGCTTCACTATATCAAAATATTCCTTGAAATTTTCCCCGCCCCCGAAGCTTTTTAACAAATGGAACTTGTAAACGGGGCTTAAATAAGCGTCTTTCAGGAATAATGCAAAAATTCCGTTAACAGCCAAGAAAACAATCAAAAATGCCGACGATAATCTCAAAAAGCTTTTTTTGTCCGACAAAAATACAATGCAAAACACTATAAATATTGGAACCAGGCTTAATAATCTGGTTATGCCGGCAATCCCGAAGAATATGCCTGCCAAAACATAGTTGCTTCTGTTAAACAGGAAATAAGTTCCAATAATCAAAAACATCATTGCAATTTCTATGCCAAATGAAAAGACAGAGTTAAAAATCACACTATAGCTAAATAACAATAGCAAAGACGAAATAATTGCTTCGCTGCTGCCAAATTTTTCCTTTGCTATCTTAAAAACAAAGAATGCGGTTATTAAAGCTGAAATCAGGGATACCGATTTCAAAGCAGCAATATTAAATCCAAATGCCTTATAAACCAATGCAATCAGGTATATCTGCAACGGCGGGTGGGCAAAGAAAAAATCCCGGTAAGGTATTTTGCCTTCGCTTACAAGCCTTCCCATGTAATAGTACACATTTTCATCGCCCGGCTGGGCTGTTGACAGCCCCCTGAGCGTTATGGCTAAAAAGGCAGCCATGAAAGCTGCAAGAAAAACATATGGAAGCTTATTTTTATCCATCGGGATTTTCAGGTTTTCTGCTGTTTAAAAATTTTTGGTTAATCCCCTGCACCAAGGGAAAGGTATATAAATGGCTGGAAGTTACGGAAGGCAAAATGAAAATAAGGGAGCCGACAAGCAAATTCATAAAGATAAGATGCCCTAAATGCAAGAATGAGCAGATAACATTCGGAAAGACCGCAACAAAGGTTGACTGCCTTGTGTGCGGCAAGACTCTTGCAGAGCCGACAGGCGGCAAGAGCAGGGTAAAGGCAAGGGTATTGGAAGTTCTGGAATAGGCAAAATGCTGTCCAAGAAGCAGGGTTTTCCCGAGGAAAGCGAACTGGTACTGTGCACGGTCACAAGCGTGCAGTTTCATTCTGTTTTTGTCAACCTTGACGAATACGACAAGGGCGGCATGATCCACATATCAGAGGTTTCTCCCGGCAGGATAAGGAATATAAGGGACTTTGTGAAGGAGGGCAAGAAGATTGTGTGCAAGGTTCTCAGGGTTAACCAGGAAAAGGGCTACATAGACCTGTCATTGAGGAGGGTTAACGAGGCTGAAAAAAGGAGGAAAATAGACGGCATCAAGAGGGAGCAGAATGCCGAAAAAATAATTGAAAACACGGCAGGCAAAATAGGCATGGGCGTGGAGCAGCTGTACAGGGAGATATCGGAAAAGATGAAAGCATCGTCGCTCCATGAATTTTTTGAGTCGGCGGTCAGCGACGAAAGCGTGCTTGAAAAGCTGGGAATTGACAAAAAGCACCTTGAAGTGCTCAGCGAAACAATAAAGCAGAGGATAAAAGTTCCCGAAGTGACAATAAAAGGGCGGCTTAAGATAACCAGCTATGCGCCTGACGGCATAGACGTGATAAAAGGCGCATTAAAAAGCGCAGAGGAAGCTGCAAAAGGCAGGATAGGCATATGCTACATGGGCTCCGGGATTTACAGGTTTGTAGTTACATCAGATGATTACAAGGGGGCGGAAAAAATCATGAAGAGCGCAACTGAAAGCGCGATAAGCTACGCGGCAAAGCGCATGGGCACGGCTGAATTCAGCCGTGAATCGGCATGAGGCACATTTTCAGGTGCAGCAAGTGCAGTAAGTATACGATGAAAGAAATTTGTGATTGCGGCAGCAGGACAATCGCCCCAAAGCCCCTGAAATACAGCCCGGGCGGCAAATTAGGCCCTTACAGGAGAAAGGCAAAGATTAGCGAGTACATTGGGAGAGGCGTGCTATGAGGGACAGCTACTGGAAGATTATGCAGTTCGGGAAAATCCCGAGGCTGGACAAGCCCGTTTTGATAGAGGGGCTGCCCGGCATAGGCAACGTGGGCAAGGTTGCCGTGGATTTTCTCATCGACGAGCTGGGCGCTAAAAAGCTTTACGAGATAACCTCCTATACTTTTCCGCATTCTGTTTTTGTGAACGAGGACAACCTCGTTGAGCTGCCTGTTGTGGAGGTGTTTTACAAAAAGCTGGGAAAGAGGGACATCTTGCTTCTTGGTGGGGACGTGCAGCCCATTGACGAGATAAGCTCATACGAGTTCTCCGAGAAGATACTTGACATAGTGGAGAAATTCCATGGCACAGAGGTAGTCACATTGGGGGGCATAGGGCTGGCTGACATCCCGAAAAAGCCAAGGGTTTACTGCACAGGCAACTCAAAAAAGATAATCAACAAGTACAAGAGCAGCATGGTAAGCAACAACCTGTATGGCGTAGTGGGCCCGATTGTCGGCGTTTCAGGCCTTCTGCTCGGGCTTGCATCAAGAAGAAATATAGGGGCAATATCATTTTTGGCGGAAACATACGGGCATCCGATGTACCTTGGCATAAAAGGCGCCAAGGAGATATTGAAGGTTCTTGACAAGAACCTCAGCCTGAACATTGACATAAACAAGCTCGACAGGGAAATCAAGGACATAGAAAGCGAGCTGCTGAAGAAGACAGAGCAGCTGAGCGAGGTTACAAAGCAGATTGCGCTGAAGAAGCTGCAGAAAAAGCTCGGAAAGGAAGTTGATTACATTGGGTAGCGAAATCTTTAAATAAACCATTTTTTCTTTTTTCTATAAAGGTGGAATTTTGGGCTTTAAAATAAAGAAGATAAGGGCAAGGGAAGTTCTTGACTCAAGGGGCAATCCTACAATTGAAGTTGATTTGAAGACAAAAGACTGCTGCGCAAAGGCAATTGTGCCGAGCGGCGCATCAACTGGAATGCATGAGGCATTGGAGCTGAGGGATAATGATAAAAAGAGATATCACGGCAAAGGCGTTCTAAAAGCGGTTAATAACGCCAATAAAATTATATCAAAAAAATTGATAGGCTTTGACTGCAGGCAGCAAAGGCAGATTGACAATTTTCTTATTGAGCTTGACGGCACTGAAAACAAGTCAAGGCTTGGCGCAAACGCGATTTTAGGAGTTTCTATGGCTGTATGCAAAGTCGGGGCATGCGCTTCCGGCACTAGGCTTTATGAGCATATAAAAAAATTATCCAATTCAAAAAAATTGATGCTGCCTGTGCCGCAGATGAATGTCATAAACAGCGGCAGGCATGCGGGAGCTGAAAACGACATACAGGAGCACATGATTATGCCGGTTAATTTCAGAAAATTCAGCGATGCATTGAGGGCGGGAGCTGAAACTTACCATGCTTTGAAAGGCATTTTGAAGAAAAAATACGGCGCAAAGTCTGTACTGCTTGGAGATGAAGGGGGATTTGCCCCTCCGATTAAAAATGTTGAGGAAAGGCTTAAAATCATGCTGAGAGCGATTGCTGAAGCCGGCTACAATGGGAGGATAAAGCTTGCCTTGGACTGCGCCGCATCCGAATTTTTCAGCGAGAAAAGCGGAAAATACACTATTTTAAATAAAAAATATGATGCTGGCGGCTTAATAGATTTTTACAAAAATCTTGTTAAAAAATATCCGATTGTATCAATAGAGGACGGAATGGCGCAGGATGACTGGGAAGGGTGGAGCTTATTGAACAGGGAAATAGGCAAAAAAATCCAGATTGTTGGCGATGATTTGCTTGTAACCAGCATTATGCGCATCAAAAAGGCGTTAAATGAAAATGCGTGCAATGCCCTGCTGCTTAAAGTAAACCAGATTGGCACAGTGACAGAGGCTATTGATTCAGGGAGCATAGCATTTAAAAATAAATGGAATGTTGTTGTAAGCCACAGAAGCGGTGAAACAGAGGACAGTTTTATTGCTGATTTATGTGCTGGGATTGGCGCAAACCAATGCAAGTTCGGAGCTCCTGCAAGAAGCGAGAGGACTGTAAAGTATAACAGGCTGTTGAGGATTGAGGAAGGGCTTGGGAATAAAGCAAAATTTGCAAGGCTGTAATATGAAAAAGCCGTTCATCACTTTGACAAGCGATTTTGGCGTTCAGAGCCAAGGCACAGGAATTATGGAAGCTGTTGCTTTAGAGATTAATCCTGATGCGCATACCATACATTTAATGCATGGCTTGCCTGACTTTGACTTGTTTTATGCCGCCAGGACCATGGAGACTGTTGCTTTTATGCCCGTAGGCTTTCATGTATGTGTTGTAGATCCCGGGGTCGGGACAAAAAGAAAGCCTATAATAATTGAAACCGGAAGAGGGGATTTTTTAATAGGGCCTGACAACGGGGTTTTGATTCCAGCAACAAGATTTCTTGGCGGCATAAAAAAGGCTGCTGAAATAACAAACAAAAAATACATGAGGCAGCCCGTCTCCCCGATATTCCACGGAAGGGACATTTTCACGCCTGCGGCCGCCTACCTTTCAAAAGGAATTGGGATTGAAAAGTTCGGAAAAAACATAAATCCAAAAAATTTGGCTAAAGCGCCTTACGAGGAAGCAGTTGTTAAAGAAGATAAAATATCAGCGAAAATAATATCTATAAACAAGTTTGGCTCGCTGCACTTAAACATAATGCAAAAAGAATGGGACAAATTTAATGTTGGGTTTGGGAATATTGTTATTTTGAAATTTAAAAACCAGTCAATTGGAATGCCCCATGCAATTACATTCGGCGATATTGAAAAGGGAAAGCCATTGATAATGAAGGATGATTATGGAAGAATTGAGATAGCAATTAATCAAGGTTCTTTTGCAAAGAAATATTCTTTAAAAATTGGAGATAATATTTCAATAAAAAAATGATGAAACTAGTTTTATTAAGGCACGGGCAGAGTACCTGGAACATGGAAAACAGGTTTACGGGATGGACAGACGTGCCTTTGACGGAGCATGGCATTGAAGAGGCAAAAGAAGCAGGAAGAATCCTGAAAGAGAATGGATTTGTTTTTGATGTTGTTTTCACGAATCTGCACAAGCGTGCAGTAGCTACAACAAATATAGTTCTGAAGGAATTGAAACTGGAAGATGCCCAAGTCAATAAGGCATGGCAGCTTAATGAAAGGCATTATGGTGCGCTGCAGGGCTTAAACAAGGCAGAGATGGCTGCAAAATACGGCGAAGAGCAGGTTCTTAAATGGAGAAGAAGCTATGACATAAAGCCGCCTGCATTGGACAAAAGCGACAAAAGATGGCCGGGCAACGACCCATTATACAGGGATTTGGACAAAAAATTCCTGCCGTTAACAGAATCGCTGAAGGACACAGTCAAAAGGGTTGCCCCGTACTGGCAAAAGGAAATGCTGCCGGCGCTAAAAAACGGCAAAAAAATCCTTGTATCAGCCAGCGGCAACAGCCTCAGGGCATTAGTCAAATATATTGACAGCGTCCCTGACAATGAGATTGTCGAGTTTAACATACCTACAGGAATCCCTCTTGTGTACGAGCTCGATGGCAGCCTGAGGCCAATAAGGCATTATTTTCTCGGGGACCGGGAAGATATTGAAAAAAAAATCAGGGAAGTTGCTGCGCAGGGAAAGGCAAGGAAGTAAGCTATTCATCTCCTGTAAAACCTTGAGGCATCCTCGGGAAGCACGGAATTTATAGCCGCATTTGTCGAGAATTCAAACCCTGCCCATGTCGCGATTCTCGGAGCCACTTCAATGTGGAAGTGCAGATTTTCTTTTTCAGGCGAGTAGTGGATAAAAAAGTTGTAAGAGGCATTGATTTTTTTAAGTTTTACCAGTATTTTTTTCAGCCCCAAAGCCAGGTCATAGAGCTCTTCCTCCTCCAATTCCTCCATTGCCCTTTTATGGCTTTTCACAAAGAGCCATGCCTCGTAGTTGAAGCGGGATGCAAAAGGGGCGAATGCAACTACATTTTTCGTCTCAAAAATCTTCCTTTTTGACTTGGATTCCGCCTTTATAATGCCGCAATAAAGGCACTTTCTGCCTTTTACCGAGGCTTTTGCCTCTTCCATCACAAGGGAAGGTGGCTGCGCCAGAGCCATAATCTGTGTATGGCTGTGCACCAGTGATGTGCCTGCATCCTTGCCGTGGTTTTTGAACACAACGACATATTTTATTCCCTTTGCCTTGCTTAATTCCCTTATCCTCACCTTGCACACCTCAAGCAGCTCCCTTATCTGCCGTGCAGGCAGGTCGGCAAGCTGGGACTTGTGGTGCGGAGTTTCAACAATCACCTCGTGCACGCCGTAGGAATCGCCTTCCAGGAACAGCTTTCTTTGCCTGGGCTTTGGATTTCCTTTTTTTTCAACCGCAGGGAACTTGTTCAGGAACCATCTCATCCTCCATGAGCCTTTGTATTCAAGCCTGCCAATTTCAGGAGGGGTCAAATGCTCGCTGCCTGGGCAGAAATAGCATGTTTTTGGCTCGTCTTTCACTACGACGCTCTTAAGCTCCCTGGGCCTTTTAACCCTTCCTGCCGCGTAGTAAACCCACCTGTCGAGAATATAGTCCTTCCTTATCGTTCCCATGGCAGTTAACTTTAGACGGAATTATTTAAAGCTTGCGGAAAAGCCATGCATCAAAAATCAACCCGGCATTCACAAAATTTAAAAACTATAATGAAACATTTCAGGTTATGGAATTAAATTCAATAAAAAACAGCATGCCAAAAGAGCTTTATGAAATTCTTGAGAAGGAGGTAACGAATCTAAGGCCTGCTCAGGAAAAAGCCGTAAAAAAAGGGCTTTTGGACGGGAAAAACCTTTTGGTGTGCACTCCGACGGCATCCGGAAAAACTTTGATAGCGGAGCTTGCATCGCTTAAGTCCATTATTGAAGGCAGGGGCAAGGCAGTCTACATAGTGCCGTTAAAGGCGCTTGCTTCGGAGAAATGCAGGGATTTCAGGAGAAGATACGGAAATATCGCCAAGATAGCATTGTCAATAGGCGATACGGATTCTGCCGACCCTTACCTCGCGGAATACGACCTGATTGTGGTCACTGCAGAGAAATTGGACAGCCTGATAAGGCACCATAGCCCGTGGATTTCAGGCGTTGGAACAGTTGTTGTTGACGAAGTCCACCTGCTTAACGACCCTGAAAGGGGGCCGACACTGGAAATATTATTGACAATCTTAAAGCAGCTGCTGAAAAATGCGCAAATCATTGCATTGAGCGCAACCATAGGGAATGCGGAAGAGCTTGCAGAATGGCTGCAGGCGGACCTGATTGTGGATGGGTGGCGCCCCGTGAAGCTGCACAAGGGAATTTATTACGACGGGGAGATTGAGTTTTATTGATTTGCAGAACAAACAGTCCGTAAAATGATATACTCATTAAGTGAGGGCGGTGAAGAAGAATTTTTATACGATAGTGACAATCCTAAATCTGAAGAATTGTTGCTGTCGCATGAAATGCGTAGGGAGCCCCTTGCGGATCTTGTTGCTTCATTAGTAAGGATAAAAGCTATTAGGGATTATGTCTCTAGGGAAGGCGCTATAAAACATTTGCAGCCCAGAGCAAGATACAAAGAAGAATTAAAAACTTGCATTGAATTGTATCTAGACTACTTTGAGCCCATGGAAATGACAGCCAGATTTCCATTTCAAAGCGTGCCGCAGCGAAGCATAATAGAGGCTTACCTTGGCAATAATAAATCCTTTATTGACAATGTATGCCTAAGTTTATTCTCGGAAGAAAAAGTCAAAGTAGGGGGTTCTCTGGATTTCAGCTTACGCCAGACCTAAACCTTTTACTATGATTTCCGGCTCAAACTGCTTCAAATCCCCATACTCCTGCCCTGTGCCTAAATACAAAATCGGCTTTTTTGTGACGTAAGAAACAGAGACAGCCGCGCCGCCTTTTTCGTCAATGTCCGCTTTAGCCAAAATAATTCCATCAATTCCAACTGCTTCATTGAATGTCTTTGCCTGCTCAACGCAGTCGTTGCCTGTAATGCTTTCGCCTACAAAAATCTTCAGGTCCGGCTTTGCCACCCTTATTATTTTTTTCATTTCATCAATGAGATTAACGTTGCTGTGCATCCTTCCGGCTGTGTCAATCAGCACAGAGTCAATGCCTTTCGCCTTTGCGTGCTTTATGGCGTCAAATGCAACCGCAGCAGGGTCTGCTCCATAGTCGTGCTTTATCAATTTGACCCCGATTTTGTCGGCATGCTGCTGGAGCTGCTCAATCGAGGCTGCCCTGAAAGTGTCGGAAGCAGCCAGCACGCACGATACACCATTCCCCTTAAGCATGCTTGCAAGCTTTGCAATGCTTGTTGTCTTTCCAGAGCCGTTTATGCCGAAAAATGCAATGACATAAGGCTTTTCTTTTTTATTTCTGATTTCCTGCACTAAATCTATTGTATTGTTTAAAAACAAGTCTTCGATGGAGCTCTTCAATGTCATTACAATTGTTTCCTCGACTTTTGTCCTTTTTATCGGCTTTTCAACAAGCTCTTCCTTCAAGTCATTTTTTATCTTTTCAATCACCTCGACTGCAACGTTGTTTTCCATTAAAGCCAATTCCAATTCCCAAAATAATTTTTCAAACTGGCTTTCATCTATTTTTGTCGTTATTATCTTTTCTGTAAGTGTAGCAAAAAAGCCTTTTTTATCGGGTTTCTCTTCTATAATTTTTTTAGACTTTTCTTTTAATTTTTCGTCATAGTAATCTTGATCTTTCTTATCAATTTCTTTTTCAACTTTTTTATCCATTACTGCAGGTTCAGCCTTTTGCAGCATTTCAGGAAAGTCCTTTCCAAATAGTTCTGGATGCCCCCCCACCACTTCTTTTATTATTTGAGGATCTCTTCTTTCCTCTTTTATTTTTTCATGTTGTATTATTTTAGGCTTTATTTCCCCTTTTAATTCTGTTTTTTCTTCAGTAATCCCCTTTTCTTCTCTGCCAACGATCTTTTCCTTGATCTTGGCAAAAAAACCCTTTTCCTCTTTGGGTTCTTCCAGGGGTCTCTCTGTTATTTTTTCCTCTGCTTTGCCTTCCTTCTCAACGTTTTCAGAAATCTTCGATATTGCGCTTTTCAGCTTCTCTTTCAGGAATTTGAACATTTTAAACAGCAGGAACTTACCCTTTTGAAACAAGGCTTTGCAGCTGCATTTCAATCTGGGCGGCCTGCCCCATCATTTTCTCGAGCTCGCCCACCAGCTGCTTCTGTATTTTTTTTATCTCCTCAATCTGGCTTTGGATAAGCCTTTTTGCCGAGTCCACATTCTTCTGGACAACCACGTTTGCGCCCACATTTACAAGCAGGTCCGAAGCATCCTTTATGCTTGCCTTTGCGAATATGCCCGAGCTTAGCGGCACTAATATCTCCTTTCCGGGGCTTATTTTCCTGAACTCGTCAAGGCTGTAGCTTGAGGCATTAAGCTCCATCAGCTGGCCTGTGACAGCTTCCAGCTGCTTCTGCAGCTGCTTTATGTGCTGGTCCATGGCCTGAAACTGCATGTACATCTCCTGAGCCCTTTTTTCATTGTCTTCAGCCATTTGCCTTTACCTCATCTTCTTCTCGAGCTTTTTGTACATTTCCTCGTATACAACTCCCATCGGCAAGCCTTCATGCGTCCTTTTGATGTCCTCTGCAAGCAGCGGCGCTATGGATATAACCTTTATTTTGCCTATTGACTTTTCGCCCGGCAGGCTTATGGTATTTGTGATTACCACCTCCTTGATTTGGGACTTGGCTATGCGCTCTGCTGCGGGATTTGAAAAAACCCCGTGGGTTGCAAGCACATAAACATCCTTGGCGCCGAATTTCAGCAGGATATTTGCAGCCTCTGTTATGCTGCCTGCGGTGTCTATCAGGTCATCAACAAGCACTGCTGTTTTTCCCCTTACATCCCCTATGACATTCTGCACCTCAGCTACATTTGGCTGGGGCCTTCTCTTGTCAACAATTGCAATGGGGGCGTTAAGCACCTTTCCAAACTCCCTTGCCCTTGCAGCGCCTCCTGCGTCAGGGCTTACAATGACAATGTCCTTTAGTTTCCTGTCTGCAATGTACCCGGCAAATAAAGGCACTACATCAAGGTTGTCGCTTGGTATGTTGAAAAACCCCTGCACCTGCGGCACATGCAGGTCAAACATTATAACCCTGTCAACTCCCGCAACCTCTATCATGTTTGCAACCAGCCTTGCAGTTATGGGCTCCCTTGGCTTGGTTTTCTTGTCCTGCCTGCAATACCCGTAATATGGAATGACTGCGGTTATCCTGTCAGGAGATGACCTTTCCAGAGCATCAACCAGAATTAAAAGCTCCATTAGGTTGAGGCTTGCATCCGGCGATGTGGGCTGGATTATGAAGACATCGCAGCCCCTGACGCTTTGAAGCACCCTGCAGTAAATCTCGCCGTCGCTGAACCTTTTTATCTCAACAGGAGTTAGCGGGACTTTCAGTATCTTTGCAACCTCTTCAGCCAGCTTTTTGTTGGCTGTCCCAGATATAAGCTTGAAGCGTTCCTTGAGCAAAAAACCCCACCCATTCAGTTCTTTTAGAATCTATGGGTGTTTAAAAAGATTTGGGTTTTTGATTCTGTTGCGTTTCAGGGATATATTTAAATATAAATCAATTTTGTGGAATTTAATTATGGATAAAGGGCTGTCCCCCTCAATGTTCATAGGCGTGAGGGGAAATGGGATAATTTCATTCGGCTCCGGGCAGCCTGACCTGCCGCCTCCGAAAGAGGTGCTTTCATGCGTGCCTGAGCCTGAAGACTTCAAATACGGGCTAGTGGCGGGGCAGGTTTATCTGAGAAAAGCCTTGTCAAAAGAGTTCAAAGGCAGCGCAAGCGATGACTTTGTAATCACAAACGGCGCATCAGAGGCTCTTGACTTGACGCTGAGGGCAATAGGGAAGCCCAAGGATAAGATACTAATCCATAAGCCCTATTACTACTCCTACAAGCCGCTGATTGAGCTGAATCATATGGAGCCTTTGTATGTTGAAACTTATAAAGGCAAGATTGATACTGATGACTTTGAAAAGAAGGTGCACAAGGCAAAGGCTGTTTTGATAAACTCGCCCTCAAACCCGACTGGCAGGATACAGGACATAAAAACGCTGAAATTTATAGAAAAAGTAACAGACGACCTGGATATTCCGCTTCTTTCAGACGAAGTTTACAAGGACCTGATTTATGAAAGGGAGAATTACATGCTCTCGGGCCCGCATGTTGTCACAATAAACTCCTTCTCAAAGACTTTTGACATGTGCGGCGCAAGGGTCGGCTATCTTTACTCAAATGACAAGCCAATCGTGAATGAGGCAGTCAGGCTGAAAACATACACTTCAATGAATACAAACATATTGGCGCAGAGAATGGCTTACCATGCCACAAAAGTGCCCAGAGCGTTTGTTGACGGGCAGGTTAAGGTATGGAAGCAGAGAAGGGATTTGATTTACGAGGGCATGTGCAGGCTTGGGCTTGATGTGTGGAAGCCTGAAGGCGCATTTTACATACTGCCCAAAATAAAGAATCCAAGAAAATTTGTCTGGGGCATGTTCAAGAAGCACAAAGTCATTACATACCTTGGAGAATGGTTCGGCGCGGATGACAGGGTGAGGTTTTCTTACGCGCTTGATGTTGAAAAGATTGAGGAAGGGCTGAAACGGGTTGGGAAGTATTTGAAGAAAAATTGATTTTTATTATTTATTGTTTAAAAAGATCTGGGTTTTGGCAATTAAAAACGTAAAGCTTATATACAACAAAATGAAAGAATAAAGAATGAGGAATATTAATCATAAATATCCAGTATTCGGCGTATTTTTAATGATTGTTCTTTCTTCGCTATTAGTTTCTGCTTTCCAGCCAGAAACAAATAGGAATATTTCAATTGCATTTGATTATATTGGAGTTATTTCAGGGATTATACTTATAGTTATGATGATAAAAACTTTAAAATCTTTTAACAGTTCTTTAAGGCAAAATTATGATTTTATGCTGGTCATCGGCATATTTTTTCAGGTTTTGGCTTTCACATACACCTTGATTTTCATAAGATTTAAATTGTATCCCATGCCGACTGGCATTGATATACATCATTTACTGATGATTATCGGATTTTTGTTCTTTGGCATTGCAACATACAAATTAAGAATACTGGCAGGCACTATCAACAAAAAAAGTTAGTTACCCTATAAAACTATACTTTTTCCACAACTTTTGGCTCTTCTTTAACTTCAGCTTGCGTTTGCTCCTCTTCCTTCTTCTTCAGCAAATGAAGCAGTGGTATGAAAGTATGCACTTTGTCTTCTTTGGATTCAGAAGGCAATAATTTTGTGAAAGTAAGCTTTCCCTGCAGGGCATTGACAAAGAACAGCTTTATCCTGCCATACACCTCCCTTATAATCTGCGTCACGTCCTTCTTTTTTTTAGGTGCTTCAAGATTAAGAGGTGGAATAGAATGCAATAGCCTTCTCTTCTTGACTTCCAAAGCTCTTTCCAGAGCCTCAACCAAGTCAAAAATTGAAACTTTTCTCTTTCTGGGCTGGGGTGTTCTTGGAATCAATGTTGGTATTTCCCCGAGCTTTTCAATGGAAGCTGTTTCCTCAAAGCCAAGCTCCTCCATTTCCTCTTCAACCCCAATTAAAAGCCTGTCAAGCTCGCTTAAGTCTTCCCCGACAAGCTTTGTTGACTTCATCTTGAGCAGGATGGCTGCTGCCAGCAAAACCTTGCCTGAAACCCGAAAATCATGCTCCTTGAGGGTTCTGAGCATTTCAATGTACTTTTGAGTCAGGATGCTTACATCAATGTCCCATGGGTCCATCTGCTCGGTTTTGACAAGGTCAAAGATTATTGTCTGCCACGTGATTTCATCTGCCTTTGAGAACAGAATGCTGAAAATACGCTCGTGGGGGTCCATTTTAAGTGATTTTTTGGGCTGATTATATATAAATTTATTCATTATGTAGTGGAAATAGAAAATTATTTAAAGAGGCTGATCCAAAATTCAATTATTGGTGAAAACCATCAAGCTGTCCAAGCACGATAGGTATGTTTTGGAGCTGAGCAATAGGATAAAGCATAACTATGATTCTCTGTCTTTGAATGTTCCATTGAAGCGCTCAAAGCGCTCTTTGGGCGAAATTGACATAGTGGCTAAAAAGGGCAGCAGGCTTGACTTGTACGAAGTAAAGTGCTCTTACAGGATTCTGAAGGCAAAAAAGCAGCTGAGCAGGATAAAAAGATACCTTAACTTAAGCAATGCAAGAAGCTATTTCTATTGCGGAAACTCAAAAGCATTGGTGATGGTTTGATTCAAAAGGTTTTTATAGGATTTACTAATACAAAATCCCATTTCGGGCCTGTGGTCTAGCGGTTACACGCTGAATTGCTTCGCAATTCGCTGGTTTACAGCATAGCCGTAAATGACAACACCCTTACACGGTGTAGGTCACCAGTTCGAATCTGGTCAGGCCCACTTGCTTATGCGCGAGTGATCTAGTGGCTATGATAGGGCCTTGCCAAGGCTAGCAATGCTAAGATCGGGAGTTCGAATCTCGGCTCGCGCATAGCTTTTTTTCTTTACGTTTATTAGAAAAACCAATAATGTTCTTTTTTCAACTATTGGTGGTATTTGCCATTTATAAATATCACGCGAGGATGTCCAGTGGTAAGAAAACAACTATGCAAGTCCCGGCTCGCGCATTTATTTACACTCAATAACTTTACTCTCAGTCACAATCAAGTCAACAGGAACATCATGCTCTTCCCTTGGGACTTTGTCAACAACCTGGAAGTCAAAGCACAATCCAATCTTGACCGCTTTCGGCACTTTCTTCAGGAACTTGTCATAGTAGCCAAATCCGTAGCCAATCCTGTGCCCTTCCCTGTCAAAGGCAATGCCGGGCACCAACACTATATCAATGTTCTTGTAGGCAATCTTCATCAGCCCGACAGGCTCAAGAATGCCGAATTTTGCAGGAGCCAGATTGTAGAAATCTATGATTACAGAAGGCTCGATTTCGCGCTGTACAACCTTCGGGACTGCAACTGTCTTGTTTTTCAGAGCATCCTTAATAATCTCATGCGTGTCAACTTCATTGTCAAAGGATACAAAGAACATGACTACCTTGGATTTTTTGTATTGCTCGAGATTAAACAAATTTTTGCAGATTTGGGAGCTTTTTTGCAATATATCCCCTGTTGACAGGGAATTCCGCTTTTCGACGATTGATTTCTTAAGCTGGGCTTTCATGCAGAAATAAGTCTAAAGCCTTGAATAAAAACCTTTCTAATTGGGTAACAATTAATTTCCAAGAACGTCTTTCATGTGGCTTACCCTTTTTTCAATCAGTTTTTTTGTCCCAATGTCTTCCCTGTAAAATACCTGCCCTTTTACTGATTTTGCTGTTTCTTCAGCAATTTTTTCAGCATCATCGAGATCATCTGCTATGCCCAGGCATGCAACAGCCCTTGACTGCGTAGTATACAATCCCCCTTCTTTCTGCTCGACTGATGCATAATAAAGCCTTGCATCTTTTGGAATTGCCCCAATTTCAATCTTTTCGTTCTTGGCTGGATTGTCCGGATAGCCTTTAGGCACAATGTACTTGCAGACAGTCGCCTTGCTTTGGAATTTTATTTTTATTTTGTTCAAATTCTGATTTATAATTGCATTGCACACTTCCACAAAATCTGTTTCCATGATGGGGAGCACATTCATCGTTTCAGGGTCGCCAAGCCTTGCATTGTACTCGAGCAGCCTGACGCCTTTTTTTGTAATTATGAAGCCGCCGTACATCACGCCTTTGTAGAACTCCCCAGTCTCTTTGTAAATTGCCTCTGCAGCTTTCTGCGTTATTTTTAATCCTTCCCCAACGTCTTTTTTTGTGAGGAAAGGGAGCAAATGGTTCTCGCATGAGTAAGAGCCCATTCCGCCTGTATTCGGGCCTTTGTCGCCGTTAAAAGCCCTTTTGTGGTCCTGTGCCGGAGGGGTTGCAACAACAGTTTTACCGTCTGTCAGGCATTGCAGCGAGAATTCCTCTCCTTCGAGCTTTTCCTCAACAACAACTGATGGGTGTGTTTGCAAAACTTCATTGCAGTAATCCAATGCCCCTTTTTTAGTTTGAAAATGGTCGCCCTGGACTTTTACTCCTTTCCCGCCGGTCAATCCATCGGGCTTTATGACGCACTGCCCCAAGCCATCAAGAAATTTTTTTGCATCACCGATATTATTCTCATTGAAAATCCCGAATTCCGGATTTCCTTCAATTTTGTATTTTCTTAGCAGATTTCTGGTGAAAGACTTGCTTGTCTCAAGCCTTGCAAGGCTTTTTGCTGGACCGATTGAATTTATTTTTAATTTATTTAATAAGTCCACTGCGCCATTATTTAACGGCTCTTCTGGGCCAATAAAGGCAAAATCTGGTTTTATTTTATTTGCATAATCTTTTACTTTTTCCAAGTCATTATAATTGCCTAATTCAAAACCTTTTGACAAAGAGATAATTCCAGGATTTTTTGATTTTAGATAAGAATGAAGAATTGTATTCTTGTTTCTGCATAAAGTTTCAGCTATGCAATGCTCCCTTGCGCCGTTGCCTACCAAAAGGATTTTAGCCATTAAACCGCTAATAAAAGGGCTTTATAGCAGATTTATAATTTTTGTGATTGAATTTAAGTTAAATGAATATGGCAGAAAATTCAACAAAAAATTTAAATAGTTAATTAACAATTGTTAAGTGCATTTTATACATTGGTTTGGTTTAATTTTTTATATAATTTATATAAAAGCGATAGATTTAAAAAGTGTAAAGACATGCATAACATACACCCCATAAGAAAGAATTGAATTTATTTGGCATCGGTAAAATTAACTTTTTTAACTACAAAAAGGTGTTTAGCTAAATGAACTTGCATATGTCAGCGTTTGTACAAGGACAGTCAAAATTAGAAGATATAGCCAAAGAAGAGACTAAACTAAGTGTCCTTGTGATTAGTGATAATCCAGATTATGCTTCAGCCGCCAGAATTGTTTTTGATACGAACCCAGATACATTAACAGACAGAACAATGTCAAGGAAGGATATTGATAGACTTGTGAATGAGTCACGAACAAAATCACCAAAGAATGGTAGGCATGAGCCGGATGTTATAATATTTGACATGTATAGCGTTAGTGATACCAAATTAGGCGAGCAATTTTCCTTAATGAAAGCAATAGGCTCGAAGTACCCTTATGCAGCCTTAATTGGAACATCCGATTGGGTTACGCATAGCAAACTATTTGGACATAGCCAAAGAAATGATGCTCTTTTAAGTATGTGGGAAGAAATATTGTCTGAAAGGAGGACTAGCCTAATTACCCAAGTCTACAGGATTGCATATCCTTCTGGTCATGATAGCAGGGATGCACAAAAAATATTTTTAGAAGGTCTAACCAACTTGTTCAACGATACATTAAACCCCGTAACCAGACAACAGATTTTTGAATATCGGCATGAAAAAAACAGATGCAAATTATTTGGCGTGGATTTAGACGACACACTACTTGATGATAATGGAAAGATTAGCGACAAGAACATGGGTGCGCTTAGAAGATTAGGCCAAAAAGTTCCTATAGCATTTGCATCCGGAAGGCCTCCGGTGTCAATGATGGAAACAGCCAGGCTGGTGGGACCAGAAGTTGACTGGTATATCATAGCCCATAATGGAGCTTTGGTATCAAATGAGGGTGGGAGGGCATTATATGAAAGAACAATTTATGAAAGAACAATTAAAAAAGAAGATGCAGCTAAGTTGTTAGGCATGTTTGGATCTATTAGGGAGCGAGAGCCATTTAAGGGAAACCTGCTATTAATCTATTTTGCGGGAAATGAGCCTTCCAGCATAGAAGATGATGCTGTTGCTGATTTAAGACTGTCATATATTAAAAGGCTTGGCGGTAAAATGAGATTCCATCTTTTTGAAGATATAGGCTCTATGGAAAGAATGGCGGGGGCTTTTGAGCCGCATAAAATACTAATGATTGTCAGAGCAGACTATAAAGGCGCTGTGAAAGAATTTAATAATATAGCATCTGAAGCAATTAATTCTGCTGATAGCCTAGTGGTTAATCCTTCACATCCAAACTATTTTGAATTCACACATCCAGAATCAACTAAAGCTAAAGCGCTGGAAAAAGTTATAGAAACATTAGGCATTTCTATGCGAAATGTTGCATATGTAGGCAATGGCCTAAATGACGCAGATGCATTGCAAACTGTTGGCTACCCATTCGTTGTTAAAAACTATGACACTAGATTATATAGAAAATTAAAAGAGTCTGGGCATCTGCATAAGATTGAATTTGTAAGCACCAATAATGAAGATGGCGTAGCCGAGGCTATTGGAAAATTGAGAAGCTATACTAGAGTGGTCAAATAATTTAATTGGTATGCTTACCTTAAGCTGCTAAACGGTTTTTTTCTCTTTACGAAATCGCCGAAGGCTTTTATTGCGGCATTTTTTAAGTAAATATCGCCCTTTGCTCTGATTTCTTCTATTCCAATCTGCCTGTCTGACGCCGGGTAGACGCCGTCCAGATTATAGATATTCGCTTCTTTGGCATCATAAGCCCCCTCACAACCGCAAATAACTAGTACAGGTAAAGACCTTTCTTGTTCTACTTTTACTTTACGTGCAAGTTCTCCTACACGCATGACTGCCTTTCCCCTGAAAGTTGTATAATCTAGCCTGCCTTCACCGGTAACGACTATATCCGCGTCTTCGATATGCTTTTTTAGCTGCACCAAGTCAGATACAAGATTAACGCCCTTTTCTATATACGCGCCCAAAAACACCAACAAGCCATATGAAAGCCCGCCTGCAGCGCCTGTTCCGCCTATATCCCTAAAATTCCTTCCGCCATAATCTGTACCCAAATGTGCCATTAGCTTATCGTAATAGGATGATAAACCCCTTGTAGTTAGGTATCTTTCTGCAATATCCGCCAGTCTGCTCAAGTTCTTCTCAAGTGTCACTACCTGAGCATCTGTAGCGCCTTTTTGTTTTCCAAAAACATAAGAGGCGCCTTCCCCGCCTAATAATGGATTATTCACATCGCTGGCAACTTTTATTTCAGTCTGTGTAACAATTCTTTCCACCAATTTCCCCAAATCCCATCTTTCAATCTTTTCTATAGCCTCGTTGTTAATGTAGTGGGGCAGCTCGTTACCTTCTTTATCAAAAAATCTTACACCCAATGCCTGCACCATTCCAACACCGCCGTCGTGGGAACCTGCTCCCCCTATACCTATTATCATTCTTTTATGACCTTTGTTAAAAGCATCTTTAATTAATTGGCCTACACCATATGATGTGGTTAATAACGGATTTCTAAGCTCAGGCTCTATCAAATGCAATCCAGAAACTTTAGCCATTTCTATAAACGCAATTTTTTCGTCTTGGATTATGCTAAGATACTCGCCCATCACATCTCTGCCGAGGGGATCAATGGCATCAACAGGAATATATTTTCCGCCTATGCTGGAATCAAAAATAGCGTCTATAGTGCCTTGCCCGCCGTCTCCGATAGGGACTATGTCAAACTGTGGCTGCTTCAGCTTCTTGGCACTGCAATACTCTATAATGGCATCTCTTATTATCTCAGCTATCTCTTTTGAGGCTTTCCATTCCTTGAATGAGTTTGGAGATATGACTATTTTCATTTTACACTAAAACCCAGATAATCACGTTTTATCACTAAGAAGGCATAATTATTTAAAAATTTATTGCTTTTGGCATCATATTACCCAGACTCCAGATTGAACTCGATGAGGCTGTCGATTAGTTCTTTTATTCTTCGGTGAATTGTGGCAAGAAAATATACAATGTCATAATTTGTATTCTTTGCACGGAATAATTTTTGCGGTTCTAAATCCTTTATTTTTAAGAATAAACTGTTCAATTTAGCCTTGTCAAAATTATAAAATAATTCATAAAATTCCTGTAATATTCCATTTATTTTTTCAAAACTTTTTAAGATTTCTTTATTGAAGGATTTTATATTGTAACTATACTGGACTGCCATTAAACTGTATTGGTCTGCCAAAGCCTCAAGCGACCTAATGAAGTGATAATAGTAGATTGTTTTTTTTGGGCTGTCTAATCCTTTCGTCAATAAAAGCCTACTACAAAAATTTGTCATTTTATTTATACTCCTATCTACCACCAGAGCGTTTCTTAAAGCTTTAGCATCCTGATTTTTAATAGCATTTAGTATGTCATTTGCTGAAGTAATAAGTAAAAGGAAAGTTCTTCTTAAAGCGCTGTCAAAACCAGTAGGCGGACCGCCCGAAAGGTCTTTGATGATAAAGAAATTTTTGCCTTGATTTATTAATTCGTAACCAATTGTTTGGTCATGCATCTTGAGAATTATATATTCCAAAAGGTCGTTATAACCTTCAGAATCACAAATCACTTTCAATTCGTTTACCCCATCTCTGTAACTGCTTGTGACATACCTCTCGGCTATGTTCTTCAAATGCGGAGGCTTCAGTTCTATTTGAGCGGGCTCAAGTTTGCCTTCTGTGCTTACCACAATCTTATTCCCATTCTCCTCCACCTCCATTTCATCGCCCTTCTTAACCCCGTACTTCTGGGTCCATTTCCTAGGCAGAGAAATCAGCTGCGTCGAGTTTGCAATCTGTATTACTTTTCTTTTCAATTTAACACCCCCAAATTATAAATAATAATGAGTAAATTATAAATGAACTTAAACAATTTAAGCTAATTTAAATAATAAAAATATACTTTAAGCTATTATAAAGTCCCCCTTCAGTCTTTATAGCAGATTAAGCAAATATAAGCCTATTTATAAATTTTTCTGTTTTATATAAATTTTATAGCATTTATAAAGTTTAAGGGCAAATTATATAAAAACCATTAGCTCTACTCTTCAGGCATAGGTTGTTCTATGTAAAGAGGCTTTAGAAAAAAGGTGAGAAGCTAGCTATAGGCATGGGCGAGGCATGAAAATGAACAGGAGAGACATGGCAAAGTTTGTAGAGGTAAAAGAGGTATTGGATGCAGGGGAAGAAGAGGACAGCTTTGGCTTCATCACAAACGACGTGACTGAAGAATTAAAATACAAATAGGGGGCTTAAATGAGTTTGTCGCTTTAATAAAAGTTCTGGTTCTTTTAAATATTTATAGGAGTTTTATTCAAATAACTCATTAAAAAATAAAACAAAAATCAATCCAATTACGACATAAAAAATTAAAAACAACGAGAGCGACTTTGTGATTTCCAAGCAAGAAGAAAGTAATCCGCTTTTAATGTATCTTGCGCCGAGGAGGAGCACAAACAAAGCGACTTCCACAGCAGAATGCCGAGGCGCACAATATATTGCGAGCGATAGCGAGCAGATTGAAAATAAAAGTTAAATTCAAAAACAAATTCTGCCGCAGGCAGATTGAATTTTTTAATATTTGGCATAAAACTTAACTTTAAACCCTGCCTTTCTTTTCCATATAGAAACCAAAATTTTATATAAATTATAAATTTTCTCTTAAAAATGCGAAACATTTATATAAATAAAACATCTTACAATCCAATCATGGGGGCAACATGTCGGGTGAGGCAAATCATCAATGCGGCATAGCTGCCGTTTACATCAGGGAAAACGGCGACTCGGCCAACAAAGCGCTGTTCTACCTCTACAAGCTTCTTCTTAACCAGCAAAACAGGGGGCAGTTAAGCGCAGGCATTACAACATACAATCCGCAAAGAATGCAGATTCTTGAAACATACAAGGAACTTGGTCCAGTAAATGAAGTTTTTAAGACAAGCGACAGGCAGCAGTCATTGGAAATTTTCAAAAGATATTCAGGAAACAAGGGCATTGGGCATACAAGGTATGCGACATCAGGAAGCGAGGAAAGAAGCCTTGCGCAGCCTTTTGAGAGGCATCATGGAAGGAAATGGAAATGGTTTTCATTCTGCTGGAACGGAAACCTTGCAAACTATCAGGAGCTGAAGCAGCACCTTATGGAAAAGGCAGACTACCATATTGTCTACAACACAGACACTGAAATTCTGATGCACTATATTTCAAGGGAGCTTAAAGGCTCTGTGCGCCCGAATCTTGTCAAGGTTTTCACGAGGCTGGCGCAAAAGCTTGACGGCTGCTTCAACATAGCTTTCATGAACGCCTTTGGCGAGATGATAATTATTCGCGACCCTTATGGCTTTCGCCCGATTGTCTATGGCTGGAAAGACGACATGTTCCTTGTTGCCTCCGAGTCAAATGCGCTGATCAACTGCGGGGTTACAGAATACAAGCATCTTGAGCCCGGGCACCTGATTTATGTGAAGAACGGGCACGTTGAAATAAAGAAATACGCCGAAAGCCCGAGAAAAGCGCATTGCATGTTCGAATGGGTTTACTTTGCAAACGTAAGCTCTGTGCTTGACGGGCAGTCTGTCTACATAACAAGGTCAAATCTCGGCAAGGAGCTTGCAAGGCAGGAAACCGAGAAAATAGACGAGAATATCCTTATTGTGCCTGTTCCTGACACGGCAAAAGCGGCAGGCAACTCAATGGCTTACGAGCTTAAGCTGCCCGAGGCAGAGGGCCTGATAAGAAACAGGTTTGTAGGCAGGACTTTCATCGAGGGCTCTGCAAGGGAAGACCGGGTTCAGAACAAGTATACTGCCTTAAGGGAGATACTCAAGGGCAAGAAAGTGATTCTGGTGGATGACAGCATAGTAAGGGGATCAACAACAAAGCAGCTTATCACCTACATCAAAAAGGTTGGCGGGGCAAAAGAGGTTCATGTCAGGATTTCATGCCCGCCCATAAGGGGGCCGTGCTTTTACGGCATTGACATGTCGACAGTTTCAGAGCTGCTTGTGCCAAGATACGAGGGAGAGCCTAAAAAAGGAGAAGTTTCAAAGGAAGTTATTGCAAAGATTGCCAAAGACTTAGGAGCAGATTCACTGCATTACCAGAGCATCCAAGGGCTGGTTAAGAGCATCGGCAAGCCCGCCAAAGACCTGTGCATGGCATGCATAACAGGAGAGTATCCAACACCTCATGGAAAGAAATTATATCTCAAGGCATGGGACAATTTCAGGAAAGGCATAAAGGAAAGGACTTATGCGTGCTGAAAATTAACGATATTCTTCCAGATACTCTACCACCCTATGCTTGCCATCCAATCCTTTTATTATCTTGTACCTGCCTTGTTCATAACGGCTTAAGTGCCGTGATAAACAAGCCCCGTGTGCATCATCCTCAACAGGTACTTCTATTTCATTGACAACCAAATTCGGATTTTTTTTGATATGATCTAGCAAACTAGAAGCCTGCTGCGCACATCTTTTGTCAATCTCAGTTACAGCAGAATAAGCTGGTGTGCTTAAAGCCTGCAAAACAGTGAAAACAAGCCCGCCCGTTATTGCTGTTATTGGTACTACTTTATTTCTAACCATACTCCACCATGGCTTAAGTTTTTTTGAATTAACTAAGAAATATTATACCTTCTCCACTTCCTCTGCTTTCAGGCCCCTGTCGCCCTCGACAGCTTTGAAAGAAACCTTGTCGCCTTCTGTTATTGATGTGCCTTCCTTCAATCCGCTTGAATGCACAAAATATTCCTTGCCGTCGTCTCCTGCAATGAAGCCGAAATGCTTCATGCTGTTAAAAAATTTCACAGTTCCTTCAACCATATCACTTCCCTCCTTGCTTAAACTTGCTTGTACAGGCTTTGCAGTAGTTTCTTGAAGCATACCTTTGGTCCAAGTCAACAACAAACCTTTCCTTGCATGCCCTGCAAAACCCTATTATCTTGTACAGCCTTGCAGGCTTTTTTGCCTTTTTCATCACAAGTGTATAGCTGGCTGCTTTAAAATACTATGCATTTATTCATACTCAATCGTCGCTGGCGGTTTTTGTGAAATATCATACAAAACCCTGTTCACGCCCCTAATCTCATTAATGATTCTGTTTGAAATTTTCTCAAGCAATTCATTCGGCAGCCTTGCCCAGTCTGCTGTCATTGCATCGAGGCTTGTTACTGCCCTCAAGGAAATCACATATTCATAAGTCCTTGAGTCCCCCATGACGCCAACAGCCTTTACAGGCAGCAAAGCAGCGAATGCCTGCCATGTCTTGCTGTAATAGCCTGATTTTTTCAATTCATCAATAAAAATGAAATCAGCATCCCTCAAAATGCTCAGCCTTTCTTCTATAACCTCGCCCAAAATCCTGATTGCAAGCCCTGGCCCCGGGAATGGATGCCTGTTCAGTATCTCGTCCGGGACTTTAAGCTCTTTTCCAAGCTTTCTGACTTCGTCCTTGTAGAATTCCTTCAATGGCTCGATAATCCTGAGCACCATTTTCTCCGGCAGAGTTACATTGTGGTGGCTTTTGATTTTTGACGCGAATTTGCTTGGCTGTGCGCTCTCAATCCTGTCGGGGTAGATTGTGCCCTGCCCGAGAAACTTGATGTTTTTGTGTTTTTTTCCGAGTTCTGCAACCTTGCTTTCAAAAACCTCAATGAAAGTGTGCCCTATTATCTTTCTTTTTTCCTCCGGCTCTGCAACGCCTTTTAATCGCTCCAAAAATATTTGCGAAGCATCGACAAAATAAAAATGCCTGAAATTCAGCTTTTTCTCAAAGAAATTTTTTACCTCTTCAGCCTCATTCTTTCTTATCAAGCCGTGGTCGACAAAAACACAATAAAGGCGGTTGCCGACTGCCCTGTGAAGCAGTGTTGCAGCAACGGTGCTGTCAACGCCGCCTGAGACTCCCATTATCACTGAATTCTTCCCGACTTCTTTTTTTATTTCCCTGATCAGTTTTTTTGAAGCGCTTTTTATGTGCCAGTCTCTTTTTGCCCTGCAGATGTCAAAGACAAAATTTCTCAGGATTTCGCCTCCTCTTGGCGTGTGCGCGACTTCTGCATGGAATTGAATCCCGTAAAGCCTTTTCCCGCTGTTCTCAAAGGCCGCTATATGGCACGAGTCTGTTGACGCCAATATATCAAAATCATCCGGCAGTTTTGCAACCAAGTCGCCATGGCTCATCCAAACCTGCTCTTTTTTTGACAAGCCCTTCAGCAATTTCCCGTTTTTTTTGATGTAAATCGTTTTACTTCCGAATTCCTTTAATTTTCCTGCTAAAACCTCACCCCCGGCAAATTTTCCAATCAATTGAAGGCCGTAGCAGATTCCCAGCACTGGAATCCCCAATCCAAGAACTTTTCTCTCCATGCTTGGCGCGTTATGCTCATAGACGCTAGCCGGGCCTCCTGAAAGTATGATTCCATCAGGCTTCAGTTTGCCAATCTCCTTTAAAGAAACGTCGCAAGGAAGAATTTCCGCGTAAACTCCAAAATCACGCACTCTTCTTGCTATCAAATGGCAATACTGCCCGCCGAAGTTAAGGACTAAAATCATTTTATTTAAACAATGATAAAACCCAATTTACAATCTTATTTATTATGCTGGGCTCTTTATTTTGAGCTTGTTGTTGCCCTGTTTGCATGGATTTGTTCTCGACAATACCGGATTCCAAATTTACTTTTAGTTTCTCTTTGCTTTTATCTGATATTTTTTTGTTGAGCTCGTCAATAATCATCTTCTTTTCTTCTTCCATGCTGGTTTGTTTGGTTTGCTCTTGTGAATTTTCCTGCCCTTCCTCAGTTTTCTGCCCGGAAGCCTGTTTTGGCTCTTCCTCGACTGCAACCAAATACTCATTGCCGTCCAAGCCGTATTTTTTGTAATTAACAAGAACGTTGACAGCTTCCCGTGTTGCCTTGTCTGTATGCCCAGCTACAATGATATGGTTGTATTTATCATACTCAAATAATCTTATTACAGCCTTGCCATTTCCAGCAAAATTGTCGCACGGCTGCGGATAGCCCATAATCTGTGCAGACACATTATTGTGGCATGGGCTTCCTATGGAGATTATGCTTTGATTTAAAGAGCTGATTTCGCTTGCCAGCTTTGAAGCGCCCTGAACCTGACTTTCAGTCTCGCTGCCAAAAAACAAGACAAGGCTGCTTTGCGCAATGACATCCGATGAAGGCGCCCTGTTGCCAACAACTATGGCGGCATTTAATTTGCCATCTTCAATAAACATCTCGGGAAAATCGGACAAATCATTCGCATAGACGAAGCTAGTTAAGAGAATAAACATTGCCAAATAAACTATATTTTTCATTTTCAAGTGCAAATCAAATCAAGTTTTCCAATTTCCAATGCTTTCTTTATTTCCAAGCCAATCCTTTCGCCGTAGCTTATTGAGTATCCATAAAGATAGCCAGAATATGGCGTGAACAAAGTCCCAGGGCTTCCTGGAATTCTCATGCTTACATCAAAAATCACAATGTCTTCCCTGCCTTCTTCTGCGACAACAGCGCCCTGCAAAGCAAATGGACCAATTATACCATTTACGTGATGCTTTTTTGTTGCAGCAACAAACTTTTCTCCCAGCTCAAAGGCTTTTTCAAGCAAAGACTCCTTTATTGTTACATTAAAATGCCCTGTCTCAATGTATTTTGGCTTGATGTGCTTCAAAACTTCCAATTGCTCGGTTGCCGGCAGCCTTAAAATGCCGTCAAGATTTGTCTGGCGCCTTGCATCAGTGCCCATCAGTTCCAATTCATCGTTCAAAGGGCTGTAGAAAAAGTTGAAATTCACATGAGCGCCAATGACATATTCCTCAATGATAGCTTTGATTAAATCCTTTTTTGTGATTATTTTTTTATTCAGCAAGTCGTTTGATTTTTCCTTATAATCCTTGTAGCTCGAGCACAGGAAAAATGCCCTTTCATAGCCTCTTTTGGCTTCTGCAACCTTTACAATGCACAATCTGTCGATTTTCTTTGCGTCCTTGAATATTTTTGGCGTTCTTATGCCTGCCTTTTCAAGCAAAAAGTACTGGTTTTTCGGCACATCCCTTTCTTCGAGCTTAACCATGTCCCTTGTGCCGTAGATTGGCACCATAAACCTGTTTTCAATGTCCCTGAAATTGCAGTAAACCCAGAAGTACCTGTTGTGCACGAAGATTGTGTTTCTCTTTCTCAGCTCTTCCTGAACATTATTTTTTGTTATATCTGAGAATTTATTGACAATAATAACATCATCAACAAAGCCGATGCCTTCCCTTCTTTTGTAGTATTTTGTGTAAGTTTTTTCCCTTCCCTTCTGCGCAATAACCAATGTTTTGAATCCATGCGAATGCGCGCCCCTGCAAACATCCAATGCAGAATGCCCGCCGAGCACTCCGATGGTTATGCTGTTCTTGTCGTAATTTTCCAGCAATTTTGATATTTGGTTGCGGGAAATCATTTTATCCCAACACTCTCTTCATCTGATTCGTCTTTATCGCATTCTTTATCTCAATCGCAATCCTTCTTCCTGTTGACATCGGCTTATCATATTTTAACCAAGTGTAAGGGCTGCCTTCAATGAATGGGTTTGTGCCTGCAACGATTCTTGCTGAAATTTCAAAGACATAAATCTCCTCTTCAGGAGTCAGTATTGTTTCAAGGCAGAATGGGCCGAACAATCCAGGCGGAGCGAGTTTTTTTGAAACTTCAACAACCTTTTCACCCATTTCAATCAATCTTGGCAGGAATGACTCACGAACAACAACCGGAATATTTCCAACAATGACATAGCTAGGATCAATCTTTGGCAGAACAATCTGGTCTCTTGCTGAAATCCTGCCTAAAGAGTCAACATTGCTTTCATACCTTATGTCGCAGCCCATGATTTCAATTTCATTTGTCAAAGAAGAGTAAAAGTAATGAATAAACAAAGGAACTCCGATTATGTATTCCTGCAATACATATTTTCTTAATTGGTATGGCTTGATTTTCCTGTAGAAGTCCTTCTTGTCCTTTGCAAGGAAATACCCCCTTCCTCCCTCTGCGCCCATGAATTTGACAATAACGAGCCTGTCAATGTCTTCTGGCTTTTTGAATAACAAGGGAACTTTCAATCCCGATTTTGTGAGCCACTGCCTCTCCAGATGCCTGTCAGACTCCCATTTAAGGATTTTCTTGTTGCCGTAGTAATTGACCTTGAGCTTTTCAACTTCCTCATAGCCCATGTAGGTTACAAAAGAGCCGTGCGGAATGATGATAGCATTCTTTTTAATAAGCTCTTTCTGTATTTTTGGGAAATTCTTGTAGGAATCAATGCTTATGATATCATCTGCTGCATTAAACATCTTATAGGGGCTTTCTGAGCCCTTTTTGCACACAGCAATGGTCTTGAAGCCTTCGTCATGCGCTCCCTTGAATATTTGCAGTGCAGAATGAGAGCCTATTGTTGCAATCCTGTATTTTGGCTGCGCCATATAAGAGGGTATGCTATATTCTATATAAATTTTACTACCCCTAATAGATATTAAAGAATTGTTTGCTATATGGAAAAGAATATTACACTTATGTTAAACTTAAAGGATGGTAGATGGCAACATTTGTATTGCCTGGCTTTGAATCAATTGATAAGTGACTTCTAAGAAATTTGCAAACTAGCGAAACATAATATAATCCAAATCCACTCTCTTCACCGCGAGTTGAGACGCCAAGCTTAAGAAAATCACTTTTAGGCATGCCTTTGGGAAAACCTTGCCCATTGTCATTAACGTTAAACTTTACGAAATCACCTTCAAGAGGCATTTCATGAGATATATAATCTGCTATCGGTATAACCCCGGAAAATTGTGATACATTTACTGAAATTTTTCTATCATCTGGCTTAGTGAATTGCGCAGCATTTTTTACCAGATTGTATAATGCAGAATAGATTAATGAATCAATTGAAAATATATTTTTATCCATTTGAATAGAATATGGGATTTCAAGGTGGTGCCTATGCCTAAAAAAGTTAGTTAGTTGATTAATTTTTTTTTCTATGTCTTGGCTGTCGTATTTATCCAAGTATACAATATCCTTTTTTGACAATGTTTGTATCGATTTAACTATCTCACAAACGTGATCAATATAACTATTCTCTTTATCTGGTTGAAGCGATGGCTTCTCACCCATGACTCTAAGTTCGCTGCATGAAAGCAAAGCAGACAATACTCCATCTAAATCATGACCTAGTAAACTACTGATGTTTGCTTTTTCCTCAGGTTCTAAAGGATTATTCATAACTCTATAGTAATGATATCCATTATATAAACCTAAGCATTCCGCAACCTTTAAATAAAAATCCCCTTTGCCGCTAAGTTATGGCAAGGCAATACAACCCTTCAAACGTTGCAGTCATCGGAATGGAATGGGGTGATGAAGGCAAGGGCAAGATTGTCGATTTTCTGGCTGAGAAAGCAGACATTATTGCAAGGTTCAACGGCGGCAACAACGCAGGGCATACAATCGAGGCAAACAACAAAAAAATTGTCGTGCATCTGGTTCCTTCAGGGGTTATGCACAGGAACAAGTTCAACGTTGTGGGAAACGGATTGGTTATTGACCCTAAAATCCTGCTTCATGAAATCAAAAATCTCGAGAAAAACGGCATAAAAATTTCACCTCAAAATCTCGCAATAAGCGAAAATGCCCATGTAATTCTGCCGCACCATATTGCTGAAGACAGGCAGGCAGGCGGCAAAATCGGAACAACCGGGAGGGGCATTGGACCCGCTTACACCGACAAGGCGGCAAGAATCGGGCTGAGAATGCAGGACTTTGTTGATGATTCAATCTTTAAAAAAAGGTTTGGCGAGGAAGAGTTTTATCAGGAATACAAAGGCTATGCAGAGGAATTAAAGCCCTATATTAATGATACAACGGCCATAATAAATGATGCAATAGGCAACAACAAAAAAGTTATTTTTGAGGGCGCGCAGGGAACTTTGCTGGATATAGACCATGGCACATATCCGTTTGTTACTTCATCCAGCGCAACATCAGGGGGAGTCTGCACAGGGCTTGGAATTTCGCCAAGAAAAGTGCAAAGTGTAATGGGGGTATGCAAGGCTTACAAGACAAGAGTGGGCAATGGGCCTTTTCCGACTGAGATTACAGGCGCTGTAGGGCAGAAAATACAAAAAATCGGCAGGGAATTTGGCGCAACAACCGGAAGGGAAAGAAGAGTTGGCTGGTTTGATGCATTGATTGGCAAGTATGCTGTCATGGTTAACGGCATTGACTCAATCGCATTGACAAAGCTTGACGTATTCACGACAGTTGACAAATTAAAGATATGCGTTGCTTACAAATACAAGGGCAATGTGCTGAAGGACTTCACAACAAGCATAAAAATACTGCAGAACTGCCAGCCTGTTTACGAGGAATTGGATGGCTGGTGGGACGACATCACAAAAGTAAGAAGCTATGACAAATTGCCCAATAATGCAAAGAAATACTTAAGAAGGATTGAAGAATTATTAAAAGTTCCAATCTCAATCATTTCAGTCGGGCCAAAAAGAGAGCAGACGATTGTGGCAAGGAATGAGTTTTTGGTTTGAATTATCATTTTACAAAGAGGTGCAATAAGGTGCACTATGTCAAACAAAGTAAGTGTTATAGTTCCCAATTATAACATGGGACGTTTTCTTCCAAGGGCAGTAGAAAGTGTAGCAAACCAAAAATACTCAAATATTGAAGTAATAATAGCTGATGATGGTTCTGAAGACAATTCTCCAAGAGTAATGGAAGATTTAAGCAAATTTTCAAGGGATGGCTTTTTCATTGTAGCGCTCAGATTATCGCATGGTGGAAGCTCAATAGCAAGGAATATGGGGCTCAAATCAGCATCAGGCGATTTCGTTACTTTTTTGGATGCTGACGACACACTTCCTGCAGGAAGTTTGGATTCCAGAGTAGAATTTCTACTTGCTAACCCAAAATTTGATGGCGTATTTACAGATGCAAACAAAGTCGAAGAAGACGGAAAGATGTGTCATGCAATAAGACCACCTAATAATATTTCTAGTGAGCAATTAGCACGATTGCTTATCACAAATGTTCTATCCCCAGTCTTCTATGCCACATTCATGCTGAGGAAAACAGCTCTCGAAAAATCAGGGAATTTTGACCACTCTTATACAAGAACTGAAGACCTTGATTTCGTTTTTAGGGTTTTGACAAGGTGTGAAGTAGCTTATCTTCCACTTCCTACCTATAATTATCACACATCTACACATGGTTATGGGGAGCGTTTATCCAACAGGGTAGTCTCTGGCATTACTAGGGCATTTTTTATTTCCAATAACACATCCGGATTAGAAAGATTAAAATATACAGCAAAAGCAGCATTGGCGGATTTCGCAAAGCTCGGATACGAATTCTTTACCTCCGCATTCTATACTAAGCAATGCTTAGGGCAAAATGGAACGCCGATATACGTACCAAAGTTTAAAACCATGATTCCGGAAGCAGATGAGCAGTTAGACATGGTTTTAAATAATGGTATTGACGAACATGGTAAACCGGTAAATGATGATAGGATTACCAAGCTTGGCAGGATATTAAGAAAATACTGGATTGACGAACTACCGCAATTATTTTATAATATACCTAAAAGACAAATGTCATTGGTTGGTATTAGACCAAGAAGGGAAGTCGACTGGGAACAAATTCCTCAGGAGCATAGGGATCGCGCTTTGAGATATAAACCTGGGTTTTTTGGCGTTCCATATTCTAATCCAAATCGTAGGACTTTTCAAGATTTAATTGAAACTGAATCACGATATTTGGCAGAAAGAGAATTGAATCCTTATAGAACTCAATTGAAATATTTTTTCCTTATTTGTTATAATATTCTTTTTAAAGGGACAAGAGGTAGATAAAGGGCACCAATTCAAACCTTCTCCACCACCAATTTCCCCTTCTCAACCTTAAGCACAACCTCGTCTTTCTCTCCGAATTTTGAGATGTCAGTAACAATCTTCGGCAATAGAATCCTTGAAGCCCTGAAGTCCAGGTTTGTAATGATTTGCTGCGCTATCTCGCCGCTTAATCCCAAGTCCTCAAAAATCTTCAAGGTTGCCTCGTCCCTGTCCCTTGCAGAGAATATCTCTGACTTTTCAAAGAGGTATTTTGCAATCTTGTCTGCAATGTTTATGCTTGTGGCTTTTGTTATGCCCTGTAATCCGGGAGATAAATTCGCTTCAATAACCAATGGCCCTTTAGGGCTTTCAAGCATGTCGACAGCGCATATCTCCGCCCCTATTGAAATTGCAGTTTCAATCGCGATCCTTTTGGTGTTCTGGTCAAGCACGCACGGCTCCCCTGTGCCGCCTGCGTGGATATTTGCCCTCATCTCGCCCCTTACAGCCTTTCTTTTCATCGAAGCAATAACCTTGTCGCCGACAACAAATGCCCTTATGTCAACTCCCCCTGTTTCTATGTATTCCTGAATTAAAAATGGCTGCTTCAATGCAATCAGGGCGTCAAGCATTGAGGAGGCAGCGGCATAGCTTTCCGCAAACATCACGCCTTTGCCCTGTGTGCCGTGCGGGAATTTCAGAACAATGGGGTATTTTACTTCATTTAAAATTTTTTTTGCGGCTCTTGTGGATGAAGCAAGGTACGTTGCAGGCATTGGAATGCTAAAATGCTGCAAAGCAAGATGCGTAAGCAGCTTGTCATGCCCGATAGTGAAGGTCTCGGGCTTTATCGGGATGTAAGAAGAGCGGTACAATGTCCTTGTCACAGAGCGCAGCAATGGAGCATACCTAAACGAGCCTCTCGGGTAGATGCAGCTGTACTGCGGCAGCTGCTTTCCCTCGTATAGCACATCCGATTTGCCTCCGCCCAGGTTTACCTCAACATCCCTCAAGTCAATGTTGTCAACAGAGTCAAAATAGCTTTTCATAGCCTCGATTACCATCATCGAGCTTTTGCTTCCAAGGGACATAACAGCGGCTTTCATTTTTTGGAAAATTTATTTGATGCAGTCAGGCAAACTTTCCTGAGCTGGGTTCCCATTTCATCTTTGGAAGATGCTGGGAAGCGACGTGTTTTTGAATTATTTATTTTATTGATTGATTTTTATCTAAATTTTTTCATTTTGTAGGGTCAATCAAAAATCCATCCTTTAAAATATTCTGCCCGATTAAAATCCTGTATTTCATATGGGCCCTGTCAGCCAAAGTGAACTCTGACTTTATTTTCTTGCCGGCCAATTCAATTTCAGCCTCTATTATCGGGCGAAGCTTTGAGCCGTGGGCAGATTTGACAAGCTTTGACTTTATGACAGGACCTAATCTTAATTCAGCGGCAAGATTTGTGTCTATGGAGCTTTTTGTCGCGCCTGTGTCAATTTTTGCAATAACACTTTTTTTGCCATTATGATGCCTGACACTGACTTTTTCAGCCAATCCAATGACTACCTTGCCATTAAGTACCTTGTAACCACCCATAAAACTGATAGAAATAAAATGGTTTATTAAGTTATTGGTTTTGCAGAATCAATTCAGCTTCCTTAACTCCCTCGGTTCCTTTGATTTTGCTCAATAATTTCCTAACTCTTTCAACCTTTCCCTTCACTATAATCAGTTCCAGGCATGTGTGGTGGTCCAAGTAAGTATGCATTGAGCTTACAATCTGGCAATGGTAGTCGTGCTGCAAATTGGAAACGTTCTTGCTGTAATGCCCGACTCTTTGGTCATAGACAACTTTTATTGTTCCAATAATCTGGCTTTCGTGCATATGGGTCAGCCTGTCACGTATTATGTCGTTGATTGCCTCCGACCTGTTCGTGTACCCTTTTTCTTTCAGGAACTTGTCAAATAATCCCAATAGTTTCGGCTCAAATGAAATTCCGGTCCTTACAACCTTGTCCATGCAATGCAATTTATCGCTTTGCTTTAAATAACTTTCGTAACACGATTGCAAAAAGCGTAATATTTATATAAACTCCGCATATACTGCCGTGTATGCTGGAATCAATATCGTTTATGGCTCTTGCCCTGGCGCTAGGGTTCAGGCACAGCTATGACTCTGACCACTTGATTGCAGCCTCAAACATATTAAGAAAGGCTGATTCAGTAAAATCATCCATAAAAATCGGCTTTAGCTGGGTACTGGGGCACATGCTTACGGCAGCAATCATAACAATAATACTTTTCATCTTTAAAGAGTCTTTTTTGAGCAATATCCTTCCACATTCCGAAAAAATTGCAGCAATAATGCTCATAATGCTTGGAATTTTAAGCTTGAGGGATTTTTTAAGCCTTCATTCCCATGCGCATAGGCACGGAAACATAGTTCATTCCCACCCCCACATTCATCTTAAAAGGCACCATGACAGGCACTCCCACAGGCATATGTTTGGAGTCGGTGTTGTGCACGGCCTCGCAAGCAACAACGAGCTTTTGATGCTGTTTGCTGCCTCGCTTGCAGTCACATCGCTTGCAGGCTTGATTGCAGCCATTGGGCTGTTCAGCTTTGGGGTTGCCCTTGGAATGCTGCTTTTTGCGTTTGTCTTTTCATACCCGCTGATAAAACTCCACAGCGAAAAAATATACAATCTTGTTTCTTTAGGCACAGGCTCAATTGGAGTGGTTTACGGGGTATTGATGCTGTTTGCTTTTGCTTAAAATGGAAAAAGAATTAAGCCAAAAATACGAAAGAATGGGGAATGAAATAAAAAAGCTAGGCAGCGCAATAGTGGCTTTTTCAGGCGGAGTTGACAGCGCTTTAGTGCTTAAGGTTGCGCACGATGTTTTAGGAAGCCATGCTATTGCAGTTACTGCAGACAGCCCTTCATTGCCAAGAAGAGAACTCGAAGAAACAAAAAACATTGCAAGGCAGATTGGTGCAAAACATTTAATCATAAATACTGAAGAAACTAAAAATCAAAACTACCTGAAAAACCCAAACAACAGATGCTATTACTGCAAGTCCGAGCTTTACACAAAGCTGAAATTGGTTTCCGAACAACTTGGCATCAAAAACATCCTAAATGGAACAAACTTCGATGATTTAGGCGATTATAGGCCAGGATTGAAAGCAGCGGATGAAAGTAATGTAATAAGCCCGCTGAAAGATGCAAAAATCACAAAAAATGAGGTAAGGCAACTGGCAAAAGAGCTTGGGCTAAAAATATGGGACAAGCCCTCCTCACCCTGCTTAAGTTCAAGAGTGCCATATGGAAGTGAAATAACAATGGAAAAACTGGCAATGATTGAAAAAGCTGAAAATTTCCTGAAAGATTTTGGGATAAAAGAGCTTAGGGTTAGGCATTTTGGAAATATGGCAAGGATTGAAGTAAACGAGGATAATAGAATAATAATAAATAACAATTTTGGTTTAATAGAGAGAAAATTCAATCAAATAGGATTTGATGAGATAGAAATTACAAGCTTCAAAAGCGGGAATTTAAACTTGGTGCTGAATGTACGAGCAGAAAATTAGGGAAGTAATGCACGGGGTAAAAAATAAGAAAATCAATGTAGACGAAGCTGTAAAAAAATTGAAGTTTATGCCGTTTGAGGACATTGGCTTTGCAAAAATAGACCATCATCGTGCTTTGAGAAGGGGCTTTCCTGAAGTTGTTTTCTGCCAGAATAAGACAACTGAGCAAGTTGTTGCAATAGTCAAAAAATTAGCAGCCATCAATTCAAATATTCTGGCGACAAGGGCGACAGAAGAGATGTTCAATGAAGTTAAAAAGCATATTAGAAATGCGCAATACAATAAAATTTCAAGGGCAATAATAATCCAAAATCAAAAAAATAAAATAAAAAAAAACGGCAAAATCCTTGTTCTGAGCGCAGGCACTTCCGACATGCCTGTTGCAGAGGAAGCGGCAGTCGTTGCAGAGGCAATGGGCAGCAGAGTGGAAAGAGTTTATGATGTTGGAGTCGCAGGATTGCACCGGTTATTAAGCAGCAAGGAAAAACTGGAAGAGGCAAATGCGCTTATTATTGTTGCAGGAATGGACGGTGTGCTGCCAAGTGTTGTATCAGGATTGTTCGGCAAGCCTATAATTGCAGTGCCGACTTCGGTTGGCTATGGCGCTTCATTCAAGGGCATTGCGCCATTGCTTACAATGCTAAATTCCTGCTCACCAGGGGTTGTTGTAGTAAACATTGACAATGGGTTTGGAGCAGGGTATTTTGCCAGCATGATAAATAAATAAAAATGAAAACAGCATACTTTGATTGTTTCAGCGGAATCAGCGGCGACATGATAATTGGAGCTTTGATAGATTTGGGACTAAATTTTGATTTTCTAAAAAAAGAATTGGGAAAATTGAATTTAAAAGGATATAAAATTGAATCAAAAAAGATTGTCAAAAACGGCATTCCATCAATAAAATTTGACTTGATTGGAGATCATAGGCATCATGGCGAAAGGAATCTGAAGGAAATCAACAAAATAATTGATAACTCTAAATTGGACAATGAATTAAAGAATACAATTAAAAAAATATTCCTTAAAATAGCAACTGCAGAGGCAAAAATACACAGAAAGCCGATTGATAAAATCCATTTTCACGAGATTGGGGCAATTGACACAATAATTGATGTCGCTGGCGCCGTTATAGGATTTAAAAAACTCGGAATAGGAAAGATTTACTGCTCAAAGCTGAACGTCGGCACGGGGTTTGTCAAGTTTTCGCATGGAAAATTCCCGGTGCCTGCGCCTGCAACTGCTGAAATCCTGAAGAATGTGCCCATTTACAATAATGGAATTGAAGCAGAGCTTGTTACCCCAACAGGCGCCGCTATAATAACAGATTTTGCAGAAAGATTTGGAGAAATGCCTGCAATGAAGGTTGAGAAAATCGGCTGCGGCGCTGGAACTAAAGATTTGGAGCAGCCGAATGTATTAAGGGTTTTTTACGGCGAATTGGAAGCTGGCAAAAATGAAGTAATAAACATAATAGAAGCAAACATTGACAACATGAATCCTGAGATTTATCCTTATGTTATTGAAAAGCTGATGGAAAACGGCGCTTTGGATGCTTACTTAACCAACATTCTTATGAAAAAAGGCAGGCCTGCCGTAAAACTGAGCGTTTTGTGCGAAATAAAAGAGACTGACAAATTGTGCAGTATAATTTTCAGCGAGACTGCAACTCTTGGAGTCAGGATTTTTAGCGCTGAAAAGAGAAAATTGGATAGGGAGATTAAAACAATAAAAACAAATTATGGAAATGTAAGGGTTAAAATATCTAAATTAAACAATCAGATTCAAAATGTCATGCCTGAATATGAGGATTGCGCGAGGATTGCTAAAAAACATAAAATTCCGCTGAAGAGGGTTTACGTTATGGTAAAAAGAATACTTAAGCAGCCTTATCAATCTTAAGACCGCATACTTCTGCTACAAAATCCGAAACCATTTGAATTGATTGTCCCTTATAGTTAAAAAACGTTATTTTGTTTAGTTTATAGGTATTTTTCAATCTGATGTAAGCATCCTCGTACCTTTCTACAATAGGCATAATTTCTTCATGTCCATTTTGAATAATCCTATTTGTTGCCCGAAAAATTAATGGCAAACTCTTGTCAAACGAGTCCTCTCTGACCCCAATTCTTGGAAATTGTTGCACATGATGCAGGAACCCATACCATGGAGTTTTTAGATAATTGTCACCATAAATCATTTTGTAACGGTTAACTAAAAAATCATTATCAGGGAAAAAATCAGCAGTTAACAAAATTCCATCCAGACCTATACTATCATCTGGTAAATCATCAAGGTCCCATGGCATTTTCTCTGCTTTGTCTCTTCTGCCTGAAAAATCTAATTCTAAATTCCATTTATCATATTTGGATTTAATAAAATCAATGACTTCTTTTGCATACTGTGGTGCGCATGTAAATGGAATAATACTTCCATGTGTAAAAAGCGTAAAATCTATATCGTTAGCCGATTTTGGTAAATAGATAAATGAACCAAAAACTGCTATTTTATTTCCTTCACTAAAAAATTGTTCAAGCGGCATAAAGCCTAGATTATAGAATATTCTTTAAAAATATATGCCAAGAAACCTATTAAACCCCCTCAAACATCTTAGCAACCTTTTCCTTTCCCAAAGCAAGTATAAAAGGCGCCAGTTTCGGTCCTCTTTCCTTGTTCAGCAAAACTTTGTAAGCTGCCTCGAAAAACTCGGTGTTCTTTATGCCAAATTCCTTGCATATGCTGTAAAACTCATTGAACAGCGATTTCTCGTCCCATTCTTGTTTTTTTAATTTTTCAGCCAGCAGATGCAATGCGTCATTTTGCTTTTGATTCAAATCAATATTGTCAGGAACTTTGTGCTGCAGCTTGAACCTGAACTGCTCCTCTGCAAACTCCTCAACCCATTTCTTTGCAAAAGCAAGCCTTTCTTTTATGCAGTCAATGCCGGATTTTGATGCCTTTTCCGGCAGTTGCCCCGTATTTTTCAGTGACTCAAAAATCAGCTTTTCGTCCTCAAAAATCTGCACAAGCATCGAAGCATGCAGAAAGCTCACCTGTGGAGGCATTCTTTCAGGTAATTTTCCTACATGGCTCATCTGATATATTCTTTTCTGCCTTGCATTTTCCTTTTCTCCTAAGTCTTCTTTGCCAAAATAAGCCCTTTCTGCCTGGTCGTACCTTTCATAAAGCAGAATCAGGTCATTTGTATAAGGGTCAAAGTCGATGGCTGCGTTTGGCCTTGTTCTTATCAGCAAAAACCTCAGCATTTTTGCAGGAGCATAGTTTATTGATTCGGCAAACCCAAGCCCATGCCCTTTTGATGTGGACATCTTCTTGCCGCCGACTGTGAAGAATTCATAGCCCTGCCCTTCCTCGTAGCCGTTTGAAGGGTAAGGCGGCGGATAGTCAAATACATCAACAGAAACCCTGCACGCAACAGTCCTCGAGCCGTTCTGGGTAAAATGATCCTTGCCCGCCGTCTCTACAATAACCTGCTTTGTGAGCCATTTTGCAGCCCATTCAACTTTCCATGGAAACTTGCCGTTGCCGCTGTAGGGAGAAATCCAGCCTTTATGGCCGCAGCCTTTAGCCCATTTTACGACATCGTTCCTGCATTCAAAATAAATCATCTCCTTCTTTGAGTCCCATTCAATTGCCAATGTTGTTGCTATCCTGCTGCATTTCGGGCATTTTACATTGAATGGAAGCTTGCTTGCCATAGCCGCTTCTTCGCCGTACAAGTCAGCGTAAATTTTCTGGATTTTGCCTGCATTGTCAAGCGCTATTTTTATCGTCTTGTTGAAAGAGCCTTTTTCATACTCGTGCCCGGTGCTTTCAAGCTCTGCCTCAATCCCGAATTCAGGGAACAAGTCGGTGCACTGCCTGAAGAAATAGTCGCCAAAGCTTTTGTAGCCTTTTACAGGGCTCGGTATGTGCCTGAAAGGCACGCCCATATATTTCTCATTATCCTCCTTTGAAAGCTCTTTTGCCGGCCTGTCCAATGGGTCCATGTCATCGCTGCTCAGGATAAACCTTGCCTTTACACCCTTGTCCCTTAGCGCCTTTGCGATTGCGTCGCTTATTATCCAGCCCCTTCCAGAGCCTATGTGGATTGTGCCAGAAGGCGTTTTCTCATCCATCACAATAAATCCATGCTTTTTTGTGAGCTCTTTCAAAAGCGGCGTTTTCTCCACCCTTTCAATTACATCATCAGCTATAGAATCAGCCCAGAAGATGTCTTCAAAAGTTTTCCCGTCCTTATTTTGCATAGGGCAAAAAAATGCAAGACATTATATAAAGATTTTGGAAATTTTAAAACTATGGTTAAAATATCAGAACACAAAAAGGCAGCTAATTTATTGGATTTAGTTTTCTATCGCGAGTAAAAATAATTGTGCTATCTCACTGAACTTGGATGTCGAATCCCGCCAGGAAGATATAACAGATCCCATCCGATATTACTGGCAGTGATGTCCACGCCAGCACCCGGGGCTTTTATTAAAATGGGGTATTCTTTATAACGTGTTGAATAAATTTCTATTTGATTCAAAGTCCCCTTAAGCCTTCCAAGATCGCTATCTTTTGGGACCTCTTTGAGGGAAAGCTCTACTTTTGGTGTTCCACTGTCAACCTCCATTACTGCGGGATATCTGAGCACCATGCCCCTTTCACGAGCCTTTACGATTCTTTCAGCAAACATTTCATCCAGTTCTCCTTTGGCCCTTTCCATAAAATCTTCTATACTTTCTCCGGCAACAAAATATTCCTTTGGAATAAAAGGGTCCATTTTGATATCTTCTAAACCTACATTATAACCTGCTGTTCTTGCCAGAACAATAACCTTTCTTGCCACGTCCAATCCATTAAGATCTTCCCTTGGATCAGGCTCTGTATAACGCCCTCTCGCTTCTGCAAGAGCTTCAGAAAATTTTATTTCTTCCATCCTCCAAGGTATATAATTAAGTGTGCCTGAAAAACATCCCTCTATTTTATGCAATCTATCGCCTAAATATAGTGAATCACGCAAAAAATCTACTGCCCCTGCACCAGCCATGACAGAGCACCTATAACCATACATCGTGGGGTCTTCTGTAAGCTGCTTGAAGACAGCATAATGGGACAAGGCAGTTGGATTTTTATTTGCGGTTGCTATGCCATAATGTGTCCTTCCAAGCACCTCTAAATGAAAGTGTGTCATTGGTTGAATAGCGTTGGTAGCATCTACAAAAACAAGCCTGCTAGAATTTTGGCGATAGTTTCTATCAACATCCTCAACAAGCTCTCCAAGGTTTATAAATCTTTGAGTACCTTGGTAGTTTTTGGCTCTAAAAGAAGCTATTTGCTGCTTGGAAAGCCCCTCTGGAGAGAAAACAAAATTAGTCTTTGAAGCCAAACCAACTATTCTTTCAAACTGCCCGGGGTTACAAGGATTAACGCCGCCATTCTCTAAAATCTGATTGATAAAAGTTCCCCCTACATTTCCGGTAGCGCCGATTATAAATAAATCCTGAATCATAGCCCGTTGTTTTGGCTATGTTTTTATAAATGTTACTAATTTTGAGTAGCAAAGTAAAGGCAGAAAGCATAATTACTTCAGATACCCCTTCACCTTCAGCAGCTCTGCCAGCAGTATTGCTCCGCCAGCAGCGCCCCTAATGGTATTGTGCGACAATGCAACGAATTTCCAGCCAAATAAGCTGTCTTTTCTGAGCCTTCCAAATGTTATTCCCATGCCATGCTCAAAATCCCTGTCAAGCCTTGTCTGTGGGCGGTTCTCATCTGCAATGTACTTAATAAATTGCTCTGGAGCACTGGGCAAATGCAGACGTGCAATAGGATTTTTATAGCCTTCAACTGCTTTTATGAACTGCTTTTCAGTTATTTTCCTGCCTAACTGGATTTCAACGCTTGCCATGTGCCCGTCTTCAACTGGCACTCTTATGCATGTCGCGGATATTTCAGGAATTTTTGCCAATATCAATTTCCCGTTTGCAATTTTTCCCAGTATTTTCATCGGCTCTTTCTCTGATTTTTCCTCCTCATTTTTTATGAATGGCATTACATTGCCTTCCATTTCAGGCCACGCTTCCAATGTCTTGCCTGCTCCTGAAACAGCCTGCAGCGTTGTAACTATGACTTTCCTTGGCTTGAACCTTTCCAGTGCCCTGATTATCGGAACGTATGACTGAATCGAGCAGTTTGGCTTGACAGCTATAAAACCCCTTTTCCACTTTCTTTTCCTGCGCTGAATATCAATCAACTTCACATGCTCTGGATTAATCTCCGGGATGGCCATAGGTACATCTTCTGTCCATCTGTGCGCAGAGTTGTTTGACACAACAGGAATGCCTCTTGAAGCATAAGCTTCCTCTATCGCCTGTATTTTTTGCTTGTCCATGTCAAGCGCTGAAAACACAAAATCAACTTGTCTGCATATTTCATCAATATCTTCTTCAACTCTTCTTACAATCAGCTTGCCAATATCCTCAGGAACTTCAGTCTGCATTTTCCACCTGCCTTTTACAGCCTCAGCATAAGTTTTCCCGGCAGAGCTTGGAGATGCAGCTGCACAAACCACTTCAAACCATGTATGATTCTGAAGCAATTCAACAAACCTCTGCCCCACCATTCCGGTTGCGCCCAAAATCCCGGCTTTTAGCTTCACCATTTTTATCCAAAGTACTCCCTATGCAAAACTTTGACAGCTTTTTCCGCATCTTTGCCGTCTACAATAAAAGTGATATTGATTTGGGATGCCCCCTGCGATATCATCTCAACATTGATGCCATCTTTTCCAAGCGTTGAAAAAGTTATGCCTGCAATTCCGGGTATTTGCCTCATGTTTTCGCCGACAACGCAGATTATTGCCTTGTTCTTTGCCATGTCAATATTGGCTATATCCTTTAATTTGCCCAAAATTGGCTCCAGATTGCCGTTGCCGTCTATTGTCAGCGACACGCTTACCTCGGATGTGGAGACGACATCAACGCTTCTCTTGTGCTCGGCAAAAACATCAAAAAGCCTTGCCAGAAACCCGTATGCTCCAAGCATTCTTTTTGAGTCTACATTAATGCGGGTAACATTTTTCTTGCAGGCGATTGCCTTGACTGCCCTGTGGTTTTTGCCGGATTTTTTGAGTATGGTAGTGCCCTTGTTTTTCGGGTTAAATGAATTTAGCACCCTGACTGGTATTCCCTTGTCCATTGCAGGCAGTATGGTTTTTGGATGCAGCACCTTGGCTCCAAAGTAAGCAAGCTCAGATGCCTCAGCAAACGATATTTTGTCAAGCGTCTTTGCGTTTTTGACTATCCTCGGGTCTGTTGACATAATCCCGTCAACATCAGTCCATATTTGAATCTCATCGGCATCAACCGCAGCGCCGATAATTGCTGCCGTGTAGTCGGAGCCCCCCCTGCCCAGAGTTGTTATTTCGCCATTTTCAGTCTTTCCTATGAATCCAGTGATTACAGGAACAGCGTCAAGCTTTCTTATGCTGTTTTTTATCCTTGCATGCGATGCCTCAAGCGGCTCTGCGTTCCCAAATTCCGAGTTTGTCAAAAACCCCAAATCCCATGAGTCAAAAGCCCGTGCTTTAACTCCTATTTTATTGAGCTGAGCCGCAACAATTTTTGACGACATTCTCTCGCCAAATGACTGGAAGCAGTCAAGAAGCCTGCTGTCTGACTTTTTATTCTTTGATTTTGATGCAAGATTTTCCAATTCTGCCATGTCATGCTCCAGCAATTCATTATTTAAACCCAATTGCCCAAGTATACCATAGTGTATTTTTTTAATGTGCTCTAAAGCGGAATTTCCTTTTCCTTCTCGGCATTCATTTGCAAGCATTATCAATGCATCTGTCATTTTTGCCACTGCCGATACAACCACAACAGGGCGCTTTTTTGCATTGGATTTGACTATCTTAGCAGTGTTTCTAATCCTTTCAGCACTTCCTACAGATGTCCCGCCGAATTTCATGATAATCATTTCAAATGCCTCTTGATTCTTTCAGCAGCTTTCCTTGTTTCTTCCAGCGTCGGCACAAAGGCAAACCTTATGTAATTCCTGCCAGGATTAATCCCGTTAAAGTTCGTTGATACCCATTCGCCTGGTGTTACAACAACCGCTATGTCCTTCTGCAGCAGCCTCTTTGCAAATGCAACAGAATCCATGTTTTTTGGGGTTTTCTGCCAAAGGTAAAGAGTAGCCTCTGGACTGCAATCTTCTAAGCCAACTGACACCAATGCATCTACCAAAATGTCTCTTTTCTGTTTGTACTCACTCCTCATTTTCTCAACATGCTTTTCATCCCTTAATGCAGCTATTGCAGCATCCTGCACAAAAGTCGCTGTGCCTGAGTCTATGTTGGTTTTTAATTTTCTAAAGGCAGCTACAATATTCTCATCGCCTGCAACCCATCCGACCCTGTAGCCTGTCATCGCGCTTCTCTTTGACAATGAATTAACTGCAACAACACCTTCTTTTGAAAATTCAAGTATTGAATGCGGCTTTTTCCCAAAATAAATTTCTGTATAGCACTCGTCGCTTGCGACTATCATACCATTGTCATGCCCGAAGTCTATTGCCTCTTTGAAGAATTCTTCAGGCGCAACAGCTCCTGTTGGGTTGTTTGGGTAATTAATCCAGAGTATTTTTGATTTTTTGGCAATTTCCCTTGGTATGCTGCCCAAGTCCATAAGAAAATTATTTTCTTTCAGCAAAGGCACAAAATAAGGCTTGCCCTCTGCGAATAGCGTGCCCCTGTCATAAGGCGGATAGCCGGGGTTCGGCATTATTGCATAGTCTCCCGGATTTATGAATGCCTCGGGAAAGTTAAATACAGCCTCTTTTGCGCCTATTGTAGAGGTTATCTCCCGTTCATAATTCAAACTTACGCCAAATCTTTTCTTATTCCATCTGGCAATTTCCCGCCTGAATTCATCAGTGCCAGTGTAACTGGGATAGCCTGAGCTTTTTCTTTTATCAACTGCTTTTTTTATTGCGCTTCTGACTGCCTGAGGCGTTGCTTCTTTTGGATCTCCGACACCAAAGTCAATCGGGGTTATGCCTGCTTTCCTCAGCTTTGCAACCTCGTTGTCCACTTCCGCAAAGGCATAGCCTGCCAAGCCTGCCAATCTGTTTGAGATTTGTATTTTCATTGGTTATCACTTCAATTTTTTGGCGCCTGCAAACTCCAGCGTTGCAAAATAATCATTAACGCTTTCTGCCCTTCTTATTTGAATGACGCTTCCGTCTTCCCTTAAGAGCAACTCAGCAGAGCGCAGCTTTCCGTTATAGTTGAAGCCCATAGCAAAGCCATGCGCGCCTGTGTCATGAATAACCAAAATATCCCCAGGCACTATTTCAGGAAGATTTCTTTGTATTGCAAACTTGTCGTTGTTCTCACACAATGAGCCAGTTACATCATAAACATGATTTTTTGGAGCATTTTCTTTTCCCAATACAGTGATGTGGTGGTATGCACCATACATCCCGGGCCTCATTAGGTTTACCATGCTTGCATCTGTTCCGACATAATCCCTGTAAATGTGCTTTATGTGGTTAACTTTTGTAATAAGATAGCCGTACGGGCCCGTAATCACTCTGCCGCATTCAGTAAATATCCCGATAGGATGCAGATTGTTCTTTACAATTATCTCGTTATATGCCTTTTTAACTCCTTTCGCAATTCTTTCATAAGACACTGGCTCCTGCTCAGGCTTGTACGGAATGCCTATTCCCCCTCCGAGATTGACAAACTCTACTTTAGTGCCCGTCTTATTATAAACTTCAACAGCTAGCTCAAACATCATTTTAGCAGTTTCTATAAAATAATCCTCATTCAGCTCATTGGATACTACCATAGTGTGCATTCCGAACCTTTTGACTCCCTTTGCCTTGGTTATTTTGTATGCTTCAATCATCTGCTCTCTTGTCAAGCCGTATTTTGCATCTTCAGGCTTTCCTATCAGCACATTGCCTCTTCTTGCAGGCCCCGGATTGTACCTGAAACATATAAGGTTAGGCAGTCCTGCAGCTTTCTCCAAAAACTCTATGTGGCTTATGTCATCAAGGTTTATTATTGCTCCAAGCTCTTTTGCCTTCACAAAGTCTTCTGCAGGCGTGTCATTTGAGCTAAACATTATTTCCTCTCCTTTAAAGCCCATCCTTTCTGCCATAACCAGCTCTGAAAATGAGCTGCAGTCCAATCCAAAGCCTTCCTGCTGCATGATTTTTAGGATGTATGGGTTTGGAGTTGCCTTTACCGCAAAGAACTGCTTAAATCCTTCCAGGAGTCCAAAAGCTTTCAAAAAATTGCGTGCATTCTGCCGTATAGCTTTTTCATCGTAGATGTGAAAAGGCGTTGGATACTTTTTTATTGCTTCAAGTACCTTCTCTTTCCTGAACGGAAGAATCTTTTCAGCCATTTTACAGTATCTTCAAGTCAGCAAGAACTTTCCTCAGCTTTTCCCTGTTTTCAGCCTTCATCTCGCACATGGGCAGCCTGTAAGCCTCTTTAATCATTCCTTTCATAGCCAAGGCTGCTTTTATCGGTATGGGGTTTGTTTCAATGAAAATTCCCTTGAACAGCGGGAGCAGCCTGTAATGCAATTCCCGCGCTTTCTCAAGATTTCCTTTCAATGCATATTCACACATGTCGTGCATCTCTCTCGGTATTATGTTGCTTGCTACAGATATCACCCCTTTGCCGCCAAG
>JACOZN010000015.1 GCA_016181305.1 Candidatus Woesearchaeota archaeon
TCATCTGTTGTTGCGCCGTACTTCAGCATGTACTGCTGCGCAACAAGCGCGTTTTGCGCGGGAAAAATAAGCCCTTCAGACTGCTCGTAGATTCTTTCGCCGCCCATCAAAATCTCATCTGTAACGCTTTTGGTTGTATTTGCAACCACTTTCTCAAACCCAACCACTAGTATGTTTCTGTAGCTGCTCGTCCTGTAAAGCCTGTTTGCAGCCCATAATGCAGTTCCGCCGCCTGCGCAGCCTGCAGGCACAGAAAGTATAGGCGCCTTAATCTGAAAAAGGCTGCTCATCACTGATGCGCTGTGCTTCTGCCTTTCGCCATTGCTCATGATCTCAATGCTTGACACAACAACTGCGTCGACATCGTTCATGGACATGTTGGCGTCTTCAAGAGCCTCCATGGTGGCTTCGTAAGCCATATGGCTGCTCAAATCCTGCTGGATTCCAAACTTCGTCATGCCAACCCCTTTGATGTACATTTTAAAAAGCAAGCCCCCCGCTCACGCAAATAACCTGCCCTGTTATGTAGCCTGCATCGTCTGATGCAAGAAAAGCAACAGCGTAAGCAACCTCCTCGGCCTTCCCAATCCTTTTTAAGGGCACAAGCCACTCGACTATTTTTCTTCTTAAAAAAGGGATTCTGCTTGTCATCTCGCTTTCTATGAACCCAGGAGCTACTGCGTTTACAGTAATGCCGTGCTTCCCAAGCTCCTTTGCCAACGACTTTGTAAAGCCTATTATTCCGGCTTTTGAAGCTGCATAATTAGTCTGCCCGAAATTGCTTAGGTTGACATCAATTACCTTGCCCCATTCCTCATCTGACATCTTCCTCAAAGTCCTGTCCATTGTAATGCCTGCATTGTTAACAAGAATATCGACCTTCCCAAATCTTTCTTTTATCAAGCTGAGCATATTCTCAACATCACCAAGATTGGAAATATCTGCTTTTATTGCAATTGCATCCCTGCCTGTTCTTTTAATCTCCTCAACTACAGAAACAGCTTCTCTCTCATTCCTGTTGAAGTTAACAATAACATCAGAGCCCTGTCTTGCAAGCTCAATTGCAATGGCTTTGCCTATGCCACGTGAAGCGCCTGTCACCAAAGCTGTTTTTGAGCCCATCTTGTCATCGCACAATCTTCGACAGAAGTTTTTTCATCTTAGACTTAACCTTGTCTATAGGTGTTATCCTGACATAGCCCTTTTCAGTAAGCAGTTTCCTGAACAATACAACTTGCTCAATTGCATCAATGTTCTCATTTATCTGCGCCATGGGCTTTATGCCAAGCTCCGCCACCTTTTTGATAGCACAGTCGCCAAGGGCAACAAGCCTCTCCTTTCCCCTGAGCATTTCTTCTGTCAGCATAGAGCCTATAACAACGTTCAACTGCTCACCCCTTAATCCAATAAGGTTGGATGAAAGCCTGTACATCATGCCAAGGCATGCAGGGCAGGCTTTGCCGTCAATAACTTTTACATCAGGATGCGGAGTCTCGTCATGGATGGAATTTTTTATTGGGTATTTTATTGCGTCAATCTCATTGCCCACAATTTCAATTTTTTTAACATCAGTTTCTTTGATGTAATCAGGCTTGGCAAGCATTGCAACCTCGCAAAAGGCAGCATCAATAAAAGCAGCATCTTTGCCGGCAAAAACAAGATTAAGGAAGGCAGGCTCTCCAAGAGCCAAAGGGCCCTGCCCCTGCATACCATTAGTTGCGTCAGCGATTGTAAACGAGCTGATAGCTTTTCCGAGCTTAGGCAGGGCAGCGTCAATCCCGTCATAATACATTTTTCTCTGGGTTTCCCCATCAGCCAGCCTTGAAAGGTTTTCCATCGCCCCTGAAATCCCAATCTGGAAATTTGTCTTCATTATGGGAACATTTATGACTTTTCTGTGCAGCGCCTCCCTGTAAATCCTGAAAACAAAGCCTTCAGATGCGACTTCCTCGAAAGGCCCTTTTGAGATATCTGCAAAGATTACTCCATGCTTTTTGCAAACCTCCAAAATACCTGACTTTGAGGCAGAGTCCATCGAGTCCTGCCCTATAAGGGCCTGCTCACCCACAATGATATTCTCTTTTTTTATCCCGAAGTCAAAAAGAACCTTAAGCAGCGCATCAAGCATGTCTGGGTTGGTGTTAATTGCCTGGTAAGGGTAGGCTGCCGTGATAATGCTGGGCTTGACAAGAATTTTATTGTCCTTTAGTTCAATGCTCAATAATCCCAAGGTTTCTTTTATTGCCTCATAAATATCATACTTTACCTTTACGATAGCAACTGCATTTTCATTTTTTGCTTTCTGCTCCGCATACACATCCCCTATCCTGTACTCCTTCATTGTTTTTCTTGGGATTCTGTTGCCGTGCTCATCCTCAAGCAGGAGGATATTATATGGGACAATCGGGTGCATTGGAGAAGGGATAGTGACTTTTGTTATGCCTATGACCTTTATATCTGCGCCCTTCTGCTTTGTTAAGCTGCCCTTGCAGTACAGGCATTTCTCAAGAGGATAAACCCATTTCTTGCTGCATTTTTCACAAACCCACCTTAATATCATGAGCTCACCTTTTTCAGGATGTGCACGCTTATGCTGCTTCCAGCCCCTCCTATGTTCTGTGCGAGGGCGATATTGGCATTGCTTACCTGCCTTTCTCCTGCATCCCGCCTAAGCTGCTTCACAAGCTCATAAATCTGGGCAATGCCTGTTGCGCTTATCGGATGGCCTTTTGCCTTCAGCCCGCCGCTTGTGTTCACAGGCAGCTCGCCGTTCAGGCTTACCTTACCTTTTCTTATCAGATTCTTTCCCTCCCCTTTCTTGCAAAACCCCAAGTCCTCATAGCTTATGATTTCAACTGGAGTGAAAGCATCGTGCAGCTCCGCAACATCAATATCATCAGGGGCAGCGCCAGCCTGCTTGTAGGCTTCTTCTGCAGCAAGCTTTGTGGCCTGCCATGTTGTCATGTCCTCGCTTTCAAAAGCTGAGAGCCTGTCCACATAAAAGCCTGAGCCGGCAATTTCAATATCTGCCTTTTCTTTTGTGATGATGGCAGCTGCAGCGCCGTTTACAGACAAGCTGCAGTCAAAAAGCCTCAATGGAGAGGCAACAATCGGGGATTTCCTGATCTGCTTTAATGTAACTCTCCTCTTGTAAAACCTCGCCTTGGGGTTGAGGTAGGCGTTTTCATGGTTCTTTAGAGCCACCAATGCAAAGTCATCTGTTGTTGCGCCGTACTTCAGCATGTACGTTGTTCGCCAAAAGCCTCTCGGCTCCAACCACCAGCACATTCCTGTAGTCGAGCTTGTTGGCAGTCCACAAGGCTGCGCCGCCCCCGCCGCAAACTGCAGATGATGTTATTATCGGTATTTTCCTCTTCAGCATGCTGCTTAACACAGACGAAAAGCCCCTCTGCCTTTCTCCATTGCTTCCAGTATCAGTAATAGAAGACACTATTGCATCTATGTCTTCCAGGCCAATATGTGCATCCTCAAGGGCTTCCATAGTAGCTTCATATACAAGCTCCTGGCTTGTATCTGTCTGCGCTCCAAACTTTGTCATGCCAACTCCTTTTATGTACATAGAATTTACCCCGCTACCTTGCAAATTTTGCCCTGAACTCCGCCCTGTTGACAATTGCCAGCATCAGCAAAGCCTCTGCCACCAAAGTGTCCTTTACAAACGCCTTGCCGTTGAGTATTGCCCCTCTTTCATCTTGGGCTATCAAATCCAGCTCGAACCTTGCAGTATCCCCCGGCAGTATAGGAGCCATGAATTTTACTTCTTTCATCTTGTAGGCAAGCACATCCTTCTCCTGATGATTTGGGATATTGTTTCTCACAAGCAAAGTGCCTGCCTGCCCCATACCTTCAATAGTCAAAGCGCCTGGCATTATTGGAAAGCCTACAAAATGGCCTTTAAGGAAATCCTCTTTGCCTGTGACATCCTTTTCAGCCACTATACTGCTACTCGTCAGGCTTATAACCCTGTCAATGAATAAAAAGTGCTCGTCATAGGGTATGATCTTCTTGATGTTATCTGCGTTTATTCCGCCATCCGCGTTTTTCAGCTCGTTAAACCGGCTCATTTTAGCTTGTTTCTAAACTTTGGTTTAATTTAAATAACTTTCTACCATTATATTTTTTAATATGTATATTCTAAAATAGTTATTATAAAGTATACCCATTACTGGAAAACACAAAAATCTTTATAAAAAGAGAAGCAAAAGTATGCTGTATGCTCAAGGGAAAAAAATTAGTGAGCAAGTCAGCGAGCTTGAGGCGCAAATTAATATTGGATATTATCAACAGGGCTTTAAAGCCTCTGGAGAGTATGTACAAAGCCTTGGCAGGCTCTGCTAAAAAAACCAAAGAGATGTTTCCTGCCCTATACAGGCATTTTGAAGAGCTGATTAAGCAGCATATAATCACGCCGGGCAAAAGCATTTTTAACACATCAAAAATAGGCGGCATGGGCGGCTTTATAACAACCAATATCATGAAAAGGCTGCCGCATATTGACGAAGCCCAGATAGAGGAAATACTAGGCAACCCCTCAAATAAATCATTTCTGGAAATACTTACGAGGGGATTTGGCATAAACAGGGATAAGGAGAAAACATATACCAAACTTGGCAACGGCAGCTTCAAGAGAATATTAATTGCAAACAGGGGAGAGATAGCACTGCGCATAATAAGGGCGTGCCGCGAGCTGGGCATAGAAAGCACAGCAATCTATTCTGATGAAGAAAAAGACAGCCTGATTGTGAAGTTCGCAGACAAGTCCTACAACATAGGAAAGCCGAAGAACTACCTCCACATCAAGAAAATAGTTGAGATAGCAAAGCAAAGCGAGTGCGATGCAATCCATCCAGGCTACGGGTTCCTTTCAGAAAACCCCAAGTTTGCAAGACTGTGCGAGAAAAGGGGCATAAAATTCATAGGCCCGTCTTCAAGGATGATAGGGAAGCTTGGAAACAAAATAGAGGCGAAAAATGCAATGCTCAAGGCAAACATCCCGGTGATAGAAGGAGTTAAAGAAGATCTAAAGAGCAAGAGACATGCACTAAGGGCTGCAAGAAGGAGCGGATTTCCCGTCATACTAAAAGCATCTGCAGGAGGCGGAGGCAAAGGAATGAGGATTGTCGAAAGGGAAGAGGACATTTTTAATGCCTACGAAAGCGCAGAAAAAGAGGCGTTGAATTCTTTTGGCAGCGGCTCGCTGTACATAGAAAAATACCTTGAAGAGCCAAAGCACATAGAGTTCCAGATTTTGGCTGACAGGCATGGAAATGTCATCCATCTTGGGGAGAGGGACTGCAGCATACAGAGAAGGCACCAGAAGCTGATTGAGGAGGCGCCAAGCCCTGCACTTGACAATGAGCTGAGGGAATTGATGGGCGCTGCTGCCGTGAATGCAATAAAGGCTATAGGCTATGAAGGGGCAGGCACTGTGGAATTCTTGCTGGACAAGAACAGGAATTTCTATTTTATAGAGATGAACACAAGAATACAGGTTGAGCATGGCGTTACAGAAATGGTGACAAATGTGGATCTGATAAAGGAGCAGATAAAGCTCGCCGAAGGAGCCAGGCTTGCTTATAATCAGGAAGACATAAAGGTAGAGGGGCATGCAATTGAATGCAGGATAAATGCAGAGGACCCAAGCAATAATTTTGCGCCTTCTCCGGGAACTGTCGTCAACTACCTGCCTCCGGGAGGGCCCGGCATCAGGATAAGCAGCTCGTGCCATACGGGCTGCAGGATTCTGCCGCAATTCGACTCTTTAATCGCCCTGCTTATCTGCCACGGCAAGACAAGGCACGAGGCAATAGCCAGGATGAGAAGAGCTTTGGACGAGTTTATTATTGAGGGGGTAAAAACCACGACGCCGTTCCACAAGCTTGTGCTTAGCAAGAGGCAATTCCTGAAGGGAAATGTAGCGACATCTTTTATAGAAAACAATATGATAATGGAGGAGCTGAAAGGATTAAAGCAGAAAAAAGAGGCTTTGCCGAAAGAGAAAAAAGTGCTTATAGTAACAACAGCAGTCGCGCAGTACCTTGCGAAAAAACAGGATACACCGGGCAAAAAAATAAATCCGTGGGTGATGGCAGCAAGGCAGGAAGCAATGAATGAAGGCAGTTTTGAGGAGTAAATTTTTATAGTTCTGCAGGAAATGCAACAGCAATGAAGTACAAAATATTCCATTTCAAATCCCTAGCTTCAACCCAGGACAAGGCAAAGGAATTCTCAAAAAAAGGCTTAGGCAATGTCGTCATTGTTGCAGATGTACAGACAAGAGGGAGAGGGCGCTTCAAAAGAAAATGGCACTCTGCCAAAGGAGGCTTGTGGATGTCGATCTTACTTGCACCAAAAAAAGCGGAAAATCTGCAATACCTGACATTTGCCGCGGCAATAGCAGTTGTCAAGTCCATTAAAAAAATTACAGGCATCAGCACAAAAATAAAATGGCCCAATGACGTGCATTACAACGGCAGGAAATTGTGCGGCATTCTTACAGAAGGGATTTTTCCGGCTAATTATGCTGTTATAGGGATTGGCGTCAATGTAAACCAAAGCAAATTCCCAAATGAAATAAAAAACACCGCTATATCGCTCAAAATGATCAAAAACCAGACAATAGACATTAAAAAACTTATTGGGAATATAATTTATGAGTTTTTCAGCTTGTATAACAATTATTACAATAAAAATCAATTCAGAAAAATATCAAAAATCTGGAAAATGCATTGCGATACAATAAACAGGGACGTAACCGCAATCACAAGAGCCGGCAGATTAAGCGGGAAGGCAATAGGCATTGATGAAGAAGGCAGACTGCTGCTGAAAACAGGCAAAAGCAATGTAGTTAAAGTTGCAGAGGGAGACATAAGCATAAGGTACTAATCACAATATTTAAAAAAGACACTGGCCAACTTCATCAGAATGGCGATTTTGAGGAGCATACCAATATTGAAAAAGCTTGTGGACATGGCATACGCAATATTGGTGGTGATTATATTAAGCGCCCTGGTCGGATTGATTCTGGCGTTTCCTGTCAAACTGCTCTGGAACTATGTGTTCGGGAGCTACCTCACAATCAGCTGGTTTCAGGCATGGGCCCTGAATGTCCTTACAGGAATACTGCTTGGGCAAAGAAATTCTAGTAAATGATCAAAATCAGCATTATAACCACTGCCATAGATATATAATCATTCTTTCCTAATTTCATAATCCTCCTGCTTTCAGCATCCTCATTATACAATCTTGAGTGCATCGCATCGCTAAGATCGGAAGCGGATTTAAGCATTTTTTCAAGAAGATTCAGAACAAGAAGTTTTACATACATGATTTTCCTGAAGTCAGCAAGCCTGGAAGCCATTGCTTCCCTTGTTTTCTCGAATCGAATGAACATTAACGGGATAAACCTTACTGCAACTGAAATCATGACAGCAATGTTTCTCGGCTTTATTTGAAAAATCTTCAACGGCTTTGAGAGCTTTTCAATAGCTGATATAAGTTCCTGTATTGTTGTAGTGTATGTAAGCAGCATGGATATTATTATCAGCATCAGGAAGCGCCATATATACCTAAGCCCTAGAATAATCTGGCTCCTTGAGAAAATCAGATACATGAGCAGCAGAAAAATAAATATGAAATAAAATGGCATTAAATTTTTTATCAGCTCATTTAAGCTCATTTTTGACAATAAAACAATGCACAGCATAAACAGCGAAAAAACAATAATTTCAAATTTTGATTTTATTGCGAAAGACAAAATTCCAAGAACAACAACATAAATTATTTTTATCCTTACATCAAGGGAATGCAATACGGAATCCTTGCCCCTATACTGCCCGAAAGTAAGCCTTTTAATCATAAAGGCGCGCCTCTTTCAGTATTTTATTTCTTAATTTTGATTTTTTATCGCTGAAAATTATGTTTCCATTTTTTAGTACAATCACATTATCAGCATATTTCAAGTCATTAAGCACATTTGTTATAAGGATTATTGTCATGCTGTATTTTTTATTTAAGCCCCTTATTATGCCCATAATGCTTTTTTTGTTTTTTTCGTCCAGATTTGTTGTAGGCTCGTCAAAGACAATGCATTTCGGCTTCATTGCCAAAACTCCTGCCAATGCAACAAGTTGTTTCTGCCCCATCGAAAGCGTGTTGACATTGCGCTTTGCCAAATGACTTATATTTAATTCCTTCAATATTTCATACACATTCTTTTTTATATCTTGATTATTCAGATCCAAATTTTCAAGCCCGAATGCAATATCTTCCTCAACTACAGAATAAACCAACTGGTCCTCAAAATTCTGGAATACAAAACCGACTTTTTTCCTTGCATTAAGCTCGTCTTTTTTTGTGATTATGCCGTCAACAAGAACCTCGCCTTTGGCAGGCATCAGAAGGGCATTAAAGTGCTTTGCCAGGGTTGTCTTGCCTGAGCCGTTTGCCCCAATTATGGCAGCAAAGCTGCCTTCTTTTATCTCAAGGCTTATATTTTTTAAAACAAAATCATCTTCGTACTTGAAATACAGGTTTTTTGCCTTTATCATTGGAATGAAAACGAATAGATTGCAAGATTTTTTGGAGATATTATTGTCAGTTCTCTTTGTTTGCTGCCTTTGGTTTTTATAAGATTGTACAATTGTGGTCGGTTTATAATTATTTTTTTGACAATATCACTGTTTAATTTAATTTTTGCCATAATCGGCTTGTTTTTCAGTGACCCTGCAACAAAATTTGACGCTTTGCCTTTGGTTTTGATTGCAAAAACTGAATTGTTTTTAATTGATTGTATATATTCACTTTTCTGAATCCAGCCGTCAAGCTTGATTTTCTTTCCTTTTCTTTTTCCACAATATAATGTTGTGAATTTTGAATACTTTGGCTCTTTATGGAATATGTTCTTTGCTTTTATTTTTAGATTTTTAATTATGGATTTTTCCAATTTTTTGTAATTACCTTCGCCAATATGCCTGTACAATTCCTTTCCATTAGACATTAAAATCTGCGCCGGCCAGAAATTGATATTTAATTTTCTTATTATCCTCAAGTTTTTGTCTATTATTATCGGAATTTTTATTTTGTATTTTTCAACTGCATTGAGAATATTTTTATCGCTCTTTTCAAATTCCCACTCAGGAGGATGGATGATTATTGCTTTTAATCCGTATTTTCTATAAGAATTATCAATTTTTTTGATGTAATCCAAAGACCTAAGGCAATTCATGCAGCTGTAAGAAAAAATATCAAGCAAAATAAGCTCTTTCATTTCATGTACTTGCCTATGCCAATATTTTTTGCAATCCAGGCTGCGGCAAGAAGCTTTAAAGTGTCCCCGATTATGAATGGAAGTACCCAGCCGACGAATACAGCGCTCCATGGAAGCCCAGTTACTAATTTGCCCTGTACGGAGCCCATGACGTAGATTATTAAAGTGCCTGCAAACATGGCAAGAGCAGCGTCAAATGAAATTGATTTTGATTTTTTCAGGTAAAACACAAGCAGAACCATCCCGATAAATACGGCCAAGCTAAAAATTATCAGCATCAGCCTTTGCTGCTGGGATATCAAATCGACCATAGGAACGTAGCTGCTAGATGCATTGTCCCACAGCTTCATTATCCCTATTTTAAATACAGAATCTATTGCAATAACAGCAGTCAAAGCCAGTATTATTGTAAATGAAAAATATCTGACGAATGCATTTAATTTTTTCTTCTGCAGCATATAACCGATTACAAAAGCTGCAACAGGATAGCTAAACAGATAGCCTCCAGTCGGGCCAAGCAATGCTGCAACTCCGGAAGAGCCGCCGGCAAAAACCGGCAATCCAATTGTTCCAAGAAGCAGGTATACAATCATAGATAATGCTCCATAAACCGGACCCAGCATTGAACCACTCAATAATACCATCAAAGTCTGCAGTGTTATCGGTACCGGAGTAAATGGCAGAGGTATCTTGAACCACGCAACAGCTCCTGTCAACGCTGCAAACAAAGCAGCGAAAACCATTCCTTTCAATTTGCTTCTTTCCATTTTATCACCTTATTCAATCACAGCCAATACATCTCCCCTGTCCACATTGTCGTTTTTCTTTACCTTAACCTCTTTCAATACGCCATCCTTAGGCGCATTTATCTCATTCTCCATTTTCATGGCCATCAGTGTAAACAGGCTCTGCCCCTGCTTTACCCTTGCGCCCTCTTTGGCTTTTATTTCGTAAATAATCCCGGGAAGAGGAGATGTTATTTCAGTAGCCCCCTCACTTATCTTCTGCCTTTTCTGCAGCCTGTCAATTGCGGATGTTTCAGCATCTTTTTTTGTCTCAACTTCGTAAACATCAGAGCCGCAGTGCACAAGTATTTTGCCCTCTTCCGTTTCCTCTACAAAAACCTTGTACTCCCTGCCGTCAACCTTAACAACAAGCTCTTCCATGTTTACAATGGCATGTTTCCGTGTTTTTTTGCCGGCTTTTTCTCTCTTTTAGAAAGCAGCATTTCAAGGCACTTGCCCAGTGCAATCCTTGTGTTTTTTGGCTCAATTATCATATCAATCTTTCCAAGGCTTGCTGCAATATAAGGGTTAAGGTATTTTTCCGAGTACTGCCTTGAGAGCTCGGATTTCAGCTTCGGGTTTTCGGTTATTTCATCCCTGTTTATTATACTGACTGCCTGCTCAGCGCCCATGACGGCAATCTCGGCCGTTGGCCACGCTATAACCTTGTCAAAGCCCATCCCCTTTGAGACAAGTGCTATGTAAGCCCCCCCATACGCTTTTCTAAGCACAAGCGATATTTTCGGCACAGTCGCCTCGGAATAGGCGTAAAGCACCTTTGCGCCGTGCCTTATTATGCCATTATGCTCCTGCTCTGTGCCCGGCAGATAACCAGTGACATCAACAAGATTTATGAGCGGTATGCTGAAGCAGTCGCAAAATCTCACAAATCTTGAAATCTTGCCAGAGGAGTTAATGTCAAGGCAGCCTGCCAGCACCTTCGGCTGGTTGGCTACAACACCGACAACATAGCCGTTAAGCCTTGCAAACCCGATAACAGCATTTTGCGCGTAATTCACCCCAATCTCAAAAAAGGATTTTCTGTCAAAAATCTCCGTGATGACGTCTTTTATATCATAAGTCTTTTTTGGGTCTTCCGGAACAATGCCCTGAAGCCTTTTTGCCTCTCTTGCCAGAATGTCTGTGGAATGATAAGGGGGGCTTTCAAGATTATTCTGGGGAAGATAGCTCAGCAAAATCTTTATCATGTCCAGGCATTGCTTTTCATTTTCTGCCATGAAATGCGCTACGCCGCTTTTCTCATTTTGGACTGATGCGCCCCCCAGCCCCTCAAAATCAATTGCCTCGCCAGTGACGGTTTTTATTACATCAGGGCCTGTAATGAACATATAGCTTGTTTTATTCACCATGAAAACAAAATCAGTCAGTGCAGGAGAGTACACGGCAATGCCTGCGCAGGGGCCCATGATTGCGGAGATTTGCGGAACAATGCCGGACATCATAGTGTTAAGCTGGAATATCCTGCCTCCTGTATCCAAAGCTGAAATCCCCTCCTGTATTCTCGCGCCGCCTGAATCCAGCAAGCCTATGCACGGACACCCTGTTTTCAGTGCAAGCTCCATCACATTGGCTATTTTTTTGTTGTGCATCTCGCCCATTGAGCCGCCCATAAATGAGAAATCCTGGGCATAAACATAAACGGGCTTTTTGCTTACAGTGCCATAGCCTGTGATAACCCCGTCCCTGCTTTTTTTCCTTGCTTCAAGATCCTTGCTCTGCAGCTCTGCAAAAGCATCAAGCTCTGCAAAAGAGCCTGTATCAAGAAGGTACTTAAGGCGCTCTCTTGCAGTCAGCTTGCCTTTTTTGTGCTGCACTTCGGCAGCGTGCTTGTCGTCAAGCGCTTTGCTCCTTTCAAGAAACTCCCTAACCTTCTCCCCCATAAGCCAGGCTTATGAATGAGTGTTTAAAAAGGTTTTGAAATGTTTTAATGGAGGAAAAATCACCCTAAAAAAGCTTGAATCCCCTGCTTTCAGCTGCGGCTATTATGCCGCTGTCAACAATCTTAAATAAAACTTCCTTCTCACCGCCAATGCTCCTGTGCTTCCTCAGGATGGCCCTCCTGTTGTTGTTTGGGGTGGTTTGCAGCTCTATGAGGCACTTGCTGCCATATTTGAGAATGTCGCCGCCGACAATGTTAACCTTGTCCCTGTCGTCAAAGTCCGTATAAACCTGGTTGGTTATGAGCACCGGGATCTGCTTTTTCCTTGCTATCTCAGTAAGCCATGAAATCTGCTTTCCGAGCTCAAGGTTTACTTCATGGATATCATCATTTCTGCCCAGCTCAAGGCGGTAAAGCATTGCTATGGTGTCGACGGCTATCAGCCCAATCCTGTCATTGACTATACCCCTGAGCTTTTCAAAAGACTTCTTTTGCTCCGAAAAGCTTGTCGGCCTCAAAAATATGATGTTGTCAAGTATTTTTTTGTAATCATGGCTTATGCCGGAGCATACCTGCCTGAACCTCTCGAGGGAAAAGCCGCCCTCGCTGTCAACATAAACAACTTTTTTCCCGTTTCTGGCCACCTCAACCGAGCAGAGCAGGCAAAGAATTGTCTTGCCTGAGCCGGCAGGCCCGTAGATTGTAGTTATAATATCTTTTTCATAGCCGCCATCAAGCATTGTGTCAAGCAGCTTGCTGCCTGTTGATATGTTATTGCTCAATTTCACATCTTCCATAGCTTATGGCATTCCCCCCAATTTTATAAAATTTGTTGTTTTGGCTGTTAACCTAGGAAACCTTAAATATACATTAAAAAACCAATTTCCAACCAATATGGACAAGCATTTATCTCCGGGAGCAGCGTGGGCACTTTATTTTCTTATCATTATCTACGTAATAACTGCCAAGTACAGCAATATGACACTATTCAGAATGGATATTTACTATGCAGTCCTGCTGGCTGTATTGCCGCTATGCGCTGCATACACATATTATGCCGACAGGCACAAAAGACAGGGGCTTTCCATAAGCTCTTTTGCATTTGGCATGTTATTCTGGATTCCGCTGCTTAACCTGATTTTCGGGCTGCTGGCAGTATACCTGGGGAGAAAATCCCTGATTGGCATCAAAAAAGAGCCGTCCAAATATGGTGGGAAATGGCTTGCGGTTATAGGCATCATATTAGGCTCTATGGTGTACATAACATACCTCACAGGCATAGGAATGTGCCTATTCGGCTATAAGGAAGTCTGCAGGAACATAGGACTGGATTTTCTGGCCCGATAATTTTAATAGAAATATTTAAAAGCACTAATCTTTTATGTCTCATGCTATACAAGGTATTTCAATAACACAATGGAAGACATCATCATGCTTGGGTCAGGCATACTTTTCGGTATTTTGTTTTTGTTCCTCACATTCATTTTCCTTATATTCTCAATTTCCTGGTTTTTCAGGGGAAACAGAAGCGGCTTTGAGCCGAAAGTAACTGTTGTAATTCCGGCCTATAACGAAGAGAATAACATCACCGAATGCATAGACTCCATCTTCAGCTCCAGCTACAAGAAAAACAAGATGGAGGTCATCGTGGTCGATGACGGCTCAAAAGACAATACATTGGATGTCCTTAAAAAATATAAAGAGGTTAAAATACTGAGGCAGAACCATCTCGGAAAGGTAGAAGCGCTGAATAAAGGAGTTTTAAGTTCTTCCAATGAATTTATTGTGACTGTTGATGCAGACACAGTGCTTGGCAAGAACTGCATAAGGGAGCTTGTCAGCCCTTTTCATGACAGGAATATCGGAGCGACTACTGGCAACAACAATGTCAAGAACAACAAGTCCATTATCAGCGCATTCCAGAACATTGAATACCATTTCAGCAACCTTATAAGAAACAGCTTTTCCAAAGTTTTCAGCAACGGCATATGGTTCAGCGGCTCTTTGGCCTGCTACAGGAAGAAATCACTGGAAAAAATCGGCTATTTCAAAAAAGACACCCTTGCAGAGGATCAGGATATTGCACTGGAGATGAAAAAAGCAGGCTGCAAAACATTGAACACGCCAAAAGCGATAGGATACACGCTTGTGCCCACAAAAGTCAGCGACTTGTACAGGCAGAGGGCAAGGTGGTGGATAGGCACCCTGCAGGCTATAGTAAAAAATAAGTCGCTTTTCTCCAGGAAGTCAAGCCCTTCTATATTGTTCCTTTACATAAACCAGTTTTGGTGGTCCTTTTACGCGTTCCTGTCCCTGCCGCTGATAGCGTACCAGATAAACTACTGGCTGCCATACAATTCACAGGACATGTTCAGCATGCTTAGCTATTTTTTCAAGTGGCTGAGCCTCATGGGGCCAATATATGTGCTATACAAAATTCCCGATTTTGGAGTGTCATTGTACAGCATCTTCGGCGTTTTGTCTGGCATTATGACAACGGTATTAAGCATAGCGGCGTTAAAAATGTTCAATGACAGGGTGAGCCTGAAAAACGTGCTTGCAATATTTTTTTACTTTCCATATACAATAGTTTTAAATATAATAATCCTAGTCAGCCTGTTAAGGAACAGGTTTTGGGAAGAAAGCTATTATGTCAAGTGAGCCAAAATGCTAAAGGAAATTTTGCAGCAATTCATCCAGAATTACATAGCGCTGGCAACGGAATTTTTTTCCTGGTATAATGTTGCAGGGAGGAAAATACTTGACTTTTTGCACAGCATATTTAACAGTACATTCAATGCCCTGCTTTTTGTAGCTGTCCTGATGTCAGTGCTTTACCTGATTATGTCTTTTTACATACTCTTCAAGAAGCGCGAGCAGAAGCAGGAAGAGCCGGTTGATGACGAAAACCTGCCTCTGGTTACTGTGCAGATTCCGACCTTTAACGAGATCGTTGCGATAAGGTGCGCGAAAAGCTGCCTTGGCTTTGATTACCCGAAAGACAGGTACGAAATTCTCATAGGGGACGACAGCAACAGGCCTGAAATTTCAAGGAAGCTGAAGGAATTTGCCAAGCAGCACAGCTTGGTGAAAGTGATAAAAAGGCAGAGCAATATCGGGTACAAGCCCGGCAACCTGAACAACATGCTCAACCATTCAAAAGGGGAAATTATTGTGATTTTTGACTCTGACTTTGCGCCGCAGCCCGACTTCCTGAAAAGAATAGTCAGGCCTTTCCTGAAAGACAAAAAGATTGCAGGGGTGCAGGCAAGATGGAAGCTTATAAATTACAATCAAAATCTTGCGTCTGTGCTGGGCTCTACAATAGTGTCAACGTGCCATTATGTTACAATACCCTTCATGTACCAAAGGAGGGGGATAACCTTCCTTTGCGGCTCTGCTGAAGCAGTAAGGAAAAGCGTGCTTGCAGAAATCGGCTGCTGGGAAAGCGGCAACCTGACTGAGGACATAGAGTTCTCGCTCAGGCTGCTTGAGAGGGGCTACAAGATAGAGTACCTTGATGACCTGGAGTGCGACAGCGAAGTTCCATACACGCTTAAGGACCTTTACAAGCAGCAAATGAGATGGGCTTACGGGGTTATCTATTCCTGGAAGAAGCATTTCATATCCATCGCAAAGAGCAGGCATCTCCGCCTGATGGACAAGATGTACATGGGGATTATATTCTGCAGCGGGTATATGCTCTCTGTCCTTCTTGCAGGGCTCTTTATAACAGGCACTCTCAGCTTTATGACGCATGCTCCTGCGCCTATAGAATGGGGAAGATTTTTTTATGAGATGGCAAGAAACATCATACTAACCAGCGGCCTGATTGTGTCAAGCATAGTTGCGCTTGCAAAGGCCAACAAGTCGAGGCTGACTCTGCCTATGATAGCATCGTCTTTCAGCTACGGAATTGTAGTGACCTATTATGTAAATGTAGGCATTGTCAAGGCATTGTCAAAAACACCAATGGAGTGGTACATGCTTAACAAGCAGGGCAACAAGGCAGTTGACTGATTCTTTAGAAAGTATTATTTATTCTTGCGTATTTTTTTAATAAAATGAGGCTGAGTGGCAATATCCGGATAGGCATAATAATGCTGGCATTTATATGCGCAAATGCAATTTTTCTTGGCTTCTATAAAGACGTTTGGTGGGACAGCTCTGTTTACATCGGCATGGGCAAATACATCTATTCCTCAGGCCATTCAGGATTGTGGGAAGATTACAGGATGCCATTGTTTCCCTTGGTTCTTGGCTTCGGATGGCTTTTGGACACGGATATTGTGCTTTATTCAAGGACAGTTTCTTTGATATTTGCGTGCCTTGCGTTATTCATGACATATAAACTGGGAAAAGAGTTGTTCTCCGAGGAGACAGGGCTTTTAGCATCCTTCTTTCTTGCTTTTTCATACACATTCTTCTTTTTCAGCGGCAATATACTGACAGAAATTCCCTCTGCTTTTTTTGTGATGGTGTCTTTTTACCTTTTTTTCAGGCAGAGGTATATCCTTTCCGGATTATTCGCGGGAATATCAGTGATGTTCAGGATTTTTCATTCATTTGTTTTTATAGGGATTCTTGCAGCTTTTGTTTTACGCGAGTATAATAAAAAAGGATTTGCCAGCAAAATTTCTAGTTATCTTGCCGGACTGTTATGCCTGATTGTGCCTTACCTGTCTTTCAATTTTTTCATGTACGGCGATGTGCTGAGGCCTTTCAAAATCCAGACTTTCTTCGTGCATACAACTGCATGGAACCTTTATCGCGGATGGATGTTTTATCCTATCGGGCTTGCAAAGGAAAATTTCCTTTTAGCCGCATTGCTCATTGCCCCGTTGCTGATCCATAAAAACAGGAAATTAACGGGCCACAGGATTTTTGCATTATCCGCATCCGTCATTCTCTACATCTTATTTTATTCATTTGCAAGGCACAAGGAAATGAGGTTCATGATAGCTGCACTGCCAATCCTTTACATTCTTCTGTCAATTTTGCTATTTGAAATTTATAAAAAAATGGAATTTAAGAAAATTGCCGCATTGATTTTTATAGCAATGGCGCTTGCATGGATTTTTATAACATTCTCTAAAATATCATCAGCAATCTCATACCAACAGCAAAGAAATGACGAGGCATTGCTTTTTTTCCAGTCAAAGATAAATGAAAAAAACGGGACAATATGGATAACAAGCCCAACCTATGCACTGCATTCCGACAAGAAGATTGACGGGTTACTGTATTATTATTCCCCAAAAAGCCTGATGGAATTCGCTGCCGGAAATGATTTTGATATTGCTTTCGCGAATGATTGCGACATAATGTGCGCGCCAAAAGAGGATGATCCTTACTGCGAAATAAGCCATATAAAATTATATGAAAAACTTGGCAATCATAAAAAAATATATTCGAAGAGAGTAAACTCATGCAATTATGAAATATTCACTTCCTGACATTGATGAAATCCCCCAGTGTGAACCCATTAATCTCTCTGCCTTTGGGGGTTTCGTGGCTTTCCTCATACTCCTCGACCAGCCTGACCCCAAGAAACCTTTCCAGCTTTTTTGCCAAAGACAGCGGAGGGGCTAAAGCGCCTGTCTCAATCTTATGGACAGTTGCCTCCTTTTCGCTGATTTTACCGGCAAAATCTTTCTGCGTAAGCCCCATTGATTCCCTCCTTTTCCTGATTATCTCGGCATAGTTTTCCACCAACAGCTCCATTTTCTCCTCTTTTTGAGGTGATTTCTGCATCTGCCTTATCTGGGATTTTGCATCAAGCCTTTTTGGCTGCTGGACGACTTTGCCGAATCTTGCGCAGTCGCTGCAGACGTCAAGCTGCACGCCTTCTATCACAGCCTTTGCTAAAATTTCCACTCTTTTGCCGCACAAGTCGCAGTTAATAGCCATCACCAGTGATTGTTACAATTATCTTCCTGTCGTGCCTTGGCCCGTCCAATTCACAGAATTGAACTGCCTGCCACCTGCCCAGGTCTAATTTATTGTTTCTTATAGGAATTGTCTCGCTGGGGCCCAAAATCGCGGATTTTATATGGCTATCGGCATTGCCGTCAATCCTGTCGTGGCGCCAGACCCCTGACGGGACTAATTTGTCCAAAGCATCCAGCAAATCAAGGCAGATGTTCGGGTCATAGTTCTCGTTTATAATTATTGCGGCTGTCGCATGCGCTGCAAAAACGTTGCATATGCCGCTTTCTACCTTTGATTTTTTTATTATTGAGCTTATTCTTGGCGTTATGTCTATCAATTCCTGCTTTTTTGATGTGGATAAAATGATTTCATCCCGCATAAAGCGTGATTACTCACAAGAATATTTAAATATGATGCTAATTAACCAGCATTATGAAAATCATCGCAGTTTCTGGAACTCCAGGAACAGGCAAGACTTTTTTGTCAAAAAAACTGGCAAAAAGGCTGGGTTTTTATTATTTAAGTGTAAACAACTTCATCACAAAAAATAAATTATATGAAGGCTATGACAAAAAAAGAAAAACAAAGATTGTTGATGTCAAAAAATTAAATAATAAAATAATTGGAGAAATCAAAAAAATAAAAAACAATAAAAATTTTAAAGGAATAATAATCGACTCGCATCTTTCGCATTTTCTTCCGAAAAAATACATTGATTTCTGCATTATAACAAAATGCAATATCAAAGAATTGGCTAAAAGGTTAAAAAATAAAAAATTCAATAAAGGCAAAATTCAGGAAAATATCCAGGCAGAGATTTTTGGCATTTGCTATAATGAAGCAATGGAAAGAAAGCACAAGGTTATTGTTATTGACACCACAAAAGGTTTTAATACTGGCAGGATTGCCAGGCAGTTGGGTGGCTGAATGTTATCCAGCAGAGTAAAAAATATCGCGCCGAGCGCTACATTGGCAATTGATGCAAAAGCCAAGCAGCTCAGGAAATCCGGCAAGGATGTTGTGATTTTCGGGGCTGGCGAGCCTGACTTCAACACGCCTGAGAACATAAAGCTTGCCGCAAAAAAGGCAATTGACGGCAATTTTACAAGATACACGCCTGTTGGGGGAATTCCCGAGCTCAGGAAAGCTGTCGCTGAGAAATTTCAAAGAGAAAATAATGTCAGCTATGATGTTTCTGAAATCCTGATAAGCTGCGGCGGCAAGCATTCGCTTTACAATATTGCAATGGCTGTTCTCGGCAAGGGCGACGAGGCAATCCTTCCGGTTCCTTACTGGGTAAGCTATGAAGAGATGATTAAATTGGCAGAAGCTGTACCTGTTTTTTGCAATACAGACGAAAGATTCAGGCTGACAGCTGGCATGGTTGAGGAAAAAATAAGCGATAAAACAAAAATGCTTATTTTGAACAGCCCAAGCAATCCAAGCGGGGCAATTGTTGAGCCTGATGAAGTAAGGAAGATAGCAAGGCTGGCAGCTGATAACAATTTTTATGTTGTCTCAGACGAAGTATATGAGCATTTTGTTTATGGCGATAATAAGAGCATCAGCATAGCATCTTTAGGAGACGATATAAAGAGCCTCACAATAGTCTCAAACTCAGTCTCAAAAACCTATGCAATGACTGGCTGGCGCATAGGATACACAGCAGGCAACAATGAAATCATAAAGGCGATGGAGAACCTGCAGAGCCATTCAACCAGCAACCCGAGCAATATTGCGCAGTATGCTGCCCTGGAAGCCCTTACAGGCCCCCAAGAGAGTGTTAAAAAAATGGTAAGGGCTTTTGACGAGAGAAGAAAATTCATTTACAAAAGGCTGAACGAGATTGATGGAATTTCATGCGTAGAGCCAGAAGGGGCTTTTTATGCTTTTCCAGACATAAGCGGGACAGGAATGAGCTCAATGGATTTTGCATCAAAGCTGCTTAGTGAGGCATTGGTCGCAGTCGTCCCAGGCATTGCATTTGGCTCTGACAGGCACATAAGGCTAAGCTATGCAGCATCAATGCGCGATATTGAGCGCGGCTTGGACAGAATAGAAAAATGGCTGAAACAAAGTTAGACGGGAAAAGCAGAGGAGTGCTTGACGGGCTTAAAAACAGGCACGTGGCTGACATTATTAAAAAATATGCAGATTTGTGCAAGCCGCAAAAAATAACAGTGCTTGATGACTCCAGGGAAGCAATTGAGTACGCAAAGGATCTGGCACTGAGGAATGGCGAAGAGGCGCCATTGAAGCTGAAAGGGCACACTATACATTTTGACGGCTACTATGACCAAGGAAGGGACTTGGTCAATACGCGAATAATGCTTCCAAAAGGGCTTAAATTAAGCAAGGGCATCGAAACTATAGGCAAAGGTCAGGGGCTTGGAGAAATATCCGGGCTTCTCGACGGCATAATGGAAGGGAAAGAGATGCTTGTCAAGTTCTACTGCCTTGGCCCCAATAATTCCAAATTCTCAATCCCTGCTTTGCAGCTTACAGACTCTGCATATGTGGTGCACAGCGAGGACATGCTTTACAGGCAGGGCTATCAGGATTTCAAAAGTCTTAATGGCTCAAAAGATTTCTTCCATTTTGTGCATTCTGCAGGAAGAACTGAGAATGGGGTAAGCATTGACATTGAGAAAAGAAGGGTTTACATGGATTTGGAGGAAGAAAGGGTTTTCACAATAAACAACCAGTATGCGGGCAATTCAGTAGGGCTGAAAAAGCTTGCATTGAGGCTTGCAATAAGCAAAGCAAACAAGGAAGATTGGCTGTGCGAGCACATGTTTATAATGGGGGTAAAGCCTGAAGGCAGGGAAAGATTTACTTATTTTACCGGCGCATTTCCAAGCGGCTGCGGAAAGACATCAACTGCAATGGTGCCTGGGCAGGCGATCATAGGGGATGACATTGCATACATAAGGGCTGATGAAGAAGGCAGGGCGATGGCAGTCAACGTGGAGCAGGGAATATTCGGGATTATAGAGGATGTCAATCCAGTCGATGACTCGTTAATATACAAGGCGCTCACAACTCCAAGAGAAATCATATTCTCAAATATTCTTGTCAAGGACGGGATTCCATACTGGCTGGGCATGGGCAAAGAGCTTCCAAAAGACGGCATTAATTTTTCAGGCGAATGGTATGAAGGCAAAAAAGACAATAATGGCAAAGAGATACTGCCAGCGCACAAGAACGCAAGGTACACAATAAGGATTTCAGAGCTTGACAACGCAGACCCCAATGCTGAAAATCCTGATGGGGTGCAGATAAGTGGGTTTATTTACGGCGGAAGAGACTCTGATACGAATGTGCCTGTTTTCCAGTCATTGGGCTGGGCTCATGGAGTTTTTGTAGGCGGAGTGATTGAATCCGAGACAACAGCGACAACAACTGCGGCAGTAGGGGTAAGGAAGCACAACCCCATGTCAAATATCGAATTTTTGACAGTTCCTCTGGGAGTGTATATAGACAACCACATGAAATTCGGGGAAGCCCTTGACGAGCCTCCTTTAATTTTTGCAACGAATTACTTCTTGAAGGAGGACGGGAAATTCCTCAACCAGAAAACAGACAAGAAAGTGTGGCTTTTGTGGATGGAAGGAAGGGTTCATGGCGAGTATGGCGCGATTGAAACTCCGATTGGATTCATACCAAAATATGAGGATTTGAGAGGCTTATTCAAAGAGGTTTTTGAAAAAGAGTACAGAAAAGAGGATTACGACAGGCAGTTTTCAATAAGGGCAAAAAAGCTTCTTGAAAAGCTTGACAGGGCTGAAGAAATCTACAAGCCAGAGGACAATATCCCGGAAATATTCCACAGGCATATCGGGCAGCAAAGGGAAAGGCTAAAGGAAGCCATGGAAAAGCATGAAAGCGATGTTATTTTTCCATTTAAGTTTGAGTAAAATGAAAATTAAGGTTATTTCTGGCAATTTAAACGCAGTGGCTGAATTGAAGAATACCGCTACAGCAAAGGCAGTCTACAATGCGCTGCCTATTGAAGGCGCTGCAAACAGATGGGGCAACGAAATCTATTTTCCCATTCCGGTAAATCTTGATGCAGAGCCTGATGCAAAAGAGGTTGTTGATGAGGGAGATGTTGCTTATTGGGTTGAAGGAGCCTGTTTTTGCATTTTCTGGGGGAAAACTCCTGCCTCAAAAGGCAGTGAGATAAGGGCTGCATCAAAGGTTAATGTTTTTGGAAAGGTAAAGGGAGATGCTAAAATTTTTAATAAGGTTAAGAATGGCGATTTAACAATCTTGGAGAAGGCATGAAAAAGCAGTTGTCAAGCCTGGATTTGCATTTTTTATTGAAAGAACTGGATATTCTGAAAGATTCAAGGGTTGACAAGATATACCACCCGGAAGAAAACTTGGTTATTTTCAGCCTTTATAAAACCAATGCCGGGAAGAAATTATTGAGAATTGAAATAGGAAAAGTGCTGTTTATTGCAGAAGAAAAAGAGCAGTATGAAGAGATTTTAGGATTTGGGCAGCTGCTGAGGAAGCATCTTGACGGATATTTTTTAGTTGATATACGGCAATTAAAGCCCGAGAGAATAATCAAAATCACTTTTAAAGCAAAGGAGGAAACAAAACACCTTTATCTTGAATTCTTCGGCAAGGGCAATGCAATTTTATGCAGTGAGCATGATGTAATTATAAACGCGCTTGAGCACCATGAGTTCAGGGAAAGGGCTGTAAAGCCTAAACTGAAGTATGTTTATCCCGTAATGAATTATAACGTATTTGAAATCAATGAAAAACAATTGCAGGATTTGTTAAAAAACTCCAAAAAAGACAGCCTTGTGACAAGCTTGGCAACAGAATTGGGGTCGGGCGGCTTGTACTCCGAGGAAATATGCCTGTTGTCCAATATAGATAAAAACATCAGCCCAAAAAATATCGGCGATGAACAAATTCATTCAATATCAAATTCAATTAAAAGAATAATTAATCAAAAAATCGATGCTAACGTGATTTTTGACAACGGCAATGTCATTGATTTTGCCCCTTTTAATTTTAAATATTACGAAAAGCACAAAAAGCAGGAATTCAAGACATTCAGCGAAGCTCTTTCATTCTTTTACTCGCAATTCAAGGAGGTGAAAGAGTCTGCAGCAGACAAAAAAATAAAGGAATTGCAGAGAATTACAGAAAGCCAGAAGCGGACGATAGACATGCTAAGAAAGGAAGAGCATGAATTAAGGCAGAAAGGAGAGATGATCTACCACAATTACCAATTGATAAAAGAAGTGCTTGACGAAATAAACAAAGCCTCAAAGAAATACTCATGGAAGGAGATAAAAGAGAAGCTGAAAGGGCATAAGATTGTGAAAGAGGTTAATGAAAAAGATAGGAAGGTTGTGGTGGAGATTTAGGAAAAGTTCACATAACGTACAATATTTCACGAGGTTTTTTCCCCACAAAATTTTCCCTCGTGAGCAAATTTCGGCAACCCATGAAATTTGCGATAGAGCTGGAAAATTTTGAGAGATGGAAAAAACTTAGTAAAAATCGGGAAAATGCTTGGCATTTTAGCGTTAGCGACCGATTTTTCCGTGAAATATGTGTTATATTCGTTTTCCATACAAAGTGTGGGAAACCTGCGTCCGCAGACTTTTTTAGACACCGTAAATCTGAGAGGCACTGTAGTTTTTACAATAGATTTCTGCGAAGCAGAGTAGATGTCCGTAGGACTGAGGGGGGCTGTTTTTGGTTCTTTTTCTGAAAAAGATGGAATTACTTAAATTTAGATAAGAATTTCACAAAATAATATTTATCCCTTAAAAGCTTTTTTAATTCATTACGGTCAAAAATAATCATATCCTTTGGAGCATGAACCAATCTCTTATCTTTATTTGTTATTAGAATTTGACTTTTAACATCAACATCAGGGAGGAATCTAATTTTTTCTTTAAGAGTCTCCTCAATCAGTTTTGTTTGATAAATGTCTTCTGATAACTTATCTTTATCTTTTTTGTATATTAACTGGGTTTTCTTCCTAAAAAGTTTTAATTCGAGATGATATATTATTCCTTCATAATTTATCGTATAATCTGCAATACGATCTCGTATTTTCTTTTCTTTCTGAAACTCAATGTTATTTTCCTTAAATATGAACTGAAGATAATTTGAAAACACTATTTCATTCATATTATCTATGTCAGTCAGCCATGTTGACTCCTGATAGTTTTTTATTTCATCTTGTCTGATTTCCGGAAATAAAACTCTCAAGGCCCTTAAATCAGCTTCAATAAAACAAACCCCATCTTTAGATATAAATGTAGTAATGTTGTCGTTCTGATTTACATAAACTTTCTCATAATCTTTAAACAATTCAAAAGTATCTACATTAAGTAGTTTCTCATCAAATCCGATAAAAATAATCCTATTGTTTTCAATAAGTTCTACTTTTCCGATAAATTCTTTACCATTAATTTTTTGCCTTTGGCTTTCATACTTCAATTTAAACCATAAACCTTGTTTTTCTGAGAATTCTGGGAAATCTGTCATGTTCTTATTTTGAAATCTTTTTTTCATTAGTTTGAAATACCTTGTCAGTTCTTGTTGTCCTGCTAATTTGAATATTTGAATGTAGTGATTTGTTTTAATAATAAGTTTTGAGAATCTATCAAAATTTCTATTATCTGATGATGATGGATCAATTAACCTGCTCAATACCCCAATCTCGTTTATGGCTGCAATTCTTATATCAGCATTTCTGGAGTTTTTTTGGGTTCTGGCCCTATTAACCTCAGATTGTGGAATATTGTCAAAGCTCCCCTTAGATTCACAAACAATTGATTCTTCATTACTTGTCATTGCTTCAAAATCTGCACGTTTCCAAGGTCCTTTAAGTTTATTCATTGAATTTTCTTGCACATTAAATAAACTACTTACAAGGCATCGGCTCAATCCTTCTCCAATTATTTCTGCCGCTTGACCTTTTTGTTCGCTATCCATATCAGATATTTCAAAACTTAAATAAATTCCATTTGTAATTCGTTTGATATATGGTAAATAATCGTTGAACTTTGTTCTTCGAGAACTACTGATTTTACTCATTGGTTTTGATAGGTGCATTTGATATGCTAATTCAAATAGGTTTATCTGAACATCAAAAGGAATATTTTGTTGTTTATCTGAAAACAATCTAGTAAATATAATTGATGGAAATTGTTCTAGTCGTGCGCTCACTTGTTTATTTCTCCATCTTGTAAAAATATAATCAAGCATTTATACACCCATTTAATCTGATTTTCTTTGCTATCTTTAATAACTTTACTTAGTAAAAGTATCGTTAAATTTAAATAGAAGCACATTTAAGGTTATATATACATAAATGGGTTGGTGGTTATGGCAAAACGAACAATATCGTTAAGTGTAGAAGAAGAAATCTATGATGAATATAGGAAATTCTGCGAGAAAAAAGGTATTATCTTATCAAAGCAATTTGAGAACTTTATGGCTGAGGAATTAGAGAAGAATAAATCAAGGTCTTAATAATGGCAAAGAAAGATTATTCCAATTGGTCAAAAGAAGAACTGGTTAGGGAGTTAAAGAAAGTTGAAAAGAGAAAAAAATATGGAATGGTTTGGGAAGACAAGCCCGAAAAAGTAGCTGAATTATGCAAAGAAAAACTGCCTGTCTTGGAAGAGGACACAAAGAAAGAAATTAAAACAGACGATAAAAAGCCAGTCAATATTCTGATAGAAGGCGACAATTATCATGCTCTTTCTGTTTTGAACTACACCAATAAAGGATTAATTGATGTTATCTATATTGATCCTCCATACAATACAGGAAAAAAGAAAGAATGGAAATATAACGACCATTATGTTGACAAAGAAGACTCATACAGACACAGTAAATGGTTAGATTTTATGAGTAAAAGACTAAAATTGGCTAAGCCTTTACTTCGTAATAATGGCTTGATATTTATCTCCATCGATGATAACGAGATAGCACAATTAAAATTATTGTGCGATTGGATATTTGGAGAAAAAAACTTAGTTGCAAATTTTGTTTGGAGGACTGCTGGTAATTTTGATAATCAAGCAAAAGTGAAGATTTGTCATGAATATATTTTGTGTTATGCGAAGAATATAAAAAACATTAAAGCTCCAAAGATAATTGACCCAAATATTGATGTTCAAAGTAAATTATTCAAAGACGAAATAAGAAATACTATAGTAAAAAACGGGCCAAAAAACCCTATAAGCGAGATTAGGTTACCACCAGGGATGCCTGCTTCTTTTAAGGAAGGTGTTATAAAGAAGAGAGACACTGCGTGGCCCCATTATGATAAGGATGCTATCGTGAAAGATTACCAATTACAAAATGAAATTCTAATTAAGAGTGGGTGGAGTTCAAAAAATTTGTTCGAGACTTTCTTGAATACCAGTTTTTCTCCAGTAGTTGATATTAAAGGACAAGAATCGTTGTTTGAAATTAGCACAACTGGAGCAATAGAAGTTGTGAAAAAAAGAAGTGAGGATCAGAGTCATGTTTTATCTGTCCTAACTAACCTTGGAAACACCCAGTCAACTAGCCAATTTTTGAAGAAAATTGGTGTGAGCTTTACATATCCAAAGCCAGTAGAGTTGATAAAATATCTTATCAATATGAATACTTCTAAAAACCCAGTAGTATTAGATTTCTTTGCTGGCTCTGGGACAACAGGACAATCTCTTCTTGAGATTAATAAAGAATTTAAAAAAAATGGGAGGTTCATTCTTTGTACCAACAATGAAGATAGTAATGGAGATGGAAACAAGATACTTAGTGATATTTGCTATCCTAGACTAAAAAAAGTAATACGAGGTGATAGCTTCATAGCAAAGTTAGGGGGAAACCTCAAATATTTTAAAACTGATTTCGTCGATGCTGGGCCAACAGACGAGAATAAACGTAAGATGGTTGATAAATCTACGGAAATGCTCTGCCTAAAAGAAGATTGCTTTGAAGAAGTCATGCAGAGTAAAAAATTCGGAATTTTCAAAAATGTCCAAGAAAAATATTTAGGAATAATCTATGATGATGACGGCATTGAGCCATTCAAGAAAGAAGCTAAAAAGTTAAAAAAGCAGTTTGTTGTGTATGTGTTCTCTCTTGATGAAAGCGCAAGAGAAGACGAGTTCGAAGATGTCTATGATTTGGTTGAGTTAAGGCCAATTCCGGCAGTCATACTAAACGTTTACAAGAGGATATTCAAATGATAGAGTTAAGAGACTATCAGAAAAAGGCAGTTGAAAGTCTTAAATCCAAAGTCCAGAATGTTCTGAATACTCCGGACAATGAAGTCGTTATTTTCCAAGCACCGACAGGAAGTGGCAAGACGGTTATGGTTTCTGAAATGCTTAAACAATTAGTTAAGGAGAACCATAAAAGATACTCTTTTGTCTGGGTTTCTGTCAGAATGTTGCACGAGCAAAGCAAGGAGAAATTAGAGAAATATTACGAAGATGACAGGTTAATCCAATGCTCCTATTTTGAAGATTTGGATGACAGACAGATTGGGGAAAATGAGATTTTATTTATAAATTGGCACAGCATTAACAAGAAAGACATTAATATTTATGTCAGGGAAAACGAGCAGGACAATAACTTAAACGCAATTATCCAAAATACAAAAGAAGAAGGCAGAGAAATAATCTTAATCATAGATGAAAGCCATCATACTGCGAGTTCTGAAAAGTCAAAAGAATTAATTGAGACAATCGGGCCAAAAGTGACTATTGAAGTTTCAGCTACTCCACACTTAAAAGAAAATGTTTCTGAGATTGAAAGAGTACACATCTCACAAGTCAAAGCTGAAGAAATGATAAAATCAGAAATAGCAGTAAATCCCGAATTTATGGATATAAAAATTGGCTCAAAAAGTTCAGACGAGTTAATCATAGAACAAACATTAAAGAAAAGAGTGGAATTAGCAAAGTTTTATGAAAAAGAAGGCTCAAACATAAATCCACTTGTTCTTGTTCAGCTTCCAGACCAAAAAGGCAATTTAATCAACAAAAAAGACGATGTTGTAAAAATACTCAAAGACAAGTTCAAGATAACAGAAGAAAACGGAAAACTGGCAGTATGGCTTTCAGAAGAAAAAACCGATAATCTGGCCAATATTGACAAAAACGACAATGAAGTGGAAGTTTTAGTTTTCAAACAGGCCATAGCTCTAGGCTGGGATTGTCCGAGAGCACAAATTCTTGTCATTTTCAGAGAATCAAAAAGTTTCACATTTACCATTCAAACAATAGGCAGAATAATGAGAATGCCAGAATTGAAATACTACAATGAAGAGGATTTGAATAAAGGTTATGTCTTTACAAACCTGCCGAATATTGAGATTACAGAAGATTACGCAAAAGACTATGTTACAATTTATGAAGCAAAAAGAGACAGCAAACTCTACAAAGAAATTTCTCTGCCGTCCATTTTCCTGAAAAGGCAAAGGGAAAGAACAAGATTATCCGGGAAATTCGGAGATATTTTTATGAAAGTGGCAGAAGAAATAAATCTCCAGAAGAAGATTACTACCAAGCCATCAAGAACAGTAAGCCCGATTATTGCTGATGGCAGAATTGTAAACATTGACCAATTGGGAGAAATTGAAAGGAAAGGACAGATTGAAGTCCAACTCAATTTAACAGAATTGCAGCAGTTATTTGACAAGTTTATCGCCGACAACTGCACGCCATACGCACCAGCAGATTCAAGCGATAGAATGAAAACAGCAATTTACAACTTCTTCACACAAAAATACAAACTCAGAAAGTTTGATCCGCAAGCCCAAAGAATAGTCTTAGGAAAGGAAAACGTGCAGGCATTCGTAGATATCATTAACATAGCAAAAGAACGCTACAAAAAAGAAGTTGTAGAGAAAATAAATGAAAAGCGAGAGAAAAAAGAAATACCCAAATGGGAGGTTCCTGTTATCATCAGTTATAACAGCAGATATTCCAAAGAAGAGCATCCGACTTCGATAATGAAGCCATTTTACACCAAGAAGCCAAGTGAGCCGGAAAGAAAGTTTATAGAATTGCTCAATAAATCAAAAAAGGTGAAATGGTGGTTCAAGAATGGTGAAACCGAGATAAAGTATTTCGCTGTTCCATATATTGACGAAAACGGCTTTGAGAGAGCGTTCTATGTTGATTTTATCGTGCAGTTTACAGATGGCTCTATCGGCCTGTTTGACACAAAAGGCGGAATGACTGCAAAAGATGCAGGGTCAAGAGCCGAAGGATTGCAGAAATATCTCAAGAAAAATAAAGATAAGAAAGTTTGGGGCGGAATTGCTATTTTTGTAAATGGAACATGGCGTTACAATGACAAAGAAACATATGAGTATAATCTTAATGACTTGTCGAGTTGGAAGATATTAGATATTATATAGCTAAGTAATTCGTATGGGGTGGTTCAGATGTCATCAAAAGAAATAATGAAAAAAATCACTGATTTTATGCCAGAGTTTAAGAACAGAATAGATGAAATCTCGATAGAAGATATAGAACCTAACCCTTTTAACCCCAGAAAGAAGTTTAGTCAAGAAAAAGAGGATGAACTTATAGAATCTATTGCCCAGATGAAAATTGTACTTCAGCCAATTATAGTTTATGAAAAAATCCGTAAACAAGAGAAGAAATACATAATTCTTGACGGACAAAGAAGGTATCAAGCGTGTAAGAAACTCGGAATTGATAAAATTCCTGCCCATATTCTGGTAAAGGAACCAACTTATGTTGAAAATTTATCAATTATGTTCCACATCCATAATGTTCATGAAGATTGGACCGATTTAGCTATTTCTACCACAATACCAGAGTTATGTCGAGAATTGGAAATTGATCCTCAACATCCAACTAAAGAAGGTATGCAGAATATTAAAAAATTAACCTCGCTATCAATGTATAAGCTTAAGAAATACTTTGATGTCTTAACTTATTCTGATGAAATTATTAAAGAATTCAGAGAAGCAGAGTTAAAAGAAAAACCAGATTTAGATGTGGATATTTTATCTGAATTAAAAAGCCCCTTGAAAAAAATTAGGGCACTTATGTCATCTTCTATGAAAATAGAGTATTCAAAAGAGAAAATTGTTAAGATTATTGTTGAAAAAAAGAAAAACAAAGTAATTACAACAAACAAACAAATAAGAAAATTATCAAAAATTGCTATGAATGTAAACAGGGGGAAAGTCAATAAACAAGTTGCAATTGAGAGAATTAAAGATTTTCTCGACAACAAAGAAGTTACAATTGATGATATCTATTCAGACACATCTGAGGCAATTGAACAAGCAAAAGGTATAATCAAGAATTCTGAAAAATTACGGAAGGAAATAGATAACATTGATTTAAGGAAATTGCCCAATGAAGATAAGAAGAGTCTAAGTACCGAACTAAAAAATCTTAATGAGTCTATTAAAAGAAAGTTTTAGGTGTGGAAAATGGATGAGAAAGAGATTCTTAAAAAATTGTCTCATCATTTAACAAGAGAAGGTTATCCTCATATATCAATTAATCCGTTTTTGAAAACTCTTGGCTGGTCTTTTGATCTCTATGCCGAAAGTAAGAATAATGCAGTTGCTATTGAATACAGAAAAAATGATAACGTTCCAAAAATATTTTTTGATAGAGTAGCTAGCATCAAAGGGCAAAAGAGGATTCTAAAAATATATCTGCTATTTGAGAAAACTCCAAAAGCATCAGCATTTAAGTCTCTGAAAGAGGCTGGAATTGGAATTATTATATTTCAAAAACAGAGGTTTTATATCTTTTTAGAATCAAAAGACTTTTCCAAGAGACCAATTTCTAAATCAAAAGCAAAGAAAAGCATCAAGAAGATTAAGTCAATGCCTCAAATATGGGTCTACCCATGCTCGAAACAGTATGAATCTGACGAAAAAACATTATGTAAGGAGAGAGACAAAATCTGTAAAATTGTACGGAGATATCAAAGAAAGCAAATACCAATCGGCTATAAGTTAGTGGAAAATGACAAGAAAGATGATAAATATTTTAAAAAGCAAATTATTCGTAATTTGAGAGAAAGTCATATCTTCATTGCTGCAATTAATGAAAGATATAGTGAATATATTGATTTTGAAATAAGCAACGTGTTTGATATTATTAAGGATAAGATGCTGATTCTTATAATGAAAAAAGATATGTCAGAAAATGATATAGAAGAAAAAGAACTGGATACAGAACAAAGAAATATTAAGAGAGCCAAACAAATAAAATTGATAAAATTTGCACAGGATAAAACAAAAACTATCTCTTATTCAGGATTAAGAGAATTTGAAGAGAAAGTAGATACGTTTTTGGTAAAAATGATTGTTCGATTACATGAAAAAAATAAAGTTAAATCCCCTTTCTCATACTAGTTATGCCCCCCTCTATCTAATGTAAAAACTTAGGAGAACGTAGTGAACTGTATAATCTCTCGTTATGCGAATCTCTTTGAGTTTGCATTTTTAAGATTATACGAAAGTGCCTCTCAATAAAGATTTACGGCGTAAGCCTCTCTATAGGTGTCTAAAAAAGTGAATATAACACAGTTATGGCGAACTTTTCTATATATTTTCATATGCAGAAACCCACCGCAACATTTTTAAAGCGCCTTTTCTTCCTCTTTGCCTTGGACGGCCATAGGGGCTTGGTTCACCCGATCCCATCCCGAACTCGGATTAGGTTAAGGAGTTGGCCTACGAGAGAGTTAAGCAAGCCTCCGTTTCCAGTCGTACTGTACTTACGTACGGGAGCCTGGAAAAGCTGTCCACCTTTATTATTCGAATGGGATCATCAACTCCATCTTTATTTTTTTAAATTCTTCAACATTTCTAGAATTAGCCCCATACGATTTAACCATCAAATCCAGTTTTCTTGCTTTTTTTGGATGTTTAAAATATATTTCCTCTTTAAATTTTATTATATTCTCTTTTCCTGTAATACTCAACACATAAGAATTATCTTTTATGCTATTTGGCTTAGTCCTAATTATCTTGTTAGAGTTTATGTCAAAGTCAAGAAGCATTAGTTTAACTTCTTCCAATAACTTTAGTGAATTTGAGGTTAATGTTATGTTCCTTTTCCACTCATTGCCCTTAAAAAATAATCTCAAGGCCGCGCAACCTTCATCATCATACAAAGCTCTCAAATATTCTTTTTGAACCTGTTTATCAGCACTTTTTATGGAATTTGGTATATACAATACATCACTTCTGAAATCAGGAAGATGCTCCAAGAATTTATGTATTATCCTATTTCCATGTATTTGTAAAAATTTAACCCCAGAATTATTTTTTCCATGACTAAACTTTATATCACCAAATTCCGTAATAATATCATTTTTAAATTCTTCAAGCAAAACTTCACAGGTATTGCTGTAACGTATATATCTATAATATAAATTACCATCACCACTTATTTTAGCCAAGCATCTTGCGAAATTCTTTGAAATCATTTAAATCACTGATTCCTTGATGTTGAAACTGCGTAAATGATTTTGGTTTAAATATTATATGTGAGAATGTCCAGTGCTTATTTTCTATATAGAAAACAAAAATCATAATTTGGTAATTGAGACTTACCTTAAGTGATTTAAATGTAGAATGAAGCAAGATGTAATGGCTTTAAGTGATTGTTTTATTATTAAGTTAAGCAAGCCTCCGTTTCCAGTCGTACTGTGCTCAGCACGGGAGCCTGGAAAAGCTGTCCACCTTTACTTTAATTTCTCCAAATCCTTATTGGAATGAATATGGATCTCCTTCTCGGAGCTTAAATGCCCGTTCAACAGCCCTTTCTCCGCAAGCTGCGGAAAAACGCTGAATTCAAGGCTTGCGCCCGAGTACTCAAAAATCTGGGGCTCGGCGACGAATATCGGGGAAAACACAAGGTATATGTCGGATTTTTTCGGCTTCTGCGTGAAAGTCAGAACCCTGTTGCCCTCGACCCTCACAGTGCCTTTCTCGCTCGGCTTTGGTGATGTTGTAAGCATTATGGTTGCAATGGCGTTCTGCTTTATGTGGTCGCTCCAAAGCTCGTCTATGTTTATCTTGCTGAATACAATGTCCCCATAGACAACAAGAAAGTTCGCGCCTATCTTTCCTTTCAGGAGCCTCAGGGAGTCTGCTGTGCCGCCTGAAGCGCGCTCCTCAATGTAGCTGATCTTTACCCCGTATTCCGCTCCGTCCTTCAGCAGTTCAAACAGCCTGGTGAGCAGCCTGTGCCTTGCCACGATGCAGATTGTCTTGAAGTTGTTTTCCCTCAGCTTTTTTATCGCCAGCTCAATGACAGCAGCATTCCTTATTCTTGCAGTCGGCCTGTACTCTCCCTTTGAGACTGCGAGATGCTCCTCGCTGCCTCCAAGAAGAATGACTGCTGTCTTGTTTTTCCCCAGGGAATTCTTTACAAGATGCTCTATTGCCTGGCTCCGGTTCCTTACATAAATATTGTCTATGATGGAGTCTATGTCCTGCAGCGTCTTTTTGCTTATGGTTATTGAGATCTTCGCTTTGGGCATTTTAAGGCCTTAGCCACCTGCATTCATAGTAAGTAACGTCCATCTCAGAATCAACAATTCCCAGCAATAATCTTTTCTTTGTGGAATGCGCAACACGATTTTTTGCGGCAAACTCGTACCATGTCAGCGTAGAGCCTTCATGGACAGGGAAAACAACCCATCTTGCATGGTCTTCTCCCGGCTTCACGCCCCTGTCATAAATCCTGAAATCTGCGCCGAACTTCAGGGCTGTCTTTATTATGTAGCCCCTGTTCCTTATGTCCCTGTAGACGCAATACCTGACCCAGAAGTTCGGCTCTATCTTTTGCGCCTTTTTCAGGAATGTTTCAAAATCAATCGGCTTGTTCCTTGAGTCATGAATAATTGCCCTTTTCTTTTCAAGCAAATAAAGCGATTCAATCAGGGAAAGCTGCACCCTGCCGTCATCCAAAAGCTCCCCGTACCTGCTTTGGTTATAGAGCTCCCTAGCATTGTCCGAGCTTTCTGTAAGCACTCGTTCCTTTGAAAGATATGCTTTGACAGGCTCCTTGTGCTCCTTAAGTTCTTTGTCTTCCTTCTTCGGAAGAATTTCTTCCTTTTTCTTGGCTGTCATAAAATCGATTATTCAGAGAATGGTAAACTGGGGTGTTTAAAAAGGTTTTTAAAGCATTTTAGAATACAAATCAGTATGCAAATAACATTTTTAGGCACTTCCTCAATGGTGCCGACCAAAGACAGGAACCAGATAGCTGTTTTCCTTAGCTATGGCTCTGAAGGCATATTGCTTGACTGCGGGGAGATTGCCCGGGCTGATGCAGACATTAAGCTCAATGAGCTATGCAGGGAAGCTTGAAATTTATGGGCCGACAGGAACAAAAAAAAGAATGCAAAGCATGTTTGAGGCATTTGTGTTTGACAAAAGGCTTGACTTTGATGTGAAGGAAGTAAAGCAAGGCATTTTTTTTGAAAATAGTGAATTCCAACTGGAAGCTTATCAGTTGGAGCACGGCATTGAAACGCTTGGTTTTAGATTTACTGAGAAAGACAACAGAAAGGTTGACATGAAAAAAGTCAAAAAACTCGGAATCCCCTCGGGACCATTGATCGGGAAGCTGCAGGAGGGCAAATCAATAGAATACAAGGGCAAGAAAATCGAGCCTGATGAGGCAACTTACATTGAAAAGGGAAAAACAATAGCTTACATAACAGACACAGTGCTTTGTGGCAGCTGCTACAAAATAGCTGATAATGCGGATTTATTGATATGCGAGGCAACATACTCCTCAAAACTGGTGGACAAAAGCGAGGCATACGGGCACATGACTGCAAAGCAGGCAGCGCAGCTTGCCAACAAGGCAAACGCAAAGCAGCTTGTATTGATACATTTCAGCGCACGATACAAAAACACGCAGGAATTGGAGGAAGATGCAAGAAACGTCTTTGACAATACAATATGCTCAAAGGATTTCATGAGGATTGAATTGTAAATAGGCAGAAATCATATTAAACTAAAATGTCAGTCAAGCAAAAAGGCTCAAAGGCAGAAAGGGAGTTATTGCACTTGTTCTGGGCAAAGGGATGGGCAACCATAAGAAGCGCAGGCTCCGGCTCAATGAAATACCCCGGGCCAGACCTGATAGCAAGCAACAAGGCAAGAAGGCTTGCAATCGAATGCAAATCAACGAAAAAAACAAAGCAGTATCTCGAGGAATATGACATAAAACAATTAAAGGACTTCTGCGATATTTTTGGTGCAGAGCCGTGGTTTGCAGTAAGGTTTGCAAGAAAAAACTGGCTTTTTCTTGGGATTGAAGACATAGAAAAGACAGAAACAGGATACGTGATTGACTCAAAAGTCGCAGAAAGAAGGGGTTTGTTGATTGAGGAACTGATAAAAGCTTAACGCCTTCTTTTCATTGTCCTTTCAATCTTTATCTCTTCCCTGACAATCTTGTCCACCACCCTTTCAATGTGCATCTCTATCCTTGCAATCCTTCTCTCCATCAGAACAAGAATCCTCAGGCAGTAAACTATTGCAGCCAATGTGCCTATGATAATAGCAAGTGTTATCTCCTGAACTCCAAAAGCCATCTGCTCACCTCAATTTTTTGATTTTATCTGTAATTTGATTAGTTGCTTAAATAGTTTTCGGTTGTTTTTCGATCTCAGCTTTCTTCCCGGCCTTTGCCTTGCTGCCCCTGTTCATCATCCATGCCTTTTTGGTTGTGTACTGTGCAGGATTCCTTATCTTCGGGCAGAAATTGTCAGGCTTGCACACTCCAATGCCGAGCATGTACATCTCATTGTCGCAGTTTGGCGGCAAAATCTTTTTTTGCATCTGCTTGTGGTACCTCAGCTGTCCAAGAAGATATACCTCCCTTATGGGCTCCCTGTTCTTTTTATTCCACTCTTTCAGCCTTTTTTCTATCATATCATAATCCCAGCCGATTGAGGTGAAGTAATTAACCAGAATGAACAGGGCTCTTTTCTTTCCGTCTTCCAGCCCATTAAGGATTAGCTTTATGCACGGCGGGAATAATTCCTCCGGCAACGCCTTTCCTGGAGCCTCAAACTCCCTCTTTTCCTTTATGCTTACAGCTTCCTGCTTGGCATTGAAATCCAGGGATTCCATCAGCAATTGCCTGCCCTCGTCATTTTCAGCATTTTCCCTTGCAAGAAACCTGTGCCTGCTTATCCTGACATTTTTAGGAATTGCAAACTCCTTCCTGAACAGCAAAACCTTTTCCGGGTTTAAAGGCGTTGAAGCCAAGCCTGATTTTTCATGTAGCGAATAGGGCATCCTATAGAGGTGCCTTGGGGAAATAAGCAGAGTGTCAATGTTGAGGAAAGGCTCTGCATTCAAAGCCCTTGCTTTATTGGCGTAATATGTTATCTCACCTGCATTTTTTCCTGTTTTCTCTATTATTGCATTGAAGTTGTTTTTCTCAAACTCCATGATCTTTTCGCCAAGAGGCTGCTTTATCATCTCTTTTATGTACAATGCAATTTTTCTTGGCGCTTCAGGAAACATCTTTTTTGTCTCCTCGCTCCTCATTTTTTCGGGGAATGCTTCAAATGGCACTCCAATGTGAAAGCCCTTGTTGCCTGAAAACTTGGATGATATTGACTTTATGCCGTGGAACTTCAAAGCCTTTATTACCAAGTCAGCAGCCTCCCTTGAATACTCGAAAATGCCGCAGTCGATGTCAAGCACCAAATCCCACCCAATCCTTAGATTGTCAAGCTCGTGCTTTCTCAGCGAAGTGTCAAGCTGCAACGGATTGCGCCATAACTCCTCTGAAGCATGAAACGATGTTGCGCCCTGCTTTGCAAGCTCAAGAATGTCGCTTGGATGCCTAAGAATATCAGGCCTTTTTGAAAAATTATCGTTAAACTTTACAGCAACTTCCCTGTCTTTGGAATTTGCTATTATTTCTTCCTGAATATCTGCTCTTTTGTAATGGCTTAGTGAGACATTTAAGGGAATCATGATTTTGGAAATGTTTTTGGGTTTTTAATGGTTTTCATAGTTTCACGGAAAAGGTTTAAATATAAAAATTCATTTAACATAGCAATGCTTCATTCCGGGATTTTATTGATAAGATAATAACTTCTAATATTCTGGTTATTGTCGAAGGCAAAAAAGATAAAATTGCATTGGAAAAATTGGGGATAAGCAATATTGTTGAGTTGAACAAAAAACCGATATTTCAGATTGTTGAGGAAATCTCAAACTCAAATGAAGAATGCATCATTTTGACAGATTTGGACAAGGAAGGAAAACAGCTATATTCAAAATTAAACTCAAACCTTCAAAGGCACGGCATTAAAGTGAACAACAGGTTCAGGGAATTTCTTTTTAGAAATACAAAACTGAGGCAGATTGAAGGGATTAATTCTTATATAGACAATTCTCAAATCAACCATTAAATTTTTAAATCACAGAATACTCATATTTACACTATGACAATGAAAAACCAGTTCAAAACAGCAATTTTACTGGCGGTGCTTACAGCATTACTGCTGTGGATAGGCAGCCTGTTCGGAAGAAACGGAATCATCTTCGCAGCCATATTTGTCGGCTTAATGAACATAGGCTCTTACTGGTTTTCCCACAAGATAGTCCTGTGGATGTACAGGGCAAAGGAGGCAAAGCAAAGTGATTACCCCAAATTATACAATGTTGTGAAGGAAGTCTCAAAATTAAGCGGACTGCCAATGCCTAAGGTTTATGTAATTCCGACAAATAGCCCGAATGCATTCGCAACAGGCAGAAATCCGAATCATGCGGTTGTCGCTGCAACAGAGGGCATAATGAAAATCCTGAATGAGGAAGAGCTAAAGGCAGTCATAGCGCATGAGTTCGGGCACGTCAGGAACAGGGACATCCTGATTTCGACTGTTGCAGGCACAATTGCAGGAATTATCTCTTATATAGGAATGATGGCAAGATGGTCTGCAATCTTTGGAGGAAGTCGCGATGATGACAGAGGCGGCAACATGATCAGCCTGCTGATTTTGGGGATAATAACGCCATTAGTTGCAACACTTATCCAGCTTGCAATCTCAAGAAGCAGAGAATATCTTGCAGATGAGACAGGAGCCAAAACAGTCAAAAATGGAAATGCGCTTGCAGATGCGCTTGAAAAGATAGAAAAGAACGTTGACATAAATCCAATGAGATTCGGGACAACTGCAACAGCACATTTATTCATAAGCAACCCTTTCAGGAATGTGAGCTTTTTGAGCCTGTTTATGACACATCCTCCAACCAAGGAAAGGGCAAAAAGATTAAGGGCAATGAAGTTCTAGCTTTTCTTTTTCTTTGGTTTTGGCGCTTCGGGCAATTCAGCAGATTTGCCTTTTCCCCTTAAGATAAGGCTGTAAACTTTTCCAAAAATCCCGACAGCCAAAAACATAAAACCCGTAATTATTATAAAAGTGGTGTAAGTCCTCAAAAACATGAGCAAAACCACGCTTATAATTGCTTTCGGCTCGAATGCAGCCCCCAAGCCGAACATGGAGCCCAGAATAGGCGTTGTGTCAATGCCGACAAACTTGTCGTAAGCCAGTATTGCAAAATAGGGCAGCATTATAAAAAGCCCGATGCTGAATGAAATCTGCGCCAGTGTAGCGATAAACAGCCTTATATCCATGATTAACAGGTATAGTGCAGCCAATAAAGCCAATAAGGCAACAAAATAAATGACCTTGTTGCTGTTGAGGTAATTGACTGCCCTGTTGTATTCGCCCAAAATCCCAATCTGCGGCATGCCCGTTTGCTGGCTTGGAATCGCCCTTCCGATGACGCTGAAGAAAAATTCCCTGTCATCAATCTTTCCTGACTTGTAGTCCCTGCATGAAGCTCCTATCCCGCTGAAGTCAGGCAGCAGGCTGGATTGGCTGCATGCCTTTTCAAGCCCGCCTGATTCAACCTGGCTGCAGGTTTCCCTTACCTGTTCTTCATTTTCGATTCCTGCGCCCCTTCTTTTCAATTCCCTGTAATTCCTGCAGTTCTCTTTCATGGAGTCAAGCAGGCTTTTGTTTGTGCAGACTTGGGATATTGACACTGTGTTCCCCTGCCCGATTGACGAGCAGGCTTCTGCCAGCTTTTCAACTGTCTGCTTTTGCGCCTCAGGAGAGGCGTATGCAAAAATATCCCCAAACACGTTCTTAATCAAACCAGGGAAATCAAGAGTTACCGAAGAAAAAATGAGCGTGGCAACGGCTAAAACAATCAATGATTTGATAATTGATATGGCAAAGCTTCTTAAGCCCATTGTCCAAGAATTGAAACATGGAGGATAAAAAGGTTTCTACTCTCCCTTATATTCCCCCTCAACAACATCCTTTATGTGCTTTGCTTTCTGTGGACCTATTTTCTCTACTTCCTGCAATTCTTTTTCAGAGGCATTCACAATGTTTTTTATCGTCTTGAAGCGCTTTAACAAAGGCTTTGCAAGCACCAGTCCCATTCCCGGCAATGAGCTTACAACATATTCCTGCTGCTCTTTTAAAGTAACAGGCTTCCTGTCTGCATGCAGGCTGAAATCCCTTCCAGTCTCGTCCTGCTCCCTTTTTGCAATTATCTGCAGCAAAGCAGCGGTTTCCTTGAAATTTCTCGTCTGTATTATCGGAATGCCGTAAGAAACAGCAATCGTTGCCATCATCCCAAGGATTGAGTTCTGATGGACATTCCTCACTCCATAAATATCCTGTGTGCCCTCTATAACAATTATGGGGCGTTCAAAGTTATTCTTCAAATTCTTAATCTGCTGCAATAATCTGCCGTCTATTATTGAATCAACAAAATCTTCAACTGTCTTTATTTCAATACCACATCTTGATGAGACAACATAATCGGCAAACTCAAGCCTTTCAAGATTTACAACAACCTCGCTTTCGGCAAGCTCCTTTATCACGCCGCTGCCTTTTTCCCTGTAGTCCGCAAACACCTTTATTCTGTCTTCTGCGCGCCTTGCAGCCGGCGCTTCCTTTTTCTCGTACAGCGAAAGGCTGAGCTTCTTCCTCATGCTTGCAAGGTTCCTGTACATCTTTTTTTCCTTGTGATGTGCAACCCACCTGTACGCTTCATCTCTTGTTCCCTTTGCCATAAGGATAACAACCCTTCCCTTATCCTGCCTTCCGGTCCTGCCTCTCCTTTGTATGCTTCTTATGGCGCTCGGAATAGGCTCATAGAACACAACCAAATCAACTTTTGGAATGTCAAGCCCCTCCTCTCCGATAGAGGTTGCTACAAGCACGTTGAACAAGCCGTTCTTGAAGTCCTCCAGCAGCTGCTTCTGCTCTTTTTGCGTCAGCCCGGTCTCGTTTTTCTTCTGCTGCCCCACGAAAATCCTGGCTTTTACATTCCCGATAGAATTTAATTTTCCGACAATGTCAAGCGCATTGTCCCTGTACTGGTTGAAAATCATGATTTTTACATTGCTGTCCTGCCTGGCTTCATTCTCAACAATATTCTGCAGCTCTATCAGCTTTGGATGCTCGACTTTCTCCTCATGCAATATTCCTGCCTTTATCAAAGCGGACTTGAAATTTGAATCGGACATTATTGACTTTATTGCCTTGGTTTTTGATGCTCTTGACTCGGCAATCAGCTTTTCAAAGTACTTGTGCAGGGCTGCAACCCCCTGCGTTTCAAGCAGTTCAAGCGCATGGTAAACTTTCATGGCTTCTGCAAGCAAGGATATTGCATTCCACATCACAAAATCCTTTTCACCGGCAGCAATCCTGCCCCTCAGCTCTGCCTGCAGCTGCAGCAAATCCGATTTTCCAACGTATTTTACATCAGCCCTTTTCAGAATTCCCCATTTTTTTAATTTTTCAAACCTTTCCCGCAGAAACAATACAAGAAACCTTTGAATGTCAGTGAAAACTTTTGGCAGCTCGACATTTACCCAGTCTACCTGCATTTCCTGCACATAGGGCTTTACATCAGGGTCGTCGTCAGTCCTTACTTCGATGCCTTCTATAAACAGGTTTTTGCATACTTCCTGTACCTTTTCCATGTCACTTCCCGGAGAAGCAGTCATTGCAATAATCCTTGGATAGCTTGCCAGCTTCATGTACTGCTTTGCAACAAAAACATATGCGTAGTTGCCAACAGCGCGATGCGCCTCATCAACCCCAAGCAGGCAGACTTCTCCAAGGTTTATCCTGCTGCTTATAATGTCATTCTCCAGCCCTTGCGGAGTTGAGAAAATTATTCTGGCATTCTTCCACAGCGCAGCCCTTTTCTCAGGGCTTACCATGCCTGTAAATACAGCCATACTGTCTTCGCTTATATCAAAATGCTGCCTGAATACATCCATATACTGCTCAATCAATGGGCGAGTAGGCCCTATAAAAAGCACCTTTGAGTTAGGGTACTGCCTGAGCCTCTGGGCTGCAAGCATAAGGAAAATATTGGTTTTTCCCATTCCTGTGGGAAGCACTACAAGCGTGTTCTTCTCTGCGGCTGTTGCAAGTATTGTCTGCTGGTACAGCCTTGGCTCAAAGTTCTTAATCATATCAGAAAAGAGTGTTTTTCGGGTTTATAAGGTTTATTGATTGTTAATTCTCAGCCTCAACAACCAAAGTAGCCTTTCTAACCCCTGAGGAGGGCCAATAAGATATAATCTTTGTTTCGGCTTTCATTGTAAATTCCCTTGTTACAGGCTGCTCCCCTTTTAATTCGTATTTTATGTCCTCAAAAGGGCCTTTTACATCAAGCCCTGCAAAATAGATTGTATCGTCCCTGAACTTGAAATTTATCTTTACCTTGTCGCCAATTTTTGCCTTTATTGTGCTCGGGTAAAATCCATGGTCATCAGCCTCTACAGTGTATTCTCTTATGCCTGGCTGCGGGGCTTCAGCCTTTGGCACATAATCTGACTCAACATTTATCGTAATTGTTTTTGCAACTCTTGGGCTTAACGAGGAATGGTTGCTTTTGACAAGCTCAGCAACTATGGTATGCCTGCCTGAAACAATGTTTTCAAAAGTCATTGTCTTGTCAGGCGTAACCTTTTTCTCGCTGTCAAGCCATACATGGAAATGCCCTTCGTTTTCTTTGACAGGCTCGCCAACAGGCACTATATTGAAATTTTCTGCATCAACCTGAACAGTCACTTTAGAACTTTTTATCAGCTCACCGTCTTTTGGAGAAACAATCTTAAGCGATGGAATCCCTTCTGGCTGCTCAACGACAATCTCCTCTGCAGTATCCTCATTAGCGGCAATTGCAGGCTGGCCATTAGGCATCTGTGCTGAGCATGCAGCTACCAAAAAAACCAATCCAATAATCCATGCAAAATAATTATTGCCCATTTCAAAACCTCGTGTCCTTTAAAACCCCCTTTTCGTACAGCTTGTAGCCCAACACTGCGCCAACTACAAACAAGGCAATAATCACCCTCCTGCTCCCGTAGTAAACTCCAATCAGGTAGCCTATGACAAAGCTTATTATAATGAGGAAGTATGGCAGCTGTATCTTGCTTCTTTTCTCGTAAATCAGCCTGCCGCTGAAAATTCCCGCAAGAAAAATTATGACATAGCTTATAGCGGCGCTTGGCGCTGCCAGCGCAATGAGCACGCCAGCTATCATGAGCACGACAAAGAACAATTCCATCCAATTCCTGTGAAATTCAAACATAGCAACTCACTTCGGGCCGAACCATGCATTCCTCTCAAAGCTTATGTAATATGTAAGCCACAAGACAACAGCAATTAAAAGCGAGATTATCAATGAAAGGAAGATTGGCACATTGACAACCACAAGGATTATTGCAATTATCATTGCCGGGACAGCGAATGCATAAAGCATCCTGCTTCCGAAATATATCTTGCTGCCGTCCAAAGGCGGAATTGGCAGCAGGTTGATTATCATATAAATCACGTTAAATATGATTGCCTTGCCCAACAAAGGATTTGATGAAAACAAGCTTAACACCCTCAGCAAAATAATAAGCATGAAAATGGAAAGTGGCCCGGCCAGGGCAACCATCGCCTGCCCGAAGTAGTTTATTCCGTACCTAAACCACCCCAGCCTGTGCCCGGCTAGGTGGTGAAGCATAAAGCCGCCCGGGACTACAATCCACAAATACGGAATCCTACCATTGTTCAGAAACGCAACAATAAGGGTGATTATCAGTCCGAAGCCCCACATCCTGAATTCAAGCCTGTACCCGATTGCCAGCGCCCAAATGCGCTGCCCGGCGTCGTGGATTAATACAGACAAAGCCACAATTAAAATGGCGTTGAAAAAGTTGTATATTCCGGCGGAAAAAACGAAAGTATTGCCCGGGCCCCAGTCATCATAGGAAAAGACAAAGGCTATGGTTAATATTGCAATTATCAAGCCCCTCAATTCACTCTGGGTAAACTTGTAGTACCTCTTTATTTTGTCAGCCAGGTCAAGTATTTCAGCCATCAGCAATCCTATTAAAAATATAATATTTAAACATATCGGAAATATCTCAGCCTAAGCTAAAACTATAGCTTATCTTTGGCTCTTTTACAAAATCCATAACATCGTCTATATGCCCTGCACCAAGAATTACAAGGATTTTTTTGTCAGGAGCGGAGTTCATAAGCTTTTTGATGTTCTGCGCAATTACGATGTTCCTTTCATCAATAAGGACTTTGTAGACATTAGGATAGCGCTCTTTGAGCCTGAGAGTTAGTTTTCTTATAATTTTTTTATCTGGAACTGTTGACAAGTCAAAATCAAGCTCTTTTTTCTCCGAGAATAGCGCTTTCACGACATCAACGATAAAATTCCATTTCTCCTTCCATGTTATTGATTTTGAAAGCCTTCTCAGAGTTATCTCTATGTCCTGGTCTATGAGCGCTAATTTGATTTTCAAGCTCTTTGCAATCCTGACGGCTTGCTTCATCTCCGAGCCCGGTGCAACTCCCACAAGCTTTCCAAGCTTTCTCTCAGCCCAAGCGCCAAACAATGAAAAAAGAAAGCCTTTCAAACCAATCTGCTTTATTGCTTTTAGCTCAATCTTCCTATGGGTTTTGCTCATCAGGGCAGGCAGCCTTTTTGCATCAAGCTCCAAGGCTATTATACCGGGCTTTTCCCTTTCTATGCTTTGTTTCACCTCATTCAGGCTCTGCCTTGCTATATGAGATGTGCCTAAAAACACCAGATTTTTGTACTTCATAGGTTGTAAGAAAATAATGGTTTTTAATAAGGCTTTCCGATAAATTTAAATACTAGCCAGTAGATAAAAGAATGTTGTTTAAATAAAATAGAATGCTGAAAAGGTGAGTAAAATGCTGAAGATGAAGAAAATAAGCGAAACTTATGATATGAGGGTGTTTACAGACAATGGCGAGTATTTTGGTGATGTGGAAGAGTCAATTTTGACAAACAACAAGGTTTTTGGATGGCGAGTGAGGGCGACAAAGAATTCTTTCCTGAACAAGGTTTTGGGTAGCGCAAAAGGCGTTATAGTGCCCCACCAGCTTGTAAAGTCAATCGGGGATATTATAATAATAAGCAAGGCTGCAGTGCCTTCCTATGAAGGGGAGCCTGAGAAAGGGGCTAAAGGAGAGGATTAAAACATCATAACCCTTGCATTGCAGTAAGGGCAGTTCTTTGGCTTTTTAGTTTCTACGTCTATCTTGAACTTGTAGCCGCATGAAGCACATTTGTGGGCTATTTTTGTCGATTTTACTTCAACATTATCTTTGTTCTCTTCTTTTTTATGGAATATCTCTTCCTTTATTTCCTTATGAATTCCCTTGTTTTTTATGCAGTCAGGGCATATCATCATCTTTTCATCTATATCCAGTTTTAACGAAGAAGCAGGCACTTTGTTGCCGCATTTCTTGCATGGGACCATTATTTCCTGCATCAGAAATCACCTTTCATCTTGGCTGCATCTGCTATGATTCTTGCCGTGCTTCCTTTGACAGCTATAGAGCCTGATGAGTCGCAGTATGGGCAGGTGGTTATGCTCAAGTGCTTTGCTCTTTTGAAGCTGTACTTGCACTCTTTGCAGAAATACTCCTTCATTGCAGGCTCCTCGTGCTTCCTGGAACCGCTTTTTGCAGGCATTTCCTGCTTCTGCACAGGCTTTCTCTCGATGCAGTTCCTGCACATCAATTGCTTGCCGTCAGGAGCCATCCTCATCATGCCCATTGCATACTCATTGCCGCACTTGTAGCATTTTATCCTGATATCAGTGTTTTTGTTGATATTCCCACCTTTATAAATCAAAATTTTTTTAAGGTAGTAAATATTTAAATATTATGGTTTACCATCCTGCTTTATACGGCTGTGATCCAGTGGTTAAGATTCGAGCTTCCCAAGCTTGATACCCGGGTTCGAATCACACAAGCGTTAAATTTGATATTATGGTATGGGGACTGTTTCATGAGATAGGCAGGAAGATAATCCACATCACAATTCTTATTGTTCTCATAATATATAATTTTATCCAAAACAGCTATGGGAAGCAGCTGGCTTTGCTTTTCCTTGTCGCGTTGCTTATTCTATTCCTTGTGCTGGAATACTTAAGGCTTGAGCTTGGGTGGAAAATGCCTTTCTTCTCCCAGTTCATAAGGCCGAAGGAGCAGCACAGGATGTATGGGGTCATTTATTTCCTTTCAGCTGCAATAATATCTCTGGCTGTTTTTGACTACAACATAGCGCTGGCAGCGCTGCTTATGACAACCTTTGGCGACATGATAGCCGCGCTTGTCGGAAAGAGGTACGGCACAACATTGATTTACAGGAACAAGACATGGGCGGGATTTATAGCAGAGCTTGCCACAAACATGATTGTCGGCTTTATAGTGCTTGACAATATTTACGTGATTCTTGGCATGGCATTGTCTGCCACAATCGTTGAAACAATGGCTGACGAGCTTGATGATAATCTGCTTATTCCGATATTCTCAGGCTTCGCAGGGCAGGTTATACTGTTCAGCCTGTAATTTTTGCAATCAGCTGCCCCTCCTCTATCGGCTCAACCATACTGAACATTGACTTCAAGCCGTTTTCCAAAGAAGCTTCGTCGCAGATTTTATGGTGGGTATGCGGGAATACGGACCATTTCTTGTCCATTTCTGAGAATGGGTTAACGAAAATGATGCTGAGGAATTTGAATGAAATAAGCCTGTTCCAATTTTTCAATATTATATCAAAATTTTCCTTTGAATTTAAGGTCACAATGCTGAAATGATGCTCGTTATTTATCCTCCGTACAATAGAGTCCATGTCACTGATTTTTGGAGTAATTATAAAAAACTGCTCCCTGTCCCTGTACTTGATATACAAGTCAAAGCCGTCTTTTCCGTTTTCAATACGCTCTATTTTTTTTGCGAGCAGGTCCCTGTTCTTTACAAACCCAACTGTCCATTGGACCAGGAAATCATGGGCATTTTCCATAATGCGGTTTTTGGAACTTCTGTTTATAAAATTAACGATTACGGGGTCAGGGGCGGGTAATACACCGGCATGCCTGCCATGGCAAGAACTAACAGAGAAACGCATGCAAATCCCACAAGGTAATCGCTGGAATTGGCTCTTGCCTCAAGGCTCCCTTCGGAACCTTTCGTTTCGTACTCGGCAAGAATATTATTTAAGCCCTTTTGTATAACAGAGTCAGGGGCTGGATTTTCTTTGGGGTATTTTTTTGCAAGCCCCTGCATAAAAGCATCTGCTTCAACCTTGGCATTTTTGCCAAGTTCTTTAATCCTCCCGTATATTTCCATCGGGTTAGCCATTTCAATCACTTGGATGCAATATCCAACACTTCAGCCAAAAAATAAGCATGAAGCCAGTTTAGTCGTTCTCCACTCTTGGAGCAAGAATGAATGAGAGCATAACTTTGTCCACTGTCTTGTACTCGAGCTTTAGCGGATAGTCCTTGTTGAACTGTATGATGACGTCTTCGCTCAGCTTTGAGCCGCTTATCATCTTTTTAAGGTATTCAATGCTGTATTTTGCCTTGACCTTTTCATCGCTGCTGGTGCTGACTTTTGTTATGTCATCCTGCCTGATTTCAATCCTAGCATGGTTTAAGTCACCCTCTGCCTGCAGGATAAATTTCTCAGGCTCGGCTATGAATGCGACTGACTCGCCGACAACGTCAACATCTGCAATCGCCTCGTTCAGAACGCTTGAGGAGGTTTTTACTGTTACAGGAAACTTCAAGTCAGGCACTTTCTGCTCTTTCTCCTCCAATTCTATTATCGGCAAATTAAAGGTTCTTGTTGTGCCGCTTTTCAGCGTGATTTTCAGCCTGTTTTCATCGCTTATTTCAAGAGTAAGCATGTCCTTCGGGGAAGCCCTTCTCAGCACTTGCTTTAAATTGCTCAGGTTGATTGCAATTTCAGTGTCTTTTTTAACGTCATATTCTGTAAAACAGCTGCTAAGCAGTTTGAAAATAACCATTGCAACATTTGCAGGGTCCATTGCAACAAGCTCTATCGCATCGGGAGTAACCTTGAACCTTGCTTCATTGACTAAGTCAGAAATTATTGATATGCTTTCTTTTAAGTAGCTTGGTTCTGCCAGAGTTAATCTCATGTTGCCCCCTTAAAGAAGTTATTAAGCAGTATTTAAATGTTTTATGGTTTTATAGTCTAATTCTCTCCCCATTGCCCATGACGTGCACGTTATTGCCTTTCTTGTAGCCCATTTCAGCTGCTAAATCAGCCAGTGCGTTCAGCATTTTAGGCTCTCCATGCGCCGGAATGATATGCTGGGGCTTTACAAGGTTTATCAAATCCCTTAAGTCTTCCCTTGCAGCATGCCCGCTCTGATGGATGTCCTTGAAAATACGCACATTAAACCTTCTTAGGTCTGATTCAAGCTTCTCCCTGTTTGCAATGTTTGTCGGCGTGGGAATTGTTCTGCAGGAAAAAATAATATGGTCTTCCGGCATGAAGTTGAATTTAAGCTCGCCGTTCATCATTTTTGCAAGGGTTGATTTCGGCTCGCCCTGGTGCCCTGTGACAACCATCAAATACTTTCCCCTGTCCCTTGCAATTTTATTCAATTTTCTTTTTATCTGCCCGCCGAACTTCAGGATCTCGACTTTGTTCGTGAACTTTGCGATGCCTGTTGCCTCTGCAGCCCTGACATACTTTGCCATCGAGCGCCCCATGAAAACAATCTTCCTGTTCAGCTTCTGCCCAAACTCGACTATTGAATTTAAGCGGGCGATATGTGAAGAGAATGTTGTGACAACAACATGCTTGTTTTTTGAGCCGATGCCGAGCATCACCTCTTTCAGCATCTCTTTTGCAATCGACTCGGAAGGCATTTTTCTTGCATCAGCAGCATATGTCGAGTCGCAAATCAATGCCAATACCTTCTGCTTTCCGAGCTCTTCCAGCCTTTTGAAATTGGGCTTTTTCCCCAAAGTCGGGAACAAGTCAAACTTGAAGTCATTGGCATAAAGAATAATTCCCTCCTTTGTGTGCAATGCAATCATGACTGTATGGGGGGTTGAATGGGTAACATGAACAAATTCTATCTTGACGTTATTTGATGCCTGAAACAAGGAATTTGCAGACATGCTCTTAATCCTGCCGTTCAGCTTTATTTTGTCTTCTGTGAGAATACCATTGAGGACTTCTGAAGTGAAAGGGGTGCACATGATATTTGCTTTGAAATTGTTTGCCATGTATGGTATTGCCCCGAGGTGGTCAAGGTGCGCATGCGTCGGCATAATCATCTTCACATTGCTTTTCCAGCCGTCAATTGCAGAAACATCAGGCACAGCGCCAACCCTCATCAATTCATTCGGGCTGGCAACAACCAAGTCCTCGTCTTGAGTGTACTTTATGTAGTTTTCAAGGTGAATCCCCAAGTCAAGAACGTATGCCTCATCGCCTATCTTTACCGCCGTTGAATTCTTTCCGACTTCGTTGTAGCCGCCTATAGTGCAGATTTCAATCATGGCTTTTGCTTTTTGGTAAAGATTTATAAATATATGGGTTTAAGCACAGCAAAAGAGGTTCTTATAAAATTTTGGATAAAATGAATTCGCTGGATGACCTAGTTATAAGCAGGAAAGCCAAGGACACGGCTTTAATAGTCATAGATGTAGTCAATGATATCTGTGCAGCAGGCTTTGCATATGACAGAAAAGCATGGGACAGGACACTAATAGTAAAAATGGTGGAGGACTCTTTAGCACCATTCATCAAGCTTTCAAAAGGGCAGGTTCCTATTGTATTTATTAATTCAGAATATACACCGACACAATTTAAAGAAGATCCAATTCCAATAGAGAATTTTTGCGTGAAAGGCACACAAGGTGCGGATTTTTATAAAATAAACAAGAGCGATGCAACTCACATTTTCACAAAGCACCACTGGTCTGCATTTTATGAGCATCCTTATGAGGGCGGGTTGCCAACCAGATTACATAGCCTGCTTCAACAGGAGAAAATAAAAACCATCATGATTTCAGGCGTTACTGGAACTCATTGCGTTCCAAAGAATGTTGAACATGCTTCAAAATTGGGTTATCAAGTGGTTGTTCTTAGAGATTGCATAGCTTCAAGGGGTGATGAAGAGAGAAGGCAGCAACATATGAAAAATCTTAAGGCTTTTGAGCAACACTCTGGCATTATAGTTGTCAATTCCAATCAGATACTATATTCTACGTAAGATAAAAAATGCGGGGAGAAGGATTCGAACCCCCGTAGGCACTAAGCCAGTAGATGACTTAGGAATTGCATCACAGCACTCTTTGAGCACTCCGCTTGAGTCTACCCCGTTTGGCCGCTCCGGCATCCCCGCGAATGTAATGAGCGGACCAGCGAAAAATCGTTTTTGTGCTGCCCGCAAGTTATACGAGCGGGTTCCCGAACTATAGTGAGGATACCCGCATAGATTAAGGATAAGAATTTCATTTAAAAATATTGCTAAAATAAAAACTAAACACTAAATAAAACACCAAAAATCATCCCAAGTTAACAACGTTCACAATCTTGTCTGCACTGTAGTCATAGATAATCAGCTTTGTCTGATACCTTAACAGGAAATCGCCCGGTTTTGCGTTTGCATAGACATCAGGGAACTGCTGCTTCAAGGTTGCCAGTGAATTTGCGTCAAGCTGCCCGCCTGCAGGCTGCTGGCTCTGCAAGCCCTGCGCCTCCGGGTGGCTGTAAAGCTTTGTGAAGAAATCAGCCGGCAGCTGAGCCTGCTGAGGAGCCTGCAGGTTCACATTTCCCTTTATCATGTCATTGTCATAATCGTAAATAACAACCCTGTCAGTATACTGCACGATAAAACTCCCCATGTAAGACAAATCCAAGCCGTTTATCTGGGCCTGCAGGTTGCCGATATTGTTGCTGTTTATCTGCACAATGTTTAATGGCGCAACGCCCACATAGCTTTTCATTTCATTGTGCGCTGTCAGCTTCTTCAAAAGCTCATTGATATTTATCGTCTTTGGAATCAGGCTTTTTTTAAGCTGATAAGTGTTGACCAAAGAGAATATGCTTATTAAAAGCGTTGCTATTATTGCAGTCACAATTATATGCTGGAAAAACGGCTTTTCGTATAAGCCCTCATCAGAAGCAGTATGATGATGGGCATAGCTAGGACTTGGCTTAAAACTATCACCCCTTATCATTTTAATGGTTAAAACAAGCTTGTATTTAAAATTTATGATTCCAAGCGCAAAAAACAGAAAGAATAAAAAGGAACAGCCCAATGGATTGTGTGAGTCTGAATGAGAGCAATAAAACCTGCAATCTTTGCATTTGCCCTGCTGCTGGCATTATCCAGCGCTCTTGCCTTTGAAATCAACAGCTCAAACTACAAGCAAAGAGTCATTGTTTCTTCAGGAGGCGAGTCAACATCGAGCTCGTCTTACAAAATAATAAACGTAGTCGGAACAATCAACAGCATAATAAGCTCACCGTCGTACACCAACAGGATTGGCTTCCTGCACACGCTTTTACTGGCTGACGGGCAGCCATGCACCTCAGCAAGCCAATGCGAAGGCGGCTTCTGCTGCAGCGGCTCATGCACCAGCTCTGCATGCCCAAGCGGCGCTGCCGGCGGCGGGGGAGGCGCAGCTGCAGCTGGAGGAGGAGGCGGGGACACTCCATTGCTGACAAAGAATTTCAGCGTTGCTCCTACATCAATAGACGAGCAATTGACACTTGGCGAGTCCAGAAAAGTGCCTATTACAATAAAGAACACAGGAAATTTTACACTAGACTTCAGTTTGGAGATTTCAACTACTATCAGCGACTTTGTTTCATTGTCTGAAACCTCATTCAGCCTTGTGCCGGCCCAGGAAAAAATTGTTGATGCAACACTGACTGGAAAGAAGATTGGCTCTTACTTCGGCAGCATAGACATAGCAGGAGATGGCATTCAAAAATCTATTGATGTGGTTATAGACATCCAGTCAGAGCAGTCCTTGTTTGATGTCAAAATAGACATACCGCAAGCTTACAAGGAAGTCGAGCCTGGCAAAGAATTGAAGGCTCAGGTTACGCTGCTTAACATCGGTCCGGCCAAAAAGGTGGATGTTTCCATAACCTACCTGATTAAAGACAAAAATGGGAATGCTGTCCACGAAAGCTCGGAAATACTTGCCGTGGAAAAGCAAGTGTCTTTTGTAAAATCTTTCAACATGCCTGAAAATGTCCAGCCGGGCGATTATATCCTGACTATTGAAGTCAGGTACCAGAACTCGTTTGCTGCAAAAGAAGAGGCTGTAAAAAAAGCCGCAATGTACAGGACAACTGTCATTTCCGGAATTGTTTTTGCAGCGATAATCCTGATTATTTTTGCTTATTTGCTGATTCCGAGATTTTCCTGGAGCGTTATGCTTACTGAATGCAGGATGACAATGGGCAAGGCAAAAAGCGCCATAACCAGCAAGGACATTCCAAGCGCGAGAAGGCTTTACATGGAAGCAAGGAGCATATACGGAAGCCTGAGCCCGGATGAAAAAAGAGAAGTCTACGGCGAACTTATGGATTTGTACAACAGGCTGAAATAGTATGCCTTCTTGCTGCGGGCGAAGTGAGCACTCGAGGCTTTATGCCTCTCAAGGTGTTAACTTGCTTTGAAGTTAACCGAAATCTATTTAAACATCTAAATTTGGTCCTGTTACACTACATTACACTACATGTCGGAAATCAAAGATTTCCGATCACACTCAAAAATTTTTTAATTTTCGATGAAAAAGAGGTGGATTTTGATGCATCATCCGGCTGCGTTTTGGCTTATCTATTCTGATTTCTCACGTCATGGGGTGGGGGATTTTGGCGTTTAAGAGATATATCCACAGGCATGGAAAAAAGCTCGGGCCTTATTATTATGAAAACATAAGGCAGCCTGGCGGGAGAGTAAAGACAGTTTACATAGGCTCAAATCCAAGTGAGCACCCAAGGCACAGGCTGAAGAAGCCATTGGTTTTCCTGATTGCAGTGCTGGTTTTAATGCTTGTCCTGGGCGGCGCCTTGTTTCTGCTTCAGAACAAGGCGTATCTTGCGCAAAAAGTAAAAGTCCAGGAGCCTGATTTTGATGTTGACCAGATTCTGCTCAAGGTTTTGATAAAAAGCAATGAATTCATAGAGAAGCAGATAAGGGTTATCAACATAGGAAGCTCCCAAATTGCGGTAAGCGGCAGGGTAATCGGGTTGGAGGACATCATCAGCATAAACCCCGCTTCCTTTTCCATAAAGCCCGGGCAGACAAAAATCGTCAGCCTGAATTTCTCGTCCTTTATATCAAGGCAGGGAATAGAGCAGCAGCCAGGCGTTTACGTCGGCAAGCTTGCACTGAATTCAGAAAAGGCAGCAAAGGAAATTCCTGTTGTCCTTGAAATTGAGACAAAAAATGTCCTGTTTGACATAAATCTGAACCCGGTTGCCATTGAAAGGAGGATAAAGCAGGGAGCTGAAGCTACAATTGAGGTCAGGCTGTTCAATCTTGAAAGCATAGAGTCTCAAAATGTTGATGTGGAGTACTTTGTCAAGGACATGGACGGAAACACTATCCTGACAGAAAGCGAGACAGTTGTCGTCAAGACTCAGGCGTCATTCTTCAAGACGATATCGGTGCCGAAAAACCTCAAGCCCGGCTTGTACGTGTTTGCCGCATATATAAGGTTCGGCAGTTCAGTCGGCACAGCAAGCTATTTGTTCGAGGTTACTGGGCCTGAAGAGGCAAGCTTTGCCCAATTCTGCACAGGCAGCGTGCTTTGCCTTGCATTGTCGCTGACAACAATACTCCTCTTGTTCGTATTGACTGCGTATTTTTACTTTTTTATAGGAGCGTACCTGTACGAGAAGGTGACAGGCTTTGTCGCGCCTCCGGGAAAAAAAGAAAAGCCTGCAGCTGCAAAAGAAAAAGTGAAAGAGGCAGAAAAGCCAGGCATTTTTTACAAGATAAAGGGCAGGCTTGACAAATGGAACAAAGAAAGGAGCAAGAAAAGAGCTGAAAAAGAAAGGAAGCAGGCTGAAAAAAGAGATATGGAACTTGAGGAGGGTCTAAAAGAACTGGAAATTGAAAAACAGTTAAAGTATCCTAAGCCTGAGCTGAAAGAAGCAAAAGCATCAGGCAAGCTAAATAAGTTTTACAAGCTGGCAGAAGGCTTGGATGATGCCGTTGAAGGCAGGGATATTTCCAAAGCGGACATCCTGTACACAAAAGCAAAAGAATCCTACGAATCTTTGGAAAAGCAGGAGCAAAAGGAAGCCTACAGCAGATTAACAGAGCTTTCCAAGAAAAGGGATAATTTGCTGGAAGAGGCAAAACAGCAGGAAAAACTCAGGGAAAAGGAAGAAAAAAAGGCAAAAGAAGAGCTCGAGAGAAGGCAAAATGAACTCGAAAGGCAGAAGGCTGTTGAGGAAAGGCAAAGGCTTGAGGATGAAAGAAGGAAAGAAAAAGAGGAAGAGGAAATAAAGAAAAAAGAACTGAGGGCTGCCGAGAGAAAAAAGAAATTCAGTGATTTTTTCAGCAAAATCGGGCTCCGCAGCATGCTGGAAAAAAGGAAGCAGCTTGCCCTGGAGAAAGAGCAAAAGGATATACTTGAGGATTTAAAGCGGAAAGATCAGGAGAAAAAGGAAGAAACTGAAACAAAGGATGATAAAAAGCAAAAAACTGCTGGAAAGAAAAAGACAAAACATGAAGAGAAGCAGGCCGAGGAGCCTGAAGAAAAACCTATTTTAGGAGCTATTGAGGAAAAAAAGCCAGAAAAGAAAAAATTATTCTCAGGATTCGCGGCATTGTTCAAGAAAGAGCCAAAATCTGAGTTGGAAGATGATTTTGAAAGGGCTGAAGAGGAAAAGCCGGCTGCGGAAGAGCAGATGATATCTGCGACTGCTGAGAAAGAAGAGGAACCGGCTGAAAAGCAAAAAAGAGCCAGGAAAGAAAAAAAGCCAGAAAAGCAAAAGCCGAAAAGCGAGGTTGAGGAGCTTGAAGAAGCCATAAGAAGCCTGGGGCTGTTTAAGAAAATAGAAACAGGAAAAATAAAGCCTACGGGAAAGCTGCTGGAGGAAAAGCCAGGCCTGCTTAAAAGAATATTCAGGAAAAAGGAAGAATCACCAGAGAGGGCGATTGAGGAAGCGCCGGCAGAGGAAATAAAACAGGAAAAGCCAGCAGTAGCCAGAGAAAGCGTCTTTAAAAGGATGTTCAGGAAGAAAGAGAAAGCGCCGGAAATTCAGGCGGAAACATCTGAAAGGGCGGAGGTGAAGCCTGAGGAAGCAAAGCCCGAAATGGCTAAAAGCAGAAAGCTTGAGAAATGCCTTAATGCCCTGAATAAAACCAAGGAAGCAATCGGCAAAAATAATTATTCAAAGGCCAAGAAGATTTATGTCGAGGCAAGAGAGCTCTACATTGGACTCGGGGACAATGAGAAAAAAGAGGTTTATGACAAGCTTATGGAGCTGTACAACAGGCTAAAGTAGCTTTACTTGCCTTTTTGCTGTTCGGATTTCTGCAAATCAACTCCAAGCTCCTGCAGGCTTTTGACGTGCATCTGCATAAGCTGCTCAACTATTGAAAGAATCTTGAGCATTTCCTCCCTTTCCTTTGCAAGTGTTGTCAGGGCGCCTTTGTGAAAGCCAATCTGCTCGTCCCTGCCTACGCCTTTATCCATAAAATGAAATAAAAGAAGGGTGTATTTAAGAGTTTCTGAAAAACATTTTTAAAGTCAATAAATTACTGCCGCTCATGACTCAAATTTTAGGCATTGTAAAGGAGGGCAGGCTCATCCCGGAGGACTTGTGGATAAAGTTTGTGAATAGCTTCGAAAACAATTTTGAAACTCTTGAGACAAACAACGAAAGGGCTAAAAGAGAGCTTGCAGAGGCTATAATTAATACAATCAAAAAAAGGATTGCAGCAAGAGCAGGTGTGCTTTTTTCTGGCGGCGTTGACAGCTCCTTGATAGCATTTGTCCTGAAAAAATTAAATTGTAGTTTTACGTGCTACACTGTAGGAATTGAAGGCTCTGATGACATTGCATGGGCGAAAAAAGTTGCAGAGGAATACGGGTTTAATTTTAAGTATAAATTATTGAATTTAAATGAGCTAGAGATTGTTTTAAAAAGCGTAATTAAAATATTGAATGACGCGGACATTGTAAAAGCAAGCGTAGGCTCGGTTTTGTACGCAGGAGGAAAACTGGCAATTTCAGACAATAACAATGTACTTTTCGGCGGCTTGGGAAGCGAAGAGATATTTGCCGGATACAGGAGGCATGAGGAAGCTTTGCAGGAAAATAACTTTGAGGCATTGCATAAAGAGTGCTGGAACGGCCTGAAGAACATGTGGAAAAGGGACTTGACAAGGGATTTTGCAATTGCAAAGCATCTTGGGCTGGACTTAAGAACGCCGTTTTTGGACAAGGACTTGGTAAAGGCTGCAATGAGCATACACCCAATGTTTAAGCTTGACAAAGAAAATAAAAAAATAATATTGAGGGAGGCTGCCGAGTTCATCGGCCTGAAGAAGGAGTTTGCCTGGCGCAGGAAGCAGGCTGCACAGTACGGCAGCAATTTCGTCAACGGGATCGAAAAATTAGCTAAAAAGAACGGCTTTAAATTCAAGAAAGACTATTTGCAGAGTTTGCTGAAATGATTTACAAATTCAATGCTTACGGGCATCAGAATATCCTTGGAAACCATAAAACAACTTTGGAGTTCACAAGGGACAAGGAGGTCAGCCTGAAAGGAGACTGCATTATTGGGGTAAATGCCGATTTCGACTTGGACAAGCTAAAGGAGTTCATTAAAAAATCAAATAATAAGAAAGTTACAATTGCAATACTTCCATTCCAAAAAAATAAAAAAATCAAAGAAACAATATCTGCTGAGATTAACCCCGACTTTAACAATGGCAGGGAACTGGTAATAAGAAAAACCGGTTTCATCTCAGAAAGGACTTTTGCTATAAACTCAAATAAGGCAGCTTTTGAGCTGAAAAGAGATATAATAGGATTTTTAAAAGAAAAAAAGAGCAGAATAAGGATTGTTATGAGGAATAACTGACCTTACCTAAATCACATTTACCCTTCTCGTCTTCCCAACGTAATTCAAAATCTTGTTATCTGTGCATTTCCCGGTTCCGAGAAAATCGCCCTTATGCTTTAAAATAACAAATCCACTGCAGCCTTTGCATTCTTTCTCCAGATCCCCGCCCTTAAACCATAATTTTGTCTCGTCTTCATCCAGTTCAATAATATTTTTTGCGGCTTTTGGCCCTATAATCTGGCTGCCCTCAATGCTTAGCCTTATGCCTTTGCTGTCAATCTCGCAAAAGTACATCCCGACTGAATTTAACCTCAATTTTGAAGTGTCAATTTTCGAGATATCCCTGCTTACAACAAAAATCCTGCCTTTATTATTTTTCAAAAAACCATAATCAAGCTTTGGCTTTGCGCCCCACTGCTTTTCAATAAGCTTGAGGGTTTCCTTTATCTCCCCGCTGTTCAATATCTTCAGTTCAGGCATTTTAATTCTTTAATTATTTTATAGAACTTAACAAATCTCAGTCAAACTTCATAACCCTTCCTTCAAAGTCTTCTTTCATAAGCAAAACAACCCTTGAAGGCTCGTGCTCGTCCACAAGCCTGTAACCAGCATGCCTTGCTATCTCAAGCGCAAATTGCCTCACTTCATCATGCAAGGGCATGTTCTCCTGCTCCAGCCTTTCCCTTGACATGCCAACCCACATGTAGGCTTTGACTTCGACGAACATTGGCTGGCTCATTTTTATTATCTGGGCCCACTGCCCGGGATAAACCATATTCATGCCCTTGATCAGCGTAAACCTTAGCACAGTCCTCATTTTTTCCCTCAGCTTTGGAAGCATGCCCAATGTTTTCACAAGCCCCTGCCACGCATTCTTTATGATGGGCCTGTCAATTACATTAAATAACTCTTCATTAGGCGCGTCAACGGATATGTAAAGCTGTGTCGGAGGCTCTTCCAGCAGCTTTTCAATCCTTTCGGGCAGCAAGCCGTTGCTCACGACAAATGTCGAGAAGTTCCTTTTCCTGTACTCATTTACCAGTTCAGCAAGCTTTGGGTACAAAGTCGGCTCGCCGTCAAGGCTTATTGCAACATGCTGCGGCGCCATTGCCCTTTCAAATTTTTCACTTGGTGTTTTTTCATTGCCGCCAAAACCCGAGAGCAGCCTTCTCTGCGCTTCAATAGTGCCTTCAACGATGTCAGCAGGCTTGTCTATCCCGTTTTCCATCGCAGGCTCTGTGTGGTACCTTAAATCGCGCCAGCAGAATACGCATGCATTGTTGCATGTAAAAGTGGGGGTCATCTGTATGCACTGGTGGCTGTTGATGCCGTAAAACCTGCTTTTATAGCAGCCGCCTTCACCCCTCAAGTCGCTTTTAGTCCAGTGGCAGGTTTTGACTCTGGAATGGCTGCCAACTGTCTCGTACTGCTGCCTCTTGAGGATAAGCCTGACATCTGCCGTAATCATAATCCCGGCAAAGATACAAATCTATATAAATATTGGGCTTTTTAGGCATATTATGGACTTGAAGCCTGCATTAAAAAAGCTTGAGGAAAGCCGCGAATTCAGAGACTGGCGCCAAAAGAACAAAGACACTTACTTTTCTTACGCATTCAAGATTCCGCAGGAAATGAACCCAGACGACTGGCAGATGGGATTCTACAGCAAGAAAAAAGACAGGATAACTGCATTTGTCATGGCAGGAGGCAGAGTCAATATAAGGCCCGAAGAGGATGTGTTCAAAAAAGAAGATGCGCAGGTCCATCAGGTGCAGATAGGAAAAGTAAAGGTGACATTCAGTGATGCCATGGCAAAAGCCGGAGAATTCCAGCAAAAAAATTTCCCGAAAGACAGTAGCGTAAAAACTATCGCAATACTCCAAAACATGCCCGGGCTTGGCAACATATGGAATGTAACATATGTAACTGAGGCTTTCAACACGCTTAACATAAAAATCGATGCATCCAATGGCAGGGTGCTTGAGCATCATATAGCATCTGTTTTTTCTTTTCGAAAAGAATAGTCATAATATGGATTAGCGAAACTATATTTCTAAATTGCGAATTCTTTAAATATAAGCTAGCCCAGAAAAAATCAGTTTTCTTTGTGGTTAAAATGCTGAAAGTGAAAATAAAAACATCTGCCGATGCAAAAATCCCTTCCTATGCCCACAAAGGCGATTCAGGGATGGATTTGTACTCAGCAGAGGAATGCCTGCTTGAGCCAATGGAAAGAAGGCTTGTTGCAACAGGCATAAAGATTGCAATTCCTCTTGGTTATGAAGCCCAGATAAGGCCAAAATCCGGCTTGGCTTTGCAGGGAATAAGCCATGCAAACAGCATAGGCACAATAGACTCAAGCTACAGGGGAGAGATAAAGATTCCATTGATTAACTTTGGCAATAAGGCTTACAAAATAGAAAAAGGAAAGAAGATAGGGCAGATGGTGTTTGCCAAGGTTGAGGAAGCAATTTTTGAAGAATCTGACGAGCTAGATAAAACAACAAGGAATGAGCAGGGGTTTGGAAGCACGGGTTTAGATTAAAAAAGGTGGGATTTTGAAAGACACAAGCAAGCCTATAAGGTTCAAGACAATACAGAAAAACACAAAGCTGGCTGAGTTTGCTGCTGAGGAAAGCGAGGAACTTGCTGCAGATAAGCAAAAGCCTGTAAAGTGACTTTCCTACTTCTAAGTGATTAACTGCAAAAGGTTTAAAAACACATAGGTATCACTTGGCTTTATGGGTGGTTTAGGCAGGAAGGCGGAAGCAGGGCTTGTAATAATATTGGTTGCCATAATAGTGCTCTTTTTTTTCGGCTGGCTGATCAACATAGGGCAGAGGGAGTGCAAAAGCAACAAAGACTGCGGCTCAGAGGCATATTGCGGCTCTGATTTTGCGTGCCACCAATACCCAAACATTCAGAAGACAATCGTCCAGTACAGCCTGTTCTGGCCTGCCGTGATTATTGGAATTGCGATAGTGGCTGCAGCTTTTATAATAAAATTTGGCTGGCTAAAGCCTGTAAAATCAGAAACTCAGAAAATCATCATTAAAGAGCCTGAAGAAGTAGTGGAAATTTCAGAGCCTTACTATAAAAGCGGAAGCAACGCCAAAACTCCTTAAACAATCTTGTCAACTTCCTTTTTCACATTCTCAAAAACTATTCTTAGCGGCTTTGAAGAGTCTATTATTTTTATATTGTCGCTTAACAGCCTAGGCAGCTTTAGGAAATTCTGCCTTATACCCTTCATGAACTCAAGCTGCTCAAACTTTTCCTTCTTCCTGTACTCTATCCTTTCAAGGGCAATTGAAGGCTCGACATCAAGAATAAATGCTATGTCGGGCTTCCTGAAAGGCGTGTTTCTGGAAATTATATCCTTTGTGTCCAAGCCCTGCGCCCCCTGAAACGCGATTGTTGAATAGTAATACCGGTCGCACAGCACAATATTCAATTCGTGCTTATTTGACTTTTTTAAAAACGGCCCTATAACATTTTTTAAGTGCTCCCGCCTGTCTTTTACAAACAATTCCATGAGATTCTTGCTGCTGCTTAATGGATTTTTTTCCTTCCTCAGCATTTCCCTTATTTGCTTGCCATAAATGCCATTTGTCGGCTCCCTTGTTGTCAGCAGACTATATTTCTTGTTTCTTGAGAACAGGTAGTTATGGAGCATTTTCACTGTCTCGCTCTTGCCGGAGCCGTCAATGCCGTCAATAACAATAAAAATGCCTTTTTTCATGCATTTTGAGATTTCTGTTTCATTTATTAAGTTTGTGTATAGGATTAATCAGGTTTATCAATAATATGTCTATTATAAAAATAAAATAATTGGCGACCAATGCAAAGCAGAGGTTTAATGGGTGCCCGCAATAAAATTTGCACTATATTGCTTTGCTTTAAAGTGCAGGAATAAAAAGCGGATTACTTCAATCACTAATACGTTCAGAAGTCGCTCTCGTAATTGTTTTAATTATTAGTCAGTCGTCTTATCTAAAGGAGTATATCGAATTTAAACCTTTAATTCCTCCGCGCTTTTTCTTTCAAAATAAATCTCCCTGATGTCATTATAAACCTTTGCCTGCTCTTCCGGATTCAGGCTGTTGTACAACTTCATTATTTCAATGTAATTCTGCTTTGCAGCCTGCAAGTCAAACTTTGCCAGATACTCCCTTGTTTTGGTTATACTGCTTTGTATTTTGGAAATACTGTCCGCTTCTGGAATCTCCAGTTGCTTTTCTTCTTTTTGCTCCGGCTTCTCCTCTGTTTTTCCTTTTCCTGCAAATAATCTTCTTAAGAATGAAGGTTTTTCCTGCGCTTTTATCTTTTCAATCGCGCTTTTTATCTCATCTTCAGCTTCAATAATCTCTTTCGGCTTTTGTTCCTGCCCGAACTCTGTTTTTTCGCCTTCAATGCCCAATTCTTCCAGCGGCTCGGGCAGCTCAATCTCTTTTTCCGGCTCTTCAAACTCTTTCGGCAGCCCAAAATCAGGCACTTCAAGTCCTTCCGGCTCAGCCTTGATTTTTGGTATTGATTCTTTTATTCCCTTTATTGGCGTTATTTTTTTGTCTTCTTTTAATTCTTTTTTCTGAGCTTGCTTTTTGAGTTTGACTTGCTTTGCCTTTTGTGGTTTTTGCCTTGTTTTCAGCTCTTTCTTCGCTTTTTTCTTGGTTATGGCTGTTTTTGGCTTAATCTTCTCATCCAGCTCCTTTACCAGCTCGCCAAACTCCCCCTCTTCCGGGAATTTTGGGATTTCCAATTCCTCGGGCTTCAGCACCTTGTCAAAGAACTTGGGCTCTTCTTCAGATACTTCCCCAATATCCTGCTGTCGAGGCTCTTGAGAAGGCGGCGGCGGAGGAAGAATCTCTTTAGGCTTTGGCTTGAATAACAGCATGGCAATACCTCTTTTTTAGTTTTTATAACCGAACAACAAAGTAGTTAGGTATCATAAATTGTTTGTTGTTGGCTATCTTGCCAACCACAACAAGACCTAATTATCTTTGTGGTTGGCAATATTTCTATCTGGTTTTAAATACTTTGTTGTTTCAGTCAAGGATTTCAATGGTCTTCTCCCTTGATTTCAGCCCATGGACTATCTTCACTCTTTTTTTCAGTAATTTTGACAGGAATTTTATGATTTCAGCATTGGCTTTGTTGCCTTCTGGCTTTGCCTTGATGCTGACCCTATATGCCTTTCTGTTTTCGTCAAAGCCTTCCATTTTGTTTTCTCTGGAATTGGGCTTGGCTATTATTTTGAATTTGCCTGTTTTGATGTCCATGGTGGCTAAAAATGATGATGAGGATTAAAAGGTTGCTGTTTTGATATTTAACCACTTTATAATAGTAAAAATAGAAAGGTTTATAAAGGGGGTATTTATGATATCGTATATGGTAAATACTGACGATGTTGGTTTTGGTGATTTAGAAAATATATTAAGCAGTTTAAGCGGCATAGTCACTATACCAGATAATTTTAGAGTATCAATTAAAGAGCATATCACTAAATTAAGGGATAGGGATAACCAACAACAAACAGAGTTAAATTTTTGGAGAGCTTACCCTGCGATTTTCTTGCATGACATTTCAGCGCCGCTTAATATCATTGTGGGATACGCTGGAATGATTGGAGTTATAGAAAAGGAGAAACAACCAGCTGTCCTAGAACGCATTAGCGCAGAGGGAGAAAAGATGAAAACATATGCCCAAGAGGCTACCTATCTTGCTGAGGTTGTAATTAAAGACAGAATACAAGTGGAAGAGGTAAGTCTAAGCCACATAGCTAAGGAGATTATAAGCGAACTGAAAGAACGGGACAAAGGACAAAGGACAAATTTTAGGGTAGCTGATAATGTAACTACTTATGGTGATAGTATTTTACTAAGGTTAATGATGCGTAACTTGTTAAGCAATGCATATAAATATAGCCAAGAAAATCCTCACCCTATAATAGAATTTGGTACTGAACAGCAAGATGGTAATGTTGTTTATTACGTCAAGGACAATGGAATTGGATTTCAGCAATCCGAAGCAAGCGAATTGTTTAAGCCATTTAAAAGAATGGGCAATGCACAAAGTATAAGTGGAAGTGGTGTCGGATTATTCATCGTTAATACAATCATAGATAAGCATAAGGGTATTATAACCCCAAAAGGAGAAGTCAACAATGGAGCAACATTCTACTTTACCCTTCCTAAACCTCAATCATAATCCCTCCAGGTATGCCCGCATTTCTCACACCTTAAGAACTTGGTTTCAGGCTCGTCGCCTGCCCTTGTCTGAACCAGCCAGAAATAGGCTGTTTTGTGCCCGCACTTTGGACACTCGGCGGTTGTCTTTGGCAATGTCTGAAGCTCGCCTCTGTCAACCACCTCAACATTCTTTGCGCTGCTTGTGACAGTCTCCTTTATCGTGGCTCCTGCTACCTGAGTTGTCTTATAGCCGCACGAGCATACAAGCATCTTCTTGCTGTCCTCTTTCCTTGGCACCAGTATTGAGCCGCACTTTGGGCAAAACATCCTAAACAAAGTCCTTAAACAAATCCTATATAAATTTAACCTTTTTGTGTTATTGCCAGAGCCAGCGGCCTGATAATTGGGTTCCAGAACCATTCAACAGCAAATATCTTGATGTAGCCAAGCAAAGGAACCCTCAAAACGGCATTTCCCACAATCTGCTCCTCGCTTACCCTTGTCTCGTCGAGAAACTGGTTGTTTATCGGAGTTGGGTTATTATCTCCCTTTGTCTGAAAATAATAGGATTCTTTGTCATGCCATTTCCTAACAACCCTGTGTATTATGGGGTCTCTTTTGGCGCTCCAGAACACAACAACATCGCCAGTTTTAATGTGCTCCGCCTTCCTGCCCCTCAATACCATTATATCCCCTTTGTTGAACCCATTTTTAAACCTGAATTCATTGAAATCATCCTTATTTATGCCGTTTTGCTCGTACCATTTGCCGCCTTTGAGCCACCATTCGCCAAAGCCGCTGTTATGCTCCATGCTCTCACTCACAACTGCAACAACAGGATGCGATGTCTTAAGCGCAAATCCCAAGCCGGGATATACAATAAACTTAATAAGGACAAAAGCCAGCACGATATTGGCAATCCAGCTCCATATGCTGTCATCCTCCCATATAAAATACCAGACCTTTTTCCACGTCCACTCCCAGTTCTTCATAAGCCGCTTTCTTTCCAAAAAGAATAAAAAGGTTTGCTTTTTAACATATAGAATGAAACTATCACGCCCGAATTATTACCAGGGAATACTGCAGCTTAGGGATATAAATGAGGAAATAATCGGCTTCGTGCAGAACCAGGTTGAAAAAAGAGGTGAGGTTGCCATAACAAAAGCCGTGAAGCTTTCTAATGGTGTTGACTTGTACATCACTTCGCAGAAGTTTATCAGGATATTGGGGAAAAAACTCAGGGAAAGCTTTGGCGGCGAGCTTAAGATAAGCTCAAAGCTCCATACACGAAACAAGCAGGGAAAGGATTTGTACAGGATTAATGCATTATACAGGCCTTCAAAATATAAAAGAGGCGACATCATCCCGGTAAGAGGCGACATGGTCAAGCTGCTTCATGTCGGCAGAAAGATATTTGCAAGGGATTTGAGAACCGGAAAAAAAATCACAATAAGAAGCGCTGACTTACAAAGAGATTAACTGCCCTTTTTCCTTTTTATAGTCCTCAACTATCTTGCCAATCCAGTCTGATTTGCCCTTTTCAGCATCAAGCTGCCTTCTCCCGACAAATCCAAAATACCTGTCTTCGTCGATTTCAAGGTTTTTCGAGTCGATAAAAACAAATGGCATGGCGCCCTCAACTTTTTTGCTTACCGGCTTTTTATGCACTATAACAAAAACCTTGTTTCTCAGCAGCTCAATTGTGCTGCTGCTTGATATGTTCGGATCGCCGACAAGCAGAATGTCATTCCTTCTTATATTGAGAATCTTGTTTTTGAAGCTAAACTCATTTGCCCCCAGATTGTCAAGCTTTTTAAGCACGTAAAAATTCCCTATGTCTGAGAGTATATGATTGAATTTTATTATCAGGGATTTCAGCTGCTCTGCATCCTTATTTTTTGATATGATTCTGCCTTCAAGCGCCTTAATCCTTTTGTCGGCAAAATCCAGCCTTTTATCGGAATTTTCCGGCTCTTTAGAATTGTATTTAACACTATTCTTTTCCAGCAGTCTTATCTTGTTTCTTAGGCTGTTGTTGTAGTTCCTGACAAGCCTGATATCAGTTTCATACTTCTTCAGCTTTTTGTGCAATTTCAGGAAGTCATTTTCGCTTAGTTTTCTCTCAACAATAACCCTTTCCATTACCTTGTCTTCTTCCTCCTTTTTATCCAGAATGCTGACTGCGCCTCTTATGCTCACACCCTTTGCGATCACAATCTGCTTTATGCCATTCACTATGTCCTGCCTTTTGTTCTCCCTTGCAAAAGCATCAATCTTGTCAAGCAAAGCCCTTGCTGACCTGTAAGCAAACAATGCAGATGCCAATGCATCTCCCTGGTGCTCATCTGAAAAGCTGAAATTTTTTGTAATTTCTTTTTTGTCTATAACCTTCAGGTCCTCTTCAGGGCTTATGACTTTTGCTCCGAGCTTTGTTGCAAACGCCTCAACCATGCCTGGCGCTTTTGCCTTGTCGGTGCCAACCAAAACAGCCTTGCCGAAGCTTATTGTCTTTGAAATAAGCTGGTTTAGGTCAAGATGCTTCGAAGAATTCACATAAAGCAAATTGCCTTCAATGTCAAGAACCGCATAGCCTGTGGTTGTGCCCGGGTCAATGCCTACAATGAGGGGTTTTTTGCCATTCATTTATTCAGTAGCGGGAATTCCACATTTAAAAAGTTTTGCAAAGCTTTATAAGCAAAATTACTCTACTGAAATGTATGGGGGCTGAGATTGTTTTTGACGGCACAGTAGCCAGGGGCTTGGGTGAAGGGGCATTTTTCGTGTCTATGCCACATTATCAGAAGGAAATCAGGAAAAAGCTCGGATTTGAGGCGTATCCCGGCACATTAAATTTAAAAGTTGGCAAGAAGCATATGAATTTGTTAAAAAATCTCGTTCCCATTAAAATAAATGGTTTTAAACTGAATAACAGGACATTTGGAGGGGCAAGCTGCTATAAAGCGAAAATCAAAAACATAAACGGCTCAGTTATAGTGCCGGATTTGACAAAGCATAAAGATGTCCTAGAGTTTATTGCCCCCGTCCATATGAAATCGGAGTTAAATCTTAAAGACGGCAGCAAAATAAAGGTTGAATTAACATGAAAATCGGAATTGCAGATACAACATTTGCAAGAATAGACATGGCAAAGTTCGCAATAGACGTTATTAAAAAGAATTCTAACGCTAAGATCGAGAGATATACCGTACCTGGTTTCAAGGACTTGCCGGTTGCGTGCAAAAAACTGATTGAAGAGAGTAAATGTGATATTGTTGTTGCTCTGGGCATGGCTGGCCCCAAGCCCATCGATAAGCAGTGCGCCCATGAGGCGGCTCTTGGCTTGCAGGCAGCGCAGTTAATGGCAAACAAGCACATTCTCGAGGTTTTTGTCCACATGGACGAGGCAAAAAGCGAAAAAGAATTATACAGCGTTGCAAAAAACAGGGCTGAAAAGCATGCACTTAATGCATTGGCTCTGCTAAACGGCAAGACAGAGCTCACAAAATATGCCGGGATGGGAAGAAGGCAGGGCAAGGAAGATGAAGGGCCTATAAAGGTGTGAAATGACAGAAAAGCTTGGCATGGTTGTCTCAACTTTCAACTACGAGATAACTGGAGAAATGAGCAAAAGGGCAATTGAAAGGGCGAGAGAGGCAGGAGCCAAAATCGTGAAGGTTATCGAAGTGCCTGGCTCTTTCGAGATTCCCATGGCTGTAAAGGAATTATTGGAGCAGAAAGACATTGATGGAGTTGTTACAATAGGCACCATCATCAAGGGCGGCACGGACCACGACATGGTCATAGCCCATGCAATTGCAAAGAAGCTCATGGACTTGTCATGCGAGTACAGCAAGCCGGTTTCTTTGGGGATTTCAGGCCCGAACATCACATGGCAGCAGGCAGAGAAACGAATTGAGGAGTACTCAACAAGAGCTGTTGATAGCGTTGTTAAGATGATGAGGAAAGGTTAGAATTTCTAAAAAAACTTACCCAAAGAAACGTTCACTTTCTTCACTCTCTTTTGCTTGCTTGCAACCTTTCTGCTTGCTTCCTGCTCCATCATGGAGTTCAAGAACGTCTTCCTTGTCTTCTTGTTCAGGACATTGTTTTCAAGCATTTCCGCCAATTCAGGCGCTTTCAGGCCGGAACTCTTCAGTATTGCAGACAGCCTTTCTACATTTGTTTTTCTAAACTCCTTGATTATGTCTTCATTGCCCAGTATATTCGACAAAAACTCCTTTCTTGAATTGGATGTAAACGAGTCATTGGCAAGCATTTTTGCCATCTTTGAAGGCTCGCTCAAAAGCAGGAACTTAGTCAATTGCAAAGTCCTTATTATGTCATTCTTGTAATACTGGGTGTCAAGCTGCTCAAGCACGTCATAAAGAATATTTTCAAACTCAATAACCTCAACTTCTTTTTCGTTGAACTTGCGTATAATCTCTGATTTTCTTGACTTTGGAACAGAGCCTATTACCATTATCTTCTTGATTTTGGCTTTTGGAATGGAAAACTGCCTGATGTGGCTGCTTATAGCCTCAGAAATGGCTTTGTCCTCAAATTTCTCGCCAACAATTTTGCCTATTGACTTGTCAAGGTTTGTTGTTTCTGCTATATTGTTTGTCAGCGAACAGCTTACCTCAATATGAAAAACCTCGTTAACCCTGTCATTGTCAAACTTCAAAGCCAGAATTCCGGCATCCCGATTGCTGCTTGTTTTTATATTATTAATAGTGAAAAGACCCTTCTTGTTGTACCAAAAATTAACTATCTCTTTTTCTGCGCTCATGAACTAACCAACCCCTTTATCGAATGTAGTGGTATTATTGTTTATAAGGTTTGTGGTTTTATATGTCCAATAAATTTAATCCAATGAAATCATCATATTTCCTGTTTATTGCTGCGCTTAATTCAACCAAAACAATCTCGCATGTTGCTGATATTGTTCCCTCTTTCAGGTGTCCTGCAATTACTCCCATTTTTTCATCGCTTAAAGTTATGTGGCAGTGCAGATAAACCTCCTTGTTCATTGCGCTTATATTGCCAGTCATGCTGGTTATCTCCAACGGCTGTTTGTATTTTTTTGAAGTGTATTTCCTATTTTCAACGATGTAATGGGCAATCTCAGCTTCCCCCAAAGCGCCTATCCCGAAGAAATAGCCGCATTTGATTTTTTGTTTTGTGCAAAATTGATTTAATGTATCAATTATTTTTTCTCCCCTTTCCAACCTGATAAGATAAGTGTTATTGATTTTTTTGGATTTCATTTTATTTTTTCTTTAAAATTATGATGTTCCCCCTTCCCTTTTTGATTTTCTCTATAACTCCCTTATGCTCCAGTTCAGCAATCATCAGGCTTATCTTAGCCTCTGACAATGGAATCTGCTTTCTTATTTCTTTTTGGGTTGCCCTGCCGCCCTCGTTTTTGATTATTTTCACAAGCTGGCTTAAGCCATCATCTTCGGACTCTTCAGTTTTTACTTTTTGCCCTGTTATTTTTTCAGGCTCTTTTTTTGGTTTGATTTTCTTGATATAATAGAATGCTCCGATTGATAGTGCAATCAAGACAAAAGCCGCTGTTAAAACTGAATAACTTATACCGCCTCTGGCATTTCCAACAACGTCATCACCGACATCTATGTCAATCTCCTCAATGCCCTCTTCAACATCGGGAAACAGAATCAAGTCAAGCACGTAATTTCCGTCCTGCCTTATTGTGATGTTCTCCTGGACTGACGCAAGCACATGAGTAAGAGCCGTTTTGGGCAACCATGACCTGTTTTGGCAGTGTGTTTATCTCAACCCTTGCATTGCCGGCTTTTTTCAATGACAAATCATAGACAGTGCCGTGTATTGTCGCAGCGTTGGCTATATTGGCAAAAACCAGCATAAATAACATGAAGCTTAATACCCTCAACATCCCCATAAAACATCGTTAATCTTATGCCTATAAAAATATTTTGGAATCGATAAATTATTTTAACAGCTTTAAGGCAAAAATAAGCCCAAAATGGCTTTTTTAAAGCTAAAGGAGTAAGAATAAAGCTTTATAAAGTTTTAAAAACAATGAAAAACCTTCAATTTTTTGGATAAAAAAGTTTGTTTATAAATAAAGTAAACTACACTATACAAAGATTTTGATAAAATTAACAAAATAAGTATCAAAATAAAAAACAGAATTGGAGGCAGCGCGAATCAAAGATTCGCTAGTCTCCTCGTATGTCGATAAATCCAAAGGATTTTCGATCACGCTCGAAAATTTTCAATTTTCGACGAAACTCGGAGGTATGAAAATGAAAAAGGCAATTTCGTTGGCATTGATTGTTATGTTTGTTTTGAGCTTGGTGCCTGTTTTTGCAGATGAAGGCAGCTCAAATGCTGAAGCAACAACAGACACAGAGGTTAAGTCCGATTCCAGCGGCTCAGGCAACGGCTCTGATGAAACAAGAGTGAGGACTGAACTAAATAAGGGCTAAAGCTGAAGAGAGAAGGAAAGACAATTTAGAAAGGGTAAAAGTCCTGAGAGAAGAGCACAGAATAAAAATTGAAGCTTTAGACTCTGAAAAGCTTGACAGGATTTCTAACCTAAGCAGGGAAAGGCTGCAGAAAATTGCCGAGCTTGATAAAAGGCAGATAGAAAGGTTAGCAGCGCTTGGCATAAAGAATATAGAAAAGATTGCTGACCTAAAGAAAGAAAGGCTCGAAAGATTAACCGAGCTTGAGGAAGCCAAACTTGAAAAAGTTTCTGATTTAAGTGCAGCAGAGCTTGAAAAATTGGCAGTATTGGGCAGAGCCAGATTAAAGTCTGTTACAGATAAAGACAAAGAAAGATTAAAAGTGGAACTTAAAGCCCTCAAGATTGTGAAGGTAAAAAACGCAGAAGATTTGGACAGAAGGGATATTTCTGAAGCAAGGCTAAAGCAGGTTAAAGACAAGTTCGAAAAAGCAAAAGAAGAATTTGACGACGCAAAAGACGAGCTTAAGGATGCAAGGGAAGCTTTGAAAGAGGCAAAAGAAAATAGAGATGAAAATGCAACCATAGAGCATGCAAAGGATTACTTATTGCACACTGCAGATGCCTTGATGAGCCATCTTGAGAAGCTGAAAGCCAAGGTGCAGGAAAGCGAAAACATCGATGCAGAGCTTGAAGCCAAGATGGTTGCTGAGATTGACGCGCAGATTGCCGAAATAAACTCCATAAAGGCGGATGTTGAGGCGGCAACAACAAAGGAGCAGATAAAGGAAGCTGCCAAAAAGCTCCGCACAAAGTGGAACAGGCTCAAGCAAATCATAAAGCTGCATACCGAAAGGATTGTGTCAGCAAGGGTTGAAGGCATCGTAAACAGGGGTGTAGTGCTTGAGAAGAAGCTTGACCATATCCTGGAGGGCTTAGATGAAAAGAACATTACTGTTAATGTCAGCGCAGAAGTCAGCGCTTTCAGCGATAAAATAGCGCTTGCGAAGGACAAGTACAAGCAGGTACAGGTGAAATTGGCTGCTGTCATCGACCTGAAGGCAGGCAACGCAACCTCAGAAGAAATAAGGAAAACTGCTGACGAGGCAAATACCTTGCTAAAAGATGCAAGGGAAGCCATCAAGGATGCGCACGACATCCTCAAGGACATAGTCAAGAAGATAAAGGAAGCTGACGCAGAAGCAGACCTGTCTGAGGAAGTTGAGGTAGAGGTTGAGGAGGAAGACGAAGAGGAGGATGATGACGATGAAGACGAGTCTTAAAAGAAGATGAATCAAATATAATAGCTACCGCTTAAATATGCACATATATGCTTAATTGGCAGAAATATTTAATAAGTTCCAATAATGTATATGCTGCATATAGGGAACTTTGAATAATTTATTATATGCTTCAATTCAAAGTTCTCTTAGAAAATGCTAGTTGGGGGTGAAATCATGAAAAAAGCCAATGTACTAACTTTAGCATGCATTTTATTATTTTTAGTGGCAGCTTGCGATCAGCAAGCAAGCTATACACAAACAACTGCCCAGCAAGGCGCTGAAAAAGGCAGGGTCGTATTTGCAATTGCTGATGCGGCAGCCGACATGGG
>JACOZN010000017.1 GCA_016181305.1 Candidatus Woesearchaeota archaeon
AGGTAATGGAAATGATTGGCTTAGTGTTGTCAGATCAGGTTTTACTATAAGCAGTGTGAGTTTTCCAAACGGCAACGTCGGCATCGGGACGACGAGCCCGGCGGCTAATCTTGAAGTATCTAATGGCTCAAGCGCATCTAAACTTATAATATCGACTACAAACACTGGTGCTGATACAGCAACAATCAGATTAAAAAATAGCGCTGGGGCTTATAATGATATTGTTGAAATAAGCCATGGTTCAGGGCGCACTGATTTCAGGGATGGCAATGGGCTTAATGTTATGACTATAGATATGTCAGATGCACAACTAGGCATCAATGACACAAGCCCAGACGCGACTTTAGAAGTGGGAGGAGGAACCTTTATGGTTTCGAGCACTTCAAGTGGTGATGGAGACCGGTTGATTGTCAATAGCGCAGGCAACGTAGGGATAGGGACGACAGGGCCTCTAAGCAAGCTTTCCATAGGCGGCGCCGGCACTGCAAGCGCTGATTTGTATATAGCCAACTCTAACATCGCCACAATCTATCTCGATGGAACTACAAATCCGTCAGGCTCTCAACTTATTATTCAAGGCAGAGACGCTACAGTCAGAACCACTACTTTATCACAGGACTCCAGCGGATTGTTTACTATTAACAACAGCGGCACAGCAGGAACAGAGTTTTCAATAACGACAGGAGGAAATGTCGGCATCGGGAAGACGAGCCCAAACGCAAAATTAGATGTTGCTGGTACGGTTAATGCTAGTAGTTTTAGCACTGGTGGTTTTAGCGGTAGTAATGGTCGGATTGTTGCATTCTGGAACCCCGCAAATGTTACAGCTTAATCCTCTAGGCGGCAACGTCGGCATCGGGACGACGAATCCTGCGGCAAAGCTGGAAGTTGTGGGAAGTAACCCTACTTTACGAATTAATGCTACGGCAGATACAAGCGGGACATTATCCATATATGATGGTGCAAAACCTGCCGTTAACATAGGGGATGCTGGCAGTAATTCCGCTGTTGGCTATACTGATTTATATGATGATACTGGAACTATTAAAATCCATTTACAGGCCAACGATGTTGCTTATTTCAACAGCGGCAACGTCGGCATCGGCACAACAACTCCAGCATCCACTTTAACCATAACAGGCAACTTCTCTGCCACAGGCACAAAGTCAGCAGTTGTCAACACAACTTACGGCATAAGAAAGCTTTATGCAATGGAATCTCCTGACATAAGGTTTTATGATGAGGGCAGGGCTAGATTAAATAATGGAATTGCTAATATAAGCCTTGATCCAATATTCATTGAGACAGTTGAGCCTGACTATAATGTGCATCTGACTCCTGAAGGCAAAACGCTTGGAATTTATGTTGCTGAAAAAGCCAAGGAATACTTCATTGTGAAAAGCTATGTGCCGAACAGCAATGTTGCATTTACGTGGCAGATAAGCGCGATAAGGAAAGGCTACAGGGATGTAAGGCTTGACTTGGAGAGAAAGGAAGACATTGAAATTGTTGCTGTAATTGATGAAGACAATAAAGTAACTGATGTTCAAATCAGTGAAAATGTTGTTTTTGAAAATAATTCTAATGTAAATGCACCTAACCTGATAACAGGGAATGCCGTAGATAAAAATGACGAATTAAGTCAAAATAAAATAACAATCAATTCTGACGATGAAGATGATGTAATTGAAGAGATGGCGCAAAAGACAAAGATTGGCAAGGACAAAATCAAGAGAGCAATAACTTTCAAGCGCAAGGAGCCAAGCACAGAACTTCTGGGAGAGCCTGAAATTGCATTCCTGCAGCCGCAGCTGACCAGAATCACAGAGGTAAACGGCAGCATAATCATGAGACTGGGCTAAAATGGACGAAGAAATAACAGCAAAAATAAAAAAGAAACTGGCTGAGTTAGAGGCAAAAGTAAACAGCCTCAACATCCAGAAGCTTGTCTTAGGCAATATAGCTGATGAGCTAAATAAAAACACTAACGTAAAATTAAGCAATATACTGCAGGGCGTTGACTTAAAGGAAGAAATTTCCAACATAAGCGACTGGATTGAGTTCCATTCAAAAGAGATTGAAAGGTGCAAAGCAAAGCTGAGAAAGCTGGAGCAAGCCAAGGAAGAGTCTATAAAAGACTCTTTCAAACTCGTATTCAGGGAGGCAGGAGAAAAGCCATTTGCATTAATGGAAAAATTAAATATAAATAAGATAACTGCCAAATTCAATCAAAAACAATTATTTAAGTATGCAGTTCCGGTTGCTGTCTTGCTGATTGTCGCTGCAAGCCTGTTTTTATTAAAGCCTTCATTGACAGGCTTCGTGACTTTGGCTGAAGAAACTTATAAGGACAACTTAAACCTCAAGATAAACGAAAGTAGCTCTTATGAGTGGCAGCCAAAGAATATTGGAAATATCAAGTCAATCAAGGCGACTGGGAGCATCGGAGGCAATGGAAGTGTTAAGATTTATATAGAAAAAGACGGCAAAAGGTATTTGATATATGGGAATAAGTGAAAAATACAAAGTTTTATTAAATTTAAATTTAAGGAGATAAATTATGCCAAGCAAAAAGAGGGAATTTGACAAGAGGCTGATTTTCCTTATAATAGCTATTATTATATTAAGCGTCCTTATATTCAAAAAGCCAGCCATTACGGGGCAGGCCGTACTAAGCCAAGAGGCTATCCACAGCGACAGCCTGAACTTAAAAATAAACGAAAGCGGTGAATATGAGTGGCAGGTTAAGAGCCCAGGCAATATAAAGTCATTAAAAGCAACTGGCTCTGTAACCTCAAACGGCACTGCAAGGGTTTACATAGAGAATAACGGAACAAGGCAATTAATTTTCGACAGCTCGAAGCAGCTTTTTGATGTTGACATTCATGTATTGCCGGAATACAAGAAGGTAATGCAGGGCGACAAGATACTGATACAGAATGTCTTGTTCAACCTAAGGGGATTCGGTGCAGGCAATGTTAATGTAAGGTATTCTGTAAAAGACTCGGATGGAAATGTTGTTGCAGTTCAGGAAGAATCTGTTTACATAGAAACGCAGGCAAAGTTCATAAGGGAGTTAATCATCCCTCCTGAAATAAAGTCAGGCACTTACACTGCTTTTGTTGAGGCGTTCACAAACAGCACATCCCTTGGGACAGGCTCCGACACATTTGAGGTCAGGGGCGAAAAACAGCCTTTCTACCAGCAACTGAAGTTTTATATAGCTGCGATGGCTGCTGTTGTTGCCTTGGCTATTGCCTTGATATTTGGAGTGCATGAATACCAGCTGTTGAAGAAAAGAAAAGAAATTGAGGAAATAAAGGCAAAGGAGCCTGAAGAGAAGATAAGGAAGATGGAAGGCGAGTTAAAAGCTTTGGAAGAGGCTTACAAGTCAGGCTTTATTTCAGAGGAAACTTACCAGAAAGAAAAGAAGAGGATTGAGGAAAGGCTTGAGGCTTTAAAGAAAGGCGATGAAAAAACTTAGTCACTTATTATAGCGGACTTTAATATCCGTAATAATTGTTAAAGTCCGCTTATATAGGCAAGGATAGTTATTATACGAAAATTAATGTCCTTGCCTATAGATTAAAAAGCTAAGTAGACTTCCTTTAGGAAGTCTATAAAATATTTAATCAATTTATTTGCGATTAAAAATAATGTTTAAATAATAATGAGTTTGGAAAGCTAAAATGGCAGAGACGATAGCCGCGATAGAGTTTGGATTTGACGTGATTATACTAATTCTTTCATTAGTGGTGTTCTTGGCATTTTTATTCAACATAAACAAGTTTGTCGAAGGCGAGTCAAAGAAAATCTTTGCATTGCTGCTTGCATTCCTGCTGGTGCATTTCCTGAGCCTTGCTGCTGTTGAGCTGTTGGAGATGGCGCATGCGACAGGATTGTATAAAGAGCCGCTGACAGAGGAGCTTGAGGATACAGCAGAGCTGGCGGCGCATATTCTCCAGTTAATCGGCTTGGGCATTTTGTTTTACATGGCGGTATTATTCGCCAATTTTGCAAAAAAGCTTGAGAAAGCAAAGTCATAAACTATAAAAAAGAGGCTGAAATGATAGATTTGGGATTGTTTGAACTGGAAGAGCTCTTGACATTGGCTATAAGCATTGTTGCTTTTGCATTTGTTTACAGGGCTTACAGGCAGGCAAGCGACACGCCTCCTTTAAAAAATTTCTGGGCTTATTTTTTATTGATTTCCGCCTTTATACTGCTTAACAGGATATCAACCAATATAGAAGGCATTGCGCTGAAAACATTTTTTAATCTTGTCCAGCACTTGAGCAATGTCGCTGTTGCAGTTGTTTTTGTGCTGGTTGTAAGAAAATCAGCTAAAGGTGCTAAAAATGGCTGAAATTTTTTCAAATGAAATTGTGATTATGGGCATTGATATAGCTGCAACTATACTTACCCTTATTGCCATTTTCTACGCTTACAAAATGTTCCAAAGAACCAAAAAATCTACCGATATATGGCTTCTTATAGGATTTGCTGTCTTTATCTTATTTTTGATTTCATTGTCCAGTGCTGCTGAGCGCTACCCTTACCTTGCCGCATTATTTGCAGGAATCCAGCCATACAAATACGAGACGCTTGACATATTGGGAGAATACCTCAATATTCTGTTTTCCATAACTTGGATTTACATTGCCTACAGGTTCATTCTCTTCGGGAAATTGGAATAAGGCTTATAGAGAATTTCGAAATATATTAACCTTGTCAAAATTCTCTTAGAGAACTTTGAATGTCCTAAAAAATTGCAATGCAATTTTTGGGAATGTCGAAAATGCTTTGCATTTTCGAACACCTCGCAATTCCAAGGAATTGCTTATTTAAACTTGTTTCAAGAATAACCACTATATTAAAATGGATATACCTATCGGGCCGTTCAGCTTAAGCGAGCTTGTGAACCTAGTTTTCAGCCTGATTGCCTTTGCATTTGTTTATAAGGCGTACAGGAAAGGCGCAAATGACGCTGCTGCAAGAAAATTCTGGACATACTTTTTGATTATTGCAGCGATTATACTGCTAACGAAAATATTTGACACTCTTGACGATTTGGCATTTGAGCCTTACTTTAACCTGCTCCAGCATTTAAGCAGCATTGCTGTTGCAGCTGTATTTTTGCTTGCCGGAAAAAACATACTGGAAGGTGGGTTAAGTGGCTGACATTGCATCCATTGCATCAAACAATCTGCTGATCAGCGGCATAAGGGCTGTTGCTGCCGTCATATTTCTTGTAGCGCTTTTTTACATGGTAAAGATATACCAGAAAACAAAAAATACTACAGATATATGGCTTTTGGTGAGCTTTGCTGTTTTCACAGCCTTTTTGATATCATTGTCAAATTCCCTGGAATGGTATTTTAACATGAATGAAACTCTTGATGCAATTGGTGAGCAGCTGAATGTAATTTTTTCTCTGGTGTGGATTTACATAGCGTTTAGGTTTATATCGCTGAGAAAAGCTGAGGAAAAGGCTTGAGTCAGAAATTGATTTTTATTCGTTGCCCTCATCCAAACTGCTGTCTTTTGGCTCTGGCTTTGCAACATCTCCAAAGAATTCCTTGGTTTTGTTACTGGGATTTTGGCAAACTATAAATATCCAAATCCATGCTTAAACAATAATGACATTAAAATACTACATAGACACAGCTATCTGGAGAGACCTGCACGAAAACAGGAAGGATAAATCCAAAAATCTTGGAGAACTGGCATTTGAATCACTTAAGAAAATACGAGCCAATAAAGGGAAAATCGTTTATTCGGATTTTGTTGTTGAGGAACTGTCGCGCGCTTACGACAAGCAAACTATTAACAAACTCCTTAAAGGCGCATCAGAGGCTCTAGAGAAAGTTGAAATCAATGGCATGCAATTAAAAGAAGCGGCTGATTTGTCCAAAAAACTAAACATTCCCTTTGGCGATGCTGTTCATGGGGTGCTAGCCAAAGACAATAGCGCAGTTATGGTAACAAGGGATAGGCATTTTAGAAAGTTAAAAGATAAAATCACTATCAAAAAGCCAGAAGACTTAATTTAGCTTAATCCCAAACTTCTTGGCGTATTCGCTGGCAACCTTATTCCTAATCTTGTGCAGTTCCTTGTCGCTTATTTTCTTCTTTGCAGCGCCTTTAAAAGCAACTAGATGCTGCAGAACAATGTCCTTTTCTATTGTATTAAGCTTTTCCCTTACAGATTCCCTGATAAACTCTGTTCTGTTGCTGAAATGCAAAGGCTTTAAGACTGAATCTATCTTCTTTAAAACATCTTCCTGAAGCTTGAAAGTTATAGTTTCCATTATATTACATGTGTAATACAATGTAATATTTAAATATATCGGTTTTTAGCCCCCGATTCCTCGAAACAAGAATTCAAGTAAATCCCAGAAAAAAATTGAATACATCAATTATTAACCTAATCTTTACCCTCATCCAAACTGCTGTCTTTTGGCTCTGGCTTTGCAACATCTCCAAAGAATTCCTTATTCTTGTCTGCATTCAAATGGACGTCCCTGATTTTGACAATGGAGTCTACAACTTTATCATAAGAAGTAGTCCCTATTATTACTCCGCTGTGGACAATAAGATTGCCGGACTGGTCTTCCTGCTTTGTCTGTATGCGCACGAATTTTCCAAAGATGTTCTCAATTAAATCAAAATCATAATGATAAAACTTGCCTTGTATATGGCAATCCTCCAGCTCGTCCAGAACCTTATTGAAATTATAGACAGCAGTGTCACCTCGCTCCATTTTCAGGCAAAATGCGCTGTCAGCCAGCTTCTCCAGATGGTGCCATATTGTTGAATGCCCAAGCTTTATTGCCTTGTCTATCTGGCTGATTGTAACTCCTTGGGGGTTTAGCTCAACAATCTGCTTCAGCAAATTGGTTACGTATTCGCCTTTCTGGTAGGTTGACAGTGCAGCATACTGCTCTTTTCCGAGTATGTTTTCAGGCAGGTTCAGCTTTAATACCATAAGGCGCCTCTCTGGACATTTATAACGTTAATCATTTTTATAAGTTGTGTGTATAGTCTTTGACACAACCAATCATATGCATTCACTGGCTATGACACTTATAGCCTGAATGGCTGCTGTGAACTGATTGTGATGATTCAGCTTTTCCATGGATAATCAGTAAATCAGCCATGCATATGATTTACTGCTATGAGCGTGCAAGACAGCCATCCGAATGGCAGCAACAGGCAACTCTTTCCTCTTTTCGTTAAAGAGCTTGAATATAAAGTTTATGGTTGTTATGGGCATTTTGCCGCTTCCCATCCTGAATTCAAATTGCCTCTGCCTTGCTCTTAAAGGTTAATGGCAAAATTTACGCAAGTATGCAACACATACATAGCATCTGAATAATCAGCACACTGCTCATTTGACTGCTTATGTGAGATGCTTGTCGGAATAAGCATCCAAATGCATTTGAATGAATTAATGCTTCTTTACTTTGCCCAGCTCTTTTACCAAATCATCTATAATCTCAACAGGAATATGGATGCCTTTGCATACAGCTTGGTTGCCCATCCTGTTCTCCCTTTTCTCCTGTATGCAGATAAATTTGCCTTCGCTGTTCTCCACAAGGCTTATGGCGTACTTGGACTTGCCTTTGCCAAGCTCATTCAAATGGCTCATGCTGCCTGAAGGATAATAAACATCAGTATTGCCTTTGGATACTTTGCTGCATTGGGCTGTGCAGCTAAGCACTTCAAGATGGTGCCATATGGTTGAATATGTAAGCCCTGTAGCTTCCTTTATCTGGGAAATTGTGACTCCTGTGGGATTAAGCGCAATTGTCTTCTTCAGAACATTGCCTACGTACTCTTCCTTCTCCTTTGCAGGCAAAGACTTGAAAGTAGTTTTTTCCAATATGTCCGGAGGCAGGTTTATAGCCATTTTAGAGCCATTTGAATAAATATTTGAATAGTCATTTGAATGATTATATATAAATTTTTTGATAAAATGGCGTTTTTTTATGAGCTAGCAACCATATAAATGTCATAACGCCTGTAAACTAAAACAGGAAAATTTTATGGATATTGCACTTGGCATAACCTAAACTATAAAAATAAAAAAAATGATATTAACATCAGTAATAAATTCACTTGACATTATAGCTTACGCAATAGATGTAGAAAAAATAAAATTAATTCAAACAATCAATTGCATAAGATTAACTGATAAAATTATATTTACACCAACTATAAAATTTATCTTGGCTTTAACAATTATAGCTCAAATAAAAATTTAAAACAAATTTTCTTCTATAAAATCCATGGAAATTATAAGATTAATTCTTGCAAATTCAAGCCGTTTGCAATACTACGAGTGGAAAATTTCATTTGAATAAATATTTGAATAGTCATTTGAATGATTGACGAGTAAAACTTGTTAAATCAAGCCATAAAAGAAGGAATACCCAAAAATCACGAGAGCGACTTTGCGCTTCCCAAACTAAAAGAAAGTAATCCGCTTGTGATTATTTGCCTGAAAGCTCGGGAAGACGGGCGTTAGATTAATTCAAAACAGAAAACTAAATATATAAGTTATGAAATTTATGGATATTATGGCAGACACTACAATATCAGTGAGCAAGGGCTTCCATGACTGGCTGAAAGGCAAAGGCAGGAAAGGAGAGAGCTATGAAGATATAATCAGAAGAATGCTAAAGCCGGAATTTCTCAATGAGCTTGGCTCTAAAACATCTTCATCTGATGATGAGTCTGGCGCATCTGAAACAGATGCAAGCCTAGAGAACTTGTAGTTTTTCTTTAAAATATACTTATATAATATTTATTTTAACTTATAAAAATAAAAAAATACTTAAATAATATATAATAATACTTAATTAATATTATAACTTTGTTTAAATTCTTCTATTACAATACCAAATAGAAAGCTTTATATATTACTTACTTACAAGTTATGTGTAACTAATAGGTGATAGATTTAAGTACAATTATTAAAACTTACATAATATTCGTAAAACAGCTCTAAACTTTGGCTTTGCAGCTAGTTAGCTTGTTCTTACTGCAAGCCATGGGGAGTTTGGCGCCCAACACAATTGAATTGAAACAAAATGAAACAGAGACTAACATACTTTAATTTCTTTAATAAATACTTATTTAATATAATAAAATACTTAGATAATATATTTTTATACTTATAAAGTAAATATGCCATCAAAAGAGGAGTTTGTTGAAAAGAAGCTTTTAGATACTTTGAGCTATCTAAGAGAGCAAGGCTTTAGCTCTGAAGAGATTATTGAGCTGATAAGCAAGCTGTTGAGGGTGGAGGCAAAGGAAGAAGTCAAAGTTCCTATTTCTGTGTTCAACAATGATTACCTAAGTTCTCTGGAAAACATCGTAAAATACCTTCGGGAAAACTTGCTTCTAAGCTTCAAGCAGATTGCAGAGCTTACAAACAGGAATGAAATAGCCTTGGCGGTAACGTACAGGAATGCCAAGAAAAAGATGGAGGCAAAGTTTGTCGTTACTGAAATATCGCCTTATTCAATTCCTGTTTCTATTTTGAAAGACAGGAACATCAGCGTTCTTGAAAATATTGTTGCTTACCTGAAGGATAATTTTGGATTGGCGTATCACAAAATTGCTGTTCTGCTGAATCGTGACGACAGGACTATTTGGACTGTGTATCAAAGGGCAAAAAAGAAGAAAAAATGATGATTAAAAATGAAAAATAAGAAATTTAGAAGGATTATTGATTTAGAGAATAATTACGTACGTTATAATAGCTTTTTTGCCTTCAAGAATTCAACAAGCTCATTTGTTGTAAAAACCTTAACTAAAGACTGCTCCTTAAAATGCGGGTCATTTGACCAGATTGGGCATTCATTCATCGACAATGATAAAGCCAGATACTCTGTATCATCGGGATCTGAAATCAGCTTATTGGCTTCGTCAAGAAATGACTTGAATTTTGATTTTTCAACTATTTTTATGTGTCCTCTTAATTTTGAAATCAATGAGTCAATTTCTCCTGAAGATAAAGAAGAAAGCAATTTAATTCGAGATAAATGCTCTTTCAGCTCGTCAAATAAATATTCGGGCGCAAATAGCTTTAAACTTTTGGAGAACAACAAGCCTTTTGTTATTCCTGTGCCGGTTAGCCCTGTAAATATTATACCAGAATCAACTGTCAGCTCAACAGAATCCATTTACCTTAGCCCCGGATACAATTTCTTGTATCTTGCATGCATTCCCCGGTTAACTTCTTTAGCCAACTGCATTGCATCCTTCTCTGTCAGCTTGGATTTGGAAACAATCCTGTTGAACTCCCAGAAATCCTCATGCAGCATTTCACGCTTGATTGCATCCTCTCTTGCAATTTCAGACCAGTTAATCCAGGGGAATTTTTCCATTTTTGCCCTTAATTCATCGGATATTGTGAATGACACGCTTACCATTTATAATTCACCTCTTTGCTTCATGAATTTTTCAAATTCTTCTAAGTACTTAACCTTCTTCTCAAATGCTCTTCTAAACACCTCAGGCCAGTTTATGTCCTTGTGTTTGTCTAATCTTTCTTTCAATTCTTTTGGCAATGAAATTGTTACTGTTGGCATTTTAGATAACCTCCCTGTTTTAACAATATCACGTGATTACGTAGAAATATTAGAAAACGTGCAAATATATAAATCTTTCGATTCAGGCTTTGATTTAGAAGGGCAAAGAAAAAGAGAAAATGAGCAGTAAAATAAAAAGAGGAATAGTGTATTTGATTTTGATGATTGTATTAGTCCTTGCATTGTCATCATGCAGCATAAACAAGGATTCAAGCTCAATAACTGGGTTTGCAGTCAAGGACGACAAGGAAGACAAGAAAGGCGATGCAGAAAGCGTGACAGGGGCTGCAACAGCAGATGCTTCAAACGAAACTGCAAATGAAACAGATGATAAATCCGACGGCAAAGATAAAAAGGAGGACGAGGAAAAAAAGGAAAAAGACGAAAAAGAGGACAAGGAAAAGCCAAAGGAAAATGTGCCTCCTGTGTGGAAATCCGACATTGAAGAATTTACCTTAAAGGGCAAAACGCCGATTGACTTACTGCAAAAATCGAGTTCACTGCAACTGACGGAGAGAAGGCAACAACAAAAGAGATAACACTGATTGTGCCCGAGAAAACAATAACAAACAGCCTGGAGTACAAGGCTGGAACTGATTTTGACGCAAATGATGACGGGGTTGAGCCGACAACAGGAATTACAGACATGACTGTTGAGAATTCCGCATTCACCTGGGATGCTGATGAAACAAAGCTCTGCACGAGATGGAAGGTTGACAGCATAGAGGATGCAAAAAGCACAACTATATGCTACGGCAGCGCTAAATGCTGCAACTTTATTGACTTGGAGCCTTCAAGGGACAGCTGGAAAGGGGTGTTTTACTCGACATACGGGCAGTACGGGGCAACGCTGAATAATGTAGTAAGCTCACAAATTATTTATGCAGACTACAGCCTGGGCATAGACGAGCCTTTTGCCGAAATATACTACTCGGAATGGAAAGAGCTGCCTGCCAAGTATTACTTTGAGTTGATAGAATTTGAGAATGTATGCATTGACACGTGCATATTAAGCGGCTTTAATGACACAAGCTACAAGCTTATTTTTGAGATTGAAAATGCTGTGCTGAATCTCGACTTTTTGACTTACTCCATTTCAGAGGAGATAAGCAATGTGCCGGTAAGCCTTGAGGTTAAAGACGACACTGGGGAGATTTCAGGCAGCTATACTTTGTACAGGGACAACGAGCCTGTCCAGATTACAGAAGGATTTGTAGAGCCTGACTATTACAACATTGAAGTTACGCCTGTACAAAATGTAATCGACAAGCTGGTTATTGAGAATGCAAACCTTACAAAGCCGGTGACTGCAAGCATCGGCATTGACAATGTAAGCAGGGAAATCATAATAGAAAATGTTGACGCAAAGAAAAGGTATGCCATTAATCTCGAGGAGCTTGAGTTTGAGAAAGCCATTTTGACAGCAACTGCAAGCGCAAATTCATTATGGAAATGCAGGCAGTGGGACTATGACAGCGAAGTTTGCTTCGGCACATGGGAGAAAGTAAAGGACTTGACGCCCGGGCAGCAGTATGATGTAACATTAACGGCAAACGACCCGGGGTTTATCGAAGGAGACACAAACATAACAATTGCTCCTGTGAACATAACCAATGCAACAATAAACATAACAGGCTTGGCTTTGGCTAAGGACATCCCAAATATAACTATTGCCATTAACAAAAATGCAACGATTGACTTGAACGAATATTTCTCCAACATCGATGAAAATACAATATTCACTTACTTTGGGCAGGAAGGCATAAGCATTTTGTTTGAGGGCAGCACGGCAACTATAATGCCGGCAGAGAATTTCACAGGAACAATTTATACGTATATAACAGCGGCAAAAGGCAGCGAAACAGCAATCTCAAATGTTTTTGCAGTTAATATAGTGAATGTAACAATTGATATAACACCCACAATAATTCTTGAGAAAAAGGATTTCATGCTTGACGAGGATGTTGAGATTGGCTTTGAGTACCTGACAAAGCAGGAATTAATTGAAAATACCAGATGGAAAGAGGAATATGAAGTTTACGAAGAAACAACAGACAAAACAGAAGAGGAATTGGAATTATTGAGGGGGAAAATTTCAGAAGAGGAAAAGCTGCTTTCCGAGGCTGAAAAAGCAGTTAAAAAGCAAAAGAAAAAATGGCAGAAAGCAGATGACGCCATAGAAACATTTGTCTATGACAATTCCGGCAATTTAAAAGATGTGGATGTTGAAATAGAGGAATTGAGGGAGGGCAAGTTTGGCGTTAAAATACCAAAGCCAAGAAGCTTTAAGGCTGGAAGATACACACTGAAGCTGGATTTGACAAAAGATGGAATTGCTTACTCTTCACAGCAGGACTTTACATGGGGAGTTTTGGCAATTAATGTCAACAAATCAATTTACCTGCCTAATGAGGACAGCTTCATCGGAATTGGGGTTCTTGATGATGCCGGCAGAGTAGTTTGCAATGCAGATGTAACTTTGGATATTATTAATCCTCTAAATCAAAAAACAACACTGACAACTGCAAACGGCGACATTTCAATTTCCCCTGAATGCGCTTATTTGGGAGTTACAGAGCTGCCTGATTACTACACAGGCTATAAAGTTGGCGGTGTTGGAGCTTATGCAATGAACCTGACTGCTGTGACTGCAAATGGCGTAAGAAGCATATCGGATAACTTTACTGTTCAAAGCTCTGTTGCATTTGATGTTGCGAGAAAAGGGCCGACAAGGGTTTATCCAAGAGCGCTTTACACAATGAAAATACCGATAATTGCAAACCAAGACTACAACGGCTTAGTCAATGAGTATGTTCCCTCTTCATTTGCAATCACTCCCCAGGATGGCTTAAGTGTTGCCGCATCTGGCGGCACTTCCATCTTGTCATGGAATGTTGACATGAAGCAAAACGATAAAATTGAATTATCTTACGAGTTTGACGCTCCCGACACTTCTCCTGAGTTTTATCTGCTTGGCCCTCTTGACATTGGCAATTTCAAAGAAGCAAGGCAGTGGCAGATTGCGAATGACCAGGCAGGAGAATTTAATTTTACCTATCCAGACGCAGGCGCTCCCGGAATGAACCTTGTCGTGCACATGGTTGGAACCGGGTTTGCCCCTAATGACGCTGTTACAACAAATTCCTCGGGCAATATAACAGTTGGGCCGATAATTGTCACGGATGCAGACGGCAATTATGTTACAACAAATGGCAGAGTGCTGACAACTGTGTTTTACATTCATCCAAATGCAACCCAGCAGGATGTGCAGGTCAATGTAAGCGGAATAAGGCTGCCAAGCGTGTTCAAGATTATAAGCCCTGTGAGGGACAGCGGCAATTTCACAGGCAAAACCTCAGGAGTCTTTGGCATAGGCGACACAAAAAATGGCACAAGAACTGCAAGAGGGACAATTGTATTGGATTCGCTGATAATACCTGCAGGAGTCACTGTAAACATCAGCATGTCGGATACTGATTCTGCGCTTCCCGGAATACAAGGATATTTCCCAGTTACAATTATTGTTGATGGGATTGTGAATATTTCAGGGACATTGAATGTTAGTGGAAGCGCGGGAAGGGACGCAACTGGAGAAGGCGGAGGCGGAGGCGGGCACGGAGGGCCTGGAGGCGGTGGCGGAGGTGCAGGAGGAGGTGACAGGGCAACTGCAGGAACAATGGGCTCTGGCGGAAATGGATTTACTGGTGGTGGTGGAGGAGGATGCGAAAGCGGCACTAACTGCGTCAGAGGAGGGGATGGAGGAAACGGCACAGGAACTTTAGGAGGAATAGCGGCAAATGACGGCGGGGCAATAGGCGGAAACTCCACATCGCCAAAAGTTGCAGGAGGCGGAGGCTCAGGCGTCGCTACAACAGGCGGAGGAGGTGGCGGTGGAACGGGATTCTTCTTCGGCTCTAGCGGAGCAGGCTCTGGCGGTGCTGGCGGCTCCGGAGGAGGGGGAGGTGGCGCTGGCGGAATTTCCCATGGCGGAGGAGGAGGCTTTGGAATATCAGGAGCAGATGGCGCTACAGGAACTGGCGGCTCTGGTTATGGCAGTATAGCCTTGATTCCAATTGCGGGCGGCTCTGGAGGAGGGGGAGGAGGAAGCAACACTGCTGGTGGAGGCGGAGCAGGGGGAGGGGGAGGGGCTGTTTTGATATTCTCTAATCAAAATATTACTGTTATGTCAACCGGGCAGATTTTGGCAGATGGAGGCAATGGAGTTAACTCGGCTAACGGAGATGGCGGAGGAGGCTCCGGAGGAGGAATTGTGTTGCAGGCTGCAAATGTCTCACTTGAAGGAACATTGAGTACAAATGCAGGAACTGCTGGCGGAGGAAGCGGAGGTGCAGGCGGCTTAGGCAGAATTAGGGTTGATGGGTTGGACAACCCTGTAGCCCAGGCTAACTTTGGGTTTGCAGGAAGCAACTTCACAGGAGTTGCAATAAAGAATATTACTGATACCAGCATAGGCGGAACTGCGAATGCTAGTGCCAATATAGTTGTCTTTGTGAAGAACCAAACAAGAGGCGGTGCAAGCAGCGTAAACACTACATTTACAGGAACAGCGGATGCTAACGGGCAGTTTGACATAGCAGTTACGTGGTATACGGGCAAAAATTTCATTGCGGTAATGCAAAATTCAACCAATGACGCCTACACTGTAATGAGCTCTGCTGCTGTTGCAACATATGATTTTGTTGTTGTGCCTGACAATACATTGCCGAGGATAAATGCTTCGTTAAACAACTCAGTGCCTTTCCAGGGAGAGATTGTAAACATGACAGCGAATGTCAGCGACAATTCCGGATTGAGCTTCTGCCAGTTTGTTGACAACCAGTCATTGCCTAACGGCGCAAAGAACTTTTTCAATAAAACGGTCAGCGGCAAAAATGACCGGTGCTCGCAGAATTACACGATTGCGCTGCCCATTGGAAGCGTGATTAACTTTACGGTTATTGTCAATGACACGTCAACAGCAGTTGCAGGCGGCGGTGCAGGCTCCTCCGGATACAATATTGCCTAGGATTAATGCTTCTCTTGATGTGACAAGCCCCATCAAGAACCAGCTGGTTAACCTAACAGCCAATATCACAGATGAAAGCGGGCTTTCATTCTGCCAGTTCATAGACAACCAGAGCCTGCCGAATGGGGCAAAGCAGTTTATTAACAAAACAGTTGCTGGAACAGACGACCGGTGCTCGCAGAATTACACGATTGCGCTGCCCATTGGAAGCGTGATTAACTTTACGGTTATTGTCAATGACACGTCAACAGCAGTTGCAGGCGGCATGCTTCAAAGTTTTGGCAAACAATGTGACTATTGACTGCCATGGGTTTGAGGTTAATTACTCTCAATCTGTTGTTGGGTATGGTGTGAACATTTCAAGATATAATTACACTACAATAAGAAGCTGTTATGTTACGCAGGGCTCAGGCTCAACATTTTCTTATGGAGTTTACGTACTCAATTCAAGCAATTCTATATTTTATAATAATAGTGTACAAGTCAGAGGCAGCAGCGGATATGGAATGTATTTAGTGTCCAGTACGCATAGCAGCATGATTTATAACAATAACATAACAATTAGAGGTGCAAATGCCTATAGCATATACCTATTTGACAATGCCTATAATAATTCAATTTATAGCAACATTATAACAAATACCGGGCTGAATGGGATACTCCTAAACTCGTATGCTTATAACAATTCTATTTACAGCAATATAATTACACTTGGCAGCTTAGTTGGAGGCAGTGGATTGTACTTGCTTGCGAATGTCTATAATAATTCTATTTACGGCAATACTGTAACTACTAGCGCAAGCGCTGCTTATGCGCTGCGTTTAACATCAACTGTCTACAGCAATCAGATTTACAACAATAACTTAACAACTTCAAATTCTGATAGCTATGGGGTTTATTTGAATAACGATATTTTCAATAATACGATTTATGGCAACAATATAACAACGAACAATGCTGTTGGCTCTTATAGTATTTACATGCTAAGGGATATAAATAACAATACATTCTACAGAAACGCAATTTCTTCATTAGCAGCAGGAGTTGTTGTTAATGGAAGCACTTTAATAGGAGGCGAGGAAACAAGATTCAACACTTTCACCAATGATACAATAGTTCCATGCACAGCAGGATGCGCAGGCAATTATCAGGATATTATCTTGACTGCAAATGCTACTGACATTACATTCACAAATGTTTCATTCAACAAGTCAAGGATTGCGTTTGTAGCATATGACCCATCAGTGCCGATTGAGAAAAACAACCTAACAATTAGGTGGTTCCTGAATGTCAATGTAACTAACAGCACAAATAATGCTGCTATGATTGGTGCAGAGGTTGTGATTAACAACTCACTTGGAACGAATGTGTTTACAGGCAGCACAAACTCTGATGGAAGTATTGCAACTGTTACAGTCACAGAGTTCACTATGAATGGCTCTGCGCCGTTTAATGTCGATACTGACACCTGTGTTGGGATAAGCAATGTCAACATAACCTGCTTTACTCCTATGAATATAACGGTTAATATCACAGGCTACGACAGCAACTTTACAAGCGTGGATGTCAACAGGAGCAAGCTGGTGAATGTAAGCTTGGGCATTACTGCTATTCTGGACACAACTGCGCCAATAGTGAATGCCACTTTGAACAAATCCCTGCAATTGATCGAGTTTAACGATATCATTAACCTGACAGCCAATACAACTGACGAAACAGGGTTAAGCTTTGGGCAGATCATTGTGAATGATACTGGATTTGTGAGGTACTTTAACTTTAGCCTTGGGGGTGCAACAACTGCCCAGTTCAGCCAGAACATAAGTGTAAGCTGCTCGAATTGCATCATTAACTTCACAGCAAGGGCTAATGACACAAGCAATAACTTCAGGACAAATGATACTATTGTAAGTGTAACTCCTGAAAAAGAGATTACTAATTGCACAAATCTTGACACGGCAAATACAAACTACAGCTTGACGCAGGATGCAAACTCCGGAGGGACTTGCTTCTATGTGCTGGCCAACAATGTTGGTTTAGACTGCCATGGATTTGAGATTAACTACTCTCAATCTGTTGTTGGGTATGGAGTAAATATCTCAGGCTATAATTATTCAACGATAAGGAGCTGCAATATTGTGCAGGCTGATTTGGCTGCTGATAATTCAAATGCTTATGGGGTTTATATATTTAATAACGTCATTAATAATAATGTGTTTAATAATACGATAACAACTATTGGGAGCCAAGGTTATGATGTTTATTTGTTTTCAGGAGCCTATAACAATTCCGTTTATGGTAATAATCTGGTATACATCAGCGGAAGCTTTGGCATAGGGGTTTACCTAAATTCAAATGTTTATAACAATTCGGTTTACGGGAATAACATAAACACCAGCGGCAGCAGCGCCTATGCAGTTTACCTAAATTCAAATGTTTATAACAATTCGGTTTACGGGAATAATATAACTAGCATTGAGATTGGCGTATACTTATTTTCAAGCACTTTTAACAACGAAATTTATGGTAACACAATAACAACCACAGGCAATTCTAATGCTTATGGAGTAAACTTGCAGTCAACGGCTTACAGCAACAATATACATGATAATGTAATAACCACTAACGGGAACAGCGGAAGCGGCATAAGGCTGTTTAATACAGCTATTTACGCCAACAGTATCTACAACAATAACATAACGACAAGGGGTGGCACTGCCTATGGAATTGTTTTAAATGCAAATGTATTCAGCAACAATATCTATGGCAACAACATAACGACAAGGGGTGGCACTTCATCCGGCATTTCCATGGCTACAACTATTTATAACAATTCCTTTTATGGGAATGTAATAACAACCACCGGTAGTACTGGATATGGAATGGATTTAAGTGGCTATAATAATTCCGTTTATGGGAATGTAATAACAACCAAGGGCAGTAGTGGGTATGGGATGCTTTTAAGTGGCTATAATAATTCCGTTTACAGCAACAACATAACAACATACAACACAAGCAGTTATGGAATTTATCTAAATAGCAATGTTTTCAACAACACAATCTATGACAACAATATAACAACAAAAAACATGACAGGCTCTTATGGAATTTATTTGTTAAATAGAGTTAATAACAATACTTTCTACAGGAACTCGATTTCTTCACTGGCTATCGGGATTTTAGTTAACGGAAGCGGGCAAACAGCTGCACAAACAACAAGATTCAACACCTTCACCAACGACACAATCGTTCCATGCACTTCAGGTTGTGCATCAAATTACCAAGACATTGTTCTGACTGCAAATGCGACTGACATCACGTTCACAAATGTTTCATTCAACAAGTCAAGGGTTGAGTTTGTGCCAAGAAGTCTTTCTGTTCCTGTTGAGAAGAACAACATGACAGTCAGATGGTTCCTTGCTGTGAATGTAACAAAAAACGACAATACAGCGCTGCAGGGGGCTGAAGTTGTTATTAATGATTCCTTCAACGTCAATGTATTTACAGGCAATACTGATGCGACTGGTAGCATTTCTCCGCAGACAGTTGCCGAGTACATCCAGAACGGAAGCGTTCCGTTTGCAGCAGGCGATACTTGCGTTGGCATAAATAATATAAATATAACATGCTTTACTCCATACAACATAACAATCAATCTTACCGGTTACGAAAGAAATTTCACAAGCGCAGAAGTCAACCGAAGCAGGCTCGTTAATGTAAGCCTGGGCTTGGATACAACTGCTCCTGTGGTGAATACGAGCCTAAATAAGTCATTGACAGGCATACTCCAGAGCGATATTATCAATCTGAGTGCAAATGCAACAGACAGGATAGGATTAAGCGTTGGACAGGTAATAGTTAATGACACTGGGTTTGTAAGGTATTTCAACTTCAGCTTATCTGGAACTAGTGCCCAATTCAGCCAAAATATAACTATAAGCTGCGCTGCAGGCTGTGTCATTAACTTCACTGCAAGGGTTAATGACACTAATGGCAATGTTAGAACAAATGATACAATAATTACAGTCGCAACAACGCCAGACACGACATTCCCTGTTGTTAACACATCTATTAACAACACCAATCCACTTGTAAATGATGTTATTAACTTTACTGGAAATATAACGGATGATGTTGGTTTGCTGAGCGCCAATTGGACTTATAATGTGAGCGGTGTATTAACTAAGCTGAATTACAGCTTTGCAGGAGGAACTGCAATTGCTACT